>NZ_JBHUFC010000002.1:0-383064 GCF_042681125.1 Sphingomonas floccifaciens | reverse complement strand
TTCCTAAAAAGGCCGCCGACAACCGCCTTCTCGCGTCTTAACCACGTAATACAGCCCGTTGCTCCCTCCCTGCCCCTGGGCTAGAACCGGCGGAAATTCTCCTCCTCGAAAGATCCCAACGACCGTGAAACTGCTGCGTGGTGCCTGGAAACTCCTGGTCGGGATCAAGGACTTCATGGTCCTGGCCCTGTTGTTGTTGTTTTTCGGAATAATGTTTGCCGCGTTGAATGCGCGGCCGGGGGCGAAGCCGATCGGGTCGGGTGCGCTGGTGCTCGATCTGGACGGGCGCCTCGTCGAGCAGCCGACCGAGGTCGATCCGCTGGCGGGGCTCGGTGGCGGTGGCGTGCTGCGCGAGGCGCGGGCGCGCGACGTGATCCGGGCGCTCGACAGCGCGCGCGGCGATGCGCGTGTGAAAGCCGTGGTGCTTGATCTCGACCGCTTCACCGGCGGCTACCCCGCGACGATCGCAGATGTCGCCGCAGCGGTCGGCCGGGTGCGCGCCAGCGGGAAGCCGGTGCTGGCCTATGCGACCGGCTATACCGACGCGAGCTACCTGATCGCGGCGAACGCGTCCGAGGTCTGGATGAACCCGCTGGGCGGGACGCTGCTGATGGGACCGGGCGGGTCGCAACTCTATTACAAGGGGCTGATCGACAAGCTGGGCGTCAACGTCCACGTCTATCGCGTCGGGCAGTTCAAGTCGGCGGTCGAGCCCTATATCCTGACCGGCCAGTCGGAGCCGGCGCGCGCGGCGAGCGAGGCGCTGTACGGATCGCTGCTGGAGCAATGGCGCCAGAACGTCGCCAAGGCGCGACCCAAGGCGCGCGTCGCCGAACTGCTGGCCCAGCCCGACGTGCTGGTGCGCGCGGCCGGCGGCGACATGGCCAAGATGAACGTCCAGATGGGCCTGGTGGACAAGCTGGGCGACCGCATCGCGTTCGACGCGCGCGTCGCGCAGCTGGCGGGTCCGGGGACCGGCAAGATGGCCGGCCGCTATGCCGCGATCACCGCGAAGGACTGGCTGGCCGCCAACCCGCTGCCGACCACGGGCGACAAGATCGGCATCGTCACGGTCGCCGGCGATATCGTCGACGGCAAGGCGCGCGCGGGCACCGCGGGCAGCGAGACGATCGCCAAGCTACTGCGCGACGCGCTGGCCAAGAACGACCTGAAGGCACTGGTCGTGCGCGTCGATTCGCCCGGCGGATCGGTCACCGCGTCGGAGGAAATCCGCCAGGCGGTGTTGCAGGCCAAGGCCAAGGGGCTGCCGGTCGTCGTCTCGATGGCAGGCCTGGCGGCGTCGGGCGGCTACTGGGTGTCCACCGCGGGCGATGCCATCTTTGCCGAGCCGAACACGATCACCGGCTCGATCGGCATCTTCGGCGTCTTGCCGAGCTTCGAGAACAGCCTGGCCAAGATCGGCGTCACCGCGGACGGCGTGCGGACGTCGCCGCTGTCGGGTCAGCCGGACGTCTATCGCGGCTTCACCCCGGCGCTCGACACCGTCATCCAGTCGACGATCGAGGCGGGCTATGCCCGGTTCGTCAATCTGGTGGCGACGTCGCGCAAGATGACGCCGGCCCGCGTCAACGAGATCGCGCAGGGCCGCGTATGGGACGGCGGGACCGCGCGCCAGTTGGGGCTGATCGACCGCTTCGGCGGGCTGGACGAGGCGGTGGCCGAGGCGGCACGCCGCGCGAAGATCGATCCGGCGGGTGCGCGCCGCGTCTATCTGGAACAGCCGCAGACGTGGCGTGCGCAGCTTGCGGAACTGCTGGCGCGCGACACCGACGATGCCGACAGCGGCGGTCAGGCGAGCGATCCGATCGCTCGCATCGCCGACCAGCGCCGCGCCGTCTTCGCCCAGGCAATCGCCGACGCGCGCCGCCTGGCGACCGCGCCGTCGATGCAGGTGCGTTGTCTAGAGTGCGCGGCGCTCGCCCCGGTCAACCCATCCGCGGCCGATCGCACGATCGCCGAGGCGCTGTTCGCAAGGATCGCAGCATGGTGAGCATTCGCGGCGCGCGGGCAGAGGACGCGGCGGCCATCGCCGCGATCTACGCACCCTATGTCCTGGGCGGCACCGTTTCGTTCGAAACCGAAGCGCCCGACGCGCGCGCGATGGCGAAACGGATCGCGGCGTCGGACGGCCTCTACCCCTGGCTGGTCGCTACGCCGGGCGAGGACGATGCGGGCGTGCTCGCCTATGCCTATGCCACGCGCTTCCGCGACCGTCCGGCCTATAAGTGGACGGTGGAGACGTCGCTCTACGTCGCCGGGCCGGTGCAGGGTCAGGGTGTCGGGCGGCTTTTGTATGAGGCGCTGATCGATACGCTCCGCGCGCAAGGATTCGTCCAGGCGATCGGCGTCATCGCCCTACCCAACGACCAGTCGATCAAGACGCACGAGGCGGTCGGCTTCCGCCGCGCCGGCGTCTATCGCGAGATCGGCTTCAAGCAGGGGCGATGGATCGACGTCGGCTTCTGGCAATGCGCGCTGCGCGATGCCGAAGCGAAACCGGTCGATCCGCGACCGTTCAACGAAACGGGCGTCGTGCGCGGCTGATCGCATCGCGGTTGATCGAGGCAGGCGCGCCCGGCAAAGGCTGCGTCATGCGTAACCTTATATCCTCGCTCGCCCTCCCCGCCCTGCTGTCTGCCGCGCCGGCGGCGGCCGATGAGGACATCCAGGGCTGGACCGGCGTCGTCGCGCAGGGCGCGGTGAAGGGTGATCTCTATGTCTGGCTAGAAGGGCAGGCCCGCTTCACCGACGACATCGGCCAACTCGGCCAATTCATCCTGCGCCCCGCCGCGGGGGTCCGCTTCGCGCCAGACGCAAGCGCGATCGCGGGCTATGCTTATGTCCAGACGCGGTCGTCGGCGGGGGCCATTACCCGCGAACATCGCCCCTGGCAGCAGGTGCAGTTCGCGCTGGTCCGCAATGGGGCGGGCAAACCGGTCGTGACCAGTCGCACGCGGCTGGAACAACGGATGGTGGAGGGGCGGAACCGGACCGGCTGGCGGCTGCGCCAGTTCGTCCGCGCCGGTGTGCCCATCTCGCGTTCGGGCGTGCAGGCGGTCGTGTTCAGCGAAGGGTTCTTCAACCTCAATTCGACCGACTTCGGCGCACGGTCGGGGGTCGACCAGTGGCGCAATTTCGTCGGGCTGGGTCTGCCGGTCGGTAAGAAGGCGCGGCTGGAGCCGGGCTATCTCAACCAGCGCGTGTTCAGGCCGGGTGAAGACCGGACCAACCATGTCTTGAACGCGACGCTGTTCGTGACGCTGTAACTTGGTCCCATCACTCGTTCCGTCATCCCCGCGAAGGCGGGGGTGACGGTGATTGGGAAAGCTACTGCCGCCGACCATAAGCCGGCAGCGCCAGCTTCCACGCGATCGCCGCCGCGCGCAGCCCGAAGCCTGCCGCCGCCGCGCCGATCGCCGCCAGCCACAGCGGCGCGCCTATCGCATGCAGCGCGACATAGAGCCCGGCCGCCAGCGCTGCCGCGGTCACATAGAGTTCCGGCCGCATGATGATCGACGGCTCGCCCGCCAGCACGTCGCGGATCACGCCGCCGACGCACGCCGTCACCACGCCCATCAGCGCGGCGGGCACCGGCGGGATGCCGAATGCCACCGACTTGGCCGCGCCGAACACGGCGTAGACCGCCAACCCCAACGCGTCGAACCAGTCGAGTGCCGGGCCGCGCCACCACCGCTCCGGCGTCGACCAGATGATCGCCGCCGCCGCCAGGCACACCGCCGCGACCCAGGGATCATGCGTCCAGAACACCGGCGCTCCGATGAGCAGATCGCGCACCGACCCGCCGCCAACGCCCGTCACCAGCGCAAAAAAACCCGCGGTGACGAAGGTCTGGTTCGCCCGTGTCGCAGCGAGCGCGCCCGACGTCGCGAACACCGCGATGCCGAACAGGTCGAGATAGGGCAGGACATGGCCCAAGGGTGCGGCGATCGGCGTCATCGCTCCGCCTTACGCGCCCGGCGCCAGCGGAGCGAGCGCGTGTTGAGTTCAGCGAGGTCGACGGTACCCGCGATGGCCCCCTCCCCCAGCACCACGGCTCGCGCGAGGATTGCATCGGGTGCGTGCGCATAGGCTGGGCGCTGTACGATCGTATCATACCAGACACCGTCGCAGGCCGCGTCGAGCAGGATACGCTGAAAACAATGATCCGCGCGCACCGGCCAGTCCCGCGCGTCCGCCAGCGCGGGCAACTCGCGGCGGGTTATGTCGAGCCAACGGGCTTCAAGGGCGGCGCGATCGGTAGCCATCGCGTCCTGTGTAGGCGAGCCGGGGGCCGCCACAACCCGGGAGCCCGATCGCCGTTGCGAATCCCCCCTGACAAGCGCGCCGCGCTTCGCCATAGCGGGAGCGATGACGCGCTATCCTGCATCGCTCGCCGCTGCTGCCGTCGCCCTGGCCGCCCTCGCCGGCTTCGTCGATGCGGTCGCCTGGATCGAACTGCTCGGCTTCTTCGCATCGTTTATGAGCGGCAATTCGACCCGAATCGCGATCGGAGTTGCGACCGGCGACTGGGTGGCGGTGCGGATCGGCGGCGGGCTGGTCATGATGTTCCTGTCGGGCGTGATCGCGGCCAGCGTCGTCGGCCATCGCTTCGCCGGACGACACAAGGCACCGGTCATGCTGGTCGTCACCGTCGCCCTGACCGCAGCGGCATGTTCGGCATGGTGGGGCTATGTGATGGCACCGCTCCTGCTGCTCGCCTTCGCGATGGGCGCCGAAAACGGCGTATTCAACCGCGACGGCGAAGTCACGATCGGCCTGACCTATATGACCGGCACGCTGGTGCGCATGGGGCAACGGCTGGCGGCTACCCTGATGCGCGCGCCGGGCGATCACGCGTGGGGGCCGTATCTGATGCTCTGGCTGGGTTTCGTGTGCGGCGGTGTGCTGGGCGCGCTGGCGAGCCGAGCGTCGCTGGCCATGGCCGTGACGGTGGCGGCGGTGCTGGCAGGGGTACTGACGGTGGTGTTGAGCGCGCTGACGGGACGCGAAGGGCGCGTGCGGCGAGTTTAATTCGATACCGCGGCTCTCCCGCGAATGCGGGAGCCCAGAGCCACGAGCGATACCCCTGCGAAACCTTAGGCTCCCGCCTTCGCGGGAGCACGATGCCCCCACCACCGTTCGTACTGAGCTTGTCGAAGCATCGTACTTCGTGCCGCAAGCGGTACGCGAGGGTATCGCAGAACGGTGCTTCGACAGGCTCAGCACGAACGGGGAATGAGTGCCGTCCCCACCCGTTCGGGCTGAGCCTGTCGAAGCCCTGCCCTTTCTTCGTTGCCGCGGATTTGGGGCACGAAGAAGGGCAGCCCTTCGACAAGCTCAGGGCGAACGGTGGGAGCGGAACGCGCCGCGGCAAAGCCGCGCCGCAGCTTGCGCTGCGGCTTGGCGCGATCAGATGTGTATCGGCTTGCCCTGCACCGCCATCGCGGCTTCCTTGATCGCCTCGCTGTGCGTCGGATGCGCGTGGCAGGTGTAGGCGATGTCTTCGCTAGTCGCGCCGAATTCCATCGCCTGCGCGATCTGCGCGATCATCGTGCCGCCGGGCACCGCGATGACCCACGCGCCGAGCACGCGATCGGTCTTGGCATCCGAGATGACCTTCACGAAGCCATCGGGCTCGTGGTTGGTCTTGGCGCGGCTGTTGGCCATCATCGGGAATTTGCCGACCTTGACCTCGCCCTTTTCCTTGGCCTGCTCCTCGGTCAGGCCGACGCCGGCGATCTCGGGCCAGGTGTAGACGACGCTAGGGATGATGTCGTGGTTCACGATCCCGGTCTGGCCGGCGATATTCTCGGCGACCGCGATGCCTTCGTCCTCGGCCTTGTGCGCCAGCATCGGCCCCGGCACCACGTCGCCGATCGCCCAGACGCCATCGGCCTTGGTGCGGAAGTCGTGGTCGATCTCGATCTGACCGCGCTGGTTGGTCGACAGACCCGCCGCCTCCAGGTTCAGCCCGTCGGTGTTCGGGCGGCGGCCGATCGACACCAGCACGACGTCGGCATCGAGCGTCGTCGCCTCGCCACCCTGAGCCGGCTCCAGCGTCAGTGTCGCGCTGTCGCCGTTGTTGACGATGCCGGTGACCTTGGTCGACAGCTTGAACTCGATCCCCTGCTTCTTGAAGATCTTGTTCGCTTCCTTGCGGATCTCACCGTCGAAGCCCGGCAGGATCTGGTCGAGGAACTCGACGCAAGTGACCTTGGCGCCCAGACGCCGCCAGACCGAGCCCAGCTCCAGCCCGATCACGCCGCCGCCGATGACGACCATGTGGTTCGGCACCTTGGCCAGCTCCAGCGCGCCGGTCGAATCGACGATGACCGTCTGATCGATCTCGACGCCCGGCAGCGGCGTGACCGACGATCCGGTCGCGATGACGATGTTCTTCGCGGTCACGGTCTGGCCGGCGACGTCGACGCTGTGCGCGTCCTTGAACGCGGCCTTGCCCTTTAGCCAGGTGACCTTGTTCTTCTTGAACAGGAACTCGATGCCGCCGGTCAGCTGCTTCACCGCATCGCGGCGCTGACCGTGCATGGTGTCGAGATCGAGCTCGGGCGTCACCTTGATGCCCAGCTTCGCCATCGTACCGTTGGCGGCGTGGTCGAACAGTTCGGAGGCATGCAGCATCGCCTTCGACGGAATGCAGCCGACGTTGAGGCAGGTGCCGCCCAGCGTCTCGCGGCTTTCCGCACACGCGGTCTTGAGGCCCAGCTGCGCCGCACGGATCGCGGCGACATAGCCACCGGGGCCAGCGCCGATCACGAGGACGTCGTAGTCGTATTCAGCCATTGTCTTCTCCGGTCGGAAACGGCCTGCGACGCGTGCCGTCCTTCGTAATGATGGTCATGTGATCGGCGACGATGCCGCGTTCAAGTTCGGCGAGGATCAGGTCTGTCGTGCCCTGCCAATCCCGGTGCAGAGTGCGGGTGTAAAGGATCGCGCGCGGTGCCCGTCGAAGTTCCTGGAAGATCAGATTGCCGAAATCGCCGTCGTTGGTGATGAGGACCAAGTCGCCGATGTCTGGACGCGCCAGAATGTCGGGGTCTTCGGTTCCGGCGCTGCTTTCCCTGATCCACTCGACGGTTCGTCCCGTCGCTCGCAACGCGAAGACCACCTTGCGATGGACATTCTCGTCGGCGAACAGACGCATCGTCAGGCAGCTTCCCGTTGCGCGGCGGACGCCTCCTTCACCAACAGATCATGGGTAAAGCCGACCGCGGCACGCACGTCCGCCTCCGTCAGATGATCGTGGGCGTCGAGGATTTCGGCAGTGGACGCACCCTCGGCCAGATACTCCAGGATCAGTTCGACCGAGATGCGGGTGCCCCGCACGATCGGCTTGCCGCCTAGGATATTCGGATTCGAATAGATGCGTTCACGCCAGTCCATCATCGCCTCACAGGTCGATCAAAATCCGCGTCGGGTCTTCGATAGCATTCTTCAGCGCGACGAGGAACGTCACCGCCTCGCGGCCGTCGATCAGGCGGTGATCGTAGCTGAGCGCGAGGTACATCATGGGCCGCACGACGACCTGGCCGTCGCGGACTACGGGTCTGTCCTCGATGCGGTGGAGGCCGAGCACCGCCGACTGCGGCGGGTTGATGATCGGGGTCGACATCAGCGAGCCGAACACGCCGCCGTTGGAGATGGTGAAGGTGCCGCCCTTCATCTCGTCCATCTTCAGCGTACCGTCCTTGGCGCGCTTGCCGAAGTCGCCGATGGTCTTTTCGATGCCGGCGACCGACAGATCCTGCGCGTCACGGATCACGGGGACGACCAGGCCGCCCGGCGACGACACCGCGACCGAGATGTCGGCATAATCATGATAGACGATCTCGTCGCCTTCGATCGACGCGTTGACGGCCGGGATGTCCTTCAGCGCCATCGTCGCGGCCTTCACGAAGAAGCCCATGAAGCCCAGGCGGACGCCGTGCTTCTTCTCGAACAGATCCTTGTACTTGGCGCGCGCCTCGATCACCGCGGTCATGTCGACGTCGTTGAACGTCGTCAGCATCGCCGCCGTGTTCTGCGCTTCCTTAAGGCGCTTGGCGATCGTCTGGCGAAGACGGGTCATCTTGACTCGCTCCTCGCGACGCTCGCCGCCCGTGGTCGGAGCCGGCGCGG
The DNA here is from genome assembly GCF_042681125.1 of Sphingomonas floccifaciens. Lineage (NCBI taxonomy): Bacteria > Pseudomonadati > Pseudomonadota > Alphaproteobacteria > Sphingomonadales > Sphingomonadaceae > Sphingomonas > Sphingomonas floccifaciens. The sequence continues at coordinate 374,907 of NZ_JBHUFC010000002.1, read as the reverse complement.
CAGCGGGCGCCGAGGCCTGCGGAGCCGGTGCCGACTTGGCGGCCAGCACGTCGTCCTTGGTCAGGCGGCCGTCCTTGCCGGTGCCCTTGATCGTCGCTGGATCGACGCCGGTTTCCAGCACCGCGCGGCGGACCGACGGGCTGAGCGCGGCCGGGGTGTCACCACCGCTCGCCGGGGCCTGCTGACCGGCGGCTTCGGCCGGTGCGGGTGCCGCAGCAGCCGGAGCAGGCTTGGCCGCCGCGCCGTCCCCGGCCTCGATCACGCCGATCGTCGCGCCGACGGCGACGGTATCGCCGACCTGCACGCCATATTCGCCCATCACACCGGCGACCGGCGCGGGGACTTCGACGGAGACCTTGTCGGTTTCCAGGCTGGCGATGGGCTCGTCGGCGGCGACCGCCTCACCCGGCTTCTTCAGCCATTCACCTAGCGTGGCTTCGGTGATCGATTCGCCCAGGACGGGGACTTTGATTTCGGTGCTCATTGCAGCTTCCTCAAAACCGTTCGGGCTGAGCTTGTCGAAGCCCTGTACTTTCTTCCGGGAAGAAGAAGGGCAGCCCTTCGACAAGCTCAGGGCGAACGGGATAGGTTAGTCTCTCGGTTACGCGCCGGCCTTCCCGGCCGTCTTGGGGTCTTCGGTCTTCTGCGCGCGGCGGATTTCCTCGCGCACGTTATGGCCCAGTGCGTCGGCGACGAGGGCCGCCTGTTCGAGCTGGTGCCGCTTCATCAGGCCGGTGGCCGGCGATGCGGAAGCCGCACGGCCGGCGTAGCGGGCACGACGGACGCGGCAGTCGGTGTTGGCCAGGGCTTCCTCGATCAGCGGTTCGACGAAGAACCAGTAGCCGTTGTTCTTCGGCTCTTCCTGCGCCCACACGATCTCTTCGAGGTTCGGCATGTTGCGCACGCGCTCGGCCAGCGGCTCGCCCGGGAAGGGATAGAGCTGCTCGATGCGGACGATCTGCGTGTCCGTATCGCCCGCCGCGTCGCGCGCCTCCATCAGGTCGTAGGCGACCTTGCCGGTGCACAGGACCAGACGACGCGTGTTCGCGTCCGACGGCGCCTTGGGGTCGGACAGGATGCGGCGGAAGTGGCTGTCGGTCTGGAAATCCTCGGCCTTGCTGACCGCCAGCTTGTGCCGCAGCAGCGACTTGGGCGTCATGACGATCAGGGGCTTGCGGAACGACCGGTGCATCTGCCGGCGCAGCAGGTGGAAATAGTTCGCTGGCGTGGTGCAGTTGGCGACTTGGATATTGTCCTGCGCGCAAGCTTGGAGGAACCGCTCCGGACGCGCCGACGAGTGTTCCGGCCCCTGGCCTTCATACCCGTGCGGCAGCAGCATCACGAGGCCGTTGGCGCGGAGCCATTTCGACTCGCCCGACGTGATGAACTGGTCGATCATGATCTGCGCGCCGTTCACGAAGTCGCCGAACTGCGCTTCCCACAGCACCAAAGTCTTCGGATCGGCGAGCGCGAAACCATATTCGAAGCCAAGCACACCATATTCGCTGAGCGGCGAATCCAGCACTTCGAACCGGCCGTGCGGCAGGGTCGTGAGCGGGACGTACTTATGCTCGTCGGTCTGGTCGACCCACACCGCATGGCGCTGGCTGAACGTGCCGCGGCCTGAGTCCTGGCCCGACAGGCGGACGCCGTACCCTTCCGACATCAGCGAGCCGAACGCGAGCGCCTCGCCGGTCGCCCAGTCGAAATTCTCGCCGGTCGTGAACATGTTGCGCTTGGCATCGAGCACGCGGGCCAGCGTCTTGTGGATCTGGATGCTGTCCGGCACCGTCGTCAGCGTGCGGCCGAGGCTGTCGAACAGCTTCTTGTCGATGCCCGTCTCGACGTTGCGGCGGCTGCCTTCGCTGTCGGCCGGCGCGTGAAGCCCCGACCAGCGACCGGCGAACCAGTCCGCCTTGTTGGGCTTGTACGAGGCACCCGCCTCGAACTCGCCTTCCATCATCGTGTCGAACTGCTTCCACTGATCGTCGATCCACGCCTGGTCGACGACACCTTCGGCGATCAGCCGGTCACCGTAGATCTTGCTGACACCCGGATGCTGCTTGATCTTGGCGTACATCAGCGGCTGGGTGAACGACGGCTCGTCGCCTTCGTTGTGACCGAAGCGGCGATAGCACCACATGTCGATCACGACGTCGCGGTGGAAGGTCTGGCGGAACTCGATCGCCATCTTGGTGGCGAAGGTCACCGCTTCGGGATCGTCGCCGTTGACGTGGAAGATCGGCGCCTGGACGCCCTTGGCCACGTCCGACGGATACGGCGAGCTGCGCGCGAACTGCGGGCTCGTCGTGAAGCCGACCTGGTTGTTGATGATGAAGTGGACGCAGCCGCCGGTGTTGTAGCCGCGGATGCCGGAGAAGCCGAAGCATTCCCAGACAATTCCCTGCCCCGCCATTGCGGCGTCGCCGTGGATGAGCACGGGCAGCGACGCCTTGTGCTCGGTCAGGTCGTTCGCCAGCGTCTGAATCGCGCGGGTCTTGCCCAGCACAACCGGGTCCGCCGCCTCAAGGTGCGACGGGTTGGCGACCAGCGACATATGGACCTTGATCCCGTCGAATTCACGGTCGGTCGAGGTGCCCAAATGGTACTTAACGTCGCCCGAGCCGCCGACGTCCTCGGGGTTCGAGGAACCGCCCGAGAATTCGTGGAAGATCGCGCGGTAGGGCTTCGCCATCACGTTGGCGAGCACGTTCAGGCGGCCGCGGTGGGCCATGCCGTAGACGATCTCGCGGACGCCCTGCTGGCCGCCATACTTGATGACGCTTTCCAGCGCCGGGATCATGCTTTCGCCGCCGTCGAGGCCGAAACGCTTGGTGCCGACGTACTTCTTGCCGAGGAACTTCTCATAGCCCTCGGCGTGGATCACCTTGCTGAGAATCGCCTTCTTGCCGTCCGGCGTGAACTGGATCGCCTTGTCGCGGCCCTCCATCCGGTCCTGCAGGAACTTGCGCTCCTCCACGTCCGCGATGTGCATATATTCCAGGCCGACGTTGCCGCAGTAGTTGGCGCGCAGGATCGTCACCAGCTCGCGGATCGTCGCGCTCTGAAGGCCGAGAACGCCGCCGAGATAGACGGGCGTATCGATCTGATCGTCGGTGAAGCCGTGATATTCGGTGCGCAAATCCTCCGGCAGCTCGCGGGTCGACAGGCCCAGCGGGTCGAGGTTCGCCGCCAGGTGGCCGCGCACGCGATAGGTGCGAATCAGCGTCATTGCGCGGATCGACGCATCGGCCGCAGCGCGGATCGCATCCGGCGAGGCGGCCGGAGCGGCAGCGGGTGCAGGCTTGGCACCGGGCTTCGCGGGCTTGGGCGCGGGCTCCATCTGCATCGGGTCGAGCCCCGCGGTGAGCGCGTCCGTCTCCGTCAGCGGCCAGCTCTTCTTCGCCCAGGACGGCCCCGTAGCGGCACCCTCCAGCCCCTCGAAGAAGTCACGCCAGCCGGGTTCGAGCCCCGACGGGTCGCTCTTGTACTTCGCGTAGAGCGTGTCGACGAACGCCTGCGAAACACCGCCGGCGATATCCGAAAAATCCTGGCCTTCGTAGCCCATTACCACGTCCTCACTTCCCCTCTCCCCGTGGGAGAGGGTTGCGCAGACTTAGGCCTGCAAGGCCTTAGTCGGAGCTGGGTGAGGGTGTCCCGCTATCGATAGCGGGCTCCCCTCATCCAACCTTCGCTAGCGAGCAAGCTCGCAAGCTGCGGTATCCTTCTCCCTCTAGAGAAGGTTTACTTGCTCAACACCGAGACCAGCGTCTCGCCCAGCAGGCTGGGCGAATCCGCGACCTTGATGCCGGCGGCTTCCATCGCCGCGATCTTGCTCTCGGCGTCGCCCTTGCCGCCCGACACGATCGCGCCGGCGTGGCCCATGCGACGACCCGGAGGCGCCGTGCGGCCCGCGATGAAGCCGGCCATCGGCTTCTTGCGGCCACGCTTGGCCTCGTCGATCAGGAACTGCGCGGCCTGCTCCTCGGCGTCGCCGCCGATTTCACCGATCATGATGATGGATTCGGTCGCGTCGTCGGCCAGGAACAGTTCCAGCACGTCGATGAAGTTGGTGCCGTTGACCGGATCGCCACCGATGCCGACCGCGGTGGTCTGGCCCAGGCCGGCGTTGGTCGTCTGGAACACCGCCTCATAGGTCAGCGTGCCCGAACGCGACACGACGCCGACACTACCCTTGGAGAAGATGCTGCCCGGCATGATGCCGATCTTGCACTCGCCCGGCGTCAGCACGCCCGGGCAGTTCGGGCCGATCAGGCGCGACTTGCTGCCCGAGAGCGCACGCTTCACCTTGACCATGTCGAGCACCGGAATGCCCTCCGTGATGCAGACGATCAGCGGCACTTCGGCGTCGATCGCTTCGAGGATCGAATCCGCGGCGAAGGGCGGCGGCACGTAGATGACCGACGCGTCGGCGCCGGTCTTGGTGACCGCTTCGGCGACGGTGTTGAACACCGGCAGGCCGAGGTGCTCGGTGCCGCCCTTCCCCGGCGTGACGCCGCCGACCATCTGCGTGCCGTAATCCAGCGCCGCCTTGGTGTGGAAGCTGCCGGTCTCCCCGGTCATGCCCTGGGTGATGACCTTGGTGTTCTTGTTGACGAGGATGCTCATGCTGTCTCCGCATTCCCAGTTATCGAACCGAACAGATCATCCCACCGCGGGTTCATCTCTTCGATCAGCCGCAGCTTCCACGGCCTGTTCCATTTCTTGATCCGCCGTTCGCGCAATCGCGCTTCCTGCAAATCGTCATGTGCTTCATACCAGACGAGGAGGACGCACCTCGTTTCGCTGGTGAATTCGCCGCCTACGCCGTTTCGATGCTGCCAGATCCGCTGGATCAGATTGCTGGTCGAACCGGTGTAGATCGTTCCGTTGCGCTGGCTGGCGACGATGTAAACGTAACCGGCCTTCATCTCACACTCCCGTGCTCCCGCGAAGGCGGGAGCCTAGGGTTACTGAGGTCGTCGCTCAATAACCCTGGGCACCCGCCTGCGCGGGTGCACCCAAGAGATCAATTCAGCGAACCATCGATGCCCTTGCAGGCGACCAGCAGTTCCTTGACCGCGTCGACCGAGACCTGGAGGTTGGCCTTCGCCTCATCCGACAGCTTCACTTCGACGACCTTCTCGACGCCGTCCTTGCCGATCACCACCGGCACGCCGACGTACAGGTCATCGACGCCATACTGGCCGGTCAGGTGCGCCGCGGCGGGCAGGATGCGCTTCTGGTCGTAGAGATAGGCTTCCGCCATCGCGATGCCGCTGGTGGCGGGCGCGTAATAGGCCGAGCCGGTCTTCAGCAGCGCGACGATCTCGCCGCCGCCGCCGCGGGTGCGCTTGATGATTTCGTCGACGCGCTCCTGGGTCGACATGCCCATCGCGATCAGGTCGCTGACCGGGATACCGCTGACGGTCGAATATTCGAGCACCGGGACCATCGTGTCGCCGTGGCCGCCGAGCACGAAGGTGTTGATATCCTTCACCGACACCTTGAACTCTTCGGCGAGGAAGTGGCTGAAGCGCGCCGAATCGAGCACGCCGGCCATGCCGACGACCTTCTGATGCGGCAGACCCGAGAATTCACGCAACGCCCAGACCATCGCGTCGAGCGGATTGGTGATGCAGATCACGAACGCGTCGGGGGCGTGTTCGGCGATGCCTTCGCCGACCGCCTTCATCACCTTCAGGTTGATGCCCAGCAGGTCGTCGCGGCTCATGCCCGGCTTGCGGGCGACACCGGCGGTGACGATGATGACGTCGGCGCCGGCGATGTCGGCATAATCGTTCGAGCCGATGATGGTGGCGTCGAAGCCTTCGACCGGACCGCACTGCGACAGGTCGAGCGCCTTGCCCTGCGGCACGCCTTCGACGACGTCGAACAGCACGATGTCGCCCAGCCCCTTCAGGGCGGCCAGGTGCGCGAGCGTGCCGCCGATATTACCGGCGCCGATCAGCGCGATCTTCTTGCGAGCCAAAACCGTCTCTCCCTTCGCGAAATTCAAGGATCGGGCGCGCCCGATTTCAAACCCTATACAGACGCGCGAAAGTCGGATGCGGCCTTAGGCCCATCGCGCGACGGGGGCAACCCGTAAAGCGGACGGGTTAACGAGTTTTACTGCATATCGTTCGCAATAGCGTTAAGGCGAAGGAAGATCGGTTTATAGACGGTGCGAAGGCGCGAACAGAAGCGATGCGTGTAAAGGCGTTTAGGCTTGGCCCACCACTCACCTCCGTCATTCCCGCGAAGGCGGGAATAGATAGTCGCTGATGGAGGTGAGTCTCAGGTCGCTCAGCGACTATTGATCCCCGCCTTCGCGGGGATGACGGTGGCGGGGGCCTGGATGCGGCGACATGGGCACCCTCTTCGCGCCCTCGCGCCTTCTCTGAACCAATTCTTCTATTCCGCTACTCCGCCCCATGCCCCAGCGCGAGGTAGTCGGCCGAGCGCATCTCCATCAGCCGGCTTGCGGTCCGTTCAAATTCGAACGCGCCGTCGCCTGCGACATAGAGGTCGTCCGGTTCCGCATCCGCGGTCGCCAGCAGCTTCACCTTATGCTCGTAGAGCGCGTCGATCAGCGTTACGAACCGCGCCGCTTCGTTGCGGTTCTCCGGCCCCATCCTCGGGATGCCGACCACGATCACCGTGTGAAAATGCCGCGCGATGGCGAGATAGTCGGGCACGCCGCGCGGTTCGCCGCACAGGCGCTTGAAGCTGAACACGCCGACGCCCTTCAGGCTTTTCGGCACATGCAGCACGCGCCCGCCCGGGATCGGCAGATCCTCGCTCGGCACATTCGCGCGGTCGGCGGGGTCGAAGTCGGTCAGGCGGAAGAAGGCTTGCGTGACCGCCTGAGTCGCAGCGTCGCCGGTGGGTACGTGCCACGTCTCGCCGCTGCCGAGCCGATCGAGCCGATAGTCGGTCGGACCGTTCAAGGCGATCACGTCCATCTTCGCCTCGATCAGCGCGATGAACGGCAGGAAAAGGTGGCGGTTGAGGCCGTTCTTGTAGAGTTCGGACGGCGCCCGGTTCGAGGTCGCGACGATCGTCACGCCGTGATCGAACAGGCCGGTGAACAGACGGCTCAGGATCGCCGCATCGGCCATGTTGGTGACGACCAGTTCGTCGAAGGCGAGAACGCGGACGTCGGCGGCGATCGCGGCGGCGACCGGGGGGATCGGGTCGCCCGCCTCCCTCTCACGCTCGCGGCGCAGGCGGTCGTGCACCTCGGCCATGAATTCGTGGAAATGGACGCGACGCTTCTGATCGATCTTCAGGCAGGCATGGAACAGGTCCATCAGCATCGACTTGCCGCGCCCTACCCCGCCCCACATGTAGAGCCCGCGGGGCGGTTCGGGCGTGCGGCCGAACAGGCGGCCGAGGAGCCCCGGCTTTTGCTGGGTTTCGAGTTCCGTCGCCAGCGCGGCAAGGCGGCGGGCGGCGTCGGCCTGCGCGGGATCGGGGCGGAGTTCTCCGCTGGCGACCAGGGCTTCGTAGCGGGCGAGGACGGTGGGCATGGGTTAGGTCATCGCTCGCGGGACGAAGAAGGGCAGCATTTCGACAAGCTCAGTGCGAACGGTTGAGGGAGAGTGCACCACCCTCCCCGTTCGTGCTGAGCCTGTCGAAGCACTGCCCTTCTTCTTCAAATCTAACGCTCGCGGCTCGCAGAACGGTGATGGGTCAGCCTCCGAACCGTCAGATGATCCGCTCGGCTTCCATCTTCTTGATCTCCGCGATCGCCTTCGCCGGGCTCAAGCCCTTCGGGCACGCATTCGCGCAGTTCATGATCGTGTGGCAGCGGTACAGGCGGAACGGATCCTCCAGTGCGTCGAGACGCTCGCCGGTCATCTCGTCGCGGCTATCGGCCAGCCAGCGATAGGCCTGGAGCAGGATCGCCGGGCCGAGGAACTTGTCGCTGTTCCACCAATAGCTGGGGCAGCTGGTCGAGCAACAGGCGCACAGGATGCACTCGTACAGGCCATCGAGCTGCTCGCGCTGCTCGGGCGACTGGAGTCGCTCCTTGCCCGAGGGCGGCGGGGTGACGGTCTGGAGCCACGGCTTGATCGACGCATACTGCGCATAGAAGTGGGTGAAGTCGGGAACGAGGTCCTTGATCACATCCATCGCCGGCAGCGGGGTGATGCGGACCTCACCCTTGATGTCCTCAATCGCGGTCGTGCAGGCGAGGCCGTTCTTGCCGCCGAGGTTCATCGAGCACGAGCCGCAGATTCCCTCGCGGCACGAGCGGCGGAAGGTCAGCGACGGGTCCTGCTCCGCCTTAATCTTGATGAGCGCGTCGAGGACCATCGGGCCGCAGTCGTCGAGGTCGATCTCGAACGTGTCATAACGCGGATTCTCACCCGTCGTCGGGTCGTACCGATAGATTTTGAACGATTTTACACGGCTCGCCCCGGCCGGCGCCTTGTGCACGCGGCCCTTGCCCGTGATCTTGCTGTTCTTCGGCAGGGTGAACTCGGCCATCGCTCAATCTCGTCCTTCGCGGTTGCGGCACGCGAAAGCACGGGTTTCGCGGGTGCGTCAACCATGTAGGATCAAATCACGTCGAGGACGAGGCCCATCGCCATCGCTTCCTCGCAATCGATGTACCAGTTGTTCGGCGCCTTGCGGAGCAGTTCGTCGTAATCGACGCTCGATCCGGCGATCAGCGCGCGGAAGCCCTCCTCCTCGATGGCGATCGACTGTTCGATCTCGTGCAGCTTGCCCTTCAGATTGGCGATCTGCATCCGCAGCGGGCCGTTCAGTTCGACGGTCGCGGTCATCTGACGCTCGTGGATCAGCAGGCGGGTGCCGCGGGTTAGGAAGCGCTTGTCGTTGGGGAACGCCGCCATGAAGGTCGCGCCCGCCGAATAGACTGCGACCTTGCCCAGGAACAACGTCTCGCGACCGGCATATTCGCCGATCAGCCGCACATCGTCGCCCATCGCGCGCGCGACCTCGGGATCGCCGCCAAGCGTGGTGATCGAGAAGACGAGGCTTCCTTCCTGCGGCGCGTCGAGGATCTGCTGTCGGAAGCTGTCGTACATCGCGTCGTTCACCGTGCCGTGCAGGTGGACATGCGGGTGGGCGAGCAGCGGATATTGGCGGGCGTTGGGCTTGGTTTGATCCATGCCGCGCGCAACAAGCCAATATGGGTTATGTTCCGCCGGCAGGAGTATTTGGTCGCGGCGGCGACAGACGTAAACCTCAGCAGACCTCCGCCGTATTCTTCGGGATCGGCCCGAGCGGGATGCGCATCGGCGAGCGATACCAGGGGTCGCCGGCAAGGTGGTGACTGCGTCCATAGACCTTGCCCAGCACCGCGTAGAGCGCGGGGTCGTAGCGCTTGAGATCCTTGGGGCCGAGGATGCGCGTGCCATCGACAACCGTCAGCCGGTTCGATTCGAACCAGGTCTGCGTCCCTTCCGCCCAATATTCATCGATGGTCGTCAGCGCATATTCGTCCGTCCAGCGCCCGTCGCGCTTCGCGGCGGCATAAGCGGCCTCCAGCCGGGCGTAGAGCGGTGCATCGATCGCGCGGATCGCGTGCAGAAGGACATGGCTGAATTCGTGGACGAAGATCGTCTCGCCATAATAGCGCGAATAGGGGTCGCCCAGCAGATCCTCCGCCCCCGCGCTGGTCAGGATGCCGCCCATGCCGCGCGCGCGATTATTCCAATAGTCCGCATCCGACTTTCTGCCGATCCGCTCGTCGTAATGTTTGCGCTCGCACCGCGTCAGGCGCAGGTCGTCGCGCTCGGGCTTCTTCCAGTGCCGCTGTTCGGGCAGGTCCAGCGTCCCCTCCCCCAGCGACATGATCGCGATGCGATAGCCGTGCGCGACGAGCCAGCGGGCGAGTTCGGGGCGGTGGCGCACCATTCCCTCGACCAGCGAACGCGCGGTCAGCAGCGCGGGGTCGGGCACGGCGCGCGACGACAGGATTGGCAAGCCGGCCGCCTCGACATATTTTTCGTAGAAGGGATCGACCTTCAGTGTCGGCGGCGGCGCGGTGATCGTGGGACTCGCGGCGCCCAGCAGCAGCGCGGTGGCAAGCAGCTTCATGTCACGGCCTGCCGCGCGTGGAACTCGGGCCGATCCCAGCGTCCGGTCGACAGGATATCGGCGAGCACCGTCACCGCCCGCTCGACGTCCGCCATATCATTGTAGAGCGGCGCGAAGCCGAAGCGCAGGATATCGGGCGCACGAAAGTCGCCGATGACATCCTCGACGATCAGCGCCTGCATCACGGCATAGGCCTGTGGGTGGCGAAACCCGACCTGACTGCCGCGGGCGCGCGGATCGCGCGGCGATGCCAACGTCACGTCCGGGCATCGCGCCTCGACCCCGGCGATGAAGGCTTCGCTCAACGCGATGGAGCGGGCGCGGACATCGGTCATCTCGACGCCCTCCCAGGCATCGAGCGCGGCGTCGAGCACGGCGAGTGCGATGACCGCCGGGGTGCCGACGCGCATCCGCTCGATCCCCTTGCCCGGTCGATAGTCGAGGTCGAAGGCGAAGGGCGCGGCATGGCCCATCCAGCCCGACAGTGCGGGCAGCGCAGCGTCGTGATGTTCGGGCGCGACATAGATGAAGGCCGGGGCGCCGGGGCCGCCGTTGAGGTATTTATAGGTGCAGCCGACCGCGAAATCGGCCCGACCTGTCGACACGTCGACCTCGACCGCGCCGGCGGAGTGGGCGAGATCCCAGATGGCGAGCGCGCCCGCCCCATGCGCCTTTTCGGTCAGCGCGGGCATGTCGTGGCGGCGACCGGTGCGATAGTCGACTTCGGTCAGCAGCGTGACGGCGACGCTCTCGTCGATCGCGTCCGCGACATCTTCGGGCGCGACGACCTTCAGCCGGTAATCGGACCCAAGCGACGCGAGCAGTCCCTGCGCCATATAGAGGTCAGTCGGAAAATTGCCGCTGTCCGACAGCACCACGCGCCGGTCGGGCCGCATCGCCAGTGCCGAGGCGAGCGCCTGATAGACCTTGATGCTGAGGGTATCGCCCATCACCACGCTGCCCTGCGGCGCGCCGATCAGCCGTGCGATCCGATCCCCGACCCGCGCCGGAGCGGCCATCCAGCCGGCGGCATTCCAACCGCGGATCAAAAGGTCGCCCCATTCCTCGACAACGACCCGGCGCGCCCGATCCTGCGCGGCGATCGGCATGGGGCCGAGGGAATTGCCGTCGAGGTAGGTGACGCCCGGCGGCAGGTGAAACAGCGCGCGAGTGGCGGCGAAATCGGTCATGGCGGGGTGATGGGGACGCGAAGCGGCGAGGTCAACGCACCAAAATCCTCCCCTGCAAGGGGAGGTGGCAGCGCGAATCGCTGACGGAGGGGTGTCCCGCTATCGACGAGGCCCGAGAGTTTCCGACAAACACTTGCCCCTTCCGTGTTCCCGCGCAGGCGGGAACCCAGGGCCAAGCAATACAACAGCGTCTGTCCCTCTGGCCCTGGGCTCCCGCCTTCGCGGGAGCACCGACGGGGATTTTACGCGGAGGCCTTGCCACTAGGATAGCTCGACACCCCTCCGTCAGCGCTTCGCGCTGCCACCTCCCCTTGCAGGGGAGGATCGGAAAGCCCTCTTGCGGCCTGCTCGCCAACCTCTACAGACAAAAGAGAACACTTATGAAAACGGTTACAGCAGAGAGGGCGAGATGAGCACACGGCCGGCACCCCAGACGGGCGCCAACACGACGGCGGCGTTCGCGACCGTCACCACGCTGTTCTTCGCCTGGGGGTTCATCACTTCGCTGATCGACCCATTGGTCGCGGCGGTGAAGGGCATCTTCTCGCTGACCGACCTTCAGGCGCAGCTTTCGGCATCGGCCTTCTTCATCGCCTACGGCGTGATGAGCTTCCCCGCCGCCTCACTGCTCAGCCGGCGCAAGTCGGTGCCGACCGTGCTGATCGCGCTGGTGCTGATGATCGCGGGCTGCCTCATCATGCTCGGCGCCGCCAATGCCGCGGTCTACAGCCTGGTGCTGCTGGGGCTGTTCGTGCTGGCGAGCGGGATCACCATCCTGCAGGTCGCGGCCAATCCGCTCGCCGCCGTGCTCGGCGCGCCGGAAAAGAGCCATTTCCGCCTGACCTTCAGCCAGGCGTTCAACAGCCTCGGCACGTTCCTCGGCCCCTGGATCGGCGCGACCTTGTTCCTGAAGGGCGTCGAGGTGAAGGAAGGCACGGTCATCACCGAAGCCGTGCGCCAGACGGCGCTCGGCGGCATCGACCGCGCCTTCTTCTGGATCGCCGGCCTGCTCGTGCTGCTGCTGCTGTTCTTCTTCACGATGCGCAAACTGGTCGCCGCAGCGGCGCCCGACAGCGCCGCGCCCAAGGGATTCGGGGCGGCGATTTCCGAAGCGCTGGCCTCGCGCTGGGCGGTTCTCGGCGGCCTGGGCATCTTCCTCTACGTCGGCGCCGAAGTCGCGATCGGGACGCAGATGGCACTGTTCCTGAACTCGGACGCGATCTGGGGCCAGTCGGATGCGGCGTTCGGCGTCCCGCTGCTCGGCCTCGCGATGGGCAGCGACGGCGTACCCGGCGTGTCGCTGCTGGAGGCAGGCAAGGCCGTGTCCTTCTATTGGGGCGGCGCGATGGTCGGGCGGATCATCGGCTCGGCGCTGCTGACGCGCTTCCCCGCCGCTCGGCTGATGGCGGTGTTCGCCGCCGTCAATGTCGGCATCGCCAGCTACGTGCTGCTGGTCGGCGGCGTCGGTGCGGGCTTTGCCGCGCTGTCGATGGGGCTGTTCAACTCGATCATGTTCCCGGTGATCTTCACCCTGACGCTGGAGCGGTCGACGGCCAGCCAGGAAGCCACGTCGGGATTCCTGTGCTTCTCGATCGTCGGTGGTGCGGCGATCCCGCCGCTGACCGGCCTCGTGTCCGGCGCGACCGGCAGCTATGCGACCGCGTTCATCGTTCCGGCCGCCTGCTATGCCGCGCTGGTCGTCTTCGCGCTGGCGGCAGCGCGGGCGAAGGTGCGTTCGACGGGTGAGCCGCCGGCATCGACGATTCACTAAGCATACCCCCGTCATTCCCGCGCAGGCGGGAATCCATCTCCCGCGCTCGCCTGCTGCTCGTCCGGGAGATGGGTTCCCGCCTTCGCGGGAACGACGGATGGGACGACCGAGCGTTTCGCGCTTGAAAGCATGGGCGGCCCCGCCCTACCAATGCGTTGCATAATAATAGGGGGCCATCATGAACCGTCGAACCCTGCGCCTGGCGGCGACGCTGCTTGCCGCGTCCGCGCTCGTCGCCTGCGGGCAGAAGGAGGAGGCGAAGACCGCCTCTGCCGCGCCGAAGAAACAGCCCGGCAAGCCATACGACCGCAACCCCTTCCCCTCGACCTACCGCCCCTATCCTGGCGTGCCGACGCTGGTCCGCAACGTCACCGTCTATGACGGCGAAGGCGGGCGTATCGAGAACGGGCAGGTGCTGTTCGCGGACGGCAAGATCGTCGCGGTCGGACAGAGCGTGGACGCGCCGGCGGGTGCGACCGTGATCGATGGCACCGGCAAATGGGTGACCCCCGGCATCATCGATATCCACAGCCATCTGGGCGACTATCCCTCGCCCGGCGTGCAGGCGCATTCGGACGGGAACGAAGCGACCGGCCCAGTCACCGCCGACGTCTGGGCCGAACACAGCGTCTGGCCGCAGGACCCGGGCTTCAGCCGCGCGCTCGCCAACGGCGGGGTGACCACGCTGCAGATCCTGCCCGGCTCGGCGAACCTGATGGGCGGGCGATCGGTGGTGCTGAAGAACGTCTATGCCCGCACGATGCAGGGCATGAAGTTCCCCGGCGCGCCATACGGCCTGAAGATGGCGTGCGGCGAGAACCCCAAGCGCGTCTATGGCAACAAGGGACGTCAGCCCTCGACGCGCATGGGCAATGTCGCGGTCGACCGCGCGACCTGGGCGCAGGCGTCCGACTATAAGCGCCGCTGGGACAAATATGAGAAGGACGGCGGCGAGCCCCCTGCCCGCAACATTGCGATGGACACGCTGCGCGGCGTGCTGTCGGGCGAGATCCTGGTGCAGAACCACTGCTACCGCGCCGACGAAATGGCCATCGTCATGGATATGGCGAAGGAATTCGGCTATAAGGTCAGCGCCTTCCACCACGCGGTCGAGGCGTATAAGATCGGCGATCTGCTGAGGGCGAACGGCACCTGCGCGGCCGTGTGGGCCGACTGGTACGGCTTCAAGATGGAAAGCTACGACGGCATCCACGAGAACCTGCCGCTGCTGCACAAGGCGGGCGCCTGCGTGATGATCCATTCGGACGACGCCAACGGCATCCAGCGACTGAACCAGGAAGTCGCCAAGGCGCTGACCGCCGGCCGCCGCGCCGGAATCGACGTCAGCGACGAATTCGCCTGGACCTGGCTGTCGCTGAACCCGGCCAAGGCGCTCGGCATTGACAAGGTCACGGGCTCCCTGCGGCCCGGAAAGATGGCCGACGTCGTGCTGTGGAACGGCAATCCAATGAGCGTCTACACACGGCCCGAGAAGGTCTGGGTCGACGGCGCGATGCTCTACGACATGAACAACCCCAGATTGCGACCGGTGAGCGATTTCGAGATCGGCCAGCCCGGCATGGGAGACGTCAAGTGAAGGCCCTGCTCCTCGCCGCGGCGGCTCTGGTCGCCCTCCCCGCCTCCGCTCAGACGGGGTCCCCGCAAAGTAATACTTTGCGGGGTGGTCAGACCATCGCGATCACCGGCGGCACGGTCGCGATCGGCGACGGCTCTGCGCCGATCCCGAACGGTACCGTCGTCATCCGCGACGGGCGGGTCGTCGCCGCAGGCTCGGGCGTTGCCGTCCCCGCCGGTGCACAGACGGTCGACGCGAACGGCAAATGGGTGTCGGCCGGCATCGTCACCGGCATCGGCGACCTCGGCCTCGTCGATGCCGGCGGTGTCGACGAAAGCAACGACAGCTCGGCGCGCCAATCGCCCTATTCGGCATCGATCGACGTCTCGACCGCGATCAATCCGGACACGGTGATGATCGCCAACGAGCGGCTGGGCGGCGTGACGCGCGCCTTCATCTCGGGCAGCGGCGGCCAGTCGATCTTCTCAGGGCAAGGCGCGGTGATCGATCTGGGCGCCGATCCCGATCCGGTGACGAAGGCCCGCGCCTTCCAGACCGTCCAGCTGGGCGAGGACGGGGCGCGCTCGGCGGGCGGCAGCCGTCCGGCGGCTTGGGCGGCGCTGGCCGATGCGTTCGCCATGGCGCAGGACTATCGTCGCAACCCGGCGGGCTTCGACGGGCGCAGCAAGGACGCCCTGCTGACCCGTGCGGACGCGCAGGCGCTGCTCAACGTCCTCGACGGCAAGGTGCCGCTGGTCGTTCGTGTCGAACGGGCGAGCGACATCCGACAGGTGCTGACGCTGCCGGCGCGCTATCCGGGGATACGGCTGATCCTGGCCGGTGCGGCAGAGGGCTGGATGGTCGCGCGCGAGATCGCCGCCGCCAAGGTGCCGGTGCTCGCCTATGCGCTCGCCGACCTGCCGTCGTCGTTCGAACAGCTCGCCGCGACCGAAAGCAACGTCGGGCGGATGACCGCGGCGGGCGTGACCGTCGGCATCTATTTCGACGGGTCGGGCGGCGAGCATGTCGTGCGCCAGTTCGCGGGCAATCTGGTCGCGATCACCAAGGTGCCGGGCTCGACCGGGCTCGACTGGGGCAAGGCGTTTGCCGCGATCACGTCGAAGCCGGCCGAAGTGATGGGCCTGGGGAACGAGATCGGCTCGCTGCGCCCCGGCCGCCGCGCTGACGTGGTGCTGTGGGACGGCGACCCGCTGGAGCTGTCGTCGCAACCGCAGGCTGTGTGGATCGACGGCAAGCCGCAGCCGATGACCTCGCGTCAGCGCCAGTTGCGCGACCGCTATCTGAACGTGGTCGAGGGCGTGCTGCCCAAGGCCTATGATCGGTAAACCATAGCTCACTGTCGTCATCCCCGCGAAAGCGGGGATCCAGGGCCAACCAACACAGGTGGTGCGGCGATAACCCTGGATCCACGCCTGCGCGGGGATGACGGAGCGCCGGATATGCACCGCCTCGCCATCTACGACCTCGACCGCACGATCACCGCGGTGCCGACGTGGACGCCGTTCCTGCTCCACGCCGCGTGGACCCGTGCGCCGTGGCGGCTGGCGTTCGCGCCGGTGGTGATCGGGGCGATGCTGACCTATCGCGCCGGCCTCATCGAGCGGCGGACGCTGAAGCAACTGATGCACCGGCTGCTGGTCGGCACGCTCTCGCCGGACGACACCGCCGCCGTCGCACAGTCGTTCGCCGACAGCTTCGCGCGCCACATTCGGCCGGGCGCGCGCGCGCAGATCGCGGCGGACCGGGCGGCGGGGTATCGCATCGTTATCGCCTCCGCCGCGCATCGCTTCTACGCCGGCCGCATCGCCGCGGCGCTCGAGATCGACGACGTCATTGCGACCGAAGCTGAAGTCGATGCGGAGGGTCGCGTCACGTATCGGATCGCCGGTACCAACTGCTACGGGCCTGACAAGCTGGCGATGATCGAGGCGTGGATGGCGCGCGAGGGGTTGGCCCGCGCCGACGCCCATGTCCGCTTCTATTCGGATCACGCGACGGACGAGCCGAGCTTCACCTGGGCGGACGAGGCGATCGCGGTGAACCCGCACGCCCGGTTGCGCGTGCTGGCAGAAGCGCGCGGCTGGCCTATCGTCGACTGGCGATGATGCGGTCGACGTCGACCAGGTCGGAGACCTTGTCGACGTCGACCGCCGCGAGCCCGTCGCGCGCCGCCACCGCCGCTGCGCGCACGCCCGCGGTCTGCCCCAGCCGCGCGATCGCCTCGCCCAGCGTCAATCGCCCGATCAGATAACGCAGCAGCATGCCGACACCGAACCGGCGCACGATCCGCCACGGCCGCTTGCGATCGGCCTCCACCGTCCGCCACAGCGCGATCGCGCGTTCGGCCTGGGGCGTCGCGAGGTGGAACAGGTTGCACCCCGACCACGCGCCATCGGCGAAGCGCAGATAGGTCCGCCGCGAACCCGGCATCGCCGCCTCGATCCGCCGCCGTTCCGCCAGCAGCACTGCAACATCGGCCTCCGCCGGAATGTCGGCGAGGAAGTCGGTCACCCACGCCCCCTCCAGCAGGGCATGATCGGCGGTGGTGACGAGCAGCGGCGCACCGAGTTCGGCGATCGCGATCGCGACGCTGTCGCTCGGCCCCCGCGCGGGCCGCAGGACGCGCAGGTCGAGCGACACCGCAAGCGCGATCACGCTAGGATCGTTGGCCGACACCGCGATCGTCTGCACGCCCGCCTCGCGCAGGGCCGCCGCGACATGGGCCAGCATCGGCGCGCCGTCGATCCGGACGAGCGCCTTGTGCGCGACGCCCTCCGCCGCGGCGACCGGATCGATCGCGCCGGGCCGTGATCCGGCCAGGATGACTGCCGACAGGTTCATGCCCGTGCCCGCCAGACCTGCCACAGCACGCCGGGCGCGGCGAGGACGGGATGACGCTCACGAAACGGAGTGATCGGCACGGCGACGCCGGTATGCCGCTCGATCTTCCACGCCGCATAGCGCGCCGCACCGTCGAAGGTGAAGGCGGCGCGAACCAGCCGGACGATGTTGAGCGGACGCCCCATGCGCTGGCGGCGCTTCCAGCGCGCAAGGATGCGGACGCGGTCTTCGGGGGTTAGCAATATCTCGTATCTCGCCTGCCCGCGCGTCTGACACGGGATACGGCCGGCGTCCCACGCCGCCGGCAGGAGCGCGGTCAGATGGTCGCCGTGGACGCTCAGTATCTGTTCCTCTCGCCCCTTGGCTTCCACACGCAACTCGGCCGCATAGGTCGCGCGGAACAGCGCCCGCCAGTAATCGGCAGCCTCGCCCGCCCCCGGCCCCAGCGCCGCGGCATAGCGCCCCGCGGTCACCGCCGCCGCCGCGATCGCCGTTTCGACCCGCGAGCGCCCCGCCTGCGTCGACCAGGCGAGTGCCGCGGGCTGGACGAAGCGGGTCCAGATCGTCGTGTCGATCGTGCGGTCGGCACAGGCCCGTTCGAACGTCGCCAGCGTCATCGTCGCGATCTTGGCGCGGAGCCCGTTCCACTCCCGGTATCCTACTCTCGGCCACAGCCCCCGCTCGCGCGGACCGTCAGTCAGCACGTAGAAGTCGAGCACCCCGTCGAGCGCGCCGGTTCGCAGGTTCGATCCATAGAACAGGACCGCCACCGCGCCGCTCTCGCGCGCCAGGAGATCGGCGAACGCACGGACAGGTGCCGCCACCGGCCGGTCGAGCGAGGCCGCGACCAGCGCGGCGAGATCATCGTTCACGGGACGACGAAGCGCAGCGGCGCTCCCTGCGACACGCGATAGGTGCCGCCGGGGAAAATCTCGCCATCGAGGATGAAACCGGCGTCCAGGTCCATGTCGAACGCCGACGCGTCGATCCGGTGATAGCCACGCGCCTCAAGCCAAGCGCCTTCATGGCCGGCGAGCAGGAACGGCACGCTGGTCGCCAGTCCGCGCGGCGGGGCATCGACGACCAGCGACTTCAGGCCCGGCCGCGTTCGACCGAACGGCTTCAGCCCGACCGGCAGGCGTTCGAGCGTGCTCGCAAGCATCATGTAGCGTGCGGTGTCACTCTGTGTCGCCGCCCCGTAGAGCGCGCGGGCGTCGTCAGAATAGCGCAACTTCATCCGGCTGCCGCGGCGCCAGCGATTGTCGGCGCGACCGAACAAAGTCGATCCGATCGCCCCCGCCAGCGCCAGCCCAACCGCCAGGCCATTGAAGGCACCGGCACGGTGCGTCGCCTGCGCCAGTTCGGTCGCGTCGACGAAGCCCCCTGCCCCGAGCAGAAAGCCTCTGACTCGTGGAAGCGCTACCGCTCGATCGACGATCTCCACCGGGCTGCGTGCGATCGTCCGGCCGCGGGTCGCCGCCTCCATCGCCTCGTCCAGCGTCCAGTTGGCCGGTACGTCGAGATCGATCGCCAGCGCGTTGGTCTTACCCGTCGGCAGGATAGCGATGTCGGGCCAGCGCGCGCCGAAGCTGTCACCGGCACAGGTCAGCACGTCGCGAATAGTCCCGTCGCCACCGTCGATCGCGAGCAGGTCGATCCCCCGCGCGGCGAACAGTTCGAGCGTATCGCGCAGACTTTCACGGGTGTCAGGGGTCGCGGAGATCACATTATGGCGGTGCACGAACGCACTCGCCGCGCCGATGTTATGGCGGCTGCGCGGATTGCGGATCAGGCCAACGAGGCCAGGGGTGTTCCCTCGGCGGGCCACAGGTTTCCGCATGGCACGCGACGACAGGACGTCCGAAGACGTGAAGGCAAGTCGCGGCAGGGCAAGGCTATCGTAGATGGATTGGGTCACAACGCGCCAGAATCTGGTTAGCCGACTAACGCTCGGCAAGCGGTCCGGACGCATGACATGACAAATTTATTACGGTTGTGTCCCGATCATGGCATTTTCAGGATTTCGGCCGCGGCGCGTTCGGCGGCGGGCCGGTCGGAGCGGTCGAACGTCCGCGCAAAGGCTTCGCGCTGCACCGCATCGAAGCGATGCGGGTCGGCCAGCGCGCGGTCGATCGCCGCGTTGAGCTGCGTGATGTCGTCGACGACTTCGCCCAGATGCCAATGGGCGAAATTCGGATCGTCGACCCAGTCGATGCGGCCGGGATTCAAAAAGATCGCGGGCCGCGGTCGTGCGATCCATTCGTAGATCTGGCTCGACGCATCACCGATGTAGATGTCGGCACCCAGCGTGTAGCTCATGTCGATCGACCGCGGACTGCCGGGATCGACGATCAGGCCCGGCCGGTCGCGCCACCGCTCCGGCACATCGCGACGCCAATGAAGGCGGCGGTGCTCGACGGAGGCATGGATGCGGCGCTGGAACAGCATGACGTGCGGCGCGACCGCCAGATTGACGTCGCCGCGCGCGACGGCCCCGTCAACGATCGCCTCACCCCAGGGATACCAGCTACTTAGCAGCGGATCGAAATGCGGATTGTAAAGCACCACCGGCCGTTCGTCGGCGAACAGGCGCGGGCGGCGCGTCAGGTCGACCGTCTCGAACTTGGGATAGCCGACGATTGCGTGATTGTCGGGCGTGACGAGCCCCAGCGCCAGCATCCGGTCACGCACCTTCGACCCCGAAAGAAGAACGAGATCGAACCCCTTCATCACGCTGCGGAAACCGACCGAGCGATCACCCGCTCCGTGCGGGATCCAGACATATTTGAGGTCGGTCAGCCCGAACCGGTCACGCAGCATCAGGCTGGTCGTCTCCGGCACGACCAACGCATCGAGCCGGGCGAATTCGGCGAGGTTCTCGCGCAATACGGCGATCCGGCGAAAAGGCGCGATCCAGCGAAGACCCGCATCGAGCACACGGGCGATCCTGCCGATGTCGAGCGCGACGAACCTAACCTTCGCTGCCGCTTCCGCGCCGATCAGATCCCGGACGCGCATCGCCTGCGCGTCGCTTGACGTCAGCACCGTCACGTCGGCGCGCGCGTCCCGCGTCAGCGCGGCGATGACGGGCGCGGTGTGGCTTACCTGATGCAAGGCATCGTGATTGTAGAGAAACCCGATCTTCACCGGTGGCGCACCCGCTGGCCGGGCGATAAGGGGCGGATCATGCGCATGGCTCGCGACATCTAAGACCTTGGCGGCGGAAGAAAAGATCGCGAGCCCGTTCGCCCGCGCGCTGCGCAACGTCGGCTGGCTGCTGACCGGCAAGGGCGTGGGCGCGGTGCTGAGCCTCGTCTACCTCGGCCTCGCCACGCGGACGCTGGGGCCGGAGGGCTTCGGCCAGTTCATGCTGATTCTGTCGATCGGCCAGGCGGTGGCGGCGATGATGCTGTTCCAGTCGTGGCAGGTCGTCGTGCGATATGGCGTGCCGTTGCAGGAGGCGGGCGACGACGCGGCGCTCGGCCGGCTGGTGCGGTTCTGCGCGCTGCTCGATGCGGTCGCCGCGGTCGCGGGATGCGTCGTCGTCACGATCGTGCTCTGGGCGCTCGACGCGCGGTTCGGCTGGGACGATGCGATGACGCGCGACGCCGTCATCTTCTGCGCGGTGCTGATGATATCGATCCGCTCCAGTGCCGTCGGCGTTCTGCGCTTGTTCGACCGCTACGGCATCGGTGCGGCGGCCGAATCGACGACCCCGATCATGCGCTTCGTCGGTGCGCTGGCGGTGGTCGCGAGCGGAGCAAGCGTGCGCGGCTTCCTGATCGCATGGGGCGCGGCGGAAATCGTCACCGCCATCGTCCACTGGCGCGCGGTCTGGCGGGTATCGCCGGGACTGATGCGCGGGTGGCGCGGGGTAGCGGGAACGTGGCGCGAGCATCCGGGAATGATGCGGTTCGCCGCACTGACAAATGTGTCGGCGACGTTGAACGCGGTCGGACGGCAGGGCGTGGTCGTCGTCGTCGGGCTGGTCACCGGGCCGGCGGCGGCGGGGGCCTATCGCCTCGCCTTCCAGTTGAGTCAGGCGCTGGCGCAGATCGCCGAGATGTTCTCGCGCGGAATCTTCCCGGAGTTCTCGCGCGCCGACCGGGCGACGTCGCGCGACGACCTGCGCCGGCTGTTCCGCCAGTCGACGCGGCTGACGCTGGCGGTGGGCGCGGTCATCTGCCTGGCCCTACCGATCCTGGGCGAGCCCGCGCTGCATCTGGTCGGCGGCAAGGCCTATACCGCCGCCTGGCCACTGGTGCTGGTGCTGAGCCTGGCAGTAGCGATCGACGTGATGGGGATCGGATTCGAACCGATGCTGATCGGCACCGGTCGCGCGGGGACCGCGTTCCGCATCCGGCTGGCGGCGGTCGGCGTACTGGTGCTGGCGGCGATCCTGCTGGTGCCGCGGTTCGAGGCACTTGGGGCGGCGCTGGCGACCCTGGCGGCGTCGGTCGCGGCGCTGGCGCTGATGTGGCCGGCGGCGATGCGGGCGGTGCGGACCTGACGATTACCGTTCGGGCCGAGCCCGCGCGACGTTTCGGATTTTGCGCAGCCCTTGCAAAGCCGTCATCCTGACGAAAGTCAGGATCCAGGGCCAAGCAGGTCCGAGGTTTGGACATAGAAACCCTGGATTCCGGCTTTCGCCGGAATGAAGGGAGGGAGTTGCACCCCCCTCACGCTCCGCTACCATCCAACGATGACAGGCCAATTCGCCCCGCTCGACTGGATCGTCGTCGCCGCCTACGTCGCCGTGCTGATCGTCGGCGGATATGTGTTCTCGCGGCGGCGGACGGCGGATGCGGAGGAGTATTTTCTTGCCGGTCACACGGTCCCCGCCTGGCTGGCCGCGGTGTCGGTGCTGTCGGCGACGCAGTCCGCCGCGACGTTTCTGGGCGGGCCGGATTACGGATATCGCAGCGATTACACCTATCTCGGCGGCGTGCTCAGTTCCGTCTTCGCCGCGCTGTTCGTGGCGCGCGTGCTGATCCCGCGCTTCTATGCGGCACGGGTGACGACGGTGTACGAATTGCTCGGCCAGCGGTTCGACGGCCGGGCGAAGCGCGCAGCCGGCGGCATGTTCCTGGTCGGGCGGGTGCTGGCCGGCGGGGCGCGCGTATACCTGGCGGCGATCGCGATCGCGATGGTGATGTTCTCCAGCGTGTCGGCACCCAGCATCATGTTCGCCGCCGCCGCGGTCATGGTCGCAGCGTTCCTTTTCACCTTCGTCGGCGGCCTCCGGTCGGTGCTGTGGAACGACCTTATTCAGTTCGTGATCTACGTCGGGTCGGCGGTGGCGGTGTTCGTGTTCCTGTGGACGTCGATCCCTGCGAGCACCGGGCAGGTGGTCGATGCGCTGGCGGCCGAGCACAAGCTGCTCGTCTTCGATCCCTCGCTCGATCTCACCAAGCCGTTCACGATCCTGTCGCTCTGCACGGGGCTGTTCCTGCTGAACGTCGCCAACGCGGGGCTTGACCAGGATACGACGCAGCGCCTGCTCGCCTCCCCCGATGCGAAGACCGGCGCGCGAGGGCTGATCCTGTCGGCGCTGGCGTCGATCCCGATCATCGCGATGTTCATCACGATCGGGCTGCTGCTCCACATCTTCTACAACCGCCCCGACCTTATGGGTTCGGCGAACACCGCGGCGACGCAGTTCTCCGGCGAGAAGGTGACGGTGTTCGTCCATTACATCCTGACCCAAATCCCGCCGGGCTTGCGCGGACTGGTGACGATCGGGGTGACCGCGGCGGCGGTGGCGACGACCAATTCGGCGTTGAATGCGATGTCGTCGGTGCTGATCACCGACTTCTACCGCCCCTGGCGCGAGCGGACGGCGGCGCGGTCGGAGAGGCATTATGTCCAAGCCGGCCGCTGGGGGATGGGGATCGTCGGCCTCGCGATGTTCGGCGCGGCGGTGCTCAGCTTCTACTGGCAGCGCTACACCGACACCCCGCTGCTGGAATTCGCGTTGAGCGTGATGAGCTTCGCCTATGCCGGGTTGCTGGGGGTGTACGGCGTAGCGGTGTTCACGACGCGCGGGACGACGGGATCGGTGATCGCAGCCTTGGCGGGTGGGTTCGTGACGGTGTTGCTGTTGCAGCCGTGGATGGGGCTGGGGCTGACGATGCTAGCATTTCCGTATCAGCTTTGCGTGGGTACGCTGGTGGCGGCGGGGATTGCGGCGGTGCCGGGGGGGCGTTCAAAACCCCGTTCGTGCTGAGCTTGTCGAAGCACCGTACTGCGATACGCCCGCTAACCGCTCGCGGCACGAAGTACGGTGCTTCGACAAGCTCAGCACGAACGGGGAGAGGTTAAGTCGTCTCGCACTCTCAGCGGGCGAACCGCACCGGAACCGATTTCGCCGCCGGCACGTGGCTTTCCTCCGCATGATGCTCGACCGGCATCAGCACGTTGCACTCCGGATAATAGGCCCCCAGGCACCCGCGCGGGATACTGTAGGGTGTCACCACCAGCCCTTCGCGGCGGCGGACGTGGTTGTCCTCCGCATCGCTGACCAGCGTCACCACCTGCCCCTCGTGCAGACCTTCCGCGGCGATGTCCTCGCTGTTCATGAACAGCACGTCGCGGGTGCCGTTCACACCGCGGAAGCGGTCGTAATAGCCGTAGATCGTCGTGTTGAACTGGTCGTTCGACCGCAGTGTCATCAGCCGGTAGCGGCCGGCCTTGTCGAGGAAACCGGTCGCCGACAGTTCGCTGGGCACCAGAAATTCGGCCTTGCCGCTCTCGGTCTCCCATATCCGCTCCGACGCTTTGTTGCCCTTCCAAAAGCCGCCGGGTTCGAACAATCGCTGGTTGAAGTTGGCGAACTTGTCCGGATAGGTCGCCTCGATCGCGTCGCGCACGCGGCCATAGTCAGCGACCCAGGTGTCCCAGTCGACGCGATCGTTCGGGGGGCAGATGCGCTTGGCGATGGCGGCGACGATTGCGGGTTCGGACAACAGGTGCGGACTGGCCGGCTTGGCCTTACCGCGCGATCCGTGGATGCAACTGGTCGAATCTTCGACCGTCACCACCTGCGGGCCGGATGCCTGCACATCCTCCTCGATCCGGCCAAGGCACGGCAGCAGATACGTCACGCGCCCCGCGAACAAATGGTTGCGGTTAAGCTTCGTCGCGATCTGGACCGACACGTCGAGCTTCGGCCAGGCGTCTTCCATCAGTCCCGTCTCCGGCACCGCGCGCAGAAAGTTGCCGCCGAGACCGATGACTGCCTTCACACTGCCGTCGATGACGCCGCGACACGCCTCGACCGTGTCGAGCCCCTTTTCGGTCGGCGGATCGAAGCCGTAGAGCTCCTTCAGCTTGTCGACCGGCGCCAGTTCGGTCTTTTCGGTGATCCCGACCGTCCGCTGGCCCTGCACGTTGCTATGCCCGCGCACCGGCGTCGGCCCGGCACCCGGGCGGCCGATGTTGCCGCGCATCAGCAGCAGGTTCACGACCATACGGACGTTGTCGACGCCCTTCACATGTTGGGTCAGGCCCATGCCATAGATGCCGAGCACCGCCTTCGACCGCGCATAGACGCGCGCGGCCTGTTCCAGCGCCTCGCGGGTCAGGCCGCTTTCGGCCTCGATCGCGGTCCAGTCGGCGGCGCGGACGTGGTCGGCGAAGACGTCGAAGTCGTGGGTGTGCTGCGCGATGAATTCATGGTCGAGGACGGGCGTGTCGCCGACCGCCTTCGCCGCATCGTCCCATTCGACCAGAAACTTCGCGAGGCCGGTCATCGCCGCGATGTCGCCGCCGGCGCGGACCTGATGATATTGGGTGGCGATCCGCGTTTCGGTCAGCGTCGCCATCTCGACCGGGTTCTGCGGATCGGTGAACCGCTCCAGCCCGCGTTCCTTCAGCGGGTTGAAGACGATGATCTCGCAGCCCCGGTGCCGCGCCGAGCGCAGATCGTGCAGCATCCGCGGGGAATTCGACCCGACATTCTGCCCAAAGAAGAAGATCGCATCGCACTGCTCGAAATCTTCCAGCCGTGTCGTGCCGACCGGCACGCCGATCGCCGCCTTCAGACCGACCGAGGTCGATTCGTGGCACATGTTCGAACTGTCGGGCAGGTTCTGGTTGCCGTACATCCGCGCCATCAGCGCCCACATGTACGATGTCTCCAGACTGGCGCGGCCCGACGCATAGAAGACGACCGACTTGGGATCGAGCGCCTTCAGCGACGCGCCGATCGCGTCGAACGCCTCGCCCCAGTCGCAGGCGACATATTTGTCGGTTGCGGCGTCGTAGCGCAGCGGATGAGTCAGCCGCCCCTGCTGCTCCAAGTCATAGTCGCGCCATTCGCGCAGCTGGGTCAGCGTATGCTTCTGGAAGAATTCGGGTGTCGTCCGCAGGCTGGTCAATTCCCACGCCGTCGCCTTCGCGCCCTCTTCGCAGAATTCGGCCGGATGATGGTCGGCGGGCTTGGGCCAGGCGCAGCTGGTGCAGGCAAAGCCCTTGGGCTTGTTCTGGCGGGTCAGCTCCCGGATCGCCTCGGGGCCGACCTTCTCGCGCTTCATGATCTCGGCGACCGATCGCATCGATCCCCAGCCGCCGGCCGGACCCCAGTAGCTGCCCGCCTTTGACGTCGATTTCTTGCCCGCCATCCCGCTTCGTCCCGTTTAGTACCCACGCACGTTAGAACGGAACGGGCCGTATCGGGAATGGTTCAGTTGCGACACTGATGGAGATTGCACGATGGCCGAGCCGGTACGTTACAGCGCGGACGTCGAACGCTTCGAAGACGATGAAGCGAAGACGATCGAAGGCCTGAAGGATCAGTTCAAGACGATCTTGGACACCACGTCGCGGGATTACGGCCACGCCGTCCGCTCGGTCCATGCCAAGGCGCACGGGCTGGTGCCGGGCAAGCTGACCGTCCACGGCGACCTGCCGCCCGAACTGGCGCAGGGGTTGTTCGCGCACGCCGCCGACTATGATGCGATCCTGCGGTTCTCGACGAATGCGGGCGATATCCTGGACGATTCGATCCGCCTGCCGCGCGGCCTGGCGGTCAAGGTGCTGGGCGTCGAGGGCGATCGGTTGCCGGGCAGCGAGGGCGATACCACGCAGGACTTCGTGACGGCCAACGCGCCCGCCTTCGCTGCGCCGACGCCGGACAAATTCCTCGGCAACCTCAAGATGCTCGCCGCCACCACCGACAAGGCGGAAGGTGCCAAAAAGCTTCTGTCGAGCGTGTTGCGCGCGTTCGAGGCAGGGCTAGAGGCGATCGGGCAGAAATCCGTGATGCTCAGCACGCTGGGCGGCGCAAAACCGGTCCATCCGCTCGGCACCACCTATTTCAGCCAGACGCCGTTCCGCTATGGCGATCATATCGCCAAGTTCCAGTTCGTCCCGGTCAGCGGCATCAAGGATTTCGCCGACGAGACGATCGACGCAACCGGCCGCCCCGATGCCAACCGCGAGGCGATGAACGAGCTGCTGGAGGAACAGGGCGGCACCTGGGAACTGCGGGTCCAGCTGAACACCGATCTCGACGCGATGCCGATTGAGGATGCGAGCGCGGTCTGGGACGAGGACGTGAGCCCCTATCGCACCATCGCAACGCTGACGGTCGAGCCGCAGGCGGCGTGGGTCTATGGCACGAGCGAGCGACAGGAGGACAGATTGTCGTTCAGCGTCTGGCATGGCCTCGCGGCGCATCAGCCGCTCGGCGCGGTGAACCGGGCGCGCAAGGATACGTATAAATTCTCGGCGGACTATCGCGGGAAGTTCAACGGCTGCCCGATCCATGAGCCCAAGGCGCTGGCGGATGTGGCGGTTGAGCCGATGGCGACGGCGTAAAATGCCAATGTGTTCCCGCGAAGGCGGGAACCCAGGGTCAAGCAATACCGCGGGCTGTGTTGCTCGCGACACTGGGCTCCCGCCTGCGCGGGAGCACGGTGTGTGGAACACCCGCGTCGCTTCAGCGCTTGGCGCGGGGTGACCGCCACACGCATCCTCGCAGCACTTCGCGCCAACATCGTCCTCTACGGCGCATTGGCCGCCAATGTCGGAATCGCGATCGCGAAGTTCGTCGCCGCCGGGGTCACCGGATCGTCGTCGATGCTGACCGAAGGCGTCCATTCGATGGTCGACAGCGGCAACCAGATCCTGTTGCTCTACGGCCAGAAGCGCGCCGCGCGGCCGGCGGATGCCGCCCACCCTTTCGGCTATGGCCGCGAACTCTATTTCTGGGCGTTCGTCGTCGCGATGCTGATCTTCGCGATCGGCGCGGGCGTGTCGATCTACGAGGGCTACCGCCACGTCCTGGAGCCCGAACCGCTGCGGGATCCGATGGTCAACTACATCGTGCTCGGCATCGCGGTGGCGCTGGAGGGAACGTCCTGGGCCATCGCCCTACGCGAATTCAATGCGCGCCGTGGCGAGCTGGGCTGGTGGCGGGCGATCCGGCGGTCCAAGGACCCGGCGGGGTTCATGGTGCTGTTCGAGGACAGCGCCGCGCTGATCGGTCTCGTCTTCGCCGGCATCGGCATCTGGGCAAGCCACAGCCTCGGCGACCCGCGGATCGACGGCGTGGCTTCGATCGCGATCGGCGCGGTGCTGGCCGCGGTCGCGATCCTGCTGGCGCGCGAAGCCAAGGGGTTGCTGATCGGCGAGGCAGCCGACCCGCGGCTGGTCGCGACGATCCGCGAGCGCGTCGCGCGGCACCCTGCGATCGTGTCGGTCAATCACGTCCGTACGATTCACACGTCGCCGGACGCGATCTTCGTCGCGGTCAGCGCCGATTTCGACGATGCCGTGACGATGGGCGAGGGAGAGACGCTGATCGAGGGCCTCGAAACCGAGCTTAAATCTGCCCTGCCGCAACTCACGTCGATTTATATCAGGCCCGAAAAGCGTGAGGATGCGGTCGTCGGAGAAACATCTTCACCCAGGTAAATCTCGGGGCTTCCAAGGGGAACGCTCACCGGGCGCACCGGTTCTGCCGGCATGGTGGCGCCAGACACGACATCGCAGGAGAGCCGGGGGATCAGCCCCTATCTGATCGCCCTTAAGGCCGCGCTCGAACCCGGCGGCGCGACCGCGGTAACCGACTTCACGCTTGGCTCGCTTGCCGCACAGATCCTCAATGCCACGGATTCGGTATGGCTCGTACTCCGCCGGTCGCGCGGCGGTGGCTTGGCGATGCGCATGGCCTATGTTCCCGTGCCGTTCGATTGCGTGGCAGTCGATTGTCTGGAGGACGAGCAGGTCCGCCTGCGCATCACCAGCGCGATCGGCGAACATGTCGTCACCATCCGCATTCCCAGCGATGCGCTGGAAGCGGTGCGGGTCACGACGACGGTCACGCCCGATGCGCCGCTGTGGCTGCCCTTTCAGCCGCGCGACCTGTATCCGCTCGACGTGCACGACGATCCGCTGCGCACCGAAGGTGTCGTCGAGGCAGGGCAGCGCGGGCTGAATTCGGGAATGGTCTATTTCCGTATCGACAAGCCTGCCTTCGGCGACGTGCTGTACTTCCAGAATCTCACCGCGCTGAACCCCTATTACTTCATCACGGGAACCAAGCCGGACGGCATCGTCGGCGGGGAGTGGCCCGAACTGGGCATGTTGCTGCCGGTCACTCCGCTCGAGCAGCCGCTGCCGGCGGGCGAAGCCACCATATTGTCCGATGCGATCCTGGTGTTCCGCCACGACGCCCCTGCCGACGAGCGCGACAGCGCGCGGCGCTTCCTCCAGATGCTGGGCGTCGCCTACAAGCAGATCGCCCTGCCCCGTACCGACTACCGCGACTGGATCGACCGCGCCGAACGCACGCTGCACGACCTTGATACCGCTCCCGAAGCGACGATCCGTCATTATGGTCATCGCTACGTCCATCCCTATACCGCTGCGGAATATCCTGACATCATGGTCCAGATGTCGCTTGTCGCGGCGATCCACGACTGGAGCCGCTGGACCGGCGAACCACATCCGCTGGAAGCCGAGCTGAAAGCCGGGGTCGAAAAATTCTACGACCCCAAGCTGAAGTCGCTACGCCGCTATCTGCCCAATGTCGGCAAGGACAAGGACGCCGATGCGGTCGACAGCTGGTACCTCTATCATCCGATGCTCAACCTCGGCCGACTCGCCCTCGATGGCGACGATCGGGCGCGCGACCTGTTGCTGCGGTCGGTCGATTTCGGCATTCGGGCCGCGCAGCATTTCGACTATCGCTGGCCGGTCCAGTACAAGATCACCGACTTTTCGGTGATCGTCGACGTCGCAGGCGCCGATGGGCGCGGGCAGACCGATGTCGGCGGCATCTATGCCTGGGTCATGTTGCAGGAATTCCAGCTGACCGACGACAAACGCTATCTCGACGAAGCGCGCGCGGCGATCGATGCGGCGATGGGGCTGCGGTTCAACATCAACTACCAGGCGAATCTCACGGCCTGGGGCGCGGCGGCCTGCATGCGGTTGTGGCGTATCACCGGCCAGGCGATCTATCTGGACCAGAGCTACGTCTACCTCGGCAGCTTCCTGCACAATTGCGAGATCTGGGAGAGCGAGATCGGGCACGCGGTGCATTATCGCAATTTCCTGGGCGCGACGTGCCTTCAGGACGCGCCCTATATGGCGATGTACGAGTGTTTCGACAGCTTCGTCGCGTTCGAGCATTTCCTGAACGACAGCGGCCCCGAGCTGGAGCCCGCAGCACGGATGCTGGTCGCCGAATATTGCAGATACGCACTCGATCGCGCGTGGTTCTATTATCCCGACGCGCTTCCGGCGGAGGTCGTGTCCAATACGCAGCGCGAGAATAACGGGCATGTCGATCGGAAACTGTCCTTCCCCCTGGAGGACCTCTACCCCGATGGCCAGCCGGCCGGTCAGGTCGGTCAGGAAGTCTATGGCGGCGGCGCGGCGATGGTCTTCGCTACTCGCGCCTTCCACCCGGTCGAAGGCGCACCGTTCCGCCTGTTCTGCGATCAGTTCGTCCGCGCCGCCGAGCGCACGGGCGACCGCGCGCTGTCGATCACGCTCGACGGCGGGGAAAATTGTACCGCGGGCCTCAGCCTTGTCCGATTGAAGCGCCGCAAGCTCGGTACCCCGCAGGTCGCGACCATCGGCGGCGAGACGCTGTCGGCGAACTGTGTCACCGACGACCGCATCGATTTCCGCGTTCCGGCGAACGGTCGCCTGGTCCTGACCTGGGATTGAAGCCCCCAGCAAGCAGGACGGACGCGCTGACGTGGACCGCACCCGCATCGCCGCCGCCCAGTCCCCGCGTCCCGCGGGGTTCAGGGAGCTATCGCCGCAGCGCCCAAGGAACATCTGCAGGACTAACACGCTATAACAACATGGCTTTCCAACAACTCGACCCGCCGCTGCCCGTCCATGTGCTCGACAAGGGGCCGGGCTATGCCTTTGCCGTGATCGACTATGGGCAGGAGCATAATCTGATCTGGGTCACCGCGATCAACGAGACGGGCGAAATTTGGTGTGCGCCCAACCCGCGGGTCCGCATGCAGGCGAACTGGACGATGGGCCGCAAGAAGCCGCCTGCGGTGGTCGCGGCCGTGGCCGGCGATTGCTCGGATATGGAAAGCAAGGCGGCGGCGTAATCGCTGCCCCTACTAACACCTGCTCTCAGAAGAAAATGGTCGGGGCGACAGGATTCGAACCTGCGACCCCCACACCCCCAGTGTGATGCGCTACCAGGCTGCGCTACGCCCCGACCGGGGACATGGGGCGGTTTAGGACCCCACGTCCGAAGGCGCGGCATCTAGGCCGGGCCGCGCGGGGATGCAAGCGCGGCGTGGCATCGCTCCCGAAAAGTTGCGCGCACCGCTTCACTTTGTTAGCGGAGCCACCCATGTGCCGGCCCGGGGGCGCCGGTTGGCGACGCTTCCCAAAGATAATCGAGACCCATGTTCATTCCCGCAGCCCATGCTCAAGCCGCCGGTGGCGCCGCCGCCGATGGCGGACTCGCCTCGATCGTGTCGATCGCACCGCTCGTCCTCATCTTCGTCGTCTTCTATTTCCTGATGATTCGCCCGCAGCAAAAGCGGATGAAGACGCTGCAGGCGTCGATCGAAGCGGTGAAGAAGGGCGATACCGTCGTCACCGCCGGCGGCATGGTCGGCAAGGTGACCAAGGTCGAGGACCGGCTGGTCGAGGTCGAGATCGCGCCGAACGTGCGCGTGAAGATCGTCAAGGCGACGATTTCCGAGGTAACGCCGCTCGGCGGCGGCAAGCCGGCGAACGACTGATGCTGGACTTTCCGAAGTGGAAGGTCTGGCTCGTTTGGGCCACGATCATCTTCTGCTCGCTGCTCGCGGTGCCGAGCCTGGTACCCGAAAGCGCCCGCGCCAAATGGCCAGGCTGGGTACCGCAGCCGGTCATCAACCTGGGGCTGGACCTCGCCGGCGGCAGCTACATCCTGCTTGAGGCGGACACCAAGGACGTCGCCAACGCCCGCGTCGAGGCGATGCGCGAGCAGATCCAGACCGAAATGCGTCGCGCCAACCCGCGGATCAACATCGGCGACATCTCGACGCGCGACGGCCAGCTGTCGTTCGTGGTGCGCGACAGCTCGCAGGTCGACGCGGCACGCGAACGCCTGCTGCCGATGACCAGCGGCGCCGGAATGACCGGGCAGCGCGACTGGGACATCAGCGTCGTCGACACCAACCGCTTCGTGATGAAGCCGACCGCGGCCGGCATCAACCAGGCGATCGACACCGCGATGAACGATGCGCGTGAGATCGTCGGCAAGCGCATCAACGCGCTCGGCACGCGTGAGCCGAACATCGTCCGCGAAGGCAACAACCGCATCGTCGTCGAAGTGCCGGGTCTGAAGGACCCCGAGGCGCTGAAGGCGCTGATCGGCAAGACCGCGAAGCTCGAATTCAAGCTGGTGGATCAGATCGGTAGCTCGGACGCCGAAGCGCTCGCACGTGGCCAGGCGCCGATCGGCAGCCAGGTCCTGCCCTATGCCAACGGCGGCGGGCAGATCGCGGTCAAGCGCACCGCGGTCATCTCCGGCGACCAGATCGCAGATGCCAAGCAGAGCTACGACCAGAACGGTCAGCCCGATGTGACCCTGACGTTCAACGGCGAAGGCGGTCGTCGTTTCGCCCGCGTGACGCAGGAGAACACCGGCAAGCCCTTCGCCATCGTCGTCGACAACCAGGTGATCTCCGCGCCGAACATCAACGAACCGATTCTGGGCGGGACTGCGACCATTTCCGGCGGCGGCTTCACCGTCCAGACCGCGAACGAACTCGCCATCGCGCTGCGCTCGGGCAAGCTGCCGGTCGACCTGAAGGTCGTGCAGGAAAGCTCGATCTCGGCCGAACTGGGGCAGGATTCGATTGACAAGGGCATCCTGGCCGGTGTCGTCGGCTCGCTCGCCCTGATCGCCTTCATGGTTGCGACCTATCTGCGCTTCGGCGTCTACACGACCGCGGCGCTGCTGGTGAACGCGGTGATGATCCTCGGCCTGATGGCGTTGTTCAACGCGACGCTGACGCTGCCGGGCATCGCCGGTTTCGTTCTGACGATCGGTGCGGCGGTCGACGCCAACGTGCTGATCAACGAGCGCATCCGTGAGGAACAGCGCATCCGCGGCCGCGCCGCCCTTCCGGCGGTCGAGGTCGGATATAAGGAAGCGAGCCGCGCGATCTTCGACGCGAACCTGACCAACGTCATCTCGGCGGTCATCATGTTCGTGTTCGGCTCCGGCCCGGTCCGCGGTTTCGCGGTCGTGCTCGCGATCGGCATCGTCACCTCGGTTTTCACCGGCGTAACCTTCACTCGCCTGCTCGTCGCGGGCTGGCTGAAGCGCAACCGGCCGAAGTCGATCAACATCTGATGCTCCGTATCACCCCCTCCCCCGTTCGCCCTGAGCTTGTCGAAGGGCCGCACTTCTTTGCGAAGAAGGACAGGGCTTCGACAAGCTCAGCCCGAACGGTGACTGTGGAAGTTCGCTCATGCGCCCGCTGAAACTTGTCCCCGACAACACCAACATCGCGTTCCTGAAATATCGGACGGTCGCGATGGCATTGTCGATCGGCCTGATCGTCGGTTCGATCGCGCTGTGCTTCATCAACGGCTTCAACCTGGGCGTCGACTTCGCCGGAGGCCAGTCGGTACGCGTGAGCTTCCAGCAGCCGGTCGATGCGGTGAAATTGCGCGAGCAGATCGAGGCGCTGGGCGTCGGTGAGACGACGATCCAGCGCTTCGGCAACGACCGCGACGTCGCCATCCGCACCCCGGTCCCGGAAAGCAGCGATCCCGCCGCGGCCGACCGCGCGGCGACCGCGATCAAGACGACGATCGAGAAGAACTATCCTGGTGCGAACGTCGGATCGGTGCAGAGCGTGTCGCCGAAGGTCAGCCAGGAATTGTTCCGCACCGGGGGTACCAGTCTGGCGCTCGCGATGCTGGCGATCGCGCTGTACATCTGGTTCCGCTTCGAATGGCAGTTCGGCGTCGGCGCGCTGTTCGCGCTGTTCCACGACGTCGCGCTGACGCTCGGCTTTTTCGCGCTGACCCAGCTCGAATTCGACCTGAACGTCGTCGCCGCGATCCTGACCATCATCGGCTATTCGCTGAACGATACGATCGTCGTGTACGACCGCATCCGCGAGAACATGCGCAAGTATCGCAAGATGAGCATGGAGGAGCTGCTCAACCTGTCGATCAACGAGACGCTCAGCCGGACGGTCGCGACGTCGCTGTCGATTGGGCTGGTGCTGACCGTGCTGCTGGTACTGGGTCCGGACGTGATGTTCGGCTTCGTTGCTGCGATGCTGCTCGGCATCGTCATCGGCACCTTCTCGTCGGTCTATGTGTCTGCCGCGATCCTGCTGTGGCTGCGGCTGAAGCCCGACAGCTTCCTGCCCGACGATGTGCGCTCCGGCGGCAAGGCGAAGCCGGCGACCGAACTGCCGTGAAGATGGATCGCAACGCCGCCGTTCCGGGACCGGTCATCGCCGGCTTCTCGGGCGGCGGCTTTCGCGTGGACGACAACGTCTATCACGCGCTGCTGATCTCCCCTGAGCGCGCCGATGGCTGGCGCCCCCCTGCCCTGAACGCGCTGACCGATGCCGATGTGGCGCCGATCCTGCCGCTCCAGCCGCCGCCTGAGTTCTTGCTGCTGGGAACCGGCTCGACGCTTCAGCACCCGCCCCGCGCCTTCGTCGCTGCGCTGGAAGCCCGCGGAATGGGGGTCGAGGTCATGGACAGCCGCGCCGCCGCACGCGCTTGGGGCGTGCTACGCGGTGAGGGACGGCAGATCGTCGGGGCGCTTTACCCGCTCGATTGATCGGGCACTTGCGCTAGCCGGAGTACATGGCAGCTATAGTCGGTCAGATTATTCCCTGACCCAACGCAGCCCGCTTACACCGTAGAAGAAAAAGGCCGCCCTCCGATGGAGAGCGGCCCAATTCTTACGCAGCGTCTGCCGCGTGTCGCTTAGCGGCAGCTACGACGGCTGCCGCTGCGCTCGATCTCGCGACCGGCGACGGCACCGGCGGCGGCGCCGAGCAGCGTACCGACCGTGCGGTCACCGCGGGTGTCGATCGTGCGACCGACCAGTGCACCGGCGACGCCGCCGACGACCAGACCGGTCGTGCCGTTCGGCTTGCGGCAGTAGTAACGGCCGTCACGGCCACGCCATTCGCGATAGCGATAGTTGCGCTGGGCTTCGGCCTTCGAATAGCCGGTCTCCACGGCGACCGGGACGGTCAGCGAGGCGGGGACGAGCAACGCGGCAGCGCCAGCGGCGAGAATAAGGTTACGCATGATACAGGCTCCTTTCGATCCCTGAAAAACGATCTGGATGTGTAACGGTGTGACTCTAGCTCCGGTTGCATGAACCTAAAACAACATCGCGTTCATGATTGCGGTTGGATGATTCCGGGACAGATCGGGCGCGAAAGCACCGGGTTCGACGGCAATTGCTCAGAGCGGCACAGCCTGCCGGAAAGTCGACGAATGGTGCGCTGCTGGCCTCGCGAACGTCTGGCGCGCGACCGGCCGTTCGTGGTACTGACATGCGTGTGAGCAACGTGTCGCCCCACCTCTATCCCATCGACGTGTCGCCCGACGACATCGACTTCATGGGCCATGTCAACAACGCCAGCTATCTGAAGTGGGTGCAGGACGCGGTGATCGACCATTGGCGGTCGCTCGCGCCGGCCGACGCGATCGCGCAACACCTGTGGGTAGCGCTGAAGCACGAGATTACCTACCGCCGCCCGACCTTCCTGGGCGACGATGTGATCGCGACGGTGTTGCTGGAAAAGGTGCAGGGCGCGCGGGCGATGTACGAGACCGTCATCCGCCGGGGTGAGGACGTATTGGCGGAGGTGCGGTCGAGTTGGTGCTGCGTGGATGCGAAGACGCTGCGACCGGCGCGACTGGCGCGCGAGACGATCGAGCGCTTCTTTCCTAAGGCGGCGACAGAGTAGGCTCGCTACGGGTCGGAATTGCAGTCCCCCATAGGCGAAAGACGCAAAAGGCCGCGCGGTCCTAAACCGGGCGGCCAATCACAATCGCGGGGAGCAAAGGCCAAGCGTTAGCCGGCGCCCTGCGACAGATAGGCGGTCAACTCTGCCTGCGACACCGACTTCGACTTGTCCTTGTCCGCCGTGGCGAACGCACCGTCGATCCATGTCTTCGTGGTCGAATCGGTGGGCTTGGTCGAAGGGTCGCTCGCAGTCTTCAGTGCGACCATCCATTTGCCGAATTCTGCCTTGTCGAGGCTCTTGTCCGCATTCTTGTCATAGGTCGGAAACTCGGTGCTCACGACCTGCGCGATCTGCGTCGCCCCTGTCGCACCGGCACTAGCCTCCGGGGTGGCGGTTGCGGTCTGCGCCGGTGCCGTCACCTCTGCCGGAGCAGCCGGCGTTGCCGCCGGGTCATCGGCCGGCGCCGTCGCCTGCTGTGTGGCAGCGGGGTCGGTCGTCGGGGCACCCGGAATGGTCGCCGCCTGCGTTGTCGGCGCCGACTGCGGGGTGACTGAGCCCGGCTGCACCGTGGTGGGGGCAGTTGTCGTAGCCGGCGGCGTCTGCTGCGGCATGTCCTGCGCCATTGCCGGCACTGCGATTGTCATGACACTCGCAAGAAGAACAGTCTTGAGCATCGGAATATCTCCTGTTTTGTTCGGACCTGGACCGATCGTTTCTCGACCAGCCGGTCACTGAAGCTTTTCAGAATTACCACGCTTCAACCGATGTATTTAGGATACAGTTCCCGGAATTTTAGGTTTGTCGGACACAGCTCGTCCCTGCTAACGCCCGGCTCGTCCCGCCCTTCCCACCCAAGAGGTTCGCATGATTCCCCGCTATTCGCGCCCCGACATGACCGCAATCTGGTCGCCCGAGGCCCGCTTCGCGATCTGGTTCGAGATTGAGGCGCATGCGACTCAGGCGCTGGCCGATCTGGGCACGGTGCCGCAGTCGGCGGCAAAGGCGCTGTGGGACTGGTGGGCGACCAAGCCGCAGATCGACGTCGCCGCGATCGACGCGATCGAGGCGGTGACCAAGCACGATGTCATCGCCTTCCTGACCTGGGTCGCGGAGCAGGTCGGCGACGAAGCGCGCTTCATGCATCAGGGCATGACGTCGTCGGACGTGCTCGACACCTGCCTGGCGGTGCAACTCGCGCGGGCCAGCGACCTGCTGCTGGCCGACATCGACGCACTGCTAGAGGCCATCAAGCGCCGCGCCTATGAGCACAAGCTGACTCCGACGATCGGCCGCAGCCATGGCATCCATGCCGAGCCGGTGACCTTCGGCCTGAAGCTGGCGCAAGCCTATGCCGAGTTCGCGCGCGCCAAGACCCGCCTTCTCGCCGCCCGCGCCGACGTCGCCACCTGCGCGATCTCGGGCGCGGTCGGTACCTTCGCCAACATCGACCCGCGGGTGGAGGCCTATGTCGCCGACAAGCTCGGCCTGACCGTCGAGCCCGTGTCCACCCAGGTCATTCCGCGCGACCGCCACGCGATGTTCTTCGCGACTTTGGGCGTGATCGCCGGCTCGATCGAGCGGCTCGCGACCGAAGTCCGCCATTTGCAGCGCACCGAAGTGCTGGAGGCGGAGGAATATTTCTCGCCGGGTCAAAAGGGCTCGTCGGCGATGCCGCACAAGCGCAACCCGGTGCTGACCGAGAATCTGACCGGTCTCGCCCGCATGGTCCGCGGCTATGTCACGCCCGCGCTCGAAAACGTCGCTCTGTGGCATGAGCGCGACATCAGCCATTCGTCGGTCGAACGCTACATCGGTCCCGATGCGACGATCACGCTCGACTTTGCGCTCGCCCGCCTGACCGGCGTGGTCGACAAGCTGGTCGTCTACCCGAAGCGCATGCAGAAGAACCTCGACCGCATGGGCGGCCTCGTTCACTCGCAACGCGTGTTGCTGGCGCTGACTCAGGCGGGCGTCAGTCGCGAGGACAGCTATCGCCTCGTCCAGCGCAACGCGATGAAGGTTTGGGAATCGGACGGCGAGCTGTCGCTGCTCGAACTGCTCCAGAACGATCCCGAAGTCACCGCCGCCCTGCCGCCTGAGGCGATCGCGGAAAAGTTCGACCTCGATTACCACCTGCGCCACGTCGATACGATTTTCGACCGCGTGTTCGCTTGAAGGAAAGCCACCGGCGGCTGCGCGAGGGCACGCGTGACGAACACGAGCGGCTGGACACCCTGTTCGGCCGCTTCGATCTGACCGATGCCGGTGGCTATGCCGACTTCCTGTCGGCCCATGCCGCAGCCCTGCTGCCGCTGGAGGCGGCGCTGGACGCAGCCGATGCGGCGGCAATCGTCCCGGATTGGAACGACCGCCGCCGCGCAGACCGTATCGTCGATGACTTGCGCCTGCTCGGCCGCGCTCCTCCGCCGCCCGTCCCGGTGCCCGCCCTACCCACCGTCCCCGCCCTCCTCGGCGCGCTCTATGTCGTCGAAGGCTCGCGCCTCGGCGGGCGCATGCTTGCAAGGCAGGTGGCAGATGGTTTGCCCCGCACCTATCTTGCGGCAGATCAAGCATCAGGAAACTGGCCCAAATTGCTGGCGATCATCGATTCCCTGCTCTATGGTCACGACGCATTTACCCAAGCGATCGGGACCGCACGCGCCGTTTTTGCGTCGTTCGAGACCTCCGGGCGGACGTGGGCGCGAGAGTGAGAGAGATTGGCTGAACCGGATTTCGACGTCGACCTGACGAACTGCGACCGTGAGCCGATCCACGAGCTCGGCGGCGTCCAGCCGTTCGGCTTCCTGATCGCGGTCTCACCCGACTGGCTGGTCAATCGGGCATCGGCCAATGTCGTCGACGTCCTCGGCATCGCTGCCGACGACCTGCTGGGCGCACCGCTCGCCGAGTATCTTTCGGCCGAAACCGTCCACGTCCTGCGCAACCGACTGACGATGTTGCGCGGCAGCGACGCGGTCGAACGCATGTTCGGCCTGCCGCTGCGCGACGGCGAGGACGCGCGTTTCGACTTCGCGGTCCATATGGTCGACGGCACGATCGTGATCGAGGGCGAACCGAGCGCGGCGACGCCGACGTCCGACCCGGCCGGGACGATCCGCGCCATGATGGCACGGCTCGACGAGACCGCGGAACTAAGCGCATTCCTTCGCGAGGGCGCGCGACAGGTGCGGGCGATCACCGGTTTCGACCGGGTCATGGT
Organism: Sphingomonas floccifaciens; assembly: GCF_042681125.1. NCBI lineage: Bacteria > Pseudomonadati > Pseudomonadota > Alphaproteobacteria > Sphingomonadales > Sphingomonadaceae > Sphingomonas > Sphingomonas floccifaciens. The sequence continues at coordinate 335,774 of NZ_JBHUFC010000002.1, read as the reverse complement.
CTATCAGTTCGACACTGACGGATCGGGGATCGTCGTCGCCGAATCCACGCGCTCGGGGATCGGCAGCTTCCTCGACCTACGCTATCCGGCGAGCGATATTCCGGCGCAGGCGCGCAAACTCTATCTGCGCACGCCGTTCCGCATCATCGCCGACGTGACCGCCAGCCCTGCGCCGATCATACCCCAGCGCGACGAAACCGGGGCGCCGCTCGACCTGTCGCTCTCGACACTGCGTGCGGTGTCGCCGATCCATATCGAATATCTCCGCAACATGGGCGTGTCGGCATCGCTGTCGATCTCGATCATCGTCGAGGGGAAATTGTGGGGGCTGTTCGCCTGCCACCATTATTCCGGGGCGCGCACGCCCGATTTCGAGCGGCGGTCGATCGCCGAGCTGTTCGGCGCGATGTTCGCCTTCAAGCTCGAATCGCGCGAACGCAAGGCGCTGGCGGCATATGAGCAATCCGCGCGTGCCACGTCGGATCGGCTGCTGGCGGCCGTCGCGGGCGATGCGTCGCTGCTCGACCGGCCCGAATGGCTGGGCGAGATGCTGAGCCAGACGGTGCCGTGCGACGGCATCGGCATCTGGGTCGACGGGCGTGTCGCCTCGAGCGGGATCACGCCGCCGACGTCTGCCTTTCCGGCGATCGTGCGGCGGCTGAACGGCATGGCGTCGGGCCGCGTCTTCGCGACCGATCATCTGGCCGGCGTGCTACCGTCGGCGGAGGCCTATGCCGCGACCGGATCGGGCGTGCTGGCCATTCCGATATCGCGGTCGCCGCGCGATTATGTGCTGCTGTTCCGGCAGGAGCGCGTGCGCACGGTGACCTGGGGCGGCGATCCGCAGAAGCCGGCGAGCTGGGGCCCGAATGGCGCGCGCCTCAGCCCGCGCAAGAGCTTCGAGGCCTGGACCCAGGAAGTCCGCCACCGCTCCGAGCCCTTCACCGAGGCCGAGGTCCGCGTCGCGGAGATGCTGCGCGCCTCGCTGATCGAGGTCGTGCTGCGCCTGTCCGACGATGCGCAGGAGGAGCGCAAGCGCGCGTCGGAGCGGCAGGAACTGCTGATCGCGGAGCTCAACCACCGCGTCCGCAACATCCTGTCGCTGATCCGCGGGCTGGTGCGCCAGTCGAACCGCGGGACGGGCAGCGTGCAGGACTATGTCCGCATGCTCGAAGGGCGGATCGAGGCGCTGGCACGCGCGCACGACCAGATCACACAGGACAATTGGTCCCCCGCCCCGCTCGGCCGGCTGATCGAGACCGAGGCGTCGGCCTATCTCGGTGGCAAGGCGGGCCGCGTGACGACGGTCGGACCGGCCGTCCTGTTGCGCCCGGCCGCGTTTTCGACCCTGGCGCTGGTCTTCCACGAGTTGATGACCAACTCGGCGAAATATGGCGCGCTGTCGGATAGCGGTGACGTGCGGATCGAGTTGTCGCTCGATGAGGAGAACGACCTGCGCATCCGTTGGCGGGAGATGGGCGGCCCCGCCGTCCAGGCCCCGACCCGCCAGGGTTTCGGCACCACGATCATTCAGCGCTCCATCCCCTATGATCTGCGCGGCAAGGCCGAAGTGCGCTACGCCGTCACCGGGCTGGAGGCGGATTTCTGCGTGCCGGCGCAGCATATCGTCGTCGACGGTGTCGCGCCCGAACCGGTGAGCACGCCGGTGGCGGTCAGCGACGCGGCCAAGGGCAGCAAGCCGGCGCAGCGATCGCTGATCGACGGTACGGTCCTGCTCGTCGAAGACAGCCTGATCATCGCGATGGATGCGGAGGATATCTTGTCGTCGCTGGGCGCATCGCGCGTGGTGACCGCGGCGTCCACGGCAGCCGCCTTCGACGAGATCGTGGAGAACACGCTGACGCTGGCGGTGCTCGACGTCAATCTGGGCAACGAAACCAGCCTGCCGGTCGCCGAGATGCTGAAAAGCCGCGGCATCCCGTTCCTGTTCGCGACCGGTTACGGCGAGCAGCTGCGCTTGCCGCCGGAACTCGAGGGCACGCCGGTGTTGCAGAAGCCCTATACCGCCGCGAATCTCCGGCGGGGGCTGGAGACGCTGCTGGGGTCGGGGCGGAGTTAATTCGAATCGAGGCGGTCGGTACGCGCCGCACATCGTGCGTGCTTCGGCAAAGGCGAGACACGTGCGTACCTCCAATCGGTGCTCCCGCGAAGGCGGGAGCCCAGAGTCACGAGCGCCGCCCCTGTTGTACTGCATGACCCTGGGTTCCCGCCTGCGCGGGAACACTGGTGGGTTTTGGTCCTATGCAGGAAATCTCGCAGAGATCTTCGCGAACGCGGGAGCACACCGCCAAACTAGGCCCCGGAACACCTGGTCAGTTGGCCTAGCCTATCCCAGAGCCGCCTTGATCTTGGCGAAGAAACCCTGGCTCTCGGGGCATTCGTCACCCGTTTCAGTCTCACGGAAGGCTTCCAGCAGTTCGCGCTGGCGGGCGGAGAGGCGGGTCGGGGTTTCGACCTCGATGCGCACGACCAAGTCGCCGCGACCGCGGCCCTGCAACACCGGCATACCGGCCCCGCGCTGGCGGACTTCGCGGCCGGATTGAGTGCCTGCCGCGATGCGGATGGTGTTCGGCTTTCCGTCCGGGCCGGGAATCTCGATCTCACCACCCAGCGCGGCGGTCGTGAAGCTGATCGGTGCACGGGCATAGAGGGTCGTGCCCTCGCGCTCGAACAGCGCATGCTTCCTGACGTGGAGGAAGATGTAGAGGTCGCCCGCCGGTGCGCCGCGCTGGCCGGCCTCGCCTTCGCCGTTCAGGCGGATGCGGGTGCCCTCGTCGACGCCGGCCGGGATATTGACCGCCAGCGTCTTGGTCTTGTCGATACGCCCCTCACCGCGGCAGCGCGTGCACGGGTCTGCGATGATCTGGCCTGCCCCGTTGCAGCCCGGACAGGCGCGTTCGAACACGAACGGTCCCTGCTGCGACCGGACCTTGCCGTGACCGTGGCACACCGTGCAGTCGCGCGTCCCGGTGCCGGGCGCCGCGCCCGATCCGCTGCAGGTTTCGCACGCGCTCGACACGTCGACCGTGATCTCGGTGTCCTTGCCGTGGAACGCCTCTTCCAGCGTGATTTCCAGGTCGTAGCGCAGGTCGGCGCCGCGACGCTGCTGCGGGCGCCCGCCGCCGCGGTTGCCGCCCATGAATTCGCCGAACACGCTTTCGAAGATGTCGGAAAAGCCGCCGAAATCGGCGCCACCGCCGAACGGGTTGCCGCCGTGGCCGCCCCCGCCGTTCTGGAACGCCGCATGGCCGAAGCGATCATAGGCCGCACGCTTCTGCGGGTCCTTCAGGCAGTCATAGGCTTCGCTGATCGCCTTGAACTTCGCCTCGTGATCCTTGCACCCGCCGTTCTTGTCGGGATGGTACTTCATCGCGAGCTTGCGATACGACGACTTGATCGTCGCATCATCGGCGTCGCGGCTGCATTCGAGCAGCTCGTAATAGTCGATTTCGGTACTCATGCCGGGCCCCCGCCCCAATTTACTCGGGCAAACTTATCGATCTTCGCGCGTGTGCACAGAGAAATTCCACCGCCAGCCCGGCTGCCGACCAGTCTGCGACGACGGTCGCGCACGGGTCCATGGCCGAACTGACGGTGAAATATCATAGCCTTACGCCTTCTGGTTGTCGTCCACTTCCGAGAATTCGGCGTCGACGACGTCTTCCTTCGGCGCTTCGGCACCAGCATCGGCCGCAGGCGAGGCGTCTGCCTGCTGCTGCTTTTCGTAGATCGCCTGGCCGAGCTTCATTGCGACCTGAGCCAGCGCTTCGGCCTTGGTCTTCATCGCCTCGGCATCGTTCGACTCGACGGCCGACTTCGCCTCGGCGATCGCGCCCTCGATCTCCGACTTCAGCGACGCGTCGACCTTGTCGCCATGTTCCGCCAACTGGCGTTCCGTGGTGTGGATCAGGCTCTCGGCGTTGTTCTTCGCCTCGGCGCCCTCGCGACGCTTCTTGTCCTCGTCGGCGAACTTCTCGGCATCGCGGACCATCTGGTCGATGTCGGCGTCCGACAGACCGCCCGAGGCCTGGATGCGGATCTGCTGTTCCTTGCCGGTGCCCTTGTCCTTGGCCGACACGTTGACCAGGCCGTTGGCGTCGATGTCGAAGGTGACTTCGATCTGCGGCACGCCGCGCGGTGCGGGCGGGATGCCGACCAGGTCGAACTGGCCGAGCAGCTTGTTGTCCGCCGCCATTTCGCGCTCGCCCTGGAACACGCGGATGGTGACGGCCTGCTGGTTGTCGTCCGCGGTCGAATAGGTCTGCGACTTCTTGGTCGGGATCGTCGTGTTGCGATCGATCATGCGGGTGAACACGCCACCCAGCGTCTCGATGCCCAGCGACAGCGGCGTTACGTCGAGCAGCAGCACGTCCTTGACGTCGCCTTGCAGCACGCCCGCCTGGATGGCGGCGCCGATCGCGACGACCTCGTCCGGGTTCACGCCGACATGCGGTTCCTTGCCGAAGAAGTCCTTCACGACCTGACGGACCTTGGGCATGCGGGTCATGCCGCCGACCATCACGACTTCGTCGATGTTGTCGTTCTTCAGGCCCGCGTCGGCCATCGCCTTCTTGAGCGGCTCCAGCGTGCGCTGGATCAGGTCGTCGACCAAGCGCTCCAGATCGGCGCGGGTGATCGCCTTGACCAGATGCTTCGGACCATTCTGGTCGGCGGTGATGAAGGGCAGATTGACTTCGGTCGACGCTGCCGACGACAGCTCGATCTTCGCCTTCTCCGCCGCTTCCTTCAGACGCTGGAGCGCCAGCTTGTCCTTGGTGAGGTCGATGCCCTCATCCTTCTTGAAGCCGTCGGCCAGATACTGGACCAGCTTCGCGTCGAAGTCCTCGCCGCCCAGGAAGGTGTCGCCGTTGGTCGCCTTCACCTCGAACACGCCGTCGCCGACTTCGAGGATCGAGATGTCGAACGTACCGCCGCCGAGGTCGTAGACCGCGATCGTCTTGTTCTCGTTCTTGTCGAGGCCATAGGCGAGCGCCGCCGCGGTCGGCTCGTTGATGATGCGCAGCACTTCGAGCCCTGCGATCTTGCCGGCGTCCTTGGTCGCCTGGCGCTGGGCGTCGTTGAAGTAGGCGGGAACCGTGATGACCGCCTGGGTCACCGTCTCGCCCAGATAGCTCTCGGCGGTTTCCTTCATCTTCTGGAGCGTGAAGGCGCTGATCTGCGAGGGGCTGTAATCCTCGCCGCCCGCCTTGACCCACGCGTCACCGTTGCCGCCGCGCACGATCGTGTACGGGACCAGCTCGGTGTCCTTCTTGGTGACCGGATCGTCGAAGCGGCGGCCGATCAGGCGCTTCACCGCGAAGATGGTGTTGTCGGGATTGGTCACCGCCTGGCGCTTCGCGGGCTGGCCGATCAGCCGCTCGCCGTCCTTGGCGAAGGCGACGATCGACGGCGTGGTACGCGCGCCTTCCGCATTCTCGATGACCTTCGGCTTGCCGCCTTCCATGACGGCGACGCAGCTGTTGGTCGTGCCCAGATCGATACCGATTACTTTTGCCATAGTCTTCTGCCTGTACCCCCAGGTTTCCAAGTCATTGAAAACATTCCCTCGCCCCGAAATCAGGCGACGTGGGAACCAATCGTTACCGGCGCGATATAGGTGGGGTCGGCCTTGCCGCAAGAGCCGCACGCCGCTTAGGAAAGTCGCCGTATTTCTCGAATTGGGAGTGGGTTGCATGCGGCTACCGATCGTGGCGGCGCTGTGCGTCATGCTGGCGGCATGTCAGCCGACACCGGCGGAGCCGGCGGTGAAATATGCCTGGATCCGCCTGCCCGCCGTGCCGGGGCGGCCGGGGGCAGCCTATTTCACGCTCGCGGCGGGCAGCGGCGCGATCACGCTGGTATCGGTGAAGACCCCGGCGGCGAAGCGGGCCGAACTGCACGAGACCATGGCCGGCGGTCACGGCGCGACGACGATGGCCGCGCTCGACCGGGTCGCGGTGTCGGCCAATGCCGCGGCGACCTTCGCGCCGGGCGGGCGGCACGTGATGCTGTTCGACATGGACCCGGCGCTGAAGTCGGGCGACGAGACGATCGTCACGCTCGGGCTGGCGGACGGACGGACGCTGGAGGCGACGGCGACCGTCCGGGGTGCGGGCGATGCCACGCCGTGACGGCAGGTTTTCGTTAATCAACCTGAATTATGTTCTTCGACTAGGGCTTGGAGGAGCGCGACATGATCGGGGCAATCGGGAACGATCTTGGCGGGATCGGACGGCGCTCGATCGATACCGTGACGACCGGGTCCGACAGCACGGACTTCGGGGCGCTGATCGCAAGCACCGGCACGCCTTCCCCGGCGAAGGCGCCGCCACCAACCGATCGCCGCGCGCTCGACGCCGACACCAAGCTGCGCAACGCACTGGCCGCCTTTCGCAAGGAAGCGTCGATGACCCCGGCCGAACGCGCGCGGCGCGACGTGCTGGAGTCGATGGACCTGACCGAAGAGGCGATCGAGGCGATGACGCCCGAGCAGCGCAAGGCGACCGAGGACAAGATCGCCGCCGAGGTAGCGCGGCGGATGCGGGCGGCGGGGGCCGTGGGCTGGCGGACTGCACCGTAAATTCCCGTTTCCCCGTCGTCATGGGCCGTTTCGGGAAAATGCAATCGGGAACAGGTTTCGGGAAAGTGAGCTAGGGGGCGGCCGTCAGCTTGGTAGGCGCGGTGGGATTCCCGTAATTGGTTCCCAACCGGGAAATGGCCTTTAGTGTTCGTTTCCGGACGCACGAACGTCGCGGGTCGCCGTAAGCGTCTTAAAGGTCAGTGATTTTGATGCTTCAGCCGATCATGACATACTTCACCCCAGAATCTCACGCATTGGGGGCATAATGCGACTACACATTTCCTACTTTATCGGCATGGCACTGATAGCGGAGGCAACCTGTAGCGCAGCACACGGCAATCAAGCAAAAGATTGGGCGGCGGTTCTTCGGAACGACGCACAGGCGTTCCACGACCTGGTGCAGGAAAATCATCCCGGCCCAGCCAACACGCTCGACCCTGGTTTCAGTGCTCGGAATGATCGGGGACTGGCGCGAGCACGTAACCGAGCCAGCAAGGTTCATGATTACGCAGGCTACTATTGGGCGATGCGTGAATATGCCGCATCCTTCGATGACGGCCATGTGGCCTATGTTCCGGCGCAATCCGCACCTGCTATTCCTTCCCGGTGGGCAGGCATCATGACCGGGTACGATGGACGCGGCCGGCAAGTTATTCGAGTCAGCGCAGATGCCGCCAGAGTTCCGTTGGGTGCCGAGCTGATTTCATGCGATGGTATCACGGCAGAGAAGCTCGCACTGCGAAACCTGGCGCCATTCCGGGGTCGCTGGTTCCTAGCTGCTGATCGACTGTCTGCGGCCCCGATGCTTTTGGTAGATTCGGGTAATCCCTTTATTTCCCAGCCTTCCCGCTGCCGCTTTTCAATGAACGGCCGGCCGATAGACACCTCGCTCGAATGGCGTGCGATATCGAGCAAGGAGCTTGCGGATTATCGCAAAACAGCGGCAGCGTCGTCGACCGATCAGGAAATTGGCGTTCGAGAGTTAACTGACGGTACGCAGTGGTACGCGTTTCCAACCTTCTACGGTGATGCGAACAAGGCAACCGAAGCGGCACTCTCGTCTCTGATATCAGACATGAATCGCGATCGGGCTGCCTTGGCGGCTGCCCCCCGGATCGTATTCGACCTGCGAGGCAACGGAGGCGGCTCTGGGATCTGGGCGCAGCGTATAGCCGCGGCAATATGGGGACAGGACGTGGTGGACGCACTGCCACCAGAAAGTGTTGGCGTCGACTGGCGGGTGTCACCGGCAAACATTGCTATTCTTGAGGGCGACCTCGGTCGAATACCGACCAGCGCCGATACACTGGATCGCCGGGGGCGACTTGAACAACGAATTGCTAGTATGAAGAAGGCCCTAGCGTCAGGGCAAAAGCTTTTGCGTGAGGCGAATGATCGTCAGCCGATCAAGGCTGTTGCACCGCCTCGGCGATCGAAGCCCGTCTATGTTCTGACCGACGCAGCCTGCGCCTCAGCTTGCCTCGATGCGGTCGATCTTTGGAAGCGGCTCGGTGCCGTCCAAGTCGGGCAAGAAACCAACGCCGATACCCTATACATGGAATTGAGGGACGATGCCCTGCCCAGTGGGCTTGCGACAGTCTACATGCCAATGAAGGTTTGGCGCGGCCGCCCGCGAGGATCAAATGTCCCAGCGATCCCGAAGTATCGGTTCAAGGGGGACATGAGGGACACTGCCGCTTTGCAGGCTTGGACAGCTACACTTCCTTCAAAGTAGCGTTTGAGGCACCAAAGCGAATTCCCGCGACCGAACCTGTTCTCGCCTAAGCTAGTTTTGAGAGCGGCGATCTCTCCCAAAACGCGATCGATCCCGAGAACGGCCGTGCCGTCTCGATGGCCGTTCGTTTTCGGGAAGAAGGTCTGCTTCCAAAGTCGGCCGTAGGATTGACCGTATGGCAGGTGCAGCATAGCATCTGATGAATTGGGGTAGGAAAACTATGCGCTTCGTTTTGTTGATGTTTTCTATGTCTGCCCTCGTACCTGCGGTCGCTTCTGCACAAAGCGGCAATAATATTGATATTTCGCTGGGAAAGCAGATCGTTATTTACACGCCGACAAAGCGTGATGGGGTAACGGATGCGAAGTTTAAAGCGGCGACGGCTATCCTAGCTGAAACGCGGGCAGCCACCGAGGGCGATGCGAGCCGCTTAAATGCTGCAGATTACTGGAATGTGGCTTCCGCCTTTGTGATGCTTAACGAGTCCGATGATATGATCGGACGTGTTTTGACAGCAGGAATCCAATCCGATCCTAGAGCAATCTGCGAGTATCTTGGAGCGATGGGGCCGGGAGCGTTCGAAAGAATCGTACCGGCAATAGTGTTGCCGTTTCAAGCTGGCTGCGAGTCGACAACTAGCGCGCGCGCAGCTTTTGATCCTGCTGCTTACGCTACAAAAAATCGCGTTAGCAAAGAACTTGTCATCAAGATTATGGAAATCGGCGATCGAGATCAAAAATACCGAGCGCAACCACCGGTCGATTGGAGCAAGCAGGCACCATTGGATCATGAGAACCAACTAGCGATTCAGGCGATTTTTCGTCAACATGGTCGCTATGTAGGCCGAGATCTGGTTGGAAAAAGGCTCGAAACCGTGATGTGGTCTGTTGTTCAGCACTCCGATATTGCGATGATGCGGGAGTATCTGCCTGTCATTCGCCAGGCAGTGACGGCGGGACAGCTTGAGCTGACTCCATTCAAGATGCTGATTGATCGCGTGCAGACGATCGATACAGGCGTTCAAATTTTTGGCAGTCAGGTCGGCGTACCTCTGGCAGACGATGCTACACGCGCTGCGATCAAGGCTCGATACGGCGTCAAATAAAGCTTGTCGCAGCGCGAACGTGAATCGACGAGCTGATATGCTTTTTCACCCCGAAACATTCCCAAAACACCATCCCAATGGGAATGCCCTGGCCGTCTCGCGGGCCGCTCGTTTTCGGGAAAAGTCGCCCGAGTTTCAGCTGACCGTACTGCCCTTGTCCAACTTCTGCTTGTGCCTGCGGGGTGGCTTCAAACCTGCGGCGCGGTAGTCCTCATCCGTCGTGCCAAGGACCAAGCGGCTATCCGCTCGGAAGGTCGACTTCCGCTCGCTGACCGATGGCTTCGACACCGCGACACCGTCCGGGCGACTTCTGTTTCACATCCTGGCGTCGGTCGCGGAAATGGAACGCGAGTTGATCAAGGAGCGGACGATCGCCGGCTTGGCCGCAGTTCGGGCAAAAGGCGGTAGCGGAGGGGGACGGAAGGTCGCGATGACGCCGGACAAAATCGACACCGCCCACAACTACTCGCGGCCGGCGACAAGCCGGCGAAGATCGCAAAGATTCTGCAAGTCGGTTTGTCGACGTTTTACCGGCATTGTCCTGGCGGCCACCGACCATTCGAACTGACCAAGCCTGCGGCCATTCTCACGTTCCCTACCACCACGGGAAACGAGAACGCTTCGGCCGTCTCGCTGGCCCTTCTAGGAAGATCAGACCAGCTATGGTTTGCGGGAGGGGTGTCGCTCCGCGTCGAGGGCAGCGCTGTCCGCCGTCAGGGCCGCGACCGCTGCCGCATGAAGGCGGTCCAGCGGGGTCGCGTGAAGCTCCACGACCGACGTAACGCCAAGCCGATCTTCGAGCGCCTTCAGCATCCGCTTGTTGGCGTAGCTGTGCGGATCGGCGGGATCATCGCCCTGATTGCTGGCGAAATTGTCCAACACCTTGCCGATCGTCGTTTCCGCATAGGCGACCTCGACCAGCTTGGCCCGGTATTCGAGCCGCCACGAGGGGATGTCGCCGAAACGCTTCTTGTCGGCATAATGCTGGCTCTCATGGGCGAGGAAGTTGACCCGAAAGTTCTCGTCCGTCAGGCTATCGTAGCTCGGCACGATGACGAACAGGCCGGCGCCAGTGGTCCAGCCTCCGGTGCCAGTGCGGTTACAGCTGAGGTAACTGCTCCATCCCCGGCTGATAAAGCCGTCGAGATAATTGACCTGCGTCGCGTTGCCGCCTTCCGGCAATGCGACTGTCTCGATCTGTTGCGTCTCGCGGCTCCAGATCATCAGATCATGGAAGACGCCGGTCCGCCCTTCTTGCGAAAAGAGGCCGGCGGCCTTCAATCTGGCCGCGATCAGCGGTTCCGCAGCCGGGACGTCGGCGACGGGGCGACCGAGCAGCTTTCCCAGCCCGGCGACCAGCCTCTTCTCCGCTGCGGGCCGGCTCGTTCCATCAAGGGCGCTAGCGCGCCAATAGGTCCGGTAGAGGGTCAGGAGATCGCGCACGAAGCTGTTGACCGCCGGCACTTCGGACAAAGGGGGTAGCGGTGCAGTGACGTCCAAGCGCGAGAGTGCACAGTCGCGGAATGTCCGGTCCTTGGCGTCAAGGGCCGCCGGGTCGATCGATTGCAGCGTTGATCGCGCGGCGCCTCCCTGTCCGCGCAAGATCGCCCCTACCGCCGTCCTTAGCTCCCGCTTGGCGGAAGGCGTGGTGGCGGAGGCCGGTGCGGCGTGGGGAACAGCCTGGGCGGCGAACAGAAGGACTGGCAGGAACACGGGCACCTATCGATCTCGTTGTAACCGGGCAGCCTCGTAACGGCCTTCCACCGCGCGATCTTGAATGGATTTGATCCGCCAGCTTCGCGGCGTGTGGCTGGATATCGATCGAACGGCCCGGTTGAGATGCGCCTGATCGGCAAAACCGCAGGTGGCAGCGATTGCTGCCAGCGGCTCTGCCGTCGAAGCGATCAGCCGCATGGCGCGCAACGTCTGGTTCTCTAGCCGATATCGGGCAGGCGTGACACCGAACGCGGCGTGGAATCCGCGGCTGACCTTTGCCCGATCGAACCCAGCCTTACGCGCCCATTCGGTGATTGAGATCGGCTCGCGCCGTAGGTCGGCGGCAAGCACGTCGGCCCAATCGTCCTCGTCTGGCGGCACCACGGCCACCGGCCGGAGAAGGGATGCGACGGGTAGACCGGAATGCGCCGCCGCGATGATCGCATCGGGATCGTCTACGGTGAAGACCGGGGGTAGGATCGCGTAAGGCGGCACAGCTATGTTGAGCACCCATGCGCCCGACTCCGCGACCAGATTGTCATGGGCTTCGAAGCTGGCGTGCGCAACCAGCTGACCGGGTTCGATCGACCAGCGGCCCATCGATCCCCGCTCGCGATAGCCCCCGTCCATGACCAGCGAGACATAGGCGCAGCTGTGACGATGACGGGGGAAGCCACCCCCATCCAGCTTCTGCTCCCGTTGCGGACACCCCAACAAACTGCCGATTCCGATGCTGCGAACTCGATATGATGATACCTGCGCGGACCTTAACGCCCAGTGATATGGTTCTCACGACATCGGCGTCGGTAAGTTGTGAGAAGCGATCTTTTTTCCCCTTTCACCATCGTTTTCGGGAAAGCAAAGGCATCGGACAACCGCCCGCCGCTCATCGCCAACCCATTTGCAGCCGGCGCGGCCCTGCCTATAGCTGACATCAAGGGAGGGCCGAATGGCGCAGACGATCGATATCTTCCGCTCGTCGACGAGCGGGTGGCTGCGGGGCACGCTGGCGGGCTGGGGAACGATATTGCTCCTGGTGGCCGGACCGATCGGCGCGGTCATCGCCAGTGGGACGACGGAAACCGTCAACCCTGCGCTGCCGCTGATCCTTACCGCGATCGCACTCGTCATCATCGGCTTGCGCTGGATCGAGGACCGATCGACTAAATATGAGCTGACCGCCGACCGGCTGATCCTGCACCGCGGCCTGATCAACAAGTCGATCGACGAGGTCGAACTGTACCGGGTCAAGGACGTGCGGATCGACTTCAGCCTGATCAACCAGATGGCGGACATCGGCACGGTGACGCTGACGACATCCGACGAGACGACGCGAGCGCAGCCGCTGGTGATGCGCGATGTCCACCGCGCCCGCGCGCGCCGCGAGGAACTGCGCACCCGTGTCGAGGCGGCACGGCGGCGGCGCGGCGTGCGCGAATTCGACATGGTGGACGACGCGAGCTTCTAGAGCGGGTTGTGATCATACGGAGGTATCGTGACGGAGCCGATTTTGGTTCAGGGCAAGAAGCGAGGAGCGGAGCGATGCTATTGCATCGTGACCGACGAGCGACGCCGCCCTGGGCGAAAATCGGCCCGCCGCTCTGCGGTTGCCCTCTCGCGCCCGCCGGCGGCGTCGCGAGCCTTGCAGGTAGCGCCGCTACCTGCTGCACCTCGCTCCTTGCCGGACGAACACGACAGGGCAATCACGATGCCTCCGTATGATCACAACCCGCTCTAATCAGTCGTCGGTGTCGCCGGGGTCCCAGAAGGTCGCGATGGCAAGACCCGCCGCCAGCGCCGCATCGCGCTGCGCCGGGTCCCTCGGCAACGCCAGCCGCGCGCGAGTCAGGCCGTTGGTGTCGAGCGCGGCGACGGGCAGGCCCTGCTGGTCGTCCAGCCAATAGCCGATCGGGGTTTCGACGGGCACCTTGCCCTTCCCCATGTCATGCGCCGACCGCAGCCGCAGCCGGGTGCCGCCCACCTCCACCTCGCCGATGCGGACCGTGGGCTGGACCAGGCGTTCGGGCTGGAGATCGGCGGCGAGCCACAGGCGGCCGCTCGGGCGGCCGTCGCGCTGGAATTCGCAGGTGAAGCCGAGCGGCGCGACCGGCTGCGACGATGTCACGCGTCCGTCCGACATCCTGCGTTCGGTGCGACCATAGCTACATTCGCCCGACAGCGTGCCGCCGACTTCGGCCCCGGTGACGGAGAAGGTGACGCGGCCGTAACGGGCGACGGCGCTATAGTCGGTGTAGGGCGACGCCAACGTCCGCTCCTGGCCCATCGCGCGGCGTTTGACGGTGCCGGTCGCAGAGCCAACGCGCAGCTTGCCGTCCATCCACAGCGGCTTGCGGATTTCGACCAGGTCACCGCGGGCGGCGAATTGGTGAAACCCCGTCATCGCCGGCCCGCCCGCCACCGCCGCGCTTGCCGTGCCGAGCGTAGCGGCGATCGCCAGTCCGATCTTCATGTCCGTCCTCCCTGTCATTTCGTTATCGTGACGACATCTGGCCACGCGCGGACTGTCGGCAGGCTGAACGGTTTATCGGCGTTCGTATACCATGACGGGCAGGTTGCCGATCGGCAGCGTCGTGCGGCGGCGATAGCCGCGCATCAGCTCGTCGATGGCGACACCCTGGATCTCGGTCTGCTCGCCGGGATAGGGGCGGCGCATCACGACCACGGCCGGGCGCTGGGCGAAGATGCGGCGGACTTCGCCGATCTGGTCGACGCCGATCGCCCCGCGCTCGCGGATCTCCTCCATGTGCGGGGGGAAGATGTAGGCGGTCAGCGTGCAGCGTCCGGTCGTGCGATAGACGATCGACGGACCCGAGAACACATAGAGGCATCCCGGCCCCTGCCCGACCGCGGCGGTCAGCGCGGCGAGCTGGCCCGGGCCGCCGCGCTTGACCCGATTGACGATGACGGTGCCCAGCCCGAGCAGCGCGACGATGCCCAGGATCGCCGGCGTCGCCCGCCCGCGCCAATGCCGCGCGCCCAGAAACCCGGCGGAACAGGCCGCGCCGGGGGCGGCTGCGGGCAGGCCGTAATGTTCGTACCAGCCACCGAAGGCGAGGATGCCGGCCAGGTTCACCGCGAACCAGAGGAACAGTAGCCGCCGCACGTCCGCGTCGCCGCCCTCGCCCGCGCGGCGCGATCCGAACGCCATTGCGACGAGCGGCGACAGCATGAGCGCCAGCCCCTCCAGATGACCGATCGCGTTCCCGAAAGGGTCGGGCTTGCGCGCGAGGATCGAGGTGAAGTTGGCGTAGACGAACGCCTCACCGTGGCCGAGCGCGGCATAGGTCGCATAGGCCGCGGCGGTCGGCAGGATGGCGACCAGTACCAGCGCCACGCCATAGCCAACGAAGCGCAGGGGCGAGCGCGTGGCGCGCCATTCGCCCCACAGCAGCCACAGGCCGAACGCCATGCCTTCGAAGACGACGCTGTATTTGATCTGCAGGCTGAGGCCGACCAGCGCGAGCGCGGCCAGCCCGCGCCAGCGGCGGTGCGGCCCGCTGGCGGTCGCGGTCAGCAGCGCCGCGGCGGTCATCGAAAGATTGTATAAGACCGGGGACTGCCCCCCCACCCCGCCCATCGGGTTGAGCCAGAGGATATAGGCGATGCCGGCAAAGGTCGCTCCCCGCGCCCAGCCCGCCAGCACCGCCAGTCGCGCGACGAGCATCGCGGTCGCGACGACGAAGCCCAGCGCCATCGCCTGATAGGCGAACGTCCCCCAAGGCAGCGGCAGCGCGGCGGCCGGGGCGTAGAGCAGGAACAGCCCGATCGGTTTCCTGTCCCACACATCGACGAACGGCAGCGCGCCGTCCCACATCCGGCTTGCGGCGAGGAAATAGAATTGCTCGTCGACATGAACCATCGGGTTGCCGAACGACAGGGCGCGGGCCGCCACCGCGACGATCGCCAGGACGGCCAGACGATGGCGCGGATCGGTGACGAGGGCGTACCACGACCGCCCCGGTGCGGTCGGTGCCGTCGCGCCGGTCATGCGAACACGTCGGCCAGCTGCTCGGTCTGCGGCCCCTCCCGCGCCTCCCGCAACGTGAAGAAGAGGCTGGTCACGACCGTCGACCACAGCGCGGTCGTCAGCGTGCTGGTGATCAGCGCGGTGACGACGGTGACCGGCGTCGGTTTGAGACCGGTCAGCCCGCCGTTCAGGATCACCGTCGGCACCGCTCCCAGTGCGGAGGCGAGCCACGACAGGATGAGGACGATGACGACGAGGAAGAAGATCGTCCAGCGCACGCCGCGGGTCAGTTCGCGGCTGCGTCCGAAGGCGGCGAACACGCCGCGATCCTCCTCGACCAGCGCCGGAATGGTGACGATCCACGTCACCAGAACGATGATCCCCGGCACGATCAGAAACACCCAGCCGACCGCGATGCCGATGGTGTAGAGAATGGCGACGCCGATCAGCGGCAGCAGCTTGACGAGCCCGCCGCTCAGGCTCTCGCCCAGACCGATCGTCCGCCCCTGGACGAAAGCGCCGGTCGTGCGGACCAGCGCGGCGAGCGCCAGGGCGGTGCAGATCGCATAGACGATGAAATTGAGCACCATCAGCGCGACGAAGCCGGACTGCGCCGCCGCATCCGGCCCGATCCGGACCATCAACAATTGACTCATCACCTGCTGCGGCACGGCCCCCAGCAGGAAGGCGATTGCGAACACGGTCATCGGATTGCCCGTCATCACCCCGAACGCACGGCCCATCACCGTCCCGATCGCCAATGGTGGCGCGCGGTCGCTATAGCTCATCGTTACAATCCCCACGACTGTCCGGCCCAGATGGCGCACATCGCCGGTCTTGTCACGCGGCCGGGGGATCGGGAACATTGTCGCGGCGCGCGTGGGGTCGTAACGTGGGCGCAACGGGGGATTGGCAGGCGACCATGGCAGGGGGCGGGACGGACGAGCGGCTGGCGGCGGCGCATCGTGCGCTGCGCGAGGGGCGTGATATCCAGTTCGACCTGCTGCCTGCCGCCGGACCGCCGCCGACGCCCGAATGGGTGAAGACATTGGGCGAGTGGTTCCGCTGGGCTTTGTCGCCGATCGGGCGCATGTTCCGCTGGCTGACCGACATGATGCCCGAGGCGCCCTATGCGCGGATCGTACTGTGGGCGATGATCGCGGTGCTGGCGCTTCTGATCCTGCGCGTCGTCGTCGACCGGGTGCGGAACGGCGAGTGGCGGATGCCGACGTGGCGCCGCCGTCAGGCCGTCGCGGCACTCGACGAAGATACAACCCCCGGCGACTGGTCGGTCGAGGCGGCGCCCGCCCGGCGCTGGCTGGAGGAGGCCGACCGGCTGGCAGCGGACGGCCGCTTTGCCGAGGCGGTCCACCATATCCTGCTGCGCAGCGTCGAGGATATCGCCCGCCGCCGCCCGCACCTCGTCCGCCCCGCGCTTACCAGCCGCGACATCGCGCGCGCGCCCGGCATCCCGGAGGCACCGCGCACGCTGTTCGGCGACCTCGCCGCAGTCGTCGAGCGCAGCCTGTTCGGCGGCGCGGCAGTGGACGCCGGCGATTGGCAGCGTTGCCGCGCGGCCTATGCCGCCTTTGCGGTGCCAAAGGCGTGGAAGGCATGAGCGGCCCCGCCGACACTCTGTTCCGCGCGCGGACCGTCGTCATCCTGCTGGTGATCGGCATCGGCGGCTTCATCGGCACGCTGATCATGGGCGCCTATGCCCCCGACCTCCGCTCGGGGCGCGACGGCGGCGGCCATGCCCTGTCGAACGCCGCGACCGGATATCGCGCGATCGTCGAGCTGGCGCAGGCGACCGGCCGCAATCCGCGCATCGTCCGCGACACACGGCTATTCGGCACCCCCGACCTGCTGATCGCCACGCCCGAGCGCGCCAGCGTCAACATCTCCGCCGCGGTCGCGGGGCGCGACTATAAGCCGACCCTGTTCGTCCTGCCCAAGTGGCAGACCGAAGCCGATCCCGACCGGTCGGACTGGGTGCGCCGCAAGGGCCTGCTGCCGCTTTCGGAGCCGATCGGCGTGCTGGCGCCGGGCACGCGGTTCCAGATGCGTCGGGTGAAGAGCGGCGGGATGATGCTGACCAACGTCGCGCTGCCGGCGGCGGTCGCGTTCCGCGCGCCGCGGGTGTTGCAGGTCATCACCGACGCGAGTTTTACGATCTCGCCCGCCGACGAGAATGAGGACGGCGAGGTGACCGAGGACGAGATGGGGCAGGTGCCCCGGCTGATCCCGTTGATCACCGATGGCAACGGAGGCATCGTGCTCGCGCGGCTGGGCGATGCGCCGCGGTTCGTGTTGGCGGAGCCCGACTTAATCGACAATCTGGGCATGAAGGACATCGGCCAGGCCCGCGCGGCGCTGGCGCTGTTCGACGCGCTGGACCCGCGCAAGGATCGCGGCATCGCGTTCGATGTGACGTTCAACGGCCTCGGGCGCAGCCGCAGTCCGCTCAAACTGGCGTTCGAGCCGCCGTTCCTCAGCGTCACGCTGACGATCGCCGCCGCGCTGCTGCTGGTCGGGTTGAACGCGCTGGGCCGCTTCGGTCCCGTCGTCCCCCGCCCGCGCGCGATCGCCTATGGCAAGACCGCCCTGCTCGACAACAGCGCCGGCCTGGTCCGCCGGGCAGGGCGCGAGGCACGGATGGGCGGGCGCTATGCCGCGGCCATCCGCGACCGGGCGGCGCGCATCTTCGGCGCACCCGCGCGGCTGAAGGACACGGCGCTGACCGCCTATCTCGACACGCTCGGCCACGGCCGGCGCTTTTCCGAACTGGCGAGCGACGCGGAGAGCGCGACCGATCGCCGCAGCGTGTTGCAGGCCGCCCTGGCGCTGCACCGCTGGCAAGCAGGCATCACGAGGAGACACAGGTGAGCGTTACCCACGTCCAGGCGCTGGCCGAAGATATCCGGCGCGAAGTCGCCCGCGCCGTCGTCGGTCAGGACGCGACGATCGAGCTGATGCTGATCGCGCTGTTCTCCGGCGGGCACGTCCTACTCGAAGGGCCGCCGGGCACCGCCAAGACGCTTCTGGCGGCGAGCTTCGCGCGCGCGCTCGGGACCGATTTCGGCCGCATCCAGTTCACCCCCGACCTGATGCCCGGCGACATCATCGGCGCGAACCTGTTCAACTTCCAGACGAGCAGCTTCACGCTGACCCGCGGTCCGATCTTCACCGAACTGCTGCTCGCCGACGAGATCAACCGCACCCCGCCAAAGACTCAGGCCGCATTGCTGGAGGCGATGCAGGAGCGCACCGTGACCATCGACGGCACCAGCCTGCCGCTCAGCGACCGCTTCACCGTCATCGCGACGCAGAACCCGATCGAGCAGCAAGGCGTCTATCCCCTGCCCGAAGCACAGCTCGACCGTTTCCTGTTCAAGCAGACGGTCGACTATCCATCGGCCGAGGAGGAACGCCGCATCATCGCCCGCCATGGTGCGCGCGGTGCCGCGATGGCGCCCGAGGATTGGGGCGTTACCCCGGTCGCCGATGCGACGAAGCTGTCGGCGGCGGTCGAGACGGTCGCGGGCGTGCGGCTGGTCGACGAGGTGACCGACTATATCCTGCAGCTGATCCGCGCGACCCGCGGCGTCGCCGACCTGGAAAGCGGTGCGTCGCCGCGCGCGGGCGTGATGCTGGCGGGTGCGGCGCGGGCGCGGGCGGCGATCGACGGGCGCGAATTCGTGATCCCCGACGATGTGAAGGCGCTGGCCCCCGCCCTGCTGCGCCACCGGCTGATCCTGTCGCCTGCGGCCGAGATCGACGGGCGCCAGATCGACGATGTCGTCGCGAGCATCATCGAAACGATCGACGCGCCGCGCTGATACGTCCGTGATCTACCCCACCCGCACCGCGATCCTGCTGACACTCGCCGGCCTGCCGGTGGTGCTGCTGGTCGCGCTGGCCGCGTCGGCGCGCTGGTATGCGGCGCTTGCCTGGCCGGTCGCGGTGCTGGTGCTGACCGCGATCGATGCGGTGCGGGGGAGCCGCCCGCAGCAGGCCGACGCGACGCTGACGCTGCCGTCGTCCGCCGGGGTCGGGACCGGGGTCGACGCGGTGCTGGACCTGAGCATCGCCGGCCATGCCCCCGCCCGTGTCGACGTAGCGATCGGCGGCAACGGCCTGATCGTGCCGGCCGATGCCGACGTCACGGCGATCGACCTGACGGACGGGCACGGCCGCTTCGCCATTCCGTATCGTGCGGTGCGGCGCGGGACGGCGCGGCTCGACCGGTTGTGGCTGCGCTGGTCCGGGCCGTTCGGGCTGGCTTGGAAGCAGCGGGATATCGCGCTGGACGCGACGTCGGCGATCGTCCCCGACCTGACCCTCGTCCACGATCGCGGCGCGCAGCTGTTCCAGCGCCACGCGCTCCAGGGGCTGATGGCGCAGATCGATCGTGGCGACGGCGCCGACTTCGATGCGCTGACCGAGTTCCGCAGCGGCATGGACCGCCGCGCGATCGACTGGAAACAGTCCGCCCGCCACACCAAGCTGCATGCGAAGGAATTCCGCGCCGAGCGC
Source organism: Sphingomonas floccifaciens (assembly GCF_042681125.1). NCBI lineage: Bacteria > Pseudomonadati > Pseudomonadota > Alphaproteobacteria > Sphingomonadales > Sphingomonadaceae > Sphingomonas > Sphingomonas floccifaciens. Next base: position 316,093 of record NZ_JBHUFC010000002.1, on the reverse strand, counting down.
AACAGCCAGATCGTCTTCGCCATCGACGCCGGGCGACAGATGTCGGAGCCGATCGCGGGGCTGAGTCGGCTCGACCGCATCGTATCCGCGATGCTGCTGACCGGCTGGATCGCCCTGAAACTGGGCGACCGCGTCGCGCTCCATGCCTTTGATTCGCGGCCACGTATCTCCAGCGGGCTCGTGTCCGGTCCGGCCGCCTTACCCGCGCTCCAGCGGCTGGCGGCCCGGATCGATTACAGCGGGGAGGAGACGAACTACACCTTCGCGCTGACCAATCTCGCGGCGACGCTGACCCGGCGGTCGATGATCGTGCTGTTCACCGAATTCACCGACCTGACTTCGGCGGAATTCATGGTGCGCGCCGCCGCCCGCCTGTTGCGCACCCACTTGTTGCTCGTAGTCGTGCTGCGCGACGACGAACTGGAGACCATCCTCGACCGCGCGCCGGAGACGGCGGAAGACGTGACCCGCGCGGTCACCGCCTCGGCGCTGCTGCGCGACCGGTTGATGGTGCTGACCCGGCTGCGCCACCTGGGCGCGCACGTCATCGAAAGCGGCCATGACGAGGTCGCGACGCGGCTCGTCGAGGGCTATGTCGACCTCAAGCGGCGGAACCTGCTGTGACCGAAATCCTACCCGCCGCCCCGCTGGTCAACGCCAGCCGCTTCCGCGCCGCGCATGAGGGCGATTGGGACCGGCTCGAACGCATCATCACGCGGATGGAGAAGCGATCGGTCGGGGCGCTCGACGACGAGGATATCCTGGCTCTGCCGCTCCTCTATCGCACGACGCTCTCCTCGCTGTCGGTAGTGCGCGAGACCTCGCTCGACCGGGCGCTGGCGACCTATCTCGAACGGCTGTGCACCCGCGCCTATTTCCAGCTCTACGGCGTGCAGACCTCGCCCTGGCGGCAGTTGGGGGCATTCTTCGCCACCGGCTGGCCGCGTGCGGCACGCAGCCTGTGGCGCGAGACGGTCTTCTGCATCGCGCTGATGGTGGCGGGAACGCTCGCCGGTTATTTCCTGGTCCATAGCGACCCCGCCTGGTTCTACGCGCTGATCCCCGAAGACCTCGCCGGCGGGCGGACGCCGACCGCGAGCGCGGAGAGCCTGCGCAACACGCTGTACGACACGGGCGGCGAAGGCGCGCTGGCGGCGTTCGCCACGGCGCTGTACACGCACAACAGCCAGGTCGCGATCTTCGCCTTCGCACTCGGCTTCGCCTTTGCCGTGCCGACGTTGCTGCTCGTCATATACAATGGCCTGTCGCTGGGGGCGATGATCGCGGTGTTTGCCGACAAAGGGCTGGGCGTGAACTTCGCCGGATGGCTGACGATCCACGGCACGACCGAGTTGCTGGCGGTGGCGCTGGCCGCGGCGGCGGGGACGCGGATCGGGTCGGCGGTCGCCTTCCCGGGCCGTGAGGCGCGCAGCGAAGCGGCGGTGACCGCCGGGCGCGAGGCCGCGACCGTGATGGCCGGCGCGGTCTGCATGTTGCTGGTCGCCGGCATATTGGAGGGGATCGGGCGCCAGACGGTCGTCAGCGATGCCTTGCGCTTCGGCATCGGCGGGGCGGCGCTGGCCGGATGGCTCGCCTATCTCTACCTGCCACGCCGGACGGGCGCGGCATGATGCGCCGGGCGCGACGCGGGCGGGAACCGAAGTCGCCGCGATCGATGACGCGCAGCTTCGTCACGCCGGAGGGCGTCGACCTGCGCATCGAACTCGGCACCGCCAGCGCGCGCGCGACCGCCTTTGTGCTCGACTGGGTGGCGATCATCGTCGTGATGGTCGCGATCACGTTCCTGCTGTTATATCTCGCAGGCGACAAGCGTCAGGTCGAGCTGACGGCGATGCTGTGGCTCATCGGCCTGTTCGTCCTGCGCAACGGCTGGTTCACTTTGTTCGAGATGGGCCGGCGCGGGGCGACGCCGGGGAAGCGGTTGATGAAGCTGCGTGTCATCGCGCGGGACGGCGGACGACTGACCGGCGCGGCAGTGATCGCCCGCAATGCGCTGCGCGAGATCGAGATATTCCTGCCGCTGTCGTTTCTCGCCGAACGCGCGTCCCAGGGGGCGGCGGACGGGTTCCTGATCGTTTGCGCGCTCCTGTGGACCGGTATCTTCTTCCTGTTCCCGCTGTTCAATCGCGACCGCCTGCGCGTCGGGGACTTCATCGCCGGCACCTGGGTCGTAAACGACGCACGCGGCAAGCTGGGCGCGGACCTGACCGCCGTCGATCGCGCGCGCCCGCGCCGTGTCTTCACCGACGCGGCGCTCGACCTCTACGGCATCTACGAATTGCAGACGCTGGAGGACGTGCTGCGCACCGGCCGCGAGGACGCGGTGGCGACCGTCGCCGGCGCGATCCGGCGCAAGGCCGGCCTGGCCGACGACGGCGACGATTTCGGATTCCTCACAGACTATTACGCAGCCCTGTGCGCCCGGCTGGAACGCGGGATGCTCGTCGGGCGGCGGCGGCTCGACAAATATGGCGGGGCGAGCGGGCGCTAGGGCTGCGCTACGCTTCCCAGCCCAGCGCCTCGCTGATCGCGCGCGCCGTATCGCGGATCGCGCCGCTCATCGGTTCCAATTGCTCGGTTTCCAGATATTGCGCCGCGGTCGCCATGCTGACCGCGCCGACGATCACGCCCGCGGCGTTCCGGACCGGCGCGGCGACCGCGCGGATGCGGTCGGGCGGTGGACCTTCGTGGATCACCGCCCCCCGCGCGATGTCGTCGGTCAGGCGGCGGTCGAAGTCGGCGGCGTCGATCGTCTCGCCCGCAGCCGCGATCAGGCGCCGACGCGCGTCGGCGGGTTCGTCGAACAGCAGCGCCTTGCCCATGCTCGTCTCGACCAGCTTGCGCCGCGTCCCGACCGGCGTCGCGACGATCACCCGCTCGCGGCCCTGCGCGCGGTGGAGGTGGACCGAATAATCGCCGTCGCGCTGCCCCAGGAACGACGACAGCCCGGTTTCCGCGGACAGGTCGGCCAGGAACGGCCGCGCGACGGTGACCAGGTCGTAGCGATCCTGCGCGATCATCCCCAGCCGGATCAGCTCCGGCCCGCCCCGGATGCGCCCGCCCGGGCCATGCGCCAGGAATCCGCGACGGACGAGCGCGGTGATGAGGCGATTGGCTGTACTGCGCGTCAGCCCCGACCGCTCGACCAGCTCGACCATCCGCATCGGCTCACGCACGGCCTGCTCGATCAGGTCGAGCCCGCGGATCAGGGTCTGCGCCCCGACAGATGACGGTCCGCCTTCGCCCTCGGGAGATATCGTCGCCATCCTGTCCATCCTCTGCACCAACGCCGCCTTGGGGTGTGCGATAGCCGAAGTCGCCGATCATCGCGACCGCGGGAACTCAGACGACCCGCCCGTCTCGCCGAAGGGCCAAAGCAAAAAGGCCCCGGAACGCGGCAGCGATCCAAGGCCTTTTGAAAATGGTGGGCGTGGCAAGGATTGAACTTGCGACCCCTGCGATGTCAACACAGTGCTCTACCACTGAGCTACACGCCCACACCCCTTGCGGGAAGCGCGCCTCTACCCGGCGAATCGGATCGGTGCAAGCGCGTTTGCGGAAAAAATCAGATGTGGCCGCTCGCATTGCCGACCTCGAACATGCGGTCGACCTCCAGCACCAGGTCGCGCAGGTGGAACGGCTTCGACAGCACGCGCGCCTGCGGCATCGCCTTGCCCGCCTTCAGCGTCACGGCCGCGAAGCCGGTGATGAACATGACGCGGGTATCGGGCGCGATATCGGCACAGCGCTGCGCCAATTCGATGCCGTCCATCTCCGGCATGACGATGTCGGTCAGCAACAGGTCGAACGTCTCACGCTCCAGCAACGGAAGCGCCGCGGTGCCGCGGTCGACCGACGTCACGGCATAGCCCGAGCGTTCGAGCGCGCGCGTCAGATACTCGCGCATCACGTCGTCGTCCTCGGCCAGCAGGATCCGTATCATCGCCATTCTTTCAAAATCCGTCGCGCCGCGTCGTCGCGGCCGTATCTATCCGCCAAGGCTTTAAGAAATTCCAGACGCCGCGCCACGGTTTTGCGCAATCCGTTCGTCGCAAGCTTGCCCCGAATGGCACAGCCCCCTAGCCTCCGTGACGTGCAGCCCAGTTTCGACCGCCTCGGCCCCCTGCCCCCGACCAGCCCGGTGGTGGTGTCGGTCCCGCACGCCGGGCGCGACTATCCGCCGGCCTTGCTGGCGCGTCTGCGGGTCCCGGCGGCGCAATTGCGCCCGCTGGAGGATCGGCACGTCGATATGCTGGCGCTGGCGGCGCGCGCGGACGAGACGCTGATCGTTGCGCGTAAAGCGCGGGCGTGGATCGACCTGAATCGCAGCGAGCGCGACCGCGACCCGCGCGTCGACGATGGCGCGGCGCGCTTCGGCATGCCGCAACTGTCGAGCCGGGTACGCGGCGGGCTGGGCCTCATCCCGCGCCGCGCGGCGGCGGGGACCGAGATCTGGGCGCGATCGTGGAGCGCCGACGATGTCGCCGCGCGCATCCACGCCGACCATCGCCCCTATCATGCAGCGCTGGCCGAGACGCTGGCCGCGGCGCGGGCGCGGTTCGGCGTGGCCATCCTGCTCGACCTGCATTCGATGCCGTCGCTGGCGGGGGCCGATCCGGCGCGGATCGTGATCGGCGACCGCTTCGCCCGAACCAGCGCCGCGCGATTCGTCGCGCGGATCGAAGGTTGTGCCAAGCGGGCGGGCTACGCCGTTGCGCTCAACACGCCCTATGCCGGCGGCCATGTGCTGGAGCGGCACGCGGCGCCCGGCCGCGGCATCCACGCGATCCAGCTGGAGATCGACCGCGCGCTGTATCTGGACGCGCAATTGGATCAGCCGGGTCCGGGGTTCGATGCGGTGGCCCGGTTCGTGCGGGACGTCATCGACGCACTGGCCGACGAGGCGATGCCGACCGCCTTCGCCGCCGAATAACCGGCCGCGGACATAAAAAAACCACCTCGAGGCAAGCCCCGAGGTGGCCAAGGTTCAGGGAGGAGACACACCCGAAGGCGTGCCGCAAAGCCCCGCGAAAGGGGGGACACGAAGCCTTGCACAAGCAATGTATGTCGGGTGCAAACGGCTTTCAAGGGACAAATTTACGGTATTTTCCGATGCCTTAACGCGGCGTCGGCACCCGCAGGATCGGCAGCATCCGCACGAGCGTCGAATCGCGCAGGATCAGATGGTGGCGAAGCGCGGCCACGACATGCAGGACGACCAGCGCCAGCATCGCATAGCCGAGGATCTCATGCCCCTCATGCGCCGCTCCGCCCACCGCGGGCGAGACCGGCAGATAGGGAATGGGAAACAGCCCGAACCAGTCGAGCGGACGCCGCACCGTGCTGCCCGACACCATCGCCCAGCCCGACAGCGGCACAAGGATCGACAAGGCATAAAGCGCCCAGTGCGAGGCGTTGGCCGCGGCCCGCTCCCACGCCGGCATCGTCCGGTCGAGCGGCGGCGGACGATGACCGAGACGCCAGGCGAGCCGCGCGATCGTCAACACCAGCACCGTGATGCCGATCGACTTGTGCAGCGGCATAACCGCCCAGCCCTTCGGCAGCGAATCATGCGCGATACCCAGCCACAGATTGACGATGATCGCCGCCGCGATCAGCCAGTGGAAGACGATCGACCCGCGAGCGTAACGATCGGTGCGGGCGATGGTGCTGCGCATGGGCATTCCTTTGCGGCTGGTCACCTGGGTCAGCTTATGGAGCGTCAGCGGACGGCGCAAGCGGGACCAGCTTGCCGGGATTGAACAACCCGAGCGGGTCGAAGGCGGACTTGATCGCCCTGAGGGCAGCCAGGCGCGCGGGGTCGCCCAACCGGGCAAGTTCGTCGCGCTTCATCTGACCGATGCCATGTTCGGCGGAGATCGATCCACCCGCCGCGACGACCAGGTCATGGACCATGGCGGTGATGCGATGCGCGTCGGTCGCATACCAGGCGTCGCGGTCGACGCCCGCCGGCGCGCGGACGTGGAAATGGACGTTGCCGTCGCCGAGATGGCCGAAGGCGGTGGCATGGGTGCCGGGCCAGGCACGCTCCATCGCCGCGACACCGTCGATCATGAAGTCGGGCATCGATGCGACGGGGACGGAGATGTCGTGCTGGACAGCCGGTCCCGCGGCGCGCTCGGCTTCCGACAGCGAATCGCGGATGCGCCACATCGCCTCGGCCTGCGCTTCGCTCGCCGCCACCACCGCATCGTCGCCGACCCCGTCGCCCAGCGCATCGGCGAGCAGCCGTTCGAGCAACCGCGCCGGCGCCTCGCCGCTTGTATCGGTGACGACCGCCTCGATCAGGACATGCCAGGCGTGACGCCCGGCGAGCGGCGCGCGGGTGCCGGGGATATGGTCGAGCACGAGCGCCAGGCTGTCGCCGGGGATGATCTCGAAGCTTTCGATCCGGTCGGTCGCGCGTTCCAGCCGGCGCAACAGGGCCAGCGCCGCATGCGGCGATTCCAACCCGACCCAGGCGACGCCGCGATCGACGATGGCGGGCACGAGCCGCAGCGTCGCCGCGGTAACTACGCCCAACGTCCCTTCCGCGCCGATCAGCAGCTGGTCGATGCTGTAGCCGCGATTGTCCTTCTTGAGCGGTGCGAGGCCGCGATAGACCTGACCATCGGGCAGGACCGCCTCCACGCCCGCAACCAGCGCGCGCATCGTGCCGAACCGCAGCACCTGCGTCCCGCCCGCGTTGGTCGAGATCAGGCCGCCGATCGTCGCCGACCCCCGCGCGCCGAGCGTCAGGGGAAAGCGGCAACCGATGCCGGCGGCGGCATCGTGCAGATCGCTCAGGATCACGCCGGCTTCCGCGATCGCGGTTCCGGCGTCGGCCGACAGATCGCGAATCCGGTTCAACCGCCGCAGCGACAGGATGGCGGCGCGGCCGTCCTGGTCGGGCGTCGCGCCGCCGACCATCGACGTATTGCCCCCCTGCGGCACCAGCGCGACGCGATGGCGGCGTGATTCCTCGACGATCGCAACGACGTCTTCCGTCGACGCGGGCGACAGCAGCGCGCAGGCCGCGCCGTGATACCGTCCGCGCCAGTCGCTCAGCCATGGCGCGAGGTCGTCGTGCGCGGTCGTCACGCCGCGTGCCCCGATCCGGGACAGGACGTCGGCGATAAAGCGTTCCGTATCTGGCGAGGTCATCGCGCGGCCGTTAGCATGGCACATACGACGTCGCCAATTCATCGGCGGTTCAACGATACGGGGCCATTCGCGCAACCGACCATGCCTGTCGCCCGCCTGCCAATCCTCGCCGTGGCCATAGCCCTGCCCGCGCTGACCGCCCAGGCGCAGCAGCGGGATTCGCGTGGCCCCGCGCAAGGGCGGATGACGACGACCACCGTGACGATCCAGCAACGGATGATCATCCGCGTGCCGCGTATGTCGACGCCGCGCGGGAGCGCGATCGGCCTCGCCCGCCCCCCCGCGACCGTGCAATGGGCGGAAAAGAAGGCGGGCAAGTGCGTCGCCCTGATCGACATCGCCGCGGCCGCCCTGCCCGGCAGTGACAGCGTCGACCTGATCATGAACGGCGGCGCGCGAATCCGCGCCAAGCTGGACAAGGATTGCCGCGCGCTCGATTTCTATTCGGGCTTTTACGTGCGGATGACGCCGGACGGAAAAGCCTGTGCATCGCGCGATGCGTTCCGGTCGCGCGCGGGCGGCGAATGCCGGATCAAGGCGTTCCGCACCCTCGTCGCGAAACGGTGATCGCGAGCGCGCGACCTTGACTTTTGCGCGCCGATCCGCAAGCGCGGGGCGACGTGTCGGGCGCGCGGCTTTCGCGGCCTTCTTAATCCGGACAACCGCATGAGCTTCGCCGATCTCGGCTTATCAGACGAACTGCTGCGTGCAGTGGAAGCATCGGGCTATAGCGACCCGACTCCGATCCAGGCCGCGGCCATCCCCAGCGTGCTGATGATGCGCGACCTGATCGGGATCGCGCAGACCGGCACCGGCAAGACCGCCAGTTTCGTGTTGCCGATGATCGACATCCTGGCCCAGGGCCGCAGCCGCGCGCGGATGCCGCGCAGCCTGATCCTGGAGCCGACGCGCGAACTCGCCGCGCAGGTCGCCGAAAATTTTGAGAAATACGGCGTCAACCACAAGCTCAGCATGGCCCTGCTGATCGGCGGCGTGCAGATGGGCGATCAGGTGAAGGCGCTGGAAAAGGGCGTCGACGTGCTGATCGCGACGCCGGGCCGGCTGATGGACCTGTTCCAGCGCGGCAAGATCCTGCTGACCGGCTGCGAACTGTTGGTCATCGATGAGGCGGACCGGATGCTCGACATGGGGTTCATCCCCGATATCGAGGAAATCTGCACCAAGCTGCCCAAGACGCGCCAGACCCTGCTGTTTTCGGCGACCATGCCGCCGCCGATCAAGAAGCTGGCCGACCGCTTCCTGTCGAACCCCAAGCAGATCGAGGTGTCGCGCCCGGCGTCGACCAACCTCAACATCACGCAAAAGCTGGTCCCCGTCCGCGCCGACCGCAAGCGCGAGGTGCTCCGTACGCTGCTGACCCGCGACGATGTGAAGACCGCGATCATCTTCTGCAACCGCAAGACCACGGTCCGCGAACTGAACAAATCGCTGCGCCGCTACGGCTTCAAGTCGGGCGAGATCCACGGCGACATGGAACAGCCGCAGCGCCTGGCCGAACTGGCGCTGTTCAAGTCGGGCGAGATCAATATCCTGGTCGCCTCCGACGTCGCCGCACGCGGGCTCGACATCAAGGGCGTGAGCCACGTCTACAACTTCGATGCGCCCTGGCATCCGGACGACTATGTCCACCGCATCGGCCGCACCGGCCGAGCGGGCGCGACGGGCAGCGCCTATACCTTCGTCACCGCGGACGACGCCGAGAATATCGAGAATATCGAGAAGCTGACCGGCCAGACCATCCCGCGCGAAGAGGTGTCGATCGACGCCGCGCCGCCCGCGCGCGAGGAAGCGCCGCGCGAAGAGCGTCCGCGGCGCGGTCGCCGCGATACGGCCGAAGCCCGGCCGACGCGCGAGGAGCGGGCACCGCGTGACGATCGCGCGCCCCGCTCGGCGCGTCCGGCCCGGGACGAACGCCCTGTCCGCGAAGAGCGGCCTGTCCGCGCCGACCGCGAGCCGCGTCGCGACGACCGCCGCTCGCGCAATGGCTACGACGACGGCCCCGATGTCGGCTGGAACGGCCCGATCCCGTCGTTTCTGGACATCAAGCTGGGCGCCTGACCCGGCGCAATCGCGGCGATGGACGACAGCCTGTTCGAATATGTCGAGCCCGTCCGGGTGCCGAGCCCGTGCGTCAACGTCTGCCGGCTAGACGCGGCGACGGGCTGGTGCATCGGCTGCGGGCGGACCGGCGACGAAATCACCCGCTGGACCGCGGTCGGCGAGGCTGAGCGCGACGCGGTGATGGCGATCCTGCCGACGCGAATGACGAGCCTGCGCGAGCGGCGGCGGCGGGGGCTGTAGGCCGGGGTTTGATTGGGCCGCCCGGCATAATCCCGTGCGCCGGCGGAGGCTGTGGCGGTCGAGAGCCTTCGGTCGCCAACCCTCCGGTCCTCGCCGGAGCACAGCATGGCTTCAAGGCGGGGGGATTTCCCTATCATCTGCTCGCTAAGCCTGTCCGGCGCTCATCAAAGCGACAGGGCGCCCAGCGGCTAATCCGGCTTACCCAATGCACTTCGCGCTGGGCAAACGGATCGGGCAACGCGTGATGATCCAAGCTGACCCGATATGCACGAGAACGTCACGAAGGCGCCTCAAACAACCGTCATCCCGGACTTGATCCGGGATCCAGAGTCACGGGCGACGCGGCGTTGGGCTCTGGATCCAGGATCAAGTCCGGGATGACATGGAAGAACGGACATTGCTCGATCGGTTAGCTGTCGTTTCGAGTCCGAGCAGGCCGCCCCCGCCCATCCTTTACTTGGCGTCGATACTATTCCCGACCGCAGCCGTCGTCGCCGGTCCCGGCGCGATGCCTAGGTCGGCCAGCGGTTCGTTGGCTGCGGCGTTGCTCAGCGCGGTCTCGGTGATGTTCGCCACGATCTCGGGCTTGGCGACGCCGACCGCGGTCAACGCCGGCTCACGGCTGGCATAGTTGAACACAGCGCTGGCGAGGCCGATGAACAGGATCACCGCCGCCAGACCGGTCATGGCGACACGGACGCGCTGCACCGTCTGCGAGTCTTGTGCCGTCGTCGTGGAAGTCTTCGTCTTCGTCACTGTGGCAGAAATGTAACTTAAAATTAGCTCGATGTCGAGCCGTTGGTATCCGTCGACGAACCGTTAACCTGCGCAATGCGGTCGGAAAGCCCTTTTTCGGCGAGCCACTGCGGGTTGTAGAGGGTCGAAAGATAACGGAATCCGGTGTCACACAGGATCGTCGCGATGCGCTTGCCCGGACCCAGTTCGCGCGCCAGCCGCACCGCGCCGGCGACGTTGATGCCCGACGACAGCCCGAGGCACAGCCCTTCCTCCGCCAGCAGTCGGCGGACCCATTCAAGGCCTTCCTCGTCACTGATCCGATATTGGGTGTCGATCGGCGCGCCTTCCAGATTCGCCGTGATGCGCCCCTGCCCGATCCCTTCCGCGACCGACGAGCCTTCGGACCGAAGTTCGCCATGCGCATAATAGTCGTACAGCGCCGCCCCGTGCGGATCGCTGAGCGCGATCGTCACGCTCTCGTCCTTCTCCTTCAGGCCGAGGCCGACGCCGGCGATCGTCCCGCCGGTGCCGGCGGCGCAGGTGAAGCCGTCGATCCGGCCGTCCATCTGCTGCCAGATCTCCTCCGCCGTCCCGACGATATGCGCACGGCGATTGGCGATATTGTCGAACTGGTTCGCCCAGATCGCGTTCGGCGTTTCCTCCGCGATGCGCCGGCTGGTGTGGACGAAATGGCCGGGGTTCGAATAGGGCGCGGCCGGGACCAGCACGAGTTCGGCGCCCAGAGCACGCAGCGTATCCATCTTCTCGCGGCTCTGCGTCTCGGGCATGACGATGATCGTCCGATAGCCCTTGGCATTGGCGACCAGCGCAAGACCGATGCCCGTGTTGCCGGCGGTCCCCTCGACGATCGTCCCGCCGGGCGCGATCAGTCCGCGGCTCTCCGCATCCTCGACGATGGAGAGCGCGGCGCGGTCCTTGACCGATGCGCCGGGGTTGGCGAACTCGCACTTGCCGAAGATGTCGCATCCGGTCGCCTCGCTCGGCCCCTTCAGGCGGACGAGGGGCGTGTTCCCGATCAGCGATAGCGTGTCTTGCGTAGTCTGCATGCGCCCAAGATGGCGCGACCGGGCACGCGCGGCAATGCCAAGAACCGCTTGGGGCCGGGCAAATTCGGCTTCGGGCTCGCTACCCGGGCGAACCGGCGATGCGGCGCGATCACCGATTTAGCGCGTGACGTCGCGTTTTCCTTTGAAACCGCCCCCTCCCCTCCCCTAAATAGGGCGTCCCGTTCCTCCCCCCCCAGGCGACCAGGATCCATGCGTAGCTTATTGTTCCGATCCACCCTGCTGGCGACGATCGCGTCGCCGGTGCTGGCGCAGCAGGCGCCGCCGACGACGATTCAGCCCACGCAGATTCCGCCGTCGCAGGCCGCACCCGCGACGACCGGCGCCCAATCGACCCCGGTCGCGCCTGTTGCCGCCGCCGTTCCGCTGCCCCGCCTGACCGACGAGCAGGCCCGCCAGCTGGTCGCGATCATCGAGGCGGGTCGGATCGAACACGGCCTGCGCCACGACGCGGCGGCGGCAAAGGTGACCGCGACCGACAACGACACGCTGGTCCGCGCCGCGCTCGACTATGCTCGCGCGGTGCGTACCGGGCGGCTGGCCGAAGCGGACTTCAAGGAGGATTGGGGCCTGCGGCCGCAATATTGGGACCCGCTGCCGAGCTTTGCCGATGCGGTCGCAAAGAACGGCCTCGCCCGCTGGGCGCGTGCGTTGCCGCCGCCCTATTCGGGCTATGACGGACTGAAGGACGGATTGAAGGCGTATCGCGCGATCGAGACGGCAGGCGGCTGGCCGCGGTTGGCGGCGGGGCCGGATCTGGTCGTCGGCGCGAAAGGCCCCCGCGTGCGGGCGCTGCGCCAGCGTCTGGCGGTCGAGGACAGCCAGGTCGAGCGGATGGGCGATACCTTCGACGGCGAGCTCAAGGCTGCTGTCCAGCGCGCACAGCGCCGCTTCGGCCTTAATCCCGCGGGCACCGTATCCACGCAGACGCTGGCCGCGCTGAACGTCTCGGCCGCCGACCGCGTCGCGCAGATCATGGCGAATATGGAGCGTTGGCGCTGGATTCCGCGCGAGCTCGACAAGAACCGCATCCAGGTCAACATCGCCGCCGCACTGGTGACGGTGTTCGAGGGCGACCAGCCGATCATGTCGATGAAGGGCGTGACGGGGCGCCCAGGCGACCAGACGCCGATGCTGCAATCGTCGATCCATTCGGTCGTGCTCAACCCGCCGTGGAACGTGCCGACCGGCATCGCCGCGCGCGAGCTGTTTCCGAAAGGAGCGGGTTATCTCAAAGCCAACGGCTTCCGCGTGATCGGCGAGGGACCGAACAAGAGATTGCAGCAACAGGCCGGGCCGTTGTCGGCACTGGGCCGCTACAAGTTCGACTTCGATAATCCCTACGCCGTCTACCTCCACGACACGCCCGCCCAGGCGAAGTTCGCGAGTTTTGATCGCCTGGCCAGCCACGGCTGCGTCCGGCTGGAAAAGCCCGCCGACCTCGCCCGGCTGTTGCTGCGCGGGTCGGCGCAGTGGACGCCCGAGGCGATCGACGCGCAGATCGCCAGCGGCAAGACGACGCGGGCGCAGCTGCCGACGCCGGCGACGGTCTATCTGCTTTACTGGACCGCTTTTGCATCGGCCAACGGCACGATGAACTTCCGCGCCGATCCGTATAGCTGGGACGGCGAACTCGCCGCCAAGATCGAGAAGCGCTCGCAAATCCAAGCCGCCGCACCGGCGATGGCCGACTAAGAGGATTACGCCATGAAGAAGACCTTGCCCGCCCTCGCCGCGCTAGCGCTGCTCGCAGCCTGTTCGTCGAACGACGACGCCGCCCCGGCACCGGAAGAGAACGGGACCGAGATGCTGGACGTCACGAACGAGGCGATGAACGTGCCCGAAGCGCCGGTCACGATGAACGTGCCGGAAGCCACAGCCACCAATCTGACCGACGAGCCCGAGCCGACCGTCGACGAGCGCGAGCAGATCCAGGCGGATGCCGACGCGACGGGCATGACCTCGCGCGTCAACCGCGATGAGGACACCGCGCCTGCGGCAAACCAGTCGGGTACGGTTTCCGAAGAGAAGTAATTTCAGGGAGGGCGCAAAGGCGCGAAGGAGGTTTCCGCGGAGACGCGAAGACGCGGAGATGCATGAAGCGGGGTTGCGCTTCGGCTCTGACGGAGTTTGCTGCGTGCGGCCCGGTTTGCCGAAAAGCCTGCTGACGCAGCGAGTGAAACACCTCCGCGTCTCCGCGTCTCCGCGTGATTCAGCCTCTTTCTTGACGCCTTCGCGCCTTCTCTGGATCCCTCCCTCCTAGCGCTCTCAGCCAAGCCGCTCCCCGCCTCCAGACGGGTCCCCTTGCGGAACAGCTCCGCCTTCCCCACATTGCATCCGCTACAGTCGCACATCGACGGTCTTCGGCGCTTTGCGGCCCCTTTGCTCCTTCTGTCTGCCCTACAGCCGGCATCGCCGCTTTGGAGGGTGCCGCACACGAATAAGGAGTATCCCCATGTCGATCACCGGCACCGTAAAATTCTTCAACGAAACCAAGGGCTATGGCTTCATCGCGCCGGAAAGCGGCGGCGGCGACGCCTTCGTCCACATCAGCGCCGTCGAGCGTGCCGGCATGGCGACGCTGACGCAGGACCAGCGCGTCAGCTACGAACTGGAAACCGATCGCCGCGGCAAGACCAGCGCGGTGAACCTCCAGCCGGTCGACTGACGCCGCCCTTCCCGGCTCGCGTCGCCGACGCGGGCCGGGCATTCCCTTCGCCCAAGCAAAGGACCCGACGATGGCCCATGACGCCGCCTATTTCCGAGCCCAGGCCGACCGTGCGCAGGCCGATGCCGATGCGGCCGAACTGGACAACGTCCGCGACCGCGCGCTGCGTTCGGTCGCCGCATTCGAGGCGATGGCCGTCAGCGCCGAGCGCACCACGCGCCGCCGGATCGAACGCGAAGAAGCGACCGCCGCCTCGCGCCCGGTGATGCCGACGACCGTTTGATCGATCCGCGGGCGTCCGCGCCATTGACATGCCCCCACAATCCGCTAGGGGGCAGCCGTCGTATGTGACCGGGCTCGTCCCGTTATCGCATATACGCCGTCCGAGACAGCAGGTGGCCGGGGTTTGCCCGACCTTAATGCCCTGCCGAGACGGGGAACAGATTTTCTCCAGTCGCGGCATGTCCGCGGCTCGGGTCGGGCAAGCGGGTCGCCATCGCGCACGCTTTTCCCACGATCCTTCCCCCTCAACGGACTGAACCGTCTGCGTGTCCTCGGACGCGCGGGCACGTAACCGGGCTGCGCCTCTTGCAAGGGGGTTCGGCCTAATTTGAGGAGAATGGCATGGATCGTTCGCAGAAGACCCAGGCCGTCGCCGATCTGAAGAGCAATTTCTCGCAGGTGGGTGTGGTCGTCGTGACCCGCAACCTGGGGCTGACGGTCGCACAGTCGACCGTTCTGCGCGGGAAGATGCGCGACGCCGGCGCGACCTACAAGGTCTCCAAGAACAAGCTTGCCAAGATCGCGCTCGAGGGCACGGATTATGCGGGTCTTTCCGACCTGCTGACCGGTCCGGTCGGGCTCGCCACCTCCGCCGATCCGGTCGCGGCTGCCAAGGCAGCCGTCGATTTCGCGAAGACGAACGACAAGTTCGAAATCGTCGGCGGCGCGATGGGGAGCCAGATTCTCGACGCGGAAGGTGTGAAGGCTCTCGCCTCGCTGCCGTCGCTGGACGAGCTGCGCGCGAAGCTGGTCGGCCTCATCGTGGCACCCGCCACGAAGATCGCCACCATCACCCAGGCACCGGCGGCGCAGCTCGCCCGCGTGCTGGCAGCTTATGCGGAAAAGGACGCGGCATAATCGCCTCGTCTCAACTACTTACAACCCGATCTGATACTGGAGTATTATAATGGCTGATCTGAACGCGCTGGTTGACCAGCTGAGCGAACTGACCGTCCTCGAGGCCGCTGAGCTCTCGAAGCTGCTCGAAGAGAAGTGGGGCGTCTCGGCCGCTGCTGCGGTTGCGGCTCCGGCTGCTGGCGGCGGCGCTGCTGCCCCGGCTGCTGAAGAGAAGACCGAGTTCGACGTGATCCTGACCGGCGACGGTGGCAAGAAGATCAACGTCATCAAGGAAGTCCGCGCCATCACCGGCCTGGGCCTGACCGAAGCGAAGACGCTGGTCGAATCGACCCCGAAGCCCGTCAAGGAAGGCGTGAGCAAGGACGAGGCCGAGAAGATCAAGAAGCAGCTGGAAGAAGCCGGCGCGACCGTCGAGCTGAAGTAAGCCGCAGTCGGGGAGCCGGGCCATTCCGGCCCGCCCCCGGCAAGGCCGGCCGGCATCGGCTCCGCCGATGTCCGACGTCAGGGGCATTGCCCGTGGCGGCCAGCACAAGACAAAGGGCGGCCCGCCAACACGCGGGTCGCCCTTTTCTTTTGCCTAGCTAAGCCCCGTTCCTTCCTCGCTCCTCGCCACGAACCAAAATCGGCCCCGTCACGATGGTGCAGATCGGTCGGAAACCGCTCTATGTCGAGGATGTCGACGCGGTCGCCGCGCAGGTGCGCGAGCTGATCATTCAGCCCGGTACGCCGCAAGCCATGCCGTGGGGCACCTATGAATTCGCGGTCAGCGACCCGACGGGTGTCCTCGTCCGCATCGGCCGTGCGATCAGCGCTGGCTGAGCCGGCGCGCGTCGAGGCGGGCGAAGGTCTGGCCGGGTCGGTCGACCCAGACCGGCCCTAGCTTGGGCGACGACGGATCGCCGGGGCCGACCACGAACGCTTCCGTCGCCGACGCGACCGACAGGCCGCTCCGCCAGGTGGCACCGACCATCGCGATCGGCACGATCATTTCCCGGTCCGCCGCCGTGGTCACATGCATCGCATCACCCGGCAGCACGAGTTCGCCGGCGATTTTGCGGGTTTCACCGGCCCCGAGGTCGAACGGCTTGCCACCAGGCAGCGACGCGATCTGCGCGGTGAAGTCCGTCAATTCTCTCTCCGTCTCCGGACCGGCGCTCGCCAGCGTGACGACAGGGCGGACGCCGGATAACGGCGCGGTACCGGCATTGGTCAGCATCAGGTCGAAGGCGAGATGGGCGTCCGGCCCGCGCGTCCATAGTCGCTGCGGGTGGAAATCGAGGGTCAGGGCGTCGGCAGCCGCAGGTGTGGCGTCGGACGGTGCGGTTGCCGAAACGGCGGGCGCTTGTGGCTGCGGCTGCGGCTCCGGGTGCGGTACGCCCTCCGGCGCAGGCGGTGGCGCCGATCCGTAAATCACATCCACGGCCGCGGCCGAGCGCCGGCGCCAAGCGAGCACCGCATAGGCGACCACGCCGGCCCCCCCCAGGCCGAACAGCCACAGCAACCAGACAGGCGGCCCCGCCGTTGGCGTCGAGGCTGATACGGGCGTCGCGGTTTCCGTCGGTGTCGGCGTGGGGAGCGGCGTCGACGTGATGCCCGGGACGGGCGCAAGGGTCGGTGCAGGTGTCGCGGTCGGTGTCGGCGGCACCGCAGTCGTCGGCGCCACGACCGGTGCTGCCGTCGCAGTCGGGCGCGGCGTCGGCGTCGCAGCCGGCACGGGCGTCGGGCGCGGCTGTAGCGTCGCCGCCGCGGTCGGCGTCGGGACCGGCACCGTGCGGACGACCGGCGGCGGCGTGGACGCGCTGGGAGTAGCGGTCGGCGTCGGGCTGGGCGTCGGCGTCGCCTGGCTGTTCCCCGGCGGCAATTCGAAACGATCGGCGCCGGGCAACGTCTGGGCGGGCGTGGTCTGCGCCATAGCCGGCGCACTTCCCATCGCGAGCAGGGTCGTAGCGAGAAGCAGGGTCTTCACGCCGCGCGCGCTACGGTTGTGTGGCTGAATCCGGGCTGCACGCATCACAGGCTCGCGAGATCGATTTCGCCGTGACGGTCGAGCGTCCGGGACTTGTCGGGCATCGGATATTTCAGGCCGGTCGCGCAGTTAAACAACACGACCCGCTCGTCGCGACCGACCATCCCATCGGCCAACGCACGGTCATAGGCGGCCAGCGTCGCCCCGCCCTCCGGACACAGCAGCAACCCGTCCCCGGCCGCCTCCTCGACCGCAGCGAGCAGCGCGTCGTCGCTCACCGCCAGCGCCGCGCCGTTGCTCTCGCGCACGGCGTCGAGGATCAGGAAATCCCCGACCGCCTTGGGCACGCGGATGCCAGCGGCGACGGTATGCGCATCCTCCCAGCGCTCGGCATGGCGCTCCCCCGCCTCGAACGCGCGGACCATTGGCGCGCAGCCTTCGGCCTGCACCGCATACATGCGCGGGCGCTCGGGTCCGATGAAGCCGATGCGCTCCAGTTCGTCGAACGCCTTCCACATACCGATCAGCCCGGTGCCGCCACCGGTCGGGTAGAAGATCGCGTCGGGCAGCGTCCAGCCCAGCTGTTCGGCCAGTTCCAGCCCCATCGTCTTCTTGCCCTCGATCCGATAGGGCTCCTTCAGCGTCGACAGGTCGAACCAGCCATTCGCCTTGCATGCCGCGCCGACGATCGCGCCGCATTCGTCGATCAGGCCGTTGACCCGGTAGACGCGCGCGCCCTGTGCCGCGATCTCGCGCACGTTGATCTCGGGCGTGTCGTCGGGGCAGAGGATCACCGCCTCGATGCCCGCGCGCGCCGCATAGGCCGCCGCTGCCGCCCCCGCATTGCCGTTGGTCGGCATCGCGATCGTCCGCACACCCAGCGCCTTCGCCATGCTGATCGCCATGACGAGGCCGCGCGCCTTGAAGCTGCCGGTCGGCAGGCGCCCCTCGTCCTTCACGATCGGCGCGCGGGCGCCGCGAGCGGCTCCCACCCGGTCAAGCGTGACGAGCGGGGTCGCCGTCTCGCCCAGGCTGACGATGTGTTCGGAGCTGCGGATCGGCAGCAGCTCGCGATACTTCCACAGATCCGCCGGACGCGCCGCCAGCGCCTCCTTCGTCATCGCCGCCGCGACACCCTCGAGATCGTAGCGGACCAGCAGCGGCCGCCCGACGCGGCTGAGCCCTTGCAGCGTGTCGGCGTCGTAGCGCTCCCCGGTCAGCCCGCATTCGAGATGCGTGACGAAGCTGGGGCGATCGGCGGTGAGGTTGGCGTTCGACGGGATCATGTTTGCGCCTGTCGGACGATGTGGCGGCGAGGTCAATGTCTGAGAGTAAGCGGGCCGTCGCCGATGATCCGGCCCCCAGAGCACTTACCCCGTCTGCGTGTCTGCGTCGGTCCGCACCCTTTGGGGCAGGAGGAACAGTCGGGACAGGATCAATATGGCCACGAGAATGGCTCCGATCAGCAGCGCCGTTCCTTCCGTCGAGCTGACGCTCCTTTCGAGCAACCAGTATGCGGTCAACCCGCTCAGGGGGATCCAAAGGTTCTTTGGGATCAGCAGTTCGAACCGCATTTGCGACACGCGAAGGGTCTGTTGACCCGCCGCAAGTGGACTCGACTGAAGGACACAGGTGTACCGCATTCCGGACACGAAGGTGTGAAGATAGCCATGCGTCGACTATGATCTGGATCAGTATCGTTGCAACAGGGGCAGGCTACCCCTGAAAGGCGCACCGCGCTACATCGCGACGAGGTCGCCGGCGCGCCGACACAACCGCGCTTAACTCACGTCTCCGCTGACGTCGGAGACTCAACCACCTACAGACTTGAATGGCTAAGGCTTTGGCCTGGGCCGACGCAGACAACCAGGCCTCAATGCCGCGTGATTACCGACCAGGTACGACGATGACAGTCCGGCCGATCATCGCTTCGACCAAGGCAAAACCCGCGTCATCGCGCCCGCCGATATCGATCGGACGTCCGCCAAGTTCTGCGTGCTCAACATTAAGGAAGGCGACCGCATCTTCACGGGTGGGATGCGCGCGGAAAGCCAGCAAAGTAACCTTCGCCTGACGCGCAACGACATCCGGCGCATCCGGGCGTGCCGAGAAAGAGCGACGGAACCGCTTGGCGGGCGATGGCGAGAGTTCGCCGGACGCGGGGAGGATGGTGACGGCCGACACGCTCAGCGTGCCTCGAGCACGGCGCCGCTGGCGCCGAGCGTCATCTGTGCCGATCGGATCGCGTCGGCGTAGCGATGCGCCATCCCGGTGTGCGAATATCGCGCTTCACGCGTGGTCGCGGCGTCGGCGCGCATCAGCGAGATCTGGTGGCGCGAGAGAAGATAGTTGAGGTCCAAAATGACAACCTTCGCGGCGTAAGCGAAAGCGCGGATCGTCTCTCAGTCACCGGCGCCTACGGAAAAACCAAGCCGGTGATGAGTTGAAGATAGGAACGACGGGGGTGATGCGCCACCCCCGGCACGCAAATTGCGCGTCTTCTTAGATGTCGACAATCGCCGCCGCGTCGTCAAACGGAGCGGCTTGCGCCGCACCGCTGCCCGACGCGGCGAGTCCGCGATCAGCTAACGCTGATCGCCGGCCGCCCGCTCCACCACCGGCAGCCACACCGCACTCGCATCCGCGCCGCCGCGCTGGAGCGTTACCGTCGCCGCCTTGTAGTCGCCCGGCTTGGCCAGGAAGATGTTCGGCACGAACGTCTGCGGGTTGCGGTCGTAGAGCGGGAACTGGCTCGACTGGACCTGCACCATGATGCGGTGGCCGGGCTGGAAGACATGGTTCACCGTCGGCAGGCGGAAGCGGTATTTCTGGACCTTGCCGGCGGGAATCGCGGTCGGCTTCTCGAAGCTGTCGCGGTAGCGGCCGCGGAAGATGTCCTGCGAAATGGCGAGTTGGTAGCCGCCCATCTTGGGATCGGTCGCGACCTCGTCCGGATACACGTCGATCACCTTGATGATGAAGTCGCCATCGGTTCCGGTCGTCTTGGCGAAGATTTCCGCGAACGGTGCGCCCGACACGCGGACGGGCGCGGTCAGCACGTCGGTCTGATAGGTCATGACGTCCGGGCGTCCGTCGACATGGCGCTGGTCGCTGACCAGCCAGTCGCCCCAGCGGCCGTCCCCGAAATTGACCGGGCGCGACAGGTGCGGGACGGGCTTGGCGGGATCGGAGACATAGGCGTCGCCCCCTGCCCCGCCCTTTTCCCAGCCGAGCTTGCCGCCGGCTTGGAGGTAGATGGGCTTGAGCGGTGCGGCGCACCCCGTCTCGCACGCCAGCGGCCAGGTGCTCAGCCGGTCCCAGTGGTTCTCGCCGGTATTGTAGATCGCGACCTGCGGCAGGTTCGCGGGGGGACCGTCCTTCAGATACTGGTTGAACAGTGGCAGGACCATGTCCTCGCGGAACTGCGCGGCGGTGTCGCCGTCCCATTTGAACGGCCCGAGCTCGCGCCCCTCGCGGTTGATCTGGCTGTGGCGCCACGGCCCCATGACGAGGAAGTTGTTGCCGGTCTTGCCCTTGGCCTTCAGCGCTTCCCACGTCCGGATCGCGCCGTACATGTCCTCCTGATCCCACAGACCTTGTTCCCAGATCGTCGGCACGTTGGACGGGTTGGCCGCGACCAGCTTGTCGAGCGCCTGACCCTGCCAGAAGGCGTCGTAGGACGGATGGGCCTGCATCCGCTGCCAATAGGGGAGAAGGTCGTACCCGGCCTTCTTCGCCCAGTCGCCCGCCGAGCCGGTGCGGAAATTCTCGTAATCGTCGTAACCGCCGGTCGGCGGCGCCTTGCCGCTGCCCTTGAACCCGGTCTGCCCGCCGAGCCAGGCGATGTTCGCCAGGCGGAAGGCGCCGTGGTGAAACCAGTCGTCGCCCATCCAGCCGTCAATCATCGGGCTTTCGGGCGCGGCGACCTTCAGCGCGGGGTGCGGTTTTAGCATCGCCATGACGACGGTGAAGCCTTCATAGGACGACCCGATCATACCGACGCGGCCATTGCTCTCGGGCAGGTTCGCCGTGTTCACCAGCCAATCGATCGTGTCGTACGCATCGGTCGTGTGATCGAATTTGGTCGGATTGAGCGGCCCAATGACGGGGCGCGTCACGACATAATCCCCTTCCGACCCATATTTACCGCGGATGTCCTGATAGACGCGGATATAGCCGTCCTTCACGAAGATCTCGTCGGCGAGCGGCAGGGCGGACAACATCTTCGGGCTGTCCATCCGGTTGGCGCGGCCCGCGGCATTGTAGGGCGTGCGGGTGAGCACGATCGGCGCGTTCTTCGCGCCCTTCGGCACGACGATGACGGTGTAAAGCTTCGTCCCGTCGCGCATCGGGATCATCACCTCGCGCTTGTCGTAGTCGTAATTGGTCTTCGGCACTTCGTACTTCGGCGGAATGTCGCCGGCGGGCGCGGCCTGCTGCGCGGCAAGCGGCGTGATGGCGAGGGCGGCGGCGGCGAGAAGGATCAGCTTCGTCATGAGGCGCTCCGTGGGAGGAATGGCGGCGATGCTAAGCGGGGGTGCCGGGCCGCGGCAATGGGTGGCGGCACGAGTTGCGCTTTGGGCGGCATGAGGGGAGGCTTTTGGTTTCACACGAAGGCACGAAGGCATGACGGTTGCCTCTCCTTCCGTTCGTGCTGAGCTTGTCGAAGCACCGTCCTTCTTTTCACCCGGGGTAAAAGGGCAGCCCTTCGACAAGCTCAGGGCGAACGGATTTCCGGGAGCGCGCATCGCGCCTTCGCAACTTGCACTTCGTGTCTTCGTGCCTTTGTGCGAAAAAAAAGCCCGCCCCCACCGAAGTGGAGACGGGCGCGATCAAGATATTCTGAGATAGATCAGGCGTGCTCAGGCGCCCCGTGCAAACGAGCCTCGACGTCATCGCGCATCACCCGGTCGGCGAGGTCGATCGGTATCAGCGTGCCGCCTTCCTCATCCGACACGCCAACCACGAACGAGGCGGACGTGCGCCCCTCGCTGCCGTCCGGGAGGCGATAGCGCGCATCGGCGACGACGACCGGCGTAAAGCGCCCTTCCCCGCCCAGGTCGGCTTTCAATGCCGCCAACGTCGCATCGATGCGGGTGCCCTCGCCGGGTTCGATCGTCACCGGGTCGATCGCAGCATCGGCGGGCGTATCGACCAGCATATTTTCCATTTCGCTGGCATGGGCGTCGGTCAGCATGAAGGTCGAGACGCGAACGTCCCGTGCCGCGACGCTGCCGGAATTGGCGACGGTCAGTTCGATCTCGACCATCGCTTCGTCCGCGCTGGTGCCGGCACGGACCGGACGCATCGCGAGTTCGAGCCATGGGCGATCGCGAACCGCCGGCGTTCCGGCGGTCAGCGCCACAACATCCTCAGCCGGGGCGTCGGTGACGGTCGCGTCTTCGGCGAGGCCCGCCGCGACGGGCTCGTCGCTCCGATGCTCGTCATGGCGCGACATCGCGGCGGCCGCGATCGGCGCCGCCGCCAGAGGAGCGACGGCGGCGGATGCCGCGACAGGCGCGCGGTCGACGACCGTCGGCTCAACGACAGCGACCGGCTCGGCATGGGCTGGCTCTTCGTAATAGACCTCTTCCTCATAGGCATCGCGCTTGCGACCGCGCATCAGGAAGAAAGCGCCGATGGCGACGATCACCGCAGCGATCGCGGCCAGCGGCCACAGCGGCGCGCCGTCGTCCGGCGTCGTCTGTGTCGTGGTCGTCTCGGACGTGGTAGCGGCAGGAGCCTCTGCCGCGGGTGAAGCGGGGGTCGCGGCCTCGGGCTGCGCCGCCGGAGCAGCGGCGGGCGCGACCGGCGTAGTGGCGGCGGGCGCAGTCGCCGTAGCGGCGGTCGTAGCCGCAGCGGGGGCGCTCGTGCGCGTTACGGTCGTCGTCCGGCGCGTCACCTCGCGCGGAGCGGCGGCGCGGCGTTCTGGACGGGCGGCGACGCGGGCATCGTCGACCACATCGGCGGCACCGGGCGCGATCGTCGTGCGCGACGCGGGATCGGTCCCGCGAACGGTCGTCGTACTCGACTGCGGCGCAGGCGCATCGGCCTGCGGCACTGTCGTCGTGACCGGCGGAGGGGGCGTCGGCGCCTGGGTGGTCGCATCCTGCGCTTGGGCAGGCGTGACAAGGAGCGCAGGGGCTGCGAGGAACAGCCAGGCCGCGCGGCGAGCGGGGGTGCTTTCCGTTTTCATATCGCATGCTCAATGAGCGGTGAGACGATTCCGGCCCCGAAACGGTTATTTTTAACGACGAGACGTGCAATTTCATCGACAGGCCGTTGTTAACGGCGAATTTGACTATGACGGGCGGTCAGCCTATATGCCGTGTCCTACCACAGTTTCGGGACATGGGGCGCCGTCGCGCAGCGCTTCGTACGAATGGGAACTGCTTGGTTCTGACAGAGGACGCTTCGAGGCTGCCGATTTCCGAGGAGGTTATCGTGCGGCCTTTTATGCGTCCTTTGCTGCGTCCGCGCCCCGCGGGTTCCACCGGGGCAATTGACGGCTGACGAGGCAAGACACAGACATGGCAACCAAAGCGATCGCGACCGGCGGCACGACCAAGCGCCGCATCCGCAAGGTGTTCGGCGACATCCACGAAGTGGTGCAGATGCCGAACCTGATCGAGGTTCAGCGCGAAAGCTACGAACAGTTCCTGCGCTCCGACAAGAGCACGGGCCATGTCTCGGGCCTCGAAAAGACGCTGCGCAGCGTCTTCCCGATCCAGGACTTCGCCGGCACCGCCTATCTCGACTTCGACGACTATGTCCTCGAAGACCCGAAGTTCGACGTTGAGGAATGCCGTCAGCGTGGCATTACCTATGCTGCCCCGATGCGCGTCACGCTGCGCCTGACCGCGTTCGAGGTCGATCCCGATACCGAAGCCAAGTCGGTCATCGATATCAAGGAGCAGGACGTCTACATGGGCGACATGCCCCTGATGACGGAAAACGGCACCTTCTTCATCAACGGTACCGAGCGCGTCATCGTCAGCCAGATGCACCGCTCACCGGGCGTGCTGTTCGACCATGACCGCGGCAAGACCCACGCCAGCGGCAAGTACCTCTTCGCCGCGCGCGTCATCCCCTATCGTGGTTCGTGGCTCGACTTCGAGTTCGACGCCAAGGACATCGTCAACGTCCGTATCGACCGCAAGCGCAAGCTTCCGGTCACCACGCTGCTCTATGCGCTCGGCCTGAATTCGGAAGAGATCCTCAACCACTTCTACAACCGCGTGACCTTCGTCCGCGGTCAGGGTGGCTGGCAGATCCCGTTCGCGCCGGAAAACTGGCGCGGCGCCAAGCCGATGTTCGACATCGTCGACGCCAAGTCGGGCGAGATCGTGTTCCCGGCCGGCCAGAAGATCAGCCCGCGCGCTGCCAACAAGGCGGCGAAGGACGGTCTGACCGATCTGCTGATCCCGACCGAGGAAATCTTCGGCCGCTATTCGGCGTACGACCTGATCAACGAGAAGACCGGCGAGATCTATATCGAAGCCGGTGACGAAGTGTCGGCCGAGAACCTCGAACTGCTCGACAAGGCGGGCATCGAGCGGATCGAACTGCTCGACATCGACCACATCTCGACGGGTCCGTGGATCCGCAACACGCTGAAGGCGGACAAGGCCGAGGAGCGCCAGCAGGCGCTCAGCGACATCTACCGCGTCATGCGCCCTGGCGAGCCGCCGACGCTGGAGACGGCGGAGTCGCTGTTCGCCGGCCTGTTCTTCGATCCGGAGCGCTACGACCTGTCGGCCGTGGGCCGCGTGAAGCTGAACATGCGCCTCGACCTCGATGCGCCGGACACGCACACCACGCTGCGCACCGAGGACATCCTGGCCGTCGTCAAGACGCTGGTGGATCTGAAGGACGGCAAGGGCGAAGTCGACGACATCGACAACCTGGGCAACCGTCGCGTGCGTTCGGTGGGCGAGCTGCTGGAGAACCAGTATCGCGTCGGCCTGCTGCGCATGGAGCGTGCGGTCAAGGAGCGCATGTCGTCGGTCGACGTGTCGACCGTCATGCCGAACGACCTGATCAACGCGAAGCCGGCGGTCGCCGCGGTGCGCGAATTCTTCGGCTCGTCGCAGCTGTCGCAGTTCATGGACCAGACCAACCCGCTCTCCGAAGTGACTCACAAGCGTCGCGTCTCGGCCCTCGGGCCGGGCGGTCTGACGCGTGAGCGTGCGGGCTTCGAAGTCCGCGACGTTCACCCGACCCATTATGGCCGTATCTGCCCGATCGAAACGCCGGAAGGCCCGAACATCGGTCTGATCAACAGCCTCGCCTCGTTCAGCCGCGTCAACAAGTACGGCTTCATCGAGACGCCGTATCGCAAGGTCATCGACGGCGTGGTCACCGACGAGGTCGTGTACCTGTCGGCGATGGAAGAGGCCAAGCACACGATCGCGCAGGCCTCGGCCGAAGTCGACGAGGGCAACCGCTTCACCGAAGAGCTCGTCTCGGCCCGTCAGGCTGGCGAATTCCTGATGGCGCTGCCGGAAACCATCACGCTGATGGACGTCTCGCCGAAGCAGCTCGTGTCGGTCGCCGCGTCGCTCATTCCGTTCTTGGAAAACGACGACGCCAACCGCGCGCTGATGGGCTCGAACATGCAGCGTCAGGCCGTACCGCTGGTGCGTGCCGAGGCGCCGTTCGTCGGCACCGGAATGGAAGAGACCGTCGCCCGTGACTCGGGTGCCGCGATCTCGGCGCGTCGGGCCGGCATCGTCGACCAGGTCGATGCCAGCCGTATCGTCATCCGCGCGACCGGTGACGTCGATGCCAATGAATCGGGCGTCGACATCTACACGCTGATGAAGTTCCAGCGCTCCAACCAGTCGACCTGCATCAACCAGCGTCCGCTGGTGAAGGTCGGCGACGTGGTCAACGTCGGCGACGTGCTGGCCGACGGTCCGTCGACCGAGTTCGGCGAGCTCGCGCTCGGCCGCAACGCGCTCGTCGCGTTCATGCCCTGGAACGGCTACAACTACGAAGACTCGATCCTGATCTCCGAGCGGATCGTGAAGGACGACGTGTTCACGTCGATCCACATCGATGAGTTCGAAGTGATGGCCCGCGACACGAAGCTGGGGCCGGAGGACATCACCCGCGACATTCCGAACGTCGGCGAGGAAGCGCTGCGTAACCTCGACGAGGCGGGCATCGTCTATGTCGGTGCCGAGGTCGAGCCGGGCGACATCCTGGTCGGCAAGATCACGCCGAAGGGCGAGAGCCCGATGACGCCGGAAGAGAAGCTGCTCCGCGCCATCTTCGGTGAAAAGGCCTCGGACGTCCGCGACACTTCGCTTCGCCTGCCGCCGGGCGTGTCGGGCACGATCGTCGATGTGCGCGTGTTCAACCGTCACGGTATCGACAAGGACGAGCGCGCGCTGGCGATCGAACGCGAGGAAATCGAGCGCCTTAAGAAGGACTCGGACGACGAGCGCACCATCCTGAACCGTGCAACCTGGTCGCGCCTGCGCGACATGCTGCTCGGCCAGACCGCGACCGCCGTGCCGAAGGGCCTGAAGAAGGGCGCAGTGATCGATCAGGATCTGCTCGACAGCGTCGATCGCCACGAATGGTGGAAGTTCGCCGTTGCCGACGACGCCGTCCAGGCGAACCTGGAAGCCGTCAAGCAGCAGTATGACGAAGCCGCCAAGCGTATCCGCGAGAAGTTCGAGGATCGCCGCGAGAAGCTGGAGCGTGGCGACGAGTTGCCGCCGGGCGTGCTCAAGATGGTCAAGGTCTTCGTCGCGGTGAAGCGCAAGCTGCAGCCGGGCGACAAGATGGCCGGCCGTCACGGCAACAAGGGCGTCATCTCACGCATCCTGCCGGCCGAGGACATGCCGTTCCTCGCCGACGGGACGCCGGTCGACCTGGTGCTCAACCCGCTGGGCGTGCCGTCGCGCATGAACGTCGGGCAGATCTTCGAAACGCACCTCGGCTGGGCCGCACGTAACCTGGGTATGCAGGTCGCGTCGGCACTGGAAGACTGGCGCGAGGCGAACCCGGACGCCAAGGCGGGCGAAATGCCGGCCGCGGTCAAGGATCGCCTGGTCGAGATCTACGGCGACCATTATGCCGACGACATCCAGTCGCGGACGCCGGAGCAGGTCGCCGAGCTGGTCCACAACATCCGCACGGGCGTTCCGATGGGCACCCCGGTGTTCGACGGTGCGCGCGAAAGCGACGTGTCAGAGATGCTGGAGCTGGCGGGTCTCGACACGTCGGGTCAGTCGACGCTGTACGACGGCCGCACCGGCGACGCGTTCGACCGCAAGGTGACCGTCGGCATCATCTACATGCTGAAGCTGCACCACCTGGTCGACGACAAGATCCACGCGCGTTCGATCGGGCCGTACAGCCTCGTCACCCAGCAGCCGCTGGGCGGCAAGGCGCAGTTCGGCGGCCAGCGCTTCGGCGAAATGGAGGTCTGGGCACTCCAGGCCTACGGCGCGGCGTATACCTTGCAGGAAATGCTGACGGTGAAGTCGGACGACGTCGTCGGCCGCACCAAGGTCTACGAAGCGATCGTCAAGGGCGACGACACCTTCGAGGCCGGCATTCCGGAGAGCTTCAACGTGCTCGTCAAGGAAATGCGCTCGCTGGGCCTGAACGTCGAGCTCAAGAACCAGGAGCTGGACGAGGACGGCGAGCCGCTGGCCGAGGCGGCTGAATGATGTGATCGCCCCCTTCCCTCTCCCGTCGGGAGAGGGAGGGAGCCGCTCGCAAGAGCGGCGGAAGGGTGAGGGTGACGCCGTACGATCGCCCTCACCTTCCCACCGGCTTCGCCGGCGGGCCCCTTCCTCTCCCGATGGGAGAGGAGAAGAGATTTCAAGGAAGGGTTCGACCCCATGAACGAACTGACCAATTTCGCCAATCCGCTCGCGAAGCCGGAAACCTTCGACCAGATCCAGATCGGCATCGCGTCGCCTGATCGCATCCGCTCGTGGTCGTTCGGCGAAATCAAGAAGCCTGAGACGATCAACTATCGCACGTTCAAGCCGGAACGTGACGGCCTGTTCTGCGCGCGCATCTTCGGTCCGATCAAGGATTACGAGTGCCTGTGCGGCAAGTACAAGCGCATGAAGTACAAGGGCATCGTCTGCGAAAAGTGCGGTGTCGAAGTCACCGTGTCGAAGGTCCGCCGCGAGCGGATGGGCCACATCGAGCTCGCCGCGCCCGTAGCGCACATCTGGTTCCTGAAGTCGCTGCCGTCGCGCATCGGCCTGCTGCTCGATATGCAGCTCAAGCAGCTCGAGCGCGTGCTGTATTTCGAGAGCTACATCGTCACCGAGCCGGGCCTGACGCCGCTGGAGAAGTACCAGCTGATGACCGAGGACGAGCTCCTCGAAGCGCAGGACCAGTATGGCGAGGACGCCTTCACCGCCGGGATCGGCGCGGAAGCGGTCAAGATCATGCTCATGGATCTCGACCTCGAGGGCGAGAAGCGTGATCTGCTCGAGGAGCTGGCGACGACCAAGTCGGAGCTGAAGCCCAAGAAGATCATCAAGCGCCTCAAAGTCGTCGAGAGCTTCCTGGAATCGGGCAACCGTCCGGAATGGATGATCCTGGACGTCGTGCCGGTCATCCCGCCCGAGCTGCGTCCGCTCGTGCCGCTGGACGGCGGCCGCTTCGCGACATCGGACCTGAACGACCTGTATCGCCGCGTCATCAACCGCAACAACCGCCTGAAGCGCCTCATGGAGCTGCGTGCGCCGGACATCATCGTCCGCAACGAAAAGCGCATGTTGCAGGAAGCCGTCGACGCGCTGTTCGACAACGGTCGTCGCGGCCGCACGATCACGGGCGCCAACAAGCGTCCGCTGAAGTCGCTCAGCGACATGCTGAAGGGCAAGCAGGGCCGCTTCCGTCAGAACCTTCTCGGCAAGCGCGTCGACTATTCGGGCCGTTCGGTCATCGTGACCGGTCCGGAACTCAAGCTGCACCAGTGCGGCTTGCCGAAGAAGATGGCGCTCGAGCTGTTCAAGCCGTTCATCTACGCCCGCCTCGACGCCAAGGGCCTCAGCATGACGCTGAAGCAGGCGAAGAAGTGGGTCGAGAAGGAGCGCAAGGAAGTTTGGGACATCCTGGACGAAGTGATCCGCGAGCACCCGGTTCTGCTGAACCGTGCACCGACACTTCACCGTCTGGGCATCCAGGCGTTCGAGCCGGTTCTCATCGAGGGCAAGGCGATCCAGCTGCACCCGCTGGTCTGCTCGGCGTTCAACGCCGACTTCGACGGCGACCAGATGGCCGTCCACGTTCCGCTGAGCCTCGAGGCGCAGCTGGAAGCGCGCGTCCTGATGATGTCGACCAACAACATCCTGTCGCCCGCCAACGGCAAGCCGATCATCGTGCCGTCGCAGGACATGGTGCTGGGTCTCTACTATCTGTCGATGGAAAAGACCGGCGAGCCGGGCGAAGGCATGCTCCTGTCGGACATGACCGAAGTCCACCAGGCGCTCCACGCCGGTGCCGTGACGCTGCACACCAAGATCACCAGCCGTGTTCCGCAGGTCGATGAGAATGGCGTGGAGCGCATGGTTCGCTTCGAGACGACCCCGGGCCGCATGTTGCTCGGCGAGACGTTGCCGAAGAGCCACAAGGTGCCCTTCGAAACCGTCAACCGTCTGCTGACCAAGAAGGACGTCACCGACGTCATCGACGAGGTCTATCGTCATACCGGTCAGAAGGAGACGGTGCTGTTCGCCGACGCCATCATGGCGCTGGGCTTCCGTCACGCGTTCAAGGCCGGCATCTCGTTCGGCAAGGACGACATGATCATCCCGGACGCCAAGACCGGCATGGTCGACGAGACCAAGGCACTCGTGAAGGACTTCGAGCAGCAGTATCAGGACGGCCTGATCACGCAGCAGGAGAAGTACAATAAGGTCATCGACGCCTGGAGCCGTTGCGGCGACCAGGTGGCGTCGGCCATGATGGACGAGATCAAGGCGGTGAAGCGCGACGAGGAGACCGGCCGTGAGAAGCCGATCAACTCGATCTATATGATGGCCCACTCCGGTGCCCGTGGTTCGCAGGCCCAGATCAAGCAGCTGGCCGGCATGCGCGGCCTGATGGCCAAGCCGTCGGGCGAGATCATCGAAACGCCGATCATCTCGAACTTCAAGGAAGGTCTGACCGTCCTCGAATACTTCAACTCGACCCACGGCGCTCGTAAGGGCCTCGCGGACACCGCGCTGAAGACCGCCAACTCGGGTTACCTCACCCGCCGCCTCGTCGACGTGTCGCAGGATTGCGTCGTGATGGAGGAGGATTGCGGTACCGAGCGCATGCTCGAGATGAAGGCCATCGTTCAGGGCGGCGCGACCATCGCGTCGCTCGGCGAGCGTATCCTTGGCCGGACCACCGGCGAGGACGTGGTCGACAAGGACGGCAAGGTCGTCATCCCGGCGGGCACGCTGCTCGACGAACCGATGGTCGCGCAGATCGAAGCGCTGGGCGTCCAGGGCATGAAGATCCGCAGCCCGCTGGTCTGCGAAGCCAAGGTCGGCGTCTGCGGCAAGTGCTACGGCCGTGACCTCGCCCGCGGTACGCCGGTGAACATCGGCGAAGCGGTCGGCGTCATCGCGGCGCAGTCGATCGGTGAGCCGGGCACGCAGCTGACCATGCGTACCTTCCACATCGGTGGTGCGGCACAGCTGAACGAGACGTCGAACCTGGAGGCGCATGCCGACGGTACGGTCGAGTTCCGCGACCTGCGCGTCATCGTCGACCAGCGTGGCCGTCGCGTGGTGCTCGGCCGCTCGGGCGAGATCGTCATCAAGGACATGGACGGTCGCGAACTGTCTTCCGACCGCGTGCCGTACGGTGCGTACGTCCTGTTCGACGACGGCCACATCGTGTCGAAGGGCGATCGCATGGCGGAATGGGATCCGTTCACCATGCCGGTCATCACCGAGACGGGCGGTACCGTTAAGTACCAGGACCTGATCGACAACAAGACGATGACCGAACAGGCCGACGAAGCGACGGGTATCACCCAGCGCGTCGTCATCGAGTATCGCGCCACCTCGTCCAAGACGAAGGAGGACCTGCGTCCCCGCCTGACCCTGACCGGCGAAGGCGAAGGCGAAGGATCGCGCTACATGCTGGCACCGGGTGCCGTGCTGTCGGTCGAGGACAATGCGACCGTCCAGGCCGGCGACGTTCTGGCCCGTGTCGCTCGCGAGTCCGCCAAGACCCGCGACATCACCGGCGGTCTGCCGCGCGTCGCCGAGCTGTTCGAGGCGCGCAAGCCCAAGGAAAACGCGATCATCGCGAAGGTCTCGGGCCGTGTCGTGTTCGGCAAGGACTATAAGGCGAAGCGCAAGATCGGGATCATGCCGGAGGACGGCGGCGATGTGGTCGAGTACCTCATCCCGAAGTCGAAGGTGATCGACGTTCAGGAAGGCGACTACGTCAAGCGTGGCGACAACCTAATCGGCGGCTCGCCCGATCCGCACGACATCCTGGAAGTGCTCGGCATCGAGCCGTTGGCCGAATATCTGGTCAGCGAAATCCAGGAAGTCTATCGACTCCAGGGCGTGAAGATCAACGACAAGCACATCGAGGTGATCGTTCGCCAGATGCTGCAGAAGGTCGAGATCACCGACGGCGGCGACACCACGCTGCTGGCCGGCGAGCAGGTCGATCGTGACGAGATGGACGAAGCGAACGCCAAGCTCGACAAGAAGCAGGCGCGCGCACAGGGCAAGCCGATCCTGCTCGGCATCACCAAGGCGTCGCTGCAGACCCGCAGCTTCATCTCGGCCGCCTCGTTCCAGGAGACGACCCGTGTGCTCACCGAGGCTTCGGTGCAGGGCAAGATCGACTCGCTGAACGGTCTGAAGGAGAACGTCATCGTCGGCCGCCTGATCCCGGCGGGTACCGGTGCGGGCATGAACCGCCTGCGCGTGGCGGCCACGTCGCGCGACGCGGCGCTGCGTGCGCAGCAGCGTGCCCTCGCTGCGGCGATGGTTCCGCAGTCGGCCGCGGAAGAGCGTGCAGCGGAAGCCGCCCGTTCGCCGCGCGAAGAGGTCGGCACCGGCGACGATCCGCTGGCGGCGGTCGTCCCCAGCGGTTCGGGCACCGATGCGGATGCCGGCGAGTATCTGAACCAGGAATAAGCGGGCACCCCGGCGTTGCGCGAGCAACGCCGGGAGATGCCAAGGCGGATGGCGGGACCGGCGCAACCGGTCACGTACGACGGCATAGCATTTCCTGTTTTGAAAGCCGCCGTCCGGGCGACCGGGCGGCGGTTTACGTTTCTGAAGGCTCCGGATGGCCTTCTGGCGTCTGCTTCGACTAAATTGATGCATAGCCGTGCTCCGGCGCAGGCCGGAGCGTTGGGGGGCGTTAGAGTCGATTTCGATCAGCTTCGTTCAACCGTTCGTGCTGAGCGAAGTCGAAGCACTTGGTGGAGGGCTGCCCTTCGACTTCGCTCAGGGCGAACGGGAGTGATCAAAGCTGATCGCTTCAAGCTCTAGGACGTTGATTGCGACGGCTCCGGCCTGCGAAGAAGGACAGGGTGGTTCCGGCCGGATGAATCCTGGTTTGGCGCCTCGCGACTGTGCGAAAAGTGGCACATTCTCAGTGTGATGCGGTCCTGACGCAGCCTTGCAAATTGCTGAACCGTCTTGTCGCTTGGCGCAACCATAAATCAGATTAGCGTTATCTTTCAGCGTTTTAACGCAGCAGCCCATCCCCCCGCCCCAACACATACACCGAATTACCGACCGCCTGTATAAGCCCGGCATGATCCGCGCCGCCCTCCCCCTCCTGGCCTGTACCATTGCCCTGCCCGCCACGGCCCAGACCGCGCCGCCGTCGGAACGCAAGGAAGTTCCTGCCCCCGCCACGCCGTCCGTCATCGGCTATCCCGCCGCCGCCAACGGCGACGGGGCGACGGTCGCGGGCTATAATCTGTCGCGCTGGGCCGAGGATTGGCGGAAGATGCGCGATCCGAAGAACCGCGACGATTTTCTAGATCGGCTGAAATTCCTGCCGATCGACAGCGACGGGGACGTCTACGTCACCCTGTCCGGCGAGGTCCGGTTGCGCGTCAATCATACGACCAATCCCAACCTTCGCGAGGGGCCGGCGCAGCGGCAAGACATCAACCGTCTGGTCGCCGCCGCCGACGTGCATGTCGGCCCGCATCTGCGCGGGTTCGTCGAGCTGGCGCATGGCGGCATCTCCGGGGTCCAGCTCGGCGCCCCTGCCGCGACGCTACGCAACGACGTCGTCTTACAGCAGAGCTTCGTCGAGGCGGCGGGAACGATCGGCACCGTCGCAATCGGCGGCCGCTATGGCCGGCAGGAGTTCGCGGACGGGCCGAACCTGCTCGTCTCGTCGCGCGACAACAATACGATCCGCTACACGCTGAACGGCTGGCGGGCCTGGGCGCGCGGGCGGACGGTGCGGATCGACGTGTTCGACCTGAAGCCGACTCAATATGGCGATCTGGGCACCGATGACGACGTCATCGACCCCGCCCGGCGCTTCTCGGGGATGACCGCGGGCTTCGTCGTGCCGTCGACGTGGCTGGGCGGGTCGAAGCTCTATTTCGACCCCTTCTTCTGGCGCCGCCGCAATGATGTCGGCGCGTGGGGTGGCCGGATCGGGCCGGCGGAGCGTTTCTACCTCGGCACGCGGCTGTGGGGCGATGCCGGGCGGTGGACGGTCGACTGGTCGGTCAACCACCAATGGGGCTATTATATCGGCCAGCGGATCGACGCGTGGCAGGTTTTTCTCGCCCAGACCTACCGCGTCGGCCCCTCCCCGCGCGGCCCCCGCGTCGGCGTTCACCTCAACTATGCCAGCGGCGGCGGCGGATATGGCGACGGCAAGCTGCGCAACGCCTATGCGCCGTTCGGCAACAACATCTATTACAGCTACCAGCTGTTCCTGACGCCCTCGAACCTGATCGCCATCGCGCCGAACGTGACCGTGTCGCCGGCGTCGAACCTGCGGGTAACCGCCGAATATATGCTGACATGGCGCGACGACGTACGCGACGCCGTCTATCGCGCGAACGGCCAGCCCTTTGCCGGAACCCAGCGCGTCCCCGACGCCAAGATCGCCGATGTGACCCGGTTGCAGGCGGTGTGGACACTGACCCCGCGCCTGTCGGTCACCGGCCGCTACGAGCATCTCGCCGCCGGCCCGTCGCTGACGAAGGCGGGCTATCGAAGTTCGGACTTCCTGGCGGGCTGGATCAGCTTTCGGTTCTGAGCCGGATAGGCCGACATCTTCGCTCCTTCGTTCGTGAGCGCAGTCGAAGCACCTTGCGGAGAGCCGCCCTTCGACTTCGCTCAGGGCGAACGGTTGTGGGTGAAGCGACCCCTTCGGTGTCTAGATCACCACGTACCCATTCGCCGCGGGCAAGCCGAAGTCCGGCGTCCCATCCGACCGCCAGCGCAGCCGCTGCACCCGCGTATGCCGGTTGGGATCGTAGAGCGGATCGCCAGTAATCTTCTTATAGTCGCGCGCATGATAGACCAGTACGTCCCGCCCCTGCGCGTCGGTGGTGAAGCTGTTGTGGCCGGGGCCATAGATGCCGCGTTCCGACGCGCTGCGGAACACCGGCTCGGGTGACTTCACCCACACTGCCGGGTCCATCAGGTCGGCGTCGTCGCGCGCGGTCAGCATCCCCATGCAATAGCGCGCATCGGTCGCACTGGCGGAGTAGGTCAGGAACACGCGGCCGTTGCGGATCAGCGGCGCCGGTCCTTCCGCGACCTTGAACCCCTGCACTTCCCACGGCAGCGTCGGCACGGTCAGTCGCGCGGGCTTCGCGCCCAACGTCGTCGGCGTCGCCAGCGGTGCGAGATAAAGGTTCGAATTGGTCGCGATCCCCGGCTCCTGCTGCGCCCAGGCGATGTAGCGCGTACCGCGGTGGGCGAAGATCGTCGAATCGAGCGTAAAGCTGTCCCACGGCGTCACCAATTGCCCCAGCACCGACCAGCGCCCCGCCATCGGATCAGGCCCTTCACACTCCAGCACATAGGTGCGGATGCGGAAGCGCGCATCGCCGTCGCCCGCCGCGACATAGACATACCAGCGCCCGTCGATCCGGTGCAGCTCGGGCGCCCAGATATGCCCCGCCATCCGTCCGGCTGCGGGCCGCCGCCACAGCACGACTTCGGGCGCGGTCGCCAAGGCGGCGATAGTCGGCGCGCGACGCAGGATAACGCGATCATATTCG
Organism: Sphingomonas floccifaciens; assembly: GCF_042681125.1. Classification (NCBI taxonomy): domain Bacteria; kingdom Pseudomonadati; phylum Pseudomonadota; class Alphaproteobacteria; order Sphingomonadales; family Sphingomonadaceae; genus Sphingomonas; species Sphingomonas floccifaciens. Next base: position 280,769 of record NZ_JBHUFC010000002.1, on the reverse strand, counting down.
GGTACGGAGGCGGTGAAGGTATAGCTGCCGTCTGCCTGCCGCACGATCTGCGGATCGGCGCGCTGGCGAATCAGCGGGTTCGGCACGCGCTCGCCGCGGGGTTCGCGACGCCGGGCGGCGGCGGGGCACGCCAGCACCGCTGCGCCGCCCATGATCAGCCCGCGGCGGTCGATCACCCCCTGTGTCATCCCGCCCTTTTCCTCCTCACTTCAAACCGTTCGTTCGGAGCGCTGGGAGCGGGCCGCGTCTGAACGTCACTCAGGGCGAACGATGGACCAGTCCGATACGCTCACTCCGCGTCGTCGTCCTCGTCTTCCATTTCCTGCTCGGCCGCGTCCATGAAGTCGCGCGCCGCCTCGCGGTCCTCTTCATCGTCGAAGGCGTCGGCAATATCCGGTGCGATGCCCAGCATGAACATCAGGCACCACAAAGCGAATCGCCGCCCCGAGTCCTTTTCCAGCCCGAACTGCAACCGCAACCGGTCGACACCGGCCGCGACCTGTTCGGGCGGCAGGTCCTGAATCTCGGTGGTGTTGAAGAAGCGGACGAGCAGCTGATCAAAATCCATCGCCGCTGTGTAGAGGGTGACGGCGGGGAAGAGAAGCGCTGCCGTACCAGGGAACGGGCGCCATCCAGCCGTCATCCTGACGAAGGTCAGGATCCAGAGCCGAGCAAGACAAACGCTCGGGCAGAGAAACCCTGGATTCCGGCTTTCGCCGGAATGACGAAAGCGGGCAGGATAGAGAATTCGAGGATACCCGCCTGACTGGGACGAATGGTGCTGCCGGTGAGGATTGAACTCACGACCTCAGCCTTACCAAGGATGCGCTCTACCACTGAGCTACGGCAGCACTCGTCCCGTGCGGGAGGCGGCTCAAGAGCGGATCGGGCGGGCGTTGTCAAGCCGGCATGCGGCGGATTATGCGTTTGTTATGGCGACGACGGACGACAGGAAGGCGCGGCTGGCCGCGGAACTCAGGGCAAACCTGCGCCGGCGCAAGGCGCAGGCCCGGGCGTCGGCCGTGGCGGAGGACGGCGGCGAGCCCTCACCGGCTCCGGCGGACGGACCAGATCAGCCCGAGAAGTAACGCGTCGCCGCGACCGCGCCGTCGCCGATCAGGCCCGCGATCAGATAGACGATCACCACGACGGCGATCGCACAGGATATGTGAGTCAGCGATTCCCTGACGGTGCACGTCCGAGTGGTGCGCATTTGGCGATAAGCCATGCTCTATCCTCTCCATCCAGCGCCGGGCCGATCTTCTCGACGACCTCGGCGTGATAGGCATTGAGCCACGACAGCTCGGCCTCCGTCAAGATGCTGACGTCGATCAGCTCGCGTTCGATGGGGGCGAAGGTCAGCGTCTCGAAGCCGAGCATGGGTTCGGTGCCGCCGGGGATGTCCCGCCGCTCGACCAGGATCAGGTTCTCGATGCGAATGCCATATTCGCCGGCCTTATAATAACCGGGCTCGTTCGACAGGAACATGCCGGCGCGCAGCGGCTCGGAAGGGCCGCCGCCGGGGTAGTTGGGCTTGGCGATGCGCTGCGGCCCTTCGTGGACCGACAGATAGGCACCGACGCCGTGGCCAGTGCCATGCGCGAAATCGAGACCCGCCGCCCACAGCGGACGGCGCGCGAAGCTGTCGATCTGCCCGCCGGTCGTGCCTTCGGGGAAGACGGCGGTCGCGATGCCGATGTGCCCCTGAAGCACGCGGGTGAAGCGATCGCGCATTTCCGCGGTCGGCGTGCCGACCGGCACGACGCGGGTGATGTCGGTGGTGCCATCGGGCCACTGGCCGCCCGAATCGATCAGGTAGAGGTGACCCGGCTCGATCCGCGCGTTCGACTCCGCATCGGCCTTGTAATGCGGGCTCGCGCCATGGGCGCCGGTCGCGGAGATGGCGTCGAACGACAGGTCGACCGCGCCCGCCGCTTCGCGCAGTGCCTGGAGGTGATCCGAAGCCGCGATCTCGGTCAGCTCGCCCTTGGGCGCCTCCGTCTCGATCCAGCGGAGGAACTTCGCCATGACCACGCCGTCGCGCAACTGGGCGGCGCGGTGGCCGGAGATTTCGACCGGATTCTTCAACGCGCGCGGCAGCACGGTCGGATCGCGCACCGGCAGGATGGTCGCCCCACCCGCCTCCAGCGCCTCGAAGATCGCGGCGACCGCGCGGTCCGGGTCGACCGCGACCTGCTTGCCCGACAGCGCCCGGAGCGCCGGCGCAAAGGCATCGCGCGAATGGATGCGCACCGCATTGCCCAGATGCTGCGCCACCGCCTCGGTCACCTTCTCGGGCGCGACATAGAGGTCGGCGGTGCCATCGGCATGGGCGAGCGCGAAAGCCAGCGCGACCGGCGTGCGCGCGACATCGGCGCCGCGGATGTTGAACGTCCAGGCCAGCGAATCGAGCGCGGACAGGACCGTAGCATCGGCGCCCTGCTCGCCCAGCCAGTCGGCGATCTCGGCGCGCTTGGCCGCGGACGACTTGCCCGCGAGATCGTCACTCTGAACGATCAGCGTGGCGTCGGACGGCAGAGGATGGTCAGACCAAACCGCATCGATCGGGTTCGCCGCGACCGCGACCAGTTCCGCACCCTTTGCCGCCAGCGCGGCCCGCATTTCGTGCACGAAGGCGCGGGTATGAAGCCACGGATCATAGCCGATCCGCGCCCCCGCCGCCGCATTGGCGCCCAGCCAGTCGGCCATCGACGTATCGGGCACCAGCACATAATCATAATCGTCGCCCGACACCTGCTGGCGGACCTGCAAGGTATAGCGGCCGTCGGTGAAGATCCCCGCCCGGTCGGCCAGCACCACCGCTCCGCCCGCCGACCCCTGAAAGCCGGTCAGCCATTCGAGCCGCCGGGCATAGGCGCCGACATATTCCGACATATGTTCGTCGGTCAGCGGCACGATGAAGCCGTCTAGATACTGGGTGGCAAGATGCGCGCGGAAGGCGGTCAGGCGGTCGTGATGCGTGGTCATGGCCCGCGTCATGCCATTCGGGCGGCGGCGGGGGAAGGGCGGGCTTCCCCCTCACCCTCCCCGTTCGCCCTGAGCTTGTCGAAGGGCTGCCCTTCTTCGCGCCACACGGCGGTCGTGCGGAAGAAAAGGGCAGTGCTTCGACAAGCTCAGCACGAACGGGGTGAGTCGGCACAGCCCCCTCGCCTTCCCGCCCCACGCCCGCTAACGCTCACCCCATGACGAGCCTCCCCACACCTCCCGTCGCCAAGCGGCTGCCATCGACCACCACGCACCACGGCATCGAGATTTCGGACGACTGGGCCTGGCTGCGCGACCCCGGCTATCCGAAGGTCACCGACCGCGAGGTGCTCGATTATCTGGAAGCGGAGAACGCCTATTTCGAGGCGGTCATGGCGCCGCTCAAGCCGCTGACCGACACGCTGTTCCAGGAAATGCGCGCCCGCATCAAGGAAGACGATGCGACCGTGCCGCAGAAGGACGGCGATTACCTGTACTGGAGCGACCACGAGACCGGTGGCGAGTATCGTCGCTGGTGGCGCCGCCCCGTCGCAGGCGGCGAGGACCAGCTGTTCCTCGACGAACCCGCGCTCGCCAAGGGCAAGGAATATTTCCGGCTCGGCGGCCTGTCGATCAGCAACAACGGGCGACTGCTCGCCTATGCCTATGACGACAACGGCTCGGAGCGCTTCCTGCTGCGCGTGAAGGACCTCGAGACGGGCGAGCATCTGCCCGACGAAATCCCCGGCATCCTGAGCGACATCGTCTGGAACGCCGACGACACGGGGTTCCTTTACGGCCTGGCCAACGACCAGTGGCGCACCGATAATGCGCGCTTCCACCGGCTCGGCACCGATCCCAAGGACGATGTCGAGCTGTATCACGAGGATGACGAGGGCTATCGCGTCGGCGTCGGCGAGACGTCGTCGCGGAAGTGGATCGTCATTTCGACCGGCGATCATGTCACCAGCGAAATCCGCCTGCTGCCCGCCCACGATGTCTTCGCCGAACCCGTATTGGTCGCCCCGCGTCAGACCGGCCGCGAATATGACGTGGACGAGCATGACGGCACCTTGTTCATTCACACCAACGACACCGACCCGATGTGGCGTCTGGTAACTGCGCCGATCACCGATCCGGGCACCTGGACCGAGCTGATCCCGGCCGACCCGCATTTCTACATGACCGGCGTCGCGACCTTCGCCGATTTCTTCACGGTCGAGGGGCGCGAGGACGGACTCGATCAGATCGAAATCCATTATTACGATGGCCGCCCGAAGCGCCGCATCCAGTTTCCGGAGGCGAGCTACGTCACGGGTCTGGGCGACAATCCCGAATATGCCGTCGACACGCTGCGGCTGAGCTATCAGTCGATGGTCACGCCGGGCACGGTCTATGACTATGCGCTCAGCGATGGCGCGCTGACAGTGCGTAAGGTGCAGACGATCCCCAGCGGGTACGACGCATCGAAGTATCTCACCGAGCGGCTGAAGATCGTCGCTCGCGACGGCGTCGAGGTGCCCTGCTCGATCGTCTACCCCGCCGACTTCCCGAAGGACGGCACGGGCAAGGTCTATCTCTACGCGTACGGCGCCTATGGCCATGCGATTCCGCCGGGCTTCTCTACGGGCCGCATGTCCTATCTCGATCGCGGCATGGCCTTTGCGATCGCGCACATCCGCGGCGGCGACGACCTTGGCCAGCAATGGTATCACGACGGCAAGCTGACCAAACGCACCAACACGTTCAACGACTTCGTCGACGTGGCGAAGGGGCTGATCGAGCGCCGCTTCTCTTACAAGGGCGGCATCGCCATCGCGGGCGGCTCAGCAGGCGGCGAACTGATGGGCGCGGTGGTCAATTCCGATCCCGATCTGTGGGGCGCGGTCGTCGCCGACGTGCCGTTCGTCGACGTGCTGAACACCATGCTCGACGCCTCGCTGCCCCTCACGCCGGGCGAATGGCCCGAATGGGGCAACCCGATCGAGGACAAGGCCGCGTTCGAACTGATTCGCAGCTATTCGCCCTATGACAATGTAAAGGCGCAGGATTATCCCCCGCTATTCATTTCGGGCGGCCTTAACGATCCGCGCGTGACCTATTGGGAACCGGCGAAGTGGGCGGCGAAGCTTCGCGCGACCAAGACCGACGATAATATCCTGCTGCTCAAGACCAACATGGGCGCCGGCCACGGCGGCAAGTCGGGGCGCTGGGAGAGTCTCAAGGAAGGCGCCGAGGAAATGGCGTTCGTCCTGTGGCAGCTGGGCGTGGTGGACGTCGAGGCATGATCCTGCTCGCCCTCCTGCTCCAGGCGGCCCCCGCCCCAACGGCGGAGGCTGCACGGCTCGGCACCGACATCGCGCGATCGGGCACGTTCAGCCAGATCGCGCCGACGCTGGTGCAGCAGCAGACCGACGAACTGGTCCGCGATGCGAAGGAGCTGACCCTCGCCGATCAGGCCGCGCTGCGCGAGATCGCCGCAGCGACCGGTCGCACCATGATCGAGCGCGTGACCGAACGCATGGGCGTCGCCTATGCCTCCGCCCTGTCGGAGGCGGATATGCGTACGACCCTGGCCTTCAACCGCACCGACGCCGCCCGCCGCTACCGAGCGGCCGAACCGAACGCGATGGCCGCGGCGGCGCAGAGCATGGGCGGGATGGACTTCAAGCGCGACGTGCTGAAGGCGTTCTGTGCGAAGACGGGCAAGGGCTGCGGGAAGTAGGGGCACTCGCCCAAACCTCGTCATCCCCGCGAAGGCGGGGATCAATAGTCGCTGAGGATCGTGAGTCTCATCTCGGTCAGCCAGAATGTATCCCCGCCTTCGCGGGGATGACGGCCGAGAGGCCAGCTCACGCCGTCTCGCGCTCCAGCAAATCCTCGACGCTCAGCCCCAGCAGTTCGATATGCTCGCGCACCCGCGGCCACATGCCCGCCAGGAAGCGTTCGCGCTCCGCAACGCGCAGCTTGTCGGACGCGCCGGGCAGCACGAACATGCCGACACCGCGCCGGACCTCGACATAGCCGTCGTCCTGGAAGCTCTGGTACGCCTTGGCCACGGTCAGGGGGTTGGCCCCCTGTTCGGCCGCATAGGCGCGGACCGACGGCAATTGGTCGCCGCCGCGATACTCGCCGCGCAGGATCGCAGCGGCGATCCCCGCGCGCAGTTTCAGATAGACCGGGCTCTCGTCGGATACTGCCATGCTGTCATAATACAGCGTTTCGCCGATAGGTCAAATCCGCCAATGGGATAGTACATTGTCGATCGCAGGCCGCGGCCGTTCGTCGAGTGGGCGCGACGGCGTCCCGATGAAAACGAAGCCGGCGATCCGCTCGCCCGGTCCGCCAAACGCGCCGCGCACCCGCGGCGAAAAGGCCGCCCAGCCGGTCAGCCACCCGCCGACGAAGCCATGCGCGGTCGTCGCGTTAAGCAACTGCATGCACGCCGCCCCGGCCGACAACTCCTGCTCCCACAGCGGGATATGGCTCTCGGCACGCGGGCTGGACAGGACGACCACCAGAGTCGGCGCCTGCCGCGCGAGTTGTTCGATCGCCTCGACCTCCAGCCGCCCCGCCGCCGGCTTCTCGTCGCGATAGGCGTCCTGCAGCAGCGCGGCAAAGGCATCGCGCTGCTCCGCGCCGACAACGACGAACCGCCAGGGCGCGAGCTTGCCGTGATCGGGCACACGGCTCGCCAGCGCGACGATGTCGGCGAGCTGTGCATCGTCCGGCCCCGGCGCCACCATGTCGCGCGGCTTGCCCGAGCGACGGCTGGCGAGGAAGGAGAGCGGCGAGGTCAGGTCGTTGAACATGGCCGCGCCATAGGACTGTTTTCGCTCGCTTTACAGCGGTGCGTTTGTCGCTAGTCTCCCGCGCCATTGCCGAAAGGCACCAGACATTCCCGGAGAGTTCATGTCCGATGCCATCGCGCGCGGCGGCGTACCGCCGACCGCAAAGCAATTCCTTGGCCATCCGCGCGGCCTATTCATGCTGTTCTTCGCCGAAATGTGGGAGCGTTTCTCCTATTACGGCATGCGTGCCATCCTGATCTTCTACCTGACCAAGCACTTCCTGTTCGACGAAAACCCAGCCTATGCGGTCTACGGCGCGTACACCTCGATGGTGTACATCACGCCGGTGCTGGGCGGCTATCTGGCCGACAAATATCTCGGCGCGCGCAAGGCGGTGCTGACCGGCGGCGTGCTGATCGCGATCGGCCATCTGCTGATCGCGCTGGTCGAGGGACCGACCGGGGAGCAGGGCTTCTACCTCAACGGCTTCTACGCGGGGCTCGCCTTCATCATCGTCGGCACCGGCTTCCTGAAGGCCAACATCTCGGTTCTGGTGGGCCAGCTCTATCCCCGCGACGACACGCGGCGCGACGGGGCTTTCTCGATCTTCTACATGGGGATCAACCTGGGCGCCTTTAGCGGGCCGCTGCTGGTCGGCTATCTCGGCGAGCGGGTCGGCTGGTCCTGGGGCTTCGGCGCGGCGGGGATCGGCATGTTGCTCGGCCTCGTCGTCTTCGTGCTGTTCCGCCGTGAGCTGCACGGCGCTGGCGAGCCGGTGAGTCCGGCGCTGCTGACGGAGCGGACACCGGTCGGCCTGTCGCGCGAATGGCTGATCTACATCGGCTCGGTGCTGATGGTCGGCGTCGCCTGGCTGCTGATCCGCGACGAAAGCGTCGTCGGCACGCTGCTACTGGCCTGCGTCGGCGTGACCTTCCTCTACATCTTCTACCGCGCCGCCTTCACCCTGCCGAAGGTCGAGCGCCATCGCATCTTCGCCGCGCTGTACCTGATCGCGCTGTGCCCGCTGTTCTGGGCACTGTTCGAACAAGCCGGATCGTCACTCAACGTCTTCACCGACCGTTCGGTCGACCGGACGCTGTTCGGCTGGGAGATGCCGGCGTCGTGGTTCCAGTCGGTCAACAGCTTCTGGATCATCACGCTCGCTCCGCTGTTCGGCGCGCTATGGACGTGGCTGGGCAAGCGCGGACTGGAGCCGAGTGCGCCGCTGAAATTCGCGCTGGGCTTCATCCAGATCGGGATCGGCTTCCTGGTCCTCGTTGCAGGCGCCGGCGAGAACGGTGCGTTGACGCCGGCGATCTTCGTCATCCTGCTCTACCTGTTCCACTCGACGGCGGAGCTGTGCTTCTCGCCGGTCGGCCTCTCCAGCATGACCCGCCTGTCGACTGCGTCGATGGTCGGGCTGATGATGGGCACCTGGTTCCTGTCGACCGCAGCCGGCAATTTCCTGGCGGCCAGGATCGCGCAGGCGACCGGCGGTGAAGGCGTCGGGCCGGAGCGCGTGCTGGAGGTTTATCAGACGATCGGCTGGTGGATCATCGGCATCGGCATCGTGGCGATCCCGGTCAGCTGGCTGGTTACCAAGCTGATGCACCTCGACACGATCGGGCGTGACGAGGTCGGGCACGGCCTGGCCGGCGAGGCCGAACTGGCCGAACCCGCCGCTGCGGGAACGCGCCCCGCCGGCGAAATGCGCAACTGACGATCGCGGGTGTCGGCGGACTGCCGACACCCCCCTCGTCATCGCGATGGATCGTGTGACGCGGCAAGTCGTTACGCATCGGTGACAAGGAGAGCCGATGTGGCGCACGAACATACCGACACCCAGCCCAAGCCCAATATTTCGACCGAACCCGGCCACAAGCCAGCCGCGGACAAGCCCGGCACCGAGACCCAGCCGAGCCCCAATCTGTCGACCGAACACCAGAGGGATGGCGATGCCCGAAGCCCCAGCGATACGCTCGACCGTGGTCAATAAGCTCGTCATCGGCGTCGCACTGGCGACGATCGCCCTTCCCGCCTCCGCGCAGGACGACGAAGGCCCGCGCCGGACGCGAGTCATCGTCGGCGCGCAGGTCGGCCCGGCCTTCCCCGGCGCCAGCCGCGGACAGGTCACGCCCTATCTCGACCTGTCGCGCACCCGCGGCGACCGCGACTATACCTTCGAGGCGCCGGACGAGAGCACCAGCATCTCCATCTATCGCAGCAACGGTTTCTCGATCGGTCCGGCGATCAATTTCCAGGGCAAGCGCCGCCTGCGCGACGCGGGCGGACTGGACGAGGTTGGCTTCGCAGTCGAAGTCGGTGCCTCCGCACAATTGTCGCTCGATCCATCCTTCCGTCTGACGGCGGAAGCGCGTCGAGGGGTCACCGGGCACAGCGGCTTCACCGGCATGGTCGGCGCTGACTACGTCCAGCGCGACGGCAACCGCTGGCTATGGTCGATCGGCCCGCGCGTGACGCTGGGCGATGCGAAATATGCCCGCGCCTATTTCGGGGTGACGCCACGCGAGACATTGGCGACGGGCATCGCGTCCTATCGGCCGGAATCGATGGTGATGGTCGGCGGCACCAGCAGCCTGCTCTACCAATTCACGCCGCGCTGGGGCGCGTTCGGATACGGCAAATATGATCGTATCGTGGGCGCTGCGGCGGACTCGCCGGTGACCCGCCTGTTCGGCAGCCGCAACCAATGGTCGGCGGGTGGCGGGATCAGCTACACCTTCGGGCGGGACGTTCGGTAGAGCGGTTTCCGTCCTTCCGCCCCGTTCTGTGCCGTGTTCAGGCGCAGGCCGGAGCATTGGCGATCGCCAGGGCTCGGCGGCAAAGGCTCCGGCCTACGCCGGAGCACGGGTTATTTCCGGTCAGCTGATAACCCCAACCCCGTTCGCGCTAAGCGAAGTCGAAGGGCGGCCCTCCACCAAGTGCTTCGACTTCGCTCAGCACGAACGGTTGGATAATGCTGATCGAAACCGACCCGAACGCCCGTGCCTCGACCTATTCAACTACGAACCGTCGCCCCGCAGGCCCTCTCCTACCCTACCCGGTTCGCGACCAGATCATCGACCACCGACGGATCGGCCAGCGTCGACGTATCGCCCAGCGACGACACGTCCCCTTCCGCGATCTTGCGCAGGATACGGCGCATGATCTTGCCCGAACGGGTCTTGGGCAGGCCCGGCGCGAACTGGATGGCGTCGGGGGTCGCGATCGGGCCGATTTCGGTGCGGACCCATTGGCGCAGCTCCGCGCGCAGTTCCTCCGACGCCGCCTCGCCGGCGTTGAGGGTAACGTAGGCGTAGATGCCCTGCCCCTTCACGTCGTGCGGCATGCCGACGACCGCTGCTTCGGCGACCTTGGCGTGCAGCACCAGCGCACTTTCGACCTCGGCGGTGCCCATGCGGTGGCCGCTGACGTTGATGACGTCGTCGACGCGGCCGGTGATCCAATAATAGCCGTCCTCATCCCGCCGGCAGCCGTCGCCGGTGAAATATTTGCCCGGATAGGTGGTGAAATAGGTTTGGAAGAAGCGCGCATGGTCGCCCCAGACCGTGCGCATCTGCCCCGGCCAGCTCCGCGTGATGCACAGGTTGCCGCTGACCGCGCCGTCGAGCACCTTCCCCGTCTCATCGACCAGTTGCGGGTGGACGCCGGGCAGCGGCTTCGTCGCGGAGCCGGGCTTGAGATCGGTCGCGCCCGGCATTGGAGCGATCATCGCCCCGCCCGTCTCCGTCTGCCACCAGGTATCGACGATCGGACACCGCCCCTCGCCGACCACGTCGTTATACCAGCGCCATGCCTCCGGATTGATCGGCTCGCCGACCGTGCCCAGCAGTTTCAGACTGGAGCGATCGGTCTTGGCGACGAAGGCATCGCCCTCCTTCATCAGCGCGCGGAGAGCCGTCGGCGCAGTGAAGATGGTGTGGACCTTGTGTCGGTCGACCACCTGCCAGATGCGGCTGGCGTCGGGCCAGTTGGGCAGGCCTTCGTACATCAGCGTCGTCGCGCCGTTGGCGAGCGGGCCGTAGAGGATATAGCTGTGCCCGGTCACCCAGCCGATGTCGGCCGCGCACCACCAGACGTCGCCCGGACGATAGTCGAAGCACCAATGATGCGTGAGACTCGCCCACAACAGGTAACCGCCCGACGAATGGAGCACGCCCTTGGGCTTGCCGGTCGAGCCCGAGGTGTAGAGGATGAACAGCGGGTCTTCCGCATCCATCGGCTCGGCCGGGCAGTCGGCGGAGACCTGGGCGGCGGCCTCGTGATACCAGACGTCGCGGCCGGTCATCGGCACGTCGGCGCCGGTCGCCTTCACGACGATGACGCGCTTCAGGCTCGGCGCCCGCTCCGCCGCGGCGTCGACATTTGCCTTGAGCGGTATTGTCTTGCCACCGCGCCGGCCGCAGTCCGCGGTCACGACGAGTCTGGAATCGCAATCCTCGATGCGGCCTGCCAGCGCATCGGGCGAGAAGCCGCCGAACACCACCGAATGGATCGCCCCAATGCGGGCGCAGGCGAGCACCGCAAACGCCGCTTCCGGGATCATCGGCATATAGATGGTCACGCGGTCGCCCTTCGCGACCCCTTCAGCCTTCAGCACATTGGCGAAGCGGCAGACGTGCTGGAACAGCTCCAGATAGGTGAAGCGCTTCGGCTCCTCCTCAGGCGCGTCGGGCTCCCAGATCAGCGCGACATCGTTGCCGCGGCTCGCAAGATGGCGGTCGAGGCAGTTGGCGGCGACGTTCAGTCGGCCATCGGCGAACCAGCGCACGCCGAAATCGGCCTCGTCGAACGAGCTCTGGTCGGCGACGGTCGGGGGGACGATCCAGTCGAGCCGCTGCGCCTGATCCAGCCAGAAACCGGTCGGGTCGCTCGCGGCGGCGTCGTAGAGCGCGGCGTATTTTTCCGCATCGACATGCGCGTGGCGCGCCCAATCCTGCGAAACGCGGTAAACGTCCGACACATCCCACTCCTTGTTATCGAACGCGCTTGTGCGGCAGCATGATTACGGGAGCAAGTCCTCAGACAATTCGAATATGTCGCTGCGACAAACCGCGACAGTTTCGTGCTGGACGGCGCCCGCACCACTCGGCACATCTGGCGGCGATGAAGCGTAGCATGACAGCGGCCCTGCTCGCGGCGAGCGTTTCGGCGTGTACCGTAGGCCCCGACTATCGCCCGCGGACGCCCGAGCAGCTCGGCGTGCCCGCGACCTTCTCCGTCCCCGCGACACCCACGCGCGAGGATCTGACACAGTGGTGGACACGGTTCGACGATCCGCTGCTCCAGCGGCTGGTTGCCTCGGCCGCGGACACCAACCTGGACGTCGCGCAAGCGGTCGCCCGGCTGCGGCAGGCGCGCGAGGCGCTGGTCCAATCGCGCGCGCAGCTGTTGCCCGGCATCACCGGATCGGGCGGCTATTCGCGCAACCAGAATCTGTTGGGCGGCAGCGCCGCGATCGTGCTGCCGGACGGGACCGTCACCAACATCTCGCGCGGCAATTCGAACAACTTCCAGCTGGGCGCGAGCGTTTCCTACCAGCTCGGCCTTTTCGGCGAGGTTCGCCGGACAGTGGAGGCGAGCGGCGCGGACTATCAGGCGTCGGGCTACACGTTGGCCAGCGTCATCCTGTCGACGCAGGGCGAGATCGCGCGCAACTATATCCTCGCGCGCGCCGCGCAGGCGCAGCTGGCGAATGCCCGCGCCAGCCTGGGGCTGCAGGACGACAATCTGGAGATCGCCGGGTTTCGCGTGCAGGCAGGGCTCGTCTCCAGCCTCGACCAGGAACAGGCCCGGTCGCAGCGCGCGCAGACCGCCGCGACTATCCCGACGCTGGAGGCGAGCTACAACAGCGCCGTATCGCGGCTGGGTGTCCTGACCGGGCAGGCCCCGGGTGCGCTCAAGACCGAACTCGCCGCCGTGCGCCCGATTCCGACGGGGCCGGCGATCGTCGGCGCCGGCATCCCCGCCGACGTGCTGCGCCAGCGACCCGACGTGCTGGCCGCCGAGCGCAGCCTGGCCGCCGCCACCGCCAGGATCGGCGTGGCGGAAGCGCAGCTCTATCCGCGCTTCTCGCTGACCGGCAACGTCAACACCAATGCGGCCGCCGTAAGCGGGCTGTTCGATACCGTCATCGGCACGCTGTTCGCCGGGCTGAACCAGCTGATCTTCGACGCCGGCCGCCAGCGTGCCGTCGTGCGCGCGAACGAGGCCGCGGCGGAGGGCGCGTTCGCCGCCTACAAGGGCACCGTGCTGACGGCGCTCGAAGACGTCGAGAATGCCGTCGTCGCGCTCGATACCGCCCGCGCCCGCCAGCGTGAGTTCACGGCAGCGCTGGACGCGGCCAATGCGACCGCGCTGCTCGCCCGGCTGCAGTATCGATCGGGCCTGACCGATTTCATCACGCTGACCCAGGCCGAAAGCGCGCTGCTGAGCGCCCGCAACGGCCTGACGAGCGCGCAATCGGACGAGGCGACCGCGCTCGTCCAACTCTACCTTGCGCTCGGCGGCGGCTGGGATGCCGCGGCCGGTGCGCCCCAAGCACCCGAACGGCAGGACCGCTGATGGCCACCACACTCGAACCGATCGACGACTTCCTGGGCGTGAAGCCGGTCAAGCCATGGCGGCGCTATGCCAAATGGGCGGCGATCGTCGTTGGCATCGTGCTGCTCGGCCTGCTGGTCAGCCGCTGCTTCGCCGGCGATGCCCCGCCCGAATATTCGGTCGAGGCGGCCAGGCGCGGCGACCTGACCGTGTCGGTATCCGCGACGGGCAAGCTTGCGCCGACCAACCAAGTGACGGTCGGATCGCAGCTCTCGGGCCTCGTCACGCGCGTGGTGGTCGACGTCAACGACCGCGTGGTCGCGGGACAGGCGCTGGCGCTGATCGACCCCGAACAGATCGACGACCAGATCCGCGCCGGTCAGGCCGCGCTCAACGCCAACCAGGCGCAGGTCGCGCAGGCGCGCGCCACGGTCGCCGAGGCGCAGGCCCAGCTCAACCGGCTGGAGGAAGTCTACCGTCTGTCGAACAAGCGCGTGCCGTCCGAAACCGAACTCCAGACCGGTCGCGCCAATTACAGCCGCGCGGTCGCCGCCCTGCGCGTCGCCCAGGCCAATGTCGCCGCCGCGCAGGCACAGCTCGCCCAGTCGCAGACCCAGCGCAACCGCGCGATCATCCGATCGCCGGTGTCGGGCGTCGTGCTCGCGCGCCAGATCGATCCCGGCCAGACGGTCGCCGCGTCGTTCAACACGCCGACATTGTTCGTCATCGCCGAGGATCTGTCGAAGATGAAGCTGGAGGTCTCGATCGACGAGGCCGATGTCGGCGAAGTGAAGGTCGGGCAGAAGGCGAGCTTCACCGTCGACGCCTTCCCCGGCCGCACCTTCCCGGCGGCGATCACGCGGGTCGACCTGGGCTCCAACCTGACGGTCAGCAGCGCATCGGCGACGAGCAGCACGACCACGACGTCGGCGACCGGACAGGTCGTCTCCTATGCCGCCGACCTGAGCGTCGCGAACCCCGACCTGACGCTGCGCCCCGGCATGACCGCGACCGCGGACATCGTGACGACGCAGAAGCAGAACGTCCTGCTCGTCCCCAACGCCGCCCTGCGTTTCCGCCCCTCGACCGGGGGCAGCGGCGACCGCGGCATCGCCGGATCGCTCGTGATGCGCGGACCGCGACGCGGCGGCGGCAGCGAACGCCAGGTCTCGACCCGCCGTGGTGCCCAGCAGACCGTTTATGTGAAGGGCGGCGACGGCCAGCCGCAACAGGTCCGCGTCGTCACCGGCGACACCAACGGCCAGATGACCGAAGTTATCGGCGGCGACCTGAAGCCCGGCATGGAGGTCATCACCGGCCAGATGGCGAGTGCGGCGGACGCGCAGACCAAGGGTGGCGGTTCGGGCCGTCGCCAGGGTGGCGGCGGTGGCGCGGGCGGCGGAGGCGGCCGTGGGCAGTAAGGCGACCATAGCCCTCTCCCCATTGGGGAGAGGGTTGGGAAAGGGGCAGGTGTCTCACCGAGACCGCCTGCTCTGCGAGCCCCCTGCCCCTCTCCCCCGCCCGCTCCCCAGAGGGGAGAGGGAGATATGAGCATCATCCAACTCCGCAACGTCACCAAGACCTATGGCGCCGGCGCGACGATGTTCCAGGCGCTGAAGGGCGTCGACCTCGACATCGAAGCGGGCGATTTCGTCGCCGTCATGGGTCCGTCGGGCTCGGGCAAGTCGACGACGATGAACATCCTCGGCTGTCTCGACGTGCCGACCGGCGGCACCTTCCTGTTCCGCGGTCATCATATCGAGACGCTGACCCGCGACCAGCGCGCGCTGTTGCGGCGCAAATACCTCGGCTTCGTCTTCCAGGGCTTCAACCTCCTCTCGCGCACTTCGGCGCTGGAGAATGTCGAACTCCCCCTGCTCTACCGCGGCGAGGACAAGAAGACGCGGGCCGATCTCGGCATGGCCGCGCTCGACAAGGTCGGCCTGAAGGACTGGTGGGACCACACCCCCGCCGAACTGTCCGGCGGCCAGCAACAACGCGTCGCCATCGCTCGCGCGATCGTCACCCAGCCCGATGTGCTGCTGGCGGACGAACCGACCGGCAATCTGGATTCGGAACGCTCGGTCGAGATCATGGAATTGCTGACCGACCTGAACCGCAATTCGGGGATCACCGTGCTGATGGTCACCCACGAACCCGACATGGCCGCATTCGCGCGGACGATCGTGCATTTCAAGGATGGCTTGGTGGAGCGGATCGAGCGTAGCGCAGAGGTGGCGGCGTGAGCGCTCATTTGCTCCCTCGCCCCCCAAAGGGGGGAGAGGGTTGCGCAGACTTGGCGGCTATGCCGCCTAGTCGAAGCTGGGTGAGGGGGAGGCGGCGCACCGCGCCGCGCGCGCCGATGGCGCGCTCGACCCCTCTCCAAGCTACGCTAACGCGCACGCGCGTAAGCTTCGCTATCCTCCCCCCTCTCCGGGGGGAGGGAAAGTAGGATCATGCTCGGCACCACCTTCATCCTTGCGATCCGCTCGATCCGCCGGCACCTGCTGCGCTCGTTCCTGACCATCCTCGGCATCGTCATCGGCGTCGGCGCGGTGGTGACGATGGTGACTTTGGGCAAGGCGACCACGTCGGCCGTCCAGCAGCAGATCTCCGCGCTCGGTACCAACGTCCTGCAGATCCGCCCCGGCCAGGGTTTCGGCCGCGGCGGCGGCGGGCCGCGTCCCCCCGACTTCAAGCCGGAGGATGTGGAGGCGATCCGCCGGCAGGTCACCGGCGTCACCGCGGTCGCCCCGCAGGCGCAGGCGACCGGAACCGCGATTTACGAAGGCTCCAACTGGTCGACGACGATCAACGGCACGACCTCCGCCTATTTCCAGGTCCAGCCCTGGCCGCTGACCGCCGGGCGCGCGTTCATGCCCGCCGAGGAAGCGGCGGGTAAGGCCGTCTGCATCATCGGCAATACCGTCTATACCAACCTCTACCGCGGCGGGCAGGCGGTGGGCACGCGGATGCGGATCAACGGGATCAGCTGCGACGTCATCGGCGTATTGACGACGCGTGGACAACAGGGGTTCGGCGGCGATCAGGACGATGTCGTCATCATGCCGATCAAGGCGGTCCAGCGCCGCTTCACCGGCAACCGCGACATCCGCCTGATGCTGGTCGGCGTCGATTCCGCCTTCTCGACCGGCACGGTCCAGTCGGGGATCGAGGACCTGCTACGCGAACGCCGCAACATCACGGGCGGGAAGCAGGACGATTTCAACATCTTCGACACCAAGCAGATCAGCGACACGTTGACCGGCACGACGACGATGCTGACCAACATCGTCGCGGCGGTGGCGGCGATCAGCCTGATCGTCGGCGGCATCGGCATCATGAACATCATGCTGGTCAGCGTGACCGAACGCACCCGCGAGATCGGCATCCGCCTGGCGATCGGCGCGGTGGCGAGCGAAGTGCTGCTGCAATTCCTGGTCGAGGCGGTGGTGCTGTCGATGCTCGGCGGCCTGATCGGCCTGGCCATCGCGCAGCTGGCGATCGCGGGCATCACCCCGCTGATGAAGGTGCCGTGGACATTCGACCTTCAGATCAACCTGATCGCCTTTGCGATCTCGGCGGTGATCGGCGTGGTCTTCGGCTTCTTCCCGGCCAGGCGGGCAGCAGCGCTGAACCCGATCGACGCGCTCAGGCACGAGTAAAACTTCTTCTCCCAATGGAAGAGGAAAGGAGCCGTCGAAGGCGGCGGGAAGGTGAGGGCAGGCTGGGAAACCGCGCCCTGCCCTCACCTGTCCGCGGCTTAGCCGCTCCCTCGCTCTCCCGAAGGGAGAGGAACTTTCACCCCTGCGGCCGCGTGATCGTCAGTTCGGGCGCGTGGACCAGCGCCCGCAACGCCTCCAGATCGTCCGGCGTATCGATGTCGATCAGCTCCGCCGGAGAGGTCACGACATGCTTGCCCGCCTGCACCAGATCGCGCGCGCCCGCGTCGCCCTCCAGTGTCATGAGAAAGTCGAACCGCGCGCGGCCGAACAGTGCCGGCGGGCGCGGTTGGGTGCCGTCGCTGGACGCGACCACCGCATCGTCCGAGTCCGCCGCATCGAGCAGGCGATAGATATGCGCCGCCGTCACGCGCGGCATGTCGGCCAGCGCGATCAGCACCGCTTTCGCGCCCGCGCCCGCGCCCTTCGCGGCCTCGACCCCCATGCGCACCGACCGCGCCATGCCCTCGCCCGGCTGGTCGTTGTGGATCACGCGGTAGCCCTTGAAGTCGAGCGAGCAGCCGTCGCGCACGACGAAGCGGTCCTGGAACGGAATGTCCTCCAGCGCGGTGACGACATGCAACCCGACCGGCTTGCCGAGGAATTCGGCCTCCAGCTTGTTGCTCCCTTCGAACCGCGACGATCGGCCGGCGGCGAGCAGGATCAGGACGGTATCCTCAGCGCGGATCATTGAACGCTCCTATCATCGCGGCGGTGATCGACAGCGCGATCTCGGCCGGGCCGACCGCGCCGATGTCGAGCCCGACCGGCCCGTCGATGCGGTCGATCTGTTCGCTCGACAGCCCCGCCTCCGCCAGCCGCTCCCGCCGCGCCGCATGGCTGCGCCGGCTGCCGAGCGCGCCGACATAGGCAGCGTCGGTCGCCAGCGCGGCGATCAGCGCGGGGTCGTCGATCTTGGTGTCGTGGCTGAGCGTCACCACCGCGGTCGACGGGCCGGGCGCATAGGCGGCGACCGCCTCGTCCGGCCAGCGATCGTCGAGCGTCACGCCGGGAAAACGCTCCTCGGTCAGGAACCGGGCGCGTGGGTCGATCACGACCGTCCGGATGCCCAATGTCGCGGCGAGCGCGCTGAGCGACTGTGCGATCTGTACCGCGCCCACGATCAACAACATCCGCGGCGGATCGTAGCGATTGAGGAAGGCCTCACCCGTCGTCTGCGGCCGCAGGTCGCTATGCCCGGTCGCCAGGTCGGTGGTGACGACCAGCGCCTTCCCCGCGTCGCGCGCGGCGGCGATCCGGTCGAACAGTTCGGGGTCGAACCCTTCCGCCGACACCGGCTGCACCAGCACCGCGATCTCGCCGCCGCACGGCAGGCCGACTTCCCAAGCCGCCGCATCGGCGACGCCGTAGCGCTTCACGACCGCAGGCGCGCCGGCGATCACCTCGGCTGCGGTCGCGAGGATGTCGGTTTCGACGCAGCCGCCGGACACCGAACCTTCGAACCGGCCGTCCGCATGGACGAGCATATGGCTCCCGCGCGGGCGTGGCGCGGAGCCCCAGGTCGAGACGACGGTGGCGAGTGCGAGCGGTTCGCCCTTCCACGCACGGGCGGCGGCGAGGACGCTATCGTTATCGGCCATTTATTTCCCTGTGCTCCCGCGCAGGCGGGAGCCTAGGGTTACCAGGGACGTCGCTCGCGGTCCTAGGCTCCCGCCTTCGCGGGAGCACGAATGGGGAAGGATCATACCTCCGGCAACCCCGGCAACAGCTTGTCGAGCGTGATCGGATAATCCCGCACGCGCACGCCGGTTGCGTTGTAGATCGCATTCGCCACCGCCGCGCCCGCGCCCGAGATGCCGAGTTCGCCGATCCCCTTCGCTTGGAGCGGATTCGCCCATTCGTCCCGCTCGGGCAGGAACTGGATGTCCATCATCGGCACGTCGGCGTTCACGGGCACATGATATTCGGCCAAGTCGTTGTTGACCACGCGCCCGTCGCGGGGGTCGTGGACCAGCTCTTCGCTCAGCGCCGCGCCGATGCCGAACACGATGCCGCCGATGCACTGCGACCGCGCGGTCTTCTCGTTCAGGATGCGCCCCGCGGCGAACGTCGAGTGCCAGCGGGACACGCGGACTTCGCCCGACACCGCATTCACCCGCACTTCGCAGAAATGCGCGCCATAGGACGCCTGGGTATGCGTCTCGTCGTTCTGGCCGGGCTTGATCGTGCCAACGGCGCTCATGCCTTCGCCGACGATCTCGCTCAGCGGCACCCGATTGTTGCCGGCGATGGCGTGGCCGTCCTTCAGCGTCAGGCCGGTCGGCTCGCAGTCGATCGCCGTGCAGATATTCTCGCGCAGCTTCTCCGCCGCCAGATAGACCGAACTGCCCGCCGACCCTGCGCCCCACGACCCGCCCGAGCCAGCCCCCGGCGGCAGATCGGTATCGCCCAGCTTCACCTCGACCTGCTCGATCGGCAGGCCCAGCAGGTCGCCGGCGATCTGCGCCAGGATGGTATAGGTGCCGGTTCCGATGTCGGTCATGTCGGTTTCGACGACCGCGCCGCCCGCAGGCGTCAGCGTCACCCGCGCCGACGATTCCATCGTCATGTTGCTCCGGGTCGAGGCGGCCATGCCGGTGCCAATCAGCCAGTCGCCCTCGCGCCGGCTGGCGGGCGCGGTCGGCGCCCAGCCGAACGCCTTCGCCCCCTCGTCCAGACAGTGCGACAGGTTGCGCGTCGAAAAGGGCACGTCCTGCGTCGGATCCTTCTCGGGATCGTTCAGCTTGCGCAGTTCGACCGGGTCGACGCCGACCTTCTCCGCTAGCTCGTCCATCGCGCATTCCAGCGCGAGCATGCCGACCGCCTCTCCGGGCGCGCGCATCGATCCCGCCAGCAGCCAGTTCATCTGAACCGTGTCATGGGTAATCCGCCGGTTCTCGCCCGCGTAAAGGAACTGCGTGGCGATACCGACCGGCTCGAAGAAATCTTCGCCGGGCAGGTTGCTGACGATATTTTCGTGGATCACGGTCGTCAGCTTGCCCGACGCGTCGGCACCCAGGGCGAGGCGCTGGTACGTGTTCGACCGGCGCACGGTCGCGTCGAAGACCTGCTGGCGGGCCATCACCACCTTCACCGGCCGCTCGACCGCGCGCGCCGCGATCGCCGCCGCGATCCCCTCGGTCGAAATGCCCAGCTTCGACCCGAAGCCGCCACCGATGTAGCGCGCGACGATCCGGACCTGATCGTCCTTCAGGTCGAGCGCGTCCATCAGCTGCTTCTTGTCCGACGACGGCATCTGCAGCGAGCTGTAGAGCGTCAGCCGCCCCTCCGCGTCCCATGTCGCGATCGAGGCATGGGGCTCCATCGCCGCGCTGTTCTGGCTGGGCGTCGTCCACACCGCATCGACGGTGTGTTCGGCGGCGTCCAGCGCCGCGTCGGGATCACCCGCTTCCTGATGCGCCGGCATCTGGCTGTCGGATGGCGTCTCCGCCTCGTCCAGCCGGTCGTCGAAGCCGGCGTCGGGCAGGCCCTCGACATAGTCGAACCGCACGAGATGCGCAGCATCGCGGGCGATCTCGAAGCTCTCGGCAACCACCACGGCGACATGCTCGCCGAAATAGTCGATGTCGCGCACGCCTTGCGTCGGGGCCTTTTCCTCGCCGCCCTGCTGCGGGTTGCGGGCGAAGCTGTCGAGGTCGACGACCACGTCGATCACCCCGGGCACCGCCAGCGCGTCGTCGGCGATGACCGCGTTCAACCGCCCCTTGGCGAAGGGCGCACTGACGAGCACGCCGTAAGCGAGGTCATCGATCGCATATTCCGCCGCATAGGTCGCGCGGCCCGACACTTTCAGCGGTCCGTCCACGCGATCGAGCGGCTTTCCGGTCAGCCCCTGCGGCGCGCCTTCGAGCAGGCTGTGCGGCATCGCCGCATCGAGTTGCAGCGTCTTGGTATCGGTCATGCCGCATCCTCCGTCAGCTCGCGCAGCACCACGGTCAGCGTCCGGCGCACGAGCGGAATCTTGAAATCATTCTCTCCGTAACCCTTCGCGTCGGCGAGCAGGGCGTCGGCCGCGGCCGCGAACGTCGCATCGCCGGGCGCCTGCCCGACCAGCGCAGCCTCGACCGCCGCGTCGCGCCACGGCATCGGGCCGAGCCCGCCGAAGGCGAGGCTGGCCGAGGCGATCCGGCCGTCCTCGACCGCCACGACGCCAGCGACGGACACCAGGGCGAAGGCATAGGACGCCCGGTCGCGAACCTTGCGATAGGTCTGGCGACCCGCGGCCGGCGCGGGCAGTTCGACATGGGTGATCAGCTCACCCGGCTGCAACACCGTCTCGATCTCCGGCGTGTCGCCCGGCAAGCGATAAAAGTCGCCGAGCGGAATCCGCCGCCGGTCGCCGCCGGGCGCCAGCGTCAGGACGACCGCATCCAGCGCCCGCATCGCGACCGCCATGTCGCTCGGATGCGTTGCGATACACGCCTCCGACGTGCCGAGGATCGCGAGGATACGGTTGAACCCCTCGCGTCCGTCGCACCCGCTGCCCGGCTCGCGCTTGTTGCAGCGCGCGTGGGTGTCGTAGAAATAGCCGCACCGCGTCCGCTGGAGCAGGTTGCCGCCGGTCGTCGCCTTGTTGCGCAGCTGCCCCGACGCGCCCGCCAGCAAGGCGCGGCTGAGCACTGGATAGCGCTCCCGTACCCTGGGTTCGGCGGCGAGGTCGGAATTGGGCACCAGCGCGCCGATCCGGAGGCCGCCGTCATCGGTGTCCTCGACATCGGCCAGGTCGAGCCGGCTGATATCGACCAGCTTCGCCGGCGTCTCGACCTGCAATTTCATCAGGTCGAGAAGGTTGGTCCCGCCGGCGATGAAACGCGCGCCCGTCTCCTGTACCGCCGCCTCGGGGGTGTCCGCGCGGGCGTAGTCGAATGTCTTCACTTCGCGCCCTCCCAAACCTGGCGGATCGCATCGCGGATATTGGGATAGGCGGAACAGCGGCACAGATTGCCGCTCATCCGCTCGGCGATCTCGCCGTCCGCCAACACGACGTCGCCGTCCAGATCGTCGCTGACATGGCTCGGCCAACCCTTGCTCGCCTCGTCCATCATGCCGACCGCGGAGCAGATCTGGCCCGGCGTGCAATAGCCGCACTGAAACCCGTCATGGCTGACGAACGCAGCCTGCAACGGGTGCAACGCGTCCGGGGTGCCGAGCCCTTCGATCGTCACGATCTCGTCATCCTGATGCATTACCGCCAGCGTCAGGCAACTGTTGATGCGCCGGCCGTTCACCAGAACGGTGCAGGCACCGCATTGACCGTGGTCGCAGCCCTTCTTCGTGCCGGTGAGCTGGAGATGCTCGCGCAGTACGTCGAGCAGGGAGGCGCGGATATCCGGCGCGGCTTCGTGCCGCTCGCCGTTGATCGTGAAGTGCATGTCAGGCTGGTCCCATGGTGGCTGTCTGGCTAACGCATTTGGGACGCTAGGTTTCCTGAGGGGGACGAGAATGTCGGCAGGATGGGCTCTGGTTCTGCTCGCGACGCTGGGCCAAGGTGGCGCCATGTCCGACCCGATCGTCATCGCCCATCGCGGCGCCAGCGGCCTGCGTCCCGAACACACCATCGCCGGCTACACGCTGGCGATCGAACAGGGCGCCGACTTCATCGAACCCGACTTGGTGCCGACGAGGGACGGCGTCCTCGTCGCGCGGCACGAGAACGAGATTTCCGAAACGACCGACGTTGCCGCCCATCCTGAATTCGCCGCGCGCAAGGCGACCAAGACGATCGACGGCGCCAAGGTGACCGGCTGGTTCACCGAGGATTTCACGCTCGCCGAGCTGAAGACGCTGCGCGCGAAGGAACGCCTGCCCCTGCTGCGCGGCACCGCATATGACGGCCAGTTCGACATCCCGACCTTCGCCGAGATCATCGCGCTCGCGAAGGCGCATCATGTCGGCGTCTATCCCGAGACCAAGCACCCGACCTATTTCGCCTCGATCGGCCTGGAAACCGACACGCCGCTCGTCGCGCAGTTGCGGGCGGCCGGCTGGGACAGCGCCGACGCGCCGGTCTTCATCCAGTCGTTCGAGGTCGCGAACCTCAAGCGCCTGCATGCGATGACGAAGGTCCGCCTGATCCAGCTGATGGAAGCGAAGGGCGCGCCCGCCGATGGCGCGATGCCGAGCTATGCCGCGATGACGACGCCGGACGGGCTGAAGGCGGTCGCCGCCTATGCGTACGGCATCGGCCCGAACAAGACCATGATCCGCGACGGTGACGCCGCCCCCTCGCGCCTCGTCGCCGACGCCCATGCCGCGGGGCTGAAGGTTCACCCATGGACCTTCCGCGCGGAGAACTATTTCCTGCCCAAGTCGCTGCGCATCGGCATCGATCCGCGCGCGCACGGGCGGCTGGGCGACGAGATCGCGCGCTATCTCGAACTCGGCGTCGATGGTTTCTTCACCGACTTCCCGCTAGAAGGATCGCGCGCCCGCGACGCTCGCCGGCTGCGCTGAAGAGTGTGTGGGGCAAGTTCGATGCGTAAAGTCCTGATCCTGTTGCCCGTCGCCGCACTCGGCCTGTCGGGCTGCATCGCGAAGACCGCGGTGGACGTGGTCACCATGCCGGTCCGGGCCGTCGGCCAGGTCGCCGACTGGGCGACCACCAGCCAGGACGAAGCCGACCGCAACTACGGCCGCCGCATGCGCCGGGCCGAAGCCCGCGAGGGCAAGGAACGCCGCGAATGGGCCAAACGCTGCCGCAAGGACCCGGAGGGCTGCGGCGAATATGACGGCTATGTCGCCGCGCATGACAAGAAGGTGCGGTGACGTTTCGTATTGGTGATGCTTCTGTGGGCTCTACGGGGATCAGGGTATCCTCCGTCATTACCGGGCAAGCGCAACCTCTCCGCAAGCCCCTGTGACTGACAAAATCCGATCGGTGTTCCCGCGCAGGCGGGAACCCAGGGTCAAGCTGTACAACGGCTTGAGTCGCTCGTGACCCTAGGCTCCCGCCTGCGCGGGAGCACTACCGGAACTTTCGCAGCGGTTTCATGAAGCCGGGCGGACACCGACGCTGGTTTCGGACATGACTGGATAGGTCAGCCCGAATGAGTCCCCGCCGGCGCGGGGATGACGTCGGTGAGCGAGTCCCCCAGCACCCCCGCCACCGCCATCAGCACATCCGGATGCAACTGCACGCCCAGATGGCCGCTGCGCACCTCGATGTCCGCACAGTCCCCACCCCGACACGCCTCGCCTGCGACCAGGCCGTCCGACGCGCTCCAGATCGCGGTCGCCGGCACCGGCAGCGGCCTCACGATCTCCGCCGCCAGTTCGGTCACGTGCGGATCGTCGACGCGCTCGCCGGTGAACAGCTCGAACGCGCGCCACACCCGCGTCGCGTGCGGATGCGCGGCATAGGGTGAGCTGATCGTGATCACTTCGCGCACCAGGTCGGGCCGGCGATGCGCCACCAGCCGCGCCATGATTCCGCCGAGCGACACGCCGATCAACGTCACCGGCTGCCCGGCCTCCGCCGCCAGCGCCGCGACCCGGGCGATCAGCCCATCGGCCTGCGCCCCGATCGTCCGCGACCCCAGATTGCGCCCAAGCCCCCAGCCGCGCGCGTCATAGCCCACCCGCCGCAGGAACGCGCGGAGTGCCACGTTCGAGCGATCCGAATTGAACAGCCCCGGCAACACCATCACCGGTCGCCCGTCCCCGGCATGCGCGCCGCCCAGCCCGCGCCAGCGCATCGCCAGACGCATCACCGTCACTGCCGCGCGCGGCCATTCGCGGAAGGTCAGGTTGAGCGGCGGGGGCGGCAGGCGGGCGGTCATCGGGGCAACCAACGCATGACACCGCCTGATGTCGGCGTCCAGGCGCCGATCCGAACGCCGGCGTAACGCAGCGCCTCGCCCGTCCACGCATTGCACGTCCGGATGGCGCTGTATCGCCCGCGCGCCGGATAGAAGACGTCGTCCGGCCCATAGCCCGGGATCGCCCCGCCCTGGGCGAAGCTCGCGCGGATGAAGGCGGACAGCCGGGCGAATTCGTCGGGCCGCAGCACGATCGATCGCACGTCCGGCCCTGTCCGCGGCTCGGCCAGCGCGTCGACATGCATCACCGTCCGCTCGCTCCCAAGGGCCGCGCGCAGGACCGTTCCCACCCGCACGTCGCGCCACGTCGGCGTTTCGATATAGAAGGCGCGGTCGCCCCAGCCGAAGCTGCGCCAGCCGTGCCCGGCATAGCGCGGGTCGCGAAAGTCGCCGGGGCGCACGATGTCGTCCCACCCCGCTGCCGGCACGACGATCCCCGTATGGATGCCGTTATCGATGACGTAGATGCGAACGCCCGCGTCCGCCGGCCGCCAGTCGCCGTTCACTGGCCACAGGCTCCCGACCGCCGCTGCCGCCGCCCAGAGCGCGATGACGATCAGCGGCACGGCCAGAAGCAGACGAAACGCGCGGTATCGTATCATTTGCAACTATGCTACCTCCCCGGCATGGCCGACGACACCCATGTACTCGCCGCCCCGCCACCGGGCGCCAACGCCGACTGGACCATTCCGCAGGACTGGTCGCATTATACGGCCGAGGACCATGCGACCTGGGATACGCTGTTCGCGCGCCAGGCGAAACTCCTGCCCGGTCGTGCGTCGGAGGCGTTCCTGCGCGGGCTCGACGTGCTCAAGCTGTCGAAGCCCGGCATCCCGGATTTCGAGGAACTCAGCGACCGCTTGACCCGGCTGACCGGCTGGAGCGTCGTCGCCGTCCCGGGGCTGGTCCCGGACGACGTGTTCTTCGACCATATGGCGAACCGCCGCTTCGTCGCGGGCAATTTCATCCGTCGCCCTGACCAGCTCGATTATCTCCAGGAACCCGACGTCTTCCACGACGTGTTCGGCCATGTGCCGATGCTCGCCGACCCGGTGTTCGCCGACTATCTGGCCGCCTATGGCCGCGGCGGCTTGCGCGCGCTGGAGCTGGGCTCGCTCAAGCAGCTTGCCCGCCTCTACTGGTACACGGTCGAATTCGGCCTGATCGCCGAGCCTGAGGGTCTGCGCATCTATGGTGCCGGCATCGTCTCCAGCTTCGCCGAATCGCAATTCGCGCTCGACGACCCCAGCCCCAACCGCATCGCGCTCGACATGAAGCGCGTGATGCAGACCGACTATCGGATCGACGATTTCCAACAGACCTATTTCGTCATCGACAGCTTCGACGACCTGCTCCGCCAGACGATCGAGACCGACTTCGCGCCGCTCTACGACGAGATCGTCGACGCCCCCGCGATCCCGGTCGACGCGGTGCTGGCGGACGATCACGTCCTGACGCTGGGGACTCAGGACTACGCCCGCGCCAAGGCGGGCTGATTCCGTCCTATTCGAACGGCGGAGCCGGCGGCGGCCCGGCGTTCCATATCGCGAGTTCGTCCAGCCAGTCCTTGAAGACGAGCACGGTCGGCGGCGGCCAGTCCAGCTCGCCCATCGTCAGGATGCTCTCCGCCATAGCGCGGAATTCGCGGCGTTCGGACTCGGTCGGATAGATCATCCGCCTCTTGTAAACGCTCCGACACGTGCAACGCATGACCGCAATATTACGAGGTTGTCGGGATCGCGATTGACGCGCGCAGCGAGGTCATACGACCGGTGTCACACGTCGCCGATCGGATCGATCTTCGTGCAGCCGCCAGCGCGCGACTGACGATAGGTCAGCGGACGCGGCAAGGGGCCGCGATCGGCGACCTAAAGTCCGAACGACGGAAGCGTTATCCGCCAGGCCGCGCACCGCCGGGAGTGGTTTCGTCGAAATCCTCCCCCGCGGCACCGCCACCCGCCCCCGCACCGCTGCCACGCGGTCGGCCGTCGGTCGGCAGGCGGGCATCGCGTTCCTGCTGGCGCCACGCCTCCTGGCTCGCGCTGTCATATTCCTGTCCGGAGTAGCCCTCGCCGCGACCGATCAGATCATCATTCGCCGGCTCGGGTTTGACGAAGCTTGGGCGGCGACCGTTATCGGGGCCGATATCGGCTGAATCTTCGGTCATATGTTCTTCTCCTAAAGCGGCCGTCCGGTTTGCAGGCGTTCCAGCTCGACGGGATCATGAGTGCAGGTCACGTCGATCGCACCACGCTGCGCGACCGACAACGCGCGGAGCCGTTCCTGGTTCGTCAGGCGGCTGGTCGCATCGACCTCCATCAGCCGTTGATAGGCGCGCAGGCCCGGCGTGCAGCGACGCCGCGCACCGCGGATCTCGCCACGGTAGAAATAGGCATCGCCCGCATGGAGCAGCCAGCGCCCGTCGTCGCGCCGGACAGCGACGCCGGCGTGCCCCCAGGTGTGGCCGGGCAATGGCACGAGCAGGATCTCGGGCGGCAGGCCATCGAGATCGCGCACCGCCTCGAACCCGAACCACGGTTCGCCCCGCGCCCCGTAGCGGCGCCAGTCGCCGACGCCGTCCAACTGCCGGTGGCGCCAGCGGTTGCGCGCGACGATCCCCGCATGCGGGCCGGTCGCGTCATCATATTCGCGCGCCATGACATGGACGACGGCGTTCGGGAAATCCTCCAATCCGCCGGCATGGTCGAAATCGAGGTGGGTGACGACGATATGCCGGACGTCCGCCGCGGCATAGCCGAGCGCCTCGACCTGACGCACTGCGGTTTCCGCCTCGCGCAGCCGGATGTTGAGCATCAGCCGCCACGGCAGCGTGATGCGCGGGTCCGGTCGCGCATGGGGATGGGCGACGTCGCGCAGGCCGTAGCCGGTGTCGACCAGCACCAGACCGTGCGCGTCGGTTTCTATGAGCAGACAGTGGCAGACGATATGCCCGAGCGGCCCGATGCTCTTCCCGTCGAACAGCGCGCCGCCGAGCGGACAATCGGCCCCGCAGTTGAGATGATGGATCCGCATGATCGCTCAGCGAAGGCAGGCCGGCGCGCCGTGTCGGGCGCCGGCCCTGCCCCGTCACATGCCGTTGCGCGGGTTGGCCTGCAGCCGCTCGGCCGCAGTAAGGTGACTGCGCACGATCGGCACTGCTGCCTTCGCCGACGTCCGGAGCGCCGCCTGGTCACCACGCGCACCATAGCTCTGGTGGAGTTCCAGGGCGGCCTGGTGGGCAGGTAGCTGCTGCGCCAGATAGACTCGGTCGAAGTCCGCAGCGCCGGCCGCGCGCAATTCGGCGATCGAAGCCGCGGCACCGGGGCCGAGCGTCGGCGGCGTCGGCTTCATGCCCGCCCTGCGCGCCGCCACCATCGTCGCGGCGGTCGTCTTCTGGTGATGCTTGATGAGCATGTCGGCGAAATTGCGGACCGCAGGCGTCCGCGACTTCTGCATCGCGATGCGGCTCGATTCGATCTCGTACAGATCGCTCTTGCCGGCGGCCATGACATAGGGCGTCGCCTGCGCCTTCGCTGCGGGCGGCGGAGGTGCGGGCGGAGTCTGGGCGGCCGCCGTCAGCGTCGTGCCGGCCAGCGCCACCGCCACGGATAGGGACAGGGTTTTCATCATCGTTGCTCTCCTGCTGGGAATGTCATGCGATCTGCTGGGCCTGGGCGCCGCTGTCGGGCCGCGCCGGGCCGAGCACGGGTTCGTCACCCAGCGGTTCGTTGCGGAACACGGTAAACTCGCCGCGCCCGTCCGGCGTCGGACCGGTCGTCCAGCGCCCTTCGGGCACCGACCCGTCGACCGAGGTCGCGTAGAAATTATAGTTGTTCGCCTGATCCTCCTGCTCCTGCGGGAAGGAGTTCGGGATCGGCAGGTTGCCGGCTTCGGCACCGAGTTCCTCGATCACCGCCAGCCATTGCTGCTGGTGCATCGTGTCGCGAGCGATCATGTAGTGCAGCATCTTCTTCATGCCGTCGTCGTCGGTCGCGTTGAACAGCCGCACCGCCAGCACGCGGCCGGTGCTTTCCGCCGCCACGTTGCAATACATGTCCGCCGCGACGTTCCCGCTCGCGTAGATGTGGCTCATGTCGAACGGCACACCGTCCGAATCCATCGGCATCGCCGCAAGACCGCCCGACAGCAGGTTCTTGTGGATGAGGCTCTCGATCCCGGCCTTCGCACTGCCGCCGCCCATCACCGCGCCGACGATGGAGTCCGTCGCCCCCTCCTCCTGCAAGGACGCCGGCGCCTGGTCGAGGTTCAGCGCGACCGCGGTCGCCAGCATCTCGATATGGCCGATCTCCTCGGTCGCGGTGTGGAGCAGCATGTCGCGATACTTCGTCGTCGGCGCGCGATTGCCCCAGGCCTGGAAGAAATACTGCATGCACACGCGGATTTCGCCCTCGACCCCGCCGATCGCTTGCTGAAGCATTCGAGCAAACCGGGGGTCCGGCCGGTCGACTACGACCGGATATTGCAGGCGCTTGTCGTAATAATACATGCTCGTCTCCGAGTTATAATTCTTCTATGAAGAACAAACTCTCATGCACCGAACAAGTTGTTGCGATGGCGTTCTCAAATAGCAGTTTATCTGGGTGATAAATATTGTAGAGCCTGATCATTTATCTAAGTGAGTACTTTGACAGGATTCAGAAGATTACCTTCGACCAGATGCCCGCTCGCCGTCGTTGCAAAGTCGGCGATGGACGCATCGAGCGCGCCGAGCGAACCGACATGAGTGCTGGCAAGGCCCGATCGCGCCGGACGCCGGGCTCGAAACGACAGGGCTGCTGCCGACACACCGGATATCGCGCCCGGATCGAACCCACAGGCAGCGGCAATGCGGCGCGCGAACTCCGCCCAACTCACGACGCGATCGCCGGCCAGATGGCGAATGCCGGTTTCGGCGTCGATCAGCAGGTCGAGCATCGCGTCGGTCAGTGCGGGGACATAGCTGGGCGAAACGAACAGGTCGTCGGCCGCAGCAAATCGCTCACCCCGCGCCAGCGCAGCGACGGTCTGGACCGCGAAATTATGTCTGTCGTGGGGAGAGAAGAACGCCGCGGTTCGAATGATCAAGGGGCGGTGCGCCTGCTCCAGGCACGCATCCTCCATCGCCCGCTTGCTGGCGCCATAGACGCCGAGCGGATTGGGCACGTCGTCCTCGACATAGGGGCCATCCTTCGCGCCGTCGAAGACCAGGTCGCTCGACACATGCACGCTCGGCAGGCCGCGCGTCGCACAGGCGCGGGCAAGTGCCGTGGCATTGGTGTAATTAGCGGCGAAGCAGGCGTCGCGAGCGTCCTCGGCATCGTCGACCCGAACCCATCCGGTCGCGTCGATCACGGCCCAGGGCTCGATCGTGTCGAGTCCCCGCGCGATGGCGTCGGCGTCGCCCAGGTCGATCGTGTCGCGGCCGGTCAGCCGATGCGGGAGCCCCCGCGCCGTGCACGCCCGGGCCAATGCGCGCCCGAGCGTACCCGTCGCGCCGCAGATCAGCAGCGGACGCGCCGGCCAGGTGGCAGGGCACCAGGCGTCGACTCCGGCCGGGCGGGCGGCGGCGGGGACGGCGAACCGGTCCGGGCGTTGCCACCAGCCGGTGCCCTCCACGGCATCCCGCTTGTCGAGCGACGCCCATTGCCGCGCCACGCCCGTCGCGCGCGGGATGCCGGTCGCGACATCGAACGCTCCGGGCTCATATCGTCCCGGTCGGGTGAGCAGCGTGTCCCAGCCATGGCAGCCGAACAGCGCCCAGGCGGTTACGGCACGAACGTCGATGCCCGAGGCGCGGGCCGCGGTCGCGGCGTCCCAGGCCGCGCGGACCCACCGCATCTGCTCCTCGCGTGTGCAGCCCAGATGCACCTCGGTCAGCGCGAGCGGCGTCGCGTAGCGGGCCCAGGCATCGGCGAGCGCGGTGGCGAACGGCGGCGGCGCGGGATCGAGAGCGCGGACGGCCGGCACGTCCGCATAGGCCCGCACGCCGTTGCCGCCACGATCCTGCTCAGCAAACCGCTCGATGCGATGATCGAGGAAGCGATCGCTCGTCGCATAGCAGTGCAGGCCGATGATGTCGGGCGGACAGGGCTTGTCGGACAGTCGAGCGAGCGCCTCGCCCAATCCGGCTGCGCACAGCCTGTGCCACAGGGGATGGCCGGGCGTGACATGCCCGAATAGCAGGTCGAACCCCGCCCAGCGTCGCTGGTTGTCGAACGCGGCCTGGTCGGCAAGCGGCGCAGTCGCCCAGGTGCGCCCCATGTCCTCGGTCTGTATCAGCCGGGCGTGCGGGATCACCTCCCGGATCGCCGTCATCGCCTGCGCGACGCCGTCGATCTGATTGACCAACGCGCGCCAGAACGCGCCTTCGTCACGCAGATGCGGATACCAATAGCCGTATAGCGCGGAAAAGCGGGCCGTCGTGACCGGTTCGTTCACCGGCGTCCAATCGGCGATCCAGGGATAGCGCTCCGCTACCGCGCGCGCGAAGTCGGCGAGGCGGGGCGCGAAGTCGTCGGCGATCAGGCTGGTGTCATCCGGGCCGCTCCCGTGGTGGACCAACCCTGCGATCGGCCGCAGCCCCAGCCTGCGCATTCGCGCCAACCGACTGTCGGTCCATGTCCAGTCATGGCGTCCGTCCGGCTGCACGACGCGTTCCCACAGGATCGGGAAACGCACCGCCGTGAACCCCAGCGCGGCCATCCGATCCAGGTCGTCGATACGGTCGTGGTGCCCGGTCAGGCGCAGTTGATCGACCCGTGCGTCGCCCAGGCGAGCCGCCGTCGCTTCCGCTCCGCACCATCGTTCCAATCGCGCCATGCCATCGCCCGAGCCGTTCACGGCGAAGAACGATCGCAGCGCAACAAGCGTTGCCGGCAAACCGACTAAAATACGTTTATAATCAATATCTTAGCGGAACTTCGGCTGGTTTTCGCGGTTCTCTTGGCTCCATAGGTTCGCGAGGGAGCCAATCGTGCCGATCACGTCCAGCGACATTCAGGGCGCGTCCGACGCGTCATACACTCCTTCTGCCCCCGCGACGTTGATCTGTTTCAGCCATCTGCGTTGGTCCTTCGTCTTTCAACGGCCGCAGCATCTGATGAGCGGGCTCGCCCAGCATTATGACGTGATGTTCTGGGAAGAGCCGGTGCGCATCCCCGGCCTCTCGGCGCCACGACTGGCGGAGACACGGGACGAAACGCGCGGCGTGACCGTCCTCGTGCCCGAACTGCCCGAGGATGTCGTGGACGAGGAAGCGGCCCTGCGCGCGTTGCTCGACGATGCGCTCGCCGGCCGGCGGGTCGCGGTCAAATGGTATTATACGCCGATGATGCTCGGCTTCTCGCGTCACGTCGCGGCCGAATGCACCGTCTATGACTGCATGGACGAACTGGCGAATTTCCAGAATCCGCCGCCGGGTCTGCTGGCGCGTGAAACCGAATTGTTCGCTGCCGCCGACGTCGTGTTCACCGGCGGATCGAGCCTGTACGAGGCGAAGCGCGGGCGGCATCACAATGTCCACCTCTTCCCCTCCAGCATCGACACCGCGCATTTCGGCCAGGCGCGTGAGGACGCGATCGAACCGGACGATCAGGCAAGCATTTCCGGCCCGATCCTCGGTTTCTGCGGCGTGGTCGACGAACGCATGGACCTCGGCCTGCTGAAGGCGCTCGCCGAGCAACGCCCCGACGTGTCCGTCGTCGTCATTGGCCCCGTCGTGAAGATCGACCCCGCGACGCTGCCGCAGGCACCGAACCTCCATTACCTGGGCGGGCGGTCCTATGACGAGCTGCCGGCCTATATGAGCGGCTGGACCGCGGCGTTGATGCCCTTTGCCCTAAACGAGGCGACGCGCTTCATCAGCCCGACCAAGACCCCGGAATATCTCGCCGCCGGCCTGCCGGTCGTGTCGACGCCGATCACCGACGTCGTCCGTCACTATGGTGCGCTGGCCGGGGTGCAGATCGCGGACACGCCCGAAGCCTTCGTCGCCGCCTGCGACCGCGCCATCGCGCTGCGGTCGGGGACCGCGTGGCGCGATGCGGCGGACATCCAGTTGGCGGAGGGCAGCTGGGCGGCGACCGTCACCGCGATGGGCGCGCTGATCGCCGCTGCGCGCAACAATCACGGCAAGATCGAAGCGATCGTCTCCCCCGACGGCTGGCCGCCCGAGCCCCAGCACCATGACGTGATGGTGGTCGGCGCAGGCTTTGCCGGCAGCGTGATGGCCGAGCGGCTCGCGTCGGCCGGGCTGAAAGTGCTGGTCGTCGACCGCCGCCCGCATATCGCCGGCAATGCCTACGACCGGCGCGATGCCGCGGGGCTGCTGATCCACCAATATGGTCCGCACATCTTCCACACGAATTCGCCGGATGTGTTCGACTATCTGTCGCGCTTTACCGAATGGCGGCCCTACGAGCACCGCGTGCTGGCGCAGGTTGGCGACCAGCAGGTGCCGATGCCGATCAACCGCACCACGCTCAATCTGCTCTATGATGCGGGACTGGAAAGCGAGGAGGATGTCGAGGCTTTCCTCGCCGCCCGCGCCGAGCCGGTCGATCCGATCCGCACCAGTGCCGATGTCGTCGTGTCGCGTGTGGGGCGCGAACTCTACGAGACCTTCTTCCGTGGCTACACGCGCAAGCAATGGGGGCTGGACCCCAGCGAGCTCGACAAGTCGGTCACCGCCCGCGTCCCGACCCGCGCCGACACCGACGACCGCTATTTCACCGACACCTATCAGGCGATGCCGGCGGACGGCTACACGCGGATGTTCGAGAGGCTGCTCGACCATCCGAACATCGAACTGCTGCTGGGCGTCGATTATGCCCAGATCCGCGATGCCTATCCCCATGACCATCTGGTCTTCACCGGCCCGATCGACGAATATTTCGGCCATCGCTACGGCAAGCTACCCTACCGCTCGCTCCGTTTCGAGCACCGCACGCTGCCGCAGCCGCAGGTCCAGCGGGTGGCGACGGTCAATTACCCCGACGAAGCGACGCCCTACACCCGGATCACCGAGTACAAGCATCTGACCGGCGAAACCGGTCCGGCGACCAGCGTCACCTATGAATATCCGTCGGCCGAGGGTGATCCCTACTACCCGATCCCGCGGGCGGAGAACCAGGCGCTGTACAAACGCTATGAGGCACTAGCGATCGCGGAAGGCGACGTCACCTTCGTCGGCCGGCTGGCGACGTACCGATATTACAATATGGACCAAGTCGTGGGCCAGGCCCTCGCGACCGCCCGCCGGCTCGTCCGGCGACTGGCAACGCCTATGGACGGCGGAGAGCCCAGTCTCGCCACCATGCCGACCGAGGTCGCTGCATAGACATTTGGCTTTGGGTGCTCGGCCAGTCCGAGCATCCATCCGACACCGTTCCTTGCGGGCTCCAGCAACGTACAACGGCAACTCCGCGTGTCGGTCGCGGTATCGACGATGCTCGCAATGACCGCCGTGAAACTGTACCTCGCGCCGCCCGCATCCCGCTCGCCGATCCTGGCGCCTATCCGGTGAGCGAAGCATATGAGGAAGCCAATCGGCTCGATCGGCAAAGAATGCCGCACGACTCGATCCCGACAAATCGGTCGGCCCTGAATGTACGAAAACACCGCGATCCGCGGAGATGGTGGACAGGGCTGGATTCGAACCAGCGTACGGGAAACCCGGGCAGATTTACAGTCTGCTGCCTTTAACCACTCGGCCACCTGTCCATCAGGTCTGCGCCCCGAAGGACGGTCGCTCGTGGTGAAGCGAGGCGCGCCCAATGCCCAAGCGGATGCGTGCTGTCAACGCACCTTTGTATGACATGGACTGCTTGCGCCCCGCGCGGGTGCCGCATAGCAGGGGGCAATCGAAAAAAAGGGGAAGATCAATGCGCCGCCTGGCCCTCGCCCTCGCCGCCACCACCGCGCTCGTCGCCGCGTCGCCCGTCGGCGCGCAGAGCGTCGACCGCACCGTCATCGCCCGGATCATCGACGAGGGCACGAACCAGTCCGAGGTGATGGTCAACAGCCAGTATCTCATGGACATGATCGGCCCGCGCCTCACCAACTCGCCGGGGATGCGCAAGGCGGAGGACTGGACGCAGAAGAAGTTCCGCGAATGGGGCCTGTCGAACGTCCACAAGGAGGGATTCGACTTCGGCCGCGGCTGGTCGATCGAGCGCGCCAGCGTCCGCATGGTCAGCCCCCGCCCGATCCAGCTGACCGCGATCCCCATCGCCTGGACGCCGGGCACCAACGGCACGATCAGCGCACCGGTTATCGTCGCGCCGATGACCGCTGAGCGGCATTTCGATGCGTGGCGCGGCAAGCTCGCCGGAAAGATCGTCATGATCTCGCGGCCGACGAACGGCTCGGAAGAAACCGACGCCCCGTTCGAGCGGCTGTCGGGCGACCAGATCGCCAAGCTCGATAGCTTCCGCCAGCCGCGCTACGATCCCGTCGCCGCCGATCGGCGGCTGAAGCGCAACGATTTCCAGAAGAAGCTCGTCGCCTTCCTGAAGGCCGAGGGCGCGGTCGCCTTTGCGACGGAAAGCTACCGCGACGGCATGTTGCTGCACGGCGAAGGCTATCTGTTCGGCGTCGGCGACACCTCCCCCATCCCCGGCATCCAGATCGCGGCGGAGGATTACCGCCGCCTCGCGCGCATCGCCAAAGTCGGCGCGGCGCCGGTGCTGGAGGTCATGAGCGACGTCCGCTTCGACGACAGTGACCGTAACGCCTATAACATCATTGCCGAGATCCCCGGCACCGATCCAAAGGCCGGCTATGTCATGGCCGGCGGGCATCTCGACAGCTGGGTCGCGGGTGACGGCGCGACCGACGACGGCGCGGGCGTGATGATGGTGATGGAGGCCGCACGCATCCTCGCCAAGATGAACGTTCGCCCCAAGCGCACCATCCGCTTCGCGCTCTGGGCCGGCGAGGAACAGGGCATCCTGGGCAGCCTGGCCTATGTCGAGAAGCATCTGGCGACGCGCGGGACGGGGACCAACACCCAGACCGGGCTCAACCGCTACATGGGCTGGTCGAACCGCTGGCCGGTGACGCCGCAGCCGGGCTACGGCGACCTTGCCGCCTATTTCAACATCGACAACGGCGGCGGCAAGCTGCGCGGCATCTATGCGGAGAACAATATCGCCGCTGCACCGATCCTGCGCGAATGGCTCGCCCCCTTCGCATCGATGGGTGCCAAGGACGTCGTGATCTCAAAGACCGGCGGCACCGACCATGTCTTCATGCAGCAGGTCGCCGTGCCGGGCTTCCAGTTCATCCAGGACCCGCTCGATTACGAATCGCGCACCCACCATTCGAACGCCGACACGTTCGACAAGCTGAAGGGCGACGATATGCGCCAGGGATCGATCGTGCTGGCCGGCATGCTGCTCCAGGCCGCCAATGCCGAAAAGCCGCTGCCGCGTGGACCGGTGCCGCAACAGCCCAAGGTCACCGACCCGTTCGCTTACGGCGATCCGGACGACGACCGGTGAGCCGCCGCCCGCCCAAGACCGGCCACCGCCCCGGCAAGTCGGCCGCCTCGACGCGCCCGCGCTTCTGGGGGCGGCACCCTGTGCTCGCCGCGCTCGCCAATCCGGAACGCCGCATCCGCAAGATCTGGGCGACGCCCGATTCGGTCGGCCTGCTCGGCAAGCCCGACCCGACGATTCCACTGCTGATCGCCGACGCTGCCGATCTCGCCCGCCTGGTGCCCAGCGACGCGCCGCACCAGGGCCTGGTGGCGGAGGTCGATCCGCTGGAGGATATCTGGCTGGGCGACCTGCTGGCGCAGGGCCGCGACGACGACCGCCCGATCATCGTGCTCGATCAGGTGACCGATCCGCATAATGTCGGCGCAGTCCTGCGCTCCGCCGCCGCGTTCGACGCGCTCGGCATCGTCACGCAGGACCGCCATGCCCCGCCCGAAAGCGGTGCCCTCGCCCGCTCGGCCTCCGGCACGCTGGAAACGGTGCCGTGGGTGCGCGTCGTCAATCTGTCGCGCGCGCTGGAGGAGATGGCGGAGGCCGGCTATTGGCGCATCGGCCTGACCGGCGCCGGCACCGTCACGCTGGGCGAGGCGCTGGGCAAGCAGAAGGTCGCGCTGGTGCTGGGCTCCGAAGGTGAAGGCATGCGCCAGAATGTCGAGGCGCATTGCGACCTGCTCGCGCGCCTGCCGATCTCAGACAAGGTCGAGAGCCTCAACGTCTCCAATGCCGCGGCGATCGCGCTCTATGCGGTGGCGGCGGCGCGCTAGGACGCCAAGCCTTTGACCAGGTCCGTTCGCCCTGAGCGAAGTCGAAGGGCATGGGGCTCCTGTGCTTCGACTTCGCTCAGCACGAACGGGGTTGGTCGAGCCCGATTTATCGCTAGCCGCTCCAACACGGCCCGCGAATGAAAAGAGCCGCCGGCCGATGGGCCAGCGGCTCTTTATTCACCCGTCCGAGGACGGATCGGACGTCAGGCGAAGGTGACGCGCGCGGTGGCGGCACGGCGACGCATGGTCGCGCCGACCAGGCCGAAGCCGAGCAGCATCATCGCCCAGGTGGCGGGCTCGGGCACTGCGCTGCCGGCAGCGAAGTTGATGTTGCCGGTGTAGGATGCGTTGAATGCACTGTTCGCATTGCCGCTGTCACGCGCACCGGTCAGGGTCAGCATGTACTGGCCAGCGGTCACCGCGAGGTTCGAGATACGATAGGTCTCGTCGGTCCCCAGCACGAAGGGCACGTTGACCATCGAACCGGTGGTGCCGACGCGGACCAGGCTGAAGTCGATGTCCTGCCTGGCGTTCGCATAGGTGGTCGTCAGATCGAGGCTGAGCGTACCGGTACCCAGATCGAACAGATAGGTGTCGGTGAACGGCGAATTGGTCACCGCCAGGTTGCTGTACACGCCGTTCGTTCCGTTGAACGTAATGCTGCACGAACCGGCCGCACCGCTGCCGCAGGTCTGGACCGTCGTCGCAGCAAGGGCAGGTTGAACCGCTACCATCGCCGAGAACGCAATGGCGGCCGAAAGCATCGCCTTCTTCATGATAATTCCCCAATTGACGCAGCTACCCTCCCCCACACCGCTGCGTCTCCGACGTGAAGTTATCGCCGATTCATGACGATGAATAATTTATTAACATTTTCGTCGATTCGTGACTTTAACATAGTTTGGGAAATCGCATTTCTGGCGGGGCGAGATTAACTTCATCTGGTGAGAACGGCAGCTATCGCTTGCCAGCCAAATCTTCCGCCGAAACTCGATATCACTTACATATGTTAATTTCGGATGCGGCTGTACCCGGGTCGATCAGCTTCTCAGCGGCCCGCTGATAATTGCGATAAGACGTTGTAATAACGTCGATTTTTATGGCGGCGGGAAGCGAACATCGTTTCGATCAAACCGCAGCCAAGTGATGACGCAAGCGGCAGATAGTCGAGCAGCAATGCCGGATTGAAAGCCCATATCGGTGCGCCGTCGGACCAGCAAAGCGCCTGGAGTCCCAAAAAGAAACACAAGTCGGCGTGAATTGGTGCGACTGAGACAGACACGAAGACAATCTGGCAGGTCGAGACGCGCTCTACTGGCCGAAATCCGCTTCGCGACGGCAAATGAGTTTTGCTGCGTCAGAAGCGAAGGAAGTCCGCCTTCGCGAAATCTCGGCGAACGTCCTTATCTCCGCTCAAAATCCGTCATGCTGACGATAGTCAGGATCAGGAACCGAAGAGATGGAGGCTTTAGCCGTAGCAACCCTGGATTCCGGCTTTCACCGGAATAACCGAGCAGACGCCGGTGAATATTGGCAGAAGCACCACCCCCGCCGCGCCGACGCTCAGGGAGGCGAAGCACGCCCTTCCATTCGTGCCGCAACCTGTGGATGCGCGTATCGCAGAACGGTGCTTCGACTGCGCTCGGCTCGAACGGCGGAAAAGAAGCGCGCCGCGGCAAAGCCGCGTCGTCGGTCGGGCTCTGCCCGCAGGCCACGATCGGGGCCGCGACGCGGATCAGCGATGCTTATCCGCTGCCCCGATCACGCCTTCTCCAGCGTGCATTGCAGCGGGTGCTGGTTCTGCCGCGCGAAGTCCATGACCTGCCCGACTTTCGTTTCCGCGACTTCATAGCTGAAGGTGCCGCACACGCCGACGCCTCTCTGGTGGACGTGCAGCATCACCTGCGTCGCCTGATCCATATCCATGCGGAAGAAGCGCTGGAGGACCAGAACGACGAACTCCATCGGGGTATAGTCGTCGTTCAGCATCAGCACGCGGTACGGCGTCGGCTTCTTGGTCTTGGCGCGGGTCTTTGTCGCGACGCCGGTCGTCGTGCCGTCCTCGTCGTCGGAACGGTTGTCGTCGGTCGCGGTGATGGG
Source organism: Sphingomonas floccifaciens (assembly GCF_042681125.1). Lineage (NCBI taxonomy): Bacteria > Pseudomonadati > Pseudomonadota > Alphaproteobacteria > Sphingomonadales > Sphingomonadaceae > Sphingomonas > Sphingomonas floccifaciens. Next base: position 241,507 of record NZ_JBHUFC010000002.1, on the reverse strand, counting down.
AAGGATGATCGTCACGCGCGGTAAAATATGCGCAGGCGGCCCGGCGGACAACCCTTGGCCGTCTCGATCACCCATGAAAAAGGGGCGGCCGCACGCTGGCGACCGCCCCTTTTCATCTCTTCCCGGATGGGACCGCAGCATTACGCGGCGGTCTTCACCTTCTCGACGGCGACCGCGAAGCGGTTCGACAGCGGCTGGGCGGCATCGCTGGTCAGCTTGATCATCGCTTCGGTCGTCTTCGACGACTGGGCGACTGCCTGGTCGAACGCCGAGCGGACGAACTCGCTCTGCAGCTTGAAGAATTCGGTCGGCGACTTGACCGACGACATGGTCTTCAGCGCGGCCGTCATGCCCTCGAACGAACGACGGGTGTAGTCGGCGGCGTCCTGGCCGAGCGTTTCCAGGCCCTTGGCGGCGATCTTGCCGGCTTCGACCATCGCTTCGACGTTGCCCTTGCCGAATTCGCCCATGTCGGCGACCATCGTCTGGCTTTTGGCCAGCATCGCCTGGGCGCGCTCGCCGGCGTCGTTGAACATCTTCGGGGTTTCGAACTGGGTAGCCATTTTCGTCACGTCCTTCTCTACGGTGGGAGCGACCTGCGGGGCCGCGGTAACGGCGGTTTCAACCGCCTGTTGGATGGGTTGGGTCACGATGGCAGCGGCTTCGGCCGCGGCTTCCACGACCGGCGCCGCGGCGTCGACCGCCTGCTTCGCGACGGTCTGTGCGGCCTTCGCGGGAGCGGCGATCGCTGCGGGAACCGGCTTGGTCGGCGCGCGCTTTACGGCTTCGATCGCGGATTTGGTCGCTGCGGTCGGCGCTGTCGCGGCGGCGACGACGGTGTCCGCCGCAGCCTTTGCGATATCACCCGTCACCTTCGGCGCGGGCTTCATGGTCTTCGAAGTCTTGCTCGCCATAAGTGCACCTATTTTGTTGCGGTGCACAATTACGCGTGAGTTGCGGCAATTGCAAGCCGATTTTGTGCACTGCAACATAATCTCGGTGGAAAAAGTTCCCGCCCCACCGTCGATTACCGGGCTCTGACATAGTCGCCCGGTGCATCAACGATCGCAGCGAGTTTGCCTTTGCCTGGCAACCGCGCGCCCTTCGCCTTCACCGTATCGTCGCCCAGTGCGCGGACCCACTCGATCCAGTCCGGCCACCAGCTACCCTTGGTTTCCTTTGCTCCCGAAACGAACTCAGTTAGCGATTCCGCCGCCGCGTCGTTTGTCCAATACTGGTATTTCCCCGCCGCCGGCGGATTGACCACGCCGGCTATATGGCCCGATCCGGCCAGCACGAACTTCACCGGCCCGGCGAAGTGATGCGTTACCTTCCACACGCTTTCGGCCGGCGCGATATGATCCTCGCGCCCCGCCTGGACATAGGTCGGCGTCTTCACCGTCGTCAGGTCGAGCGGGACGCCCAGCACGCTGAGCGAGCCCGGCACGACCAGCCGGTTGTCGCGGTACAGGTCGGTCAGATAGCTCTGGTGCCAGCTGGCCGGCAGGTTGGTGACGTCGCCGTTCCAGTGCAGCAGGTCGAACGGGGTATAATCCTGCCCCAGCAGGTAATTGTTGCTGACATAGTTCCAGATCAGATCCCGCCCGCGCAGCAGGTTGAACGTCGCCGCCATGTAGCGCCCGTCGAGATAGCCGTCGGTTGCCAGGCTCTTGATGAAGCCGAGCTGTTCGTCGTCGACGAAATGCTGCAACTCGCCCGCGCCCGAGAAGTCGACCTGCGCGGTGAAGAAGGTTGCGCTCGCCGCCTTCTCCGCCTCTCCGCGCGCGGCCAGCACGGCCAGCGTCGCCGCCAGCGTCGTGCCCGCGACGCAGTAACCGATCGTATGGACCGACGGCACGTCGAGCAGATCGCGGATCGTGTCGATCGCATCGATTTGCGCGGCGACGTAATCGTCCCACTTCACGTCCGCGAGCGTAGCGTCCGCCGACTTCCACGACACGACGAACACGCTCAGCCCCTGCGCCACCGCCCAGCCGATGAAGCTCTTCTCCGGCGTCAGGTCGAGGATGTAGAAGCGGTTGATCCACGGCGGAAAGATGACCAGCGGCGTGGCAAGCACCCGTTCGGTCGTCGGCGCATAATGGATCAGCTCGTACAGTCGCGTGCGATGCACGACCTTGCCCGGCGTCGTCGCGATGTTGCGACCGACCTCGAACGCTTCCGTATCGGTGTGCGTCAGCTGCCCACGCTGGATGTCGGCCAGCATGTTCTGGAGCCCCTTCAACAGGCTCTCGCCGCGTGTCTCGATCGCCTTGGCGATGGCCTGCGGATTGGTCGCCGCGAAGTTCGACGGGCTCATCGCATCGACGAAGCCGCGTGTCGCGAAGCGCAGCTTCTCGCGCTGGCCCGCGTCCAGCCCGTCCATCTGCTCGACATTCTTCAGCAGATGATCGGCGATCGTCAGATAGCTCTGGCGCAGGAAGTCGAACACCGGCTGCTCGCGCCACTCGGGCGCCTTGAAGCGCTTGTCGCGGGCCTGTTCGGGCGTCTCGTTGAACGGCTCGGCCGTGGCGGGGTCGAGGAAGCGCTGCCACAGCTTCATCGTGTCGGTCCAGAAATCGGCCGACGCCTGCATCATCTGCGCGGGGTCGATCGTCATCGCCGGAATGGCCGGCGTCGTGATCTTCGGCGCGGCCTGCGCGGCGTCGATCCCCGCCTCCAGCATCATCTGCTGCGCGCGGCCCAGCACCCAGGTCCAATGCTGCATGTCCGCCAGGCTCGGCAGGGTCGGCTGGGTCGTGTCGGGCATGGCGTCCTCTCCGTGTGTCGACACCTTCTAGCGGCGCCACGCGCATCCGTCATTCCCGGATGCGTCCGAATGGCGTAGGGGGAGCGCAACCGAAAGGGAGAACCATGTCCGAAGAATTCTACCGCATGAAGCGCCTGCCCCCCTATGTCATCGCCGAAGTGAACGCGATGCGGGCAGCGGCGCGTGCGGGGGGAGAGGACATCATCGACCTCGGCATGGGCAATCCCGACCTGCCGCCACCGGCGCATGTACTTGAGAAACTGTGCGAAGTCGCGATGAAGCCCGACGCGCACGGCTATTCGCAGTCGAAGGGCATTCCCGGCCTGCGCCGCGCCCAGGCGAATTACTACGGCCGCCGCTTCGGCGTCGATCTCGATCCGGAAACCGAAGTCGTCGTCACGATGGGGTCGAAGGAAGGCCTCGCCAGCCTGGCGACCGCGATCACCGCACCCGGCGACGTCGTGCTCGCGCCCAACCCCTCCTACCCGATCCACATGTTCGGCTTCATCATCGCCGGCGCCACGATCCGCTCCGTGCCCACGACCCCCGATGAACGCTATTGGGAAGCGCTCGACCGCGCGATGGCTTTCACCGTGCCGCGCCCGAGCGTCCTCGTCTGCGGATACCCGTCGAACCCGACGGCGGAGACGGTGGACCTCGCCTTCTACGAGCGGCTGGTCGCCTGGGCGAAGGAGAACAAGGTCTGGATTCTGTCCGACCTTGCCTATTCGGAGCTCTATTACGACGGCAACCCGACGCCCTCGATCCTCCAGGTTCCGGGTGCCAAGGACGTGGCGGTCGAGTTCACCTCGCTCAGCAAGACCTATTCGATGGCCGGCTGGCGCATCGGCTTCGCGGTCGGCAACCGCCAGCTGATCGCCGCGCTGACGCGGGTGAAGTCCTATCTCGACTACGGCGCCTTCACGCCGATCCAGGCGGCGGCCTGTGCCGCGCTCAACGGCCCGCAGGATATCGTCGCCAAGAACCGCGAACTCTATCACAAACGCCGTGACGTACTCGTCGAAAGCTTTGCCCGCGCCGGCTGGGACATTCCGGCGCCCAAGGCATCGATGTTCGCCTGGGCGCCCCTGCCCCCCGCGCTCAAGGACATGGGCAGCCTCGAATTCTCCAAGCAACTGCTGACCCATGCCAAGGTCGCGGTGGCGCCGGGCGTCGGCTATGGCGAAGACGGCGAAGGCTATGTCCGCATCGCGCTCGTCGAGAACGAGCAACGCCTACGCCAGGCGGCGCGGAACGTGAAGAAGTACCTGCAATCGATGGGGGTGAATGCGGGGAGCAAGGCCGCGGGGTAAGCTCCGCTCCTTCCGCCTTCCCGCGAAGGCGAGCCCCTGGCGAAGGTCCGATCTCTCCTCAAGAAAACCGTCATCCTGACGAAAGTCAGGATTCAGGGCCAAACGGATGAAGGCCGTGGGCATAGACACCCTGGATTCCGGCTTTCGCCGGAATGACGGCGAAAGGAAGCCAGCGGACTTTAGCAAAGGTCTGGCGAAGCTCTGACACGACGAAAGCATCCGTACGCCAGTCGCAGTCGTGAATTGGCGCAAGCTACTATCGGCACGACATGGCTTGCTGAAATCGATCCAAGTCGCGCACGCGCTCGGCCTGATCACCGCGCGGTCATGGAAACCTTCCCCTGACATCGCATTTGAATCGGCGCCGCCAAGACCTCAGAAAAGAACGCGAGGCCTTGATTAAAAGAGACCTATTTGGTTCCTATCGCGCCCGCTTTTTGCCAGCGCGTTACGAAATGTTTCGCGTGACACGAATCATATTGACCCTGTAGCCACCGCGACGCTGTGACGTTGATCTGGGTTGCACGAGACGCCCGATCATCAGGGAAAACGGCGATGGCGGACACGCGCCCGGGTATCCGGGCCTTCTTGGGCTGGGTTAGGTTGGTGCTGGCGCCGGACGCCGCCTTCGTTCGGTTGGCGGTCGTGTACGGTATCGCGATCTCGCTGCTGTCGCTCGCGACGCCGATCTCGGTCCAGCTGCTGATCAACTCGGTTGCCAACACGGCGCTGCCGACGCCGCTGTTCACGCTGTCCGGCCTGTTGTTCCTGCTGCTCTGCATGGCCGGGGTGCTCGCGGCGCTGCGCGTCCATCTGCTCGCGCTGTTCGAGCAGCGGCTGTTCGCGCGGATCGTCGCGGAAATCACGATCCGCGCAGTCCATGCCCAGAACCCGTTCTTCGCCGACACGCGGCGCGGTGACCTGTTCAACCGGTTCTTCGACCTGGTCACGGTGCAGAAGGCGCTGCCGAGCCTGTTGATCGGCGGCTTCACCATCATGTTGCAGGGGCTCGTCGGGCTGGTCGTGACGAGCTTTTACCACCCCTTCTTCCTCGCCTTCAACGCCGTGCTGGTGCTGGCGCTGTTCCTGATCTGGCAGATCTGGGCATCGGGCGCGATCCGGACCGCGGTCGCCAAGAGCCACGTCAAGCACGCGGCTGCGCACTGGCTGGAAAGCGTCGGCGGGTCGAACGGCTTCTACAAGTCGAGCCGCCACCTGAACTTCGCGATGGACCGGTCGGAGGCAGTGACGGCGAACTATGTCGCCGCCTATCGTCGGCATTTCCGCTACACCTTCGCCCAGACCTGCGCGCTGCTGCTGGTCTATGCGACCGCCAGCGCCGCGCTGCTGGCGCTTGGCGGCTGGCTGATCATCCAGGGCCAGCTGTCGATCGGGCAACTCGTCGCCGCCGAGCTGATCCTGTCGGGTGTCTTCTACGGCATCGCCCAGTTCGGCACCTATCTGGAAGCGCTGTACGAGCTCGCGGCCGGACTGGAGGAATTGTCGCTGTTCTGGGACGTGCCGCAGGAAGCCGGCAAGGTCCGGGGGGACGGTCCCGGTGACGGATCGATCCGCCTGAGGCGGGTCGAGCATGACGGCCATCTTTTCGATTTCGAGGTCGCGGCGGGCGAGCATCTCGCGGTCGTCGCGGCGACGGGCGTCGATCGGGTGCTGTCGATGCTGCTGAAGCGTCACTCGACCGCCGAGCGTGGGCTGGTGATCGTCGGCGGGCGCGACATCGGCGGGTTCGACACCTATCACCTGCGCGCCGAAGTGATGGTGCTCGATCGCCCCAGCTTCGTCGAAATGTCCATCCGCGACTATCTGACGCTCGCCGCATCGGGCGACGTCGCGAGGATGGTCGAGGTGTTGGAAACGGTCGGCCTGACCGAACGGCTTGGCGGGCTGGACGACGGGCTCGACACCGTCGTCTCGACGTCGGGCTGGCCGCTGTCGGTCGGCGAATTGATGGCGCTGAAGCTGGCGGCTGCGCTGCTTGCCCGGCCCAAGCTGCTCGTGCTGTCGCCGCTCTACGATCTGTTGCCGCCCGAACGCGTCGATGCGGTGCTCGCTCGGTTGCGCGGCGGCACGACCGTCCTTCAATTCACCCGCCGCCCGCAGGGGCTGATGCGCGACGGGGCGCTATGGATGGGCGCGCGGGAGCAACGCCGCTGCGAGAGCGAAGCCGAACTTCTCGCCCTTGCCAGCGAAGGAGGCCGCGATGCCCTTTCAGCCTGACCATATACGCCATTTCCCGACGCTGGCGGGAATCCGGCCGCCACGCGCGACGCGTGTCATCGCCTGGCTGATCGCGATCGGCATCGCGGTGGTCATCGCCATCCTGTTCCTGGTGCCCTGGGTCCAGACCTCGGCCGGGGCCGGACAGGTCGCCGCGCTCGACCCGGAAGACCGGGTGCAGGACATTACCGCCCTTGTTCCCGGCCGGGTCGAGCGCTGGTATGTCCGCGACGGTGACCGCGTGCGGCGCGGCCAGCCGATCGCGCGGATCGTCGACAACGATCCCAACCTGCTTGCCCGCCTGGCCGCCGAACGCGCGCAGGTCTTGGCCGAGATCGCTGCGGCGGAGCAGGCGATGGCGGTGTCGCAGATCGACGTCGGCCGCTCCGGCCAGCTGCTGGCGGAGGGGCTGGCGGCCCGGCGCGATTACGAGGCCGCGCAGATCAAGGTGGCGGACCAGCGTGCGAAATTGGCCGAGGCGCGGGCCAAGCTCAGCCGCGTCGACGTAACCCTCAACCGCCAGTCGGCACAGACCGTGCGGGCGCCACGCGACGGCCGCATCCAGTCGATCAACGCCGCCGCCGGCGCGACATTGGTCGCGGCCGGCGCCCAGCTTGCGACGCTCGCCCCCGAAACACCGGTGCGCATCGTCGAATTGCTGGTCGACGGCCGCGACATCGCCGTCATCCGGCCCGGCCGCCCGGTCCGCCTTGCCTTCGAAGGTTGGCCGGCGGTTCAGTTCAGCGGCTGGCCTTCGGTCGCGCATGGCATTTTCGACGGACGCGTCCGCTCGATCGACCCGTCGGCACAGATGACCGGCCTGTTCCGCGTCATCGTCGAACCGATGCCGGGCAAGCTGCCCTGGCCGAGTGCCGATTACGTCCGCCTGGGCGGCAAGGTGCGCGGCTGGATCCAGATGGAGACGGTCAGCGTCGGCTATGAACTCTGGCGGCAGCTCAACGACTTCCCACTCGAATTCCGGCGCCCGGCCGACGAAAGCAAGGGCGCGGCAGCGGCGCCCGAGCCTGTCGCGAAGGTGAAGAAATGATCCGCGTCGTCGCCATCGCCGCGCTGATGGTCGCCGCTACTCCGGCCGCCGCCCAGACGCTGACCCTGGACGAGGTGCTGCGATCATCGGCGACGCATGCGCCGGCGATCCTGGAAGCGATCACGCGGGAACGGCAGGCCGATGGCCGCCGGCTGACGGCCGAGGGCGCCTTCGACCTGTTGTTTGAGGGCGATACGCAGTCGCGGCTGCTGGGTTACTACGACGGCACGGTCGCGGAGGCGCGCGCGACCCGTCCGCTCGCCAACAACGGCGGCGCGCTCTACGGCGGCTATCGCGTCTCGCGCGGCACCTTCCCGGTCTATGAGGACAAATCGTTCACCAACCGGCTGGGCGAGGTGAAGGTCGGCGCAGTCTTTTCGCTGATGCGCGACCGCCTGATCGACGACCGCCGCGGGCGGCTTGGCCTGGCCGGCGGCGACGTTCAACTCGCGCGGCTCGACCGCGAGATGGTCGCGATCGGCGTCCAGCGTCGCGCCATCGACGCCTATCAGGCCTGGGTCGTCGCGGGTATGCGGGTGCGGGTCTATCGCGACCTGCTGGGCCTCGCCACCGAACGGCAGGCGTCGATCGAGCGACAGATCCGGCTGGGCGCCCGCCCCGACATCCTCGGGACCGAGAACCGTCAGAACATCGTTCGCCGCCAGACATTGCTGGTTCGTGCCGAGCAGGAGCTGGCCGCCGCGGCCAACGGGCTGTCCTTCTACGTGCGCGATTCGTCCGGCGAGCGCCTGGTCCCGGCACCGGAGCGCTTGCCCACGAGCTTTCCCGACCTTCGCCTGCCGCCGCTCGGTCCCGATCTCGCCCGCCGCATCGAACGCCCGGATCTCGAAGCGATCCTCGTCCGCCTCGATCAGGTCGAGGTGAAGCGCCTGCTGGCCGAGAACGAACTGCGCCCGCGTCTCGACGTGAAGGCCGAGGCGGCGAAGGACGTCGGGCCGATCGGCCTCGGCGGTCCGAACCGCACACCTGCGGAAGGCATCGTCGGCGTGCGCTTCTCGCTTCCGCTCGAACGCCGGTCCGCACGCGGCAAGATCGCCGAAGCGGCGGCCGAAGCCGACGGGCTGCGCTTTCGCCGCAAGCTCATCGAGGACCAGATCCTCGTCGAAGTGAACGGCCTGGCCATCCAGGCGACGACCGCCGACCGCCTCGTCGCGCTGGCCGCCGACGAAACCGCCCTGGCCAACCGTATGGCGGACGCCGAACGCCGCCGCTTTCAGCTCGGAGCAAGCGACTTCCTCGTCGTCAACTTGCGCGAGGAAAGCGCCGCCGACGCGCGCCTGCGCCAACTCGATGCCGAATATCGTCGGTCGGTGGCCCGCGCCGAACTGATCGCAGCAACGGTCGACAGGGCGCAACTCGGACTGTAGCCAAAACGGGCGTCCCCGGCTGCGCCGGCCGTCCGGAATGAAGCCGTGCGACGGACTTTGCAGGAGCATGGTGGGTGTGATCGCCCTCCCCACCCCCACAAACAAAATCTCTCTTCCACCCCGTGCCCCGCTCCGCCACACCGGCGCAAGCATGACCGCGATCGACCCGCTCTATTCGCTTGCCGGCGTCGCCGTCGGCATGATCGTCGGCCTGACGGGGGTCGGCGGCGGTTCGCTTATGACGCCGCTGCTGGTGCTCGCCTTCGGCTTCCATCCGGTCACCGCGGTCGGCACCGACCTTCTCTATGCCGCGGCGACCAAGACGGTCGGCACCGCCGTCCACGGCTGGCGCGGCACGGTCGACTGGCGGGTGGTGCGGCGACTGGCGACCGGCAGCCTGCCCGCCACGATCGTGACGCTGTTCCTCCTGCAACGCGCCGGGGTGCAGCAGGCGGACACCGGCCATGTCGTCAGCATCCTGCTCGGCGCGACGCTGCTTCTTTCGGCTGCCGGCACGCTGCTCCGCCACCGCATCACCGCCTGGATCGCGCAATTCCCGCCGATCGGCGAGGCCCGCGTCGCGGCCTTGACCGTAGCGGTCGGCGTCGTGCTGGGCGTGCTCGTGTCGCTGACGTCGGTCGGCGCCGGCGCGCTCGGGATGACCGCGTTGCTGTTGCTCTATCCCCATTTGCCGGTGAACCGGCTGGTCGGGTCCGACATCGCCCATGCCGTGCCGCTGACGCTCGTCGCCGGGATCGGGCACTGGCTGCTCGGCTCGGTCGACCTGATGCTGCTCGCCTCGCTGCTGGTCGGATCGGTGCCCGGTATTATCGTCGGCAGCCTGATCGCCAGCCGCGTGTCCGACCGCGCGCTGGCGCCGGTGCTGGCGACCGTGCTGGCGATCGTCGGTGTGCGCCTGATGCTGTGAGGAGGTGCATCGCCCCTCACCCGTTCGCCCTGAGTCTGTCGAAGGGCGTACTGCGATACGCCCGCTTTCCGATTGCGGCCCGAAGAACGGTGCTTCGACAGGCTCAGCACGAACGGGAAAGGGTCAGCTCGCCGTGGCGAGTCCGCAATTTGCTACCGTAAATCGCCGGCCGCCCGCTCCAGATCCTCCCGAAGCACCCACTTCAGGTCTTCCTTCTCCAGCTCCCGCCCGTCGTGGCTCAGCACCCGGACGCTGCGGATCGGCTTGCCGTCGCGCGTGTCGACCAGCACCGGATCGGCCGGCACGCCCGTCTCCCACCGTTCGCCCCATTGGCGCAGCGCGACCATCGTCGGCAGCAGTGCATGACCCTTGTCGGTCAGGCGATATTCGATCTTGCGACGGTCGTCCGCCATCGCGCGGCGTTCGAGGATGCCATGCTCGACGAAACGGGCCAGCCGGTTCGCCAGGATGTTGCGCGCGATGCCGAGCTCCGACTGGAACTCCTCGAAGTGATGATAGCCGTTGAACGCCGCGCGCAGGATCAGGAACGCCCAGCGCTCGCCCATCGCCTCCAGCGCAGCGGGCAGGCTACACGTCGTGACCAGTTCGCGCAGCTGCTCTCGGACTTTTGCGACCATTTCCGCGACCTACCGCAAAACTGGCGGCTGACGAAGCCTTTCTCATATTGCAGCACAGCATAGGTTTTCCATTGCAACTGACAACAGGGTAAGTTAGGTGGCGAATCGAAACCCATCAGGGGTGAAAGGGAACCAACATGAAGCTGCTCGCCGGGCTCGCTGCCATCCTCGCCATCGCCGGAACCGCACCCGCCATTGCCCAGACCGGCTATTACACGGCCACGCCCAAGGCCGAGCTGACAAAGACGAATCTCATCACTCGCAGCACCATGTGGAAGTGCGCCGCGGGCACCTGCACCGCCCCGCGCGCCGGCGAGCGTGACGCGGTGTTGTGCGAACTGGTCGTCCAGCGCGTCGGCGCGCTCAGCAGCTTCACGGTCGCCGGCACCGCGTTCGGCGACGAAGCGCTCGCGAAGTGCAACGCCCGCGCAAAATAACGCGTTCAGTTCGTGCCGCGCCCTATGGCCTGCGGCACGGCCCTTCTTCGTGCCCCTCTCCCCAGGGGGCCTGCCCCCGCCCCCGGCACGAAGAAGGGCGCTAATCTGCGTCATCGACACAAAATCATTGCAATGCGGCGGCCGCCCATCCCATCTTGAACCCCGTGCTGCGCCAATATGAACTTGTCGATCGGGTCCTGAGCTACGATCCCCAGGCCGATGAGGCCATGCTGAACCGCGCCTATGTGTTCAGCGTCAACGCCCATGGTACGCAGAAGCGCGCGAGCGGCGACCCCTATTTCAGCCATCCGATCGAAGTCGCCGGCATCCTGACCGACCTGCGCCTCGACGACGAAACGATTACGACCGCGATCCTGCACGACACGGTCGAGGATACCGTCGCGACGTCCGAAGAGATCGAGAAACTGTTCGGCGGCAATGTCGCGCGAATGGTCGACGGCGTGACCAAGCTCAGCAAGATCGAGGCGCAGACCGAAAGCCAGCGGGCCGCCGAGAACCTGCGCAAGTTCCTGCTGGCGATGTCGGACGACATCCGCGTGCTGCTGGTGAAGCTGGCCGACCGGCTGCACAACATGCGCACGCTGCACTTCATCTCGAAGCCCGAGAAGCGCCGCCGCATCGCGCGCGAGACGATGGAGATCTACGCCCCGCTGGCCGAGCGGATCGGCATGTACGAGTTCATGAAGGAGATGCAGACGCTCGCCTTCCGCGAGATCGAGCCCGAGGCGTATGAATCGATCACCCGCCGTCTCGCCGCGCTGGAGGACGAGGGGCACCGGATCGAGAAGATCGCCGACACCGTCCACGGCCTGCTCAAGCGCGCCGGGATCGAGGCGGAGGTCGGCGGGCGCCAGAAACATCCCTATTCCATCTGGAAGAAGATGTTCGAGCGGCACGTCAGCCTGGAGCAGCTGTCCGACATCATGGCCTTCCGCGCGATCGTCGCGACCGAAGAGGAATGTTACCGCGCGCTGGGCGTCATCCACCGCAAATGGCCGCTCGTGCCGGGGCGGTTCAAGGATTACATCTCGACGCCCAAGCGCAACGGCTATCGCTCGCTCCACACCTCGGTGTTCATCGGCGAGAATACCCGCATCGAAATCCAGATCCGCACCCATGCGATGCACGCACAGGCCGAATATGGCATCGCCGCCCATTGGGCCTACAAGCAGGACGCCGTCCGACCCGACACCCAGGTGCCGTGGATCAGCGACCTCGTCGAGATCCTGGAGGCGGCGGAAAGCCCGGAGGAACTGCTCGAACACACGCGGATGGCGATGTACGCCGACCGCATCTTCGCGTTCAGCCCCAAGGGCGAGCTGATCCAGTTGCCCAAGGGCGCGACACCGATTGACTTCGCTTACGGCGTGCACACCGATCTGGGCGACCAGGCGGTCGGTGCCAAGATCAACGGCCGCGTGGTCCCCTTGCGCACCGAGATCCAGAACGGCGACAGCGTCCAGATCCTGCGCTCCAAGGGGCAGACTCCCCAACCCAACTGGATGAGCTTCGCCGTGACCGGCAAGGCGCGCGCCGCGATCCGCCGGCATTTGCGCCAGAAGGAGCGCGCCGAACGGCTGGCGCTGGGGCGCAAGCTGTACGACGACATCATTCAGCGCCTGCCCGTTCCGGTCGGCGCGGACGCGGTGACGGCCGCGATCCGTCGTCTGAAACTGACCGACATGGACGCGCTGCTGGAGGCGATCGCGCTTCGCAAGCTGTCGGATGCGCAGGTCATGGAAGCGCTGATGCCGGGCTCGGCCGGCGGCGAGGACGCGCACCAGGCTCCGCCGCAGCGTCACGCGATCACCATCACCGGCCTGACGCCCGGTGTCGCCTTCGACCTGGCCGAATGCTGCCGCCCCGTCCCCGGCGACCGTATCGTCGGCATCCGGCGCGAGGGCGAAGGCATCGCCGTCCACGACATCGCCTGCCCCCAGATCGGCGAGGAGAATGGTCAGGACAGCGGCGACTGGGTCGACCTCGCCTGGGGCGATACGGCGGAGGGCGGCATCGCACGCATCTCGGTCACGCTGAAGAACGAACCCGGCGCGCTGGGCGCAGTCGCGACCGTCATCGGCGCGCACAAGGCCAACATCCTCGGCCTCCGGATGGACGACCGCGACACCACCTTCCATACCAACCTGATCGAGGTCGAAGTCCGCAACGCCGCGCACCTGACCAAGCTGCTCGCCGCATTGCGCGCCGCCGATGCGGTCAGCGACGCCCAGCGCGCCTGACCGCATCATTTCGAACGCTCCAGCGCAACCTCGCGCAATAAACTGTTGCCGCTTAGCCACGCAGCTATTTGAAATATCTGCGCAGCGTCACATCCGCTCTGGACCTGACCGTCAACCGGCGCGAGGAAGATTCCGCCCGCGTCACGAACGCGCATCACCGCGGGGGCGGTGAAACCAAAGAGATTCTGAGGGGAAGATCATGAAGCATATGCTGTTGCTGTCCGTTGCCGGCAGCGCCCTGTTGGCGGCGACACCGGTGTCGGCCCAGACCGCCCCGGCATCGCCCGTTCCGGCCGAAAGCTCGACGCCCACTCCCAGCACCGAACAGGTCGAACAGGCGCTTAGCGATGGGCAGTCGGCGACGACCGACGTTGTCGTGGTCGGCTCGCAGATCCGCGGCAGCTCGATCACCGCCGCGCTGCCCGTCACCGTCGTCAGCCAGGACGATCTCGCCGCGATCGGCGCGACGTCGGGCGACGACCTGCTTCGCGCGATCCCGCAGCTCGGCGACGTGACGTTCAACGCCAGCTACCTGCCCAACAGCTCGAACGCCGCGCGCGGCGACGTCGGTTCGGTCAATTTGCGCAACTTAGGCGTCGGTAACACGCTGGTGCTGTTGAACGGCCGTCGCGTCGTCAACCACCCGACCAGCCGCGCGAACGAGAACCTCGTCCCCGTCCTGACCGTCAACAGCAACACCATCCCCAGCTTCGGCATCGAGCGGCTGGAAGTACTGCGCGACGGCGCCGGCCCGATCTACGGCTCCGACGCGGTCGCGGGCGTGGTCAACACCGTGCTCCAGTCCGACTATTCGGGCGTCCAGCTGGAGGGGCAGATCGGTTTCGCCGAGGACACCAATCTGCTGGAAACCAGCCTGAACCTGCTGGCCGGCACCAATCTCGGCGGACGCGGCAACATCACCGTCTACGCCAGCCGCGAAAGCCGCACGATGCAGCGCGCCGCGGACCAGGACTATACCGCGTCGGACAACAAGCAGCCGCTGTTCGTCGGCACCGCGCTGGAGGGCTCGACGCTGGTCGACGGCCGCTCGACGATTACGCCGTGGGGCGTCTTCACCACGCGCGGCGGCACCGCGGTGCGTACCGGTACGGGCACCAGCGGCGCGCTGGTCACCAGCAGCGCCGGCGTGTTCCATATCCAGCCGACCGCCAACGGCGGCTGCTCGGCCTCCATCCCATCGAATTCAGCGATCTGCATCGACGACGGCACCAACACCGCCGCTGCCGACCGCAACCTGCGCTTCGACGCGACCCAGGCCTACAACCGGACCATCGTGCCGCAGGTCGAACGCTACAATTTCTTTGCCAACGGCCATTACGATCTGACCGACGAGGTGCAGCTGTTCGGTGAAGCGGGCTATTACAAGGCCTCGACCACCAGCATCCAGGGGTCGCCCGGCACCCTCGCGTCGCAGCCGATCACGGTGCCCGCAAGCAACTATTACAACCCGTTCGGCCCCACCGGCGGCGCGTTCCGCATCCCGGGCCTGAACACGCCCGCCGCGGGACTTCCCGTCACGCTGACGAGCTACAACTTTTCCGATTTCGGCCCCAACATCGTAAAGGTCGACAACGACCAATGGCGTGCGCTCGCGGGTCTGCGCTTCAAGGCTTACGGCATCGACTGGGAATCGGCCGCGCTCTATTCGGAAGCGCAGGTCATCGACAATTCGACCGGCATCAGCGCGACGTTGCTCCAGCGCCAGCTCGCGCTCAACACCCCCGACGCCTATAATCCGTTCAACGGCGCGGACCTCACCAACCCCAGTCTGCGTGACAGCGTGCCGTCCAGCCTGGCCGCACTCGACGCCATTCGCATCAACACCATCCGACGCAGCAAGGCGACGCTGGCACTGATCGACTTGAAGGGCTCGAAGGGTGACCTGCTCGCCCTACCCGGCGGCAATCTCGGTATCGCCTTCGGGGTCGAGGTCCGTCGCGAGACGCAGCTCGATGATCGCGATCCCCGCGTCGACGGCACGATCCAGTTCACCGACAGCGTGACCGGCGCGGTCAACCCGTCCGATCTGGTCGGCACCAGCAACTCGCCCGACACCGGCGGCCGGCGCAATGTCCACAGCGCCTATATCGAACTCGCAGTGCCCGTCGTCTCGCCGGACATGAACATCCCGCTGGTCAGCCGGCTGGAATTTCAGCTGGCAGGCCGCGCCGAACATTATTCGGACGCCGGCTCGGTGGCGAAGCCCAAGATCGCCGGCGCCTGGGACATCGTGGACGGCATCCGCCTGCGCGGGTCCTATGCGGAAAGCTTCCGCGCGCCGAACCTCGAACAGGTCAATGCGCGGCTCGTCACCCGCTCGAACACCCGTCTCGACCCGATCCGCTGCGAAGCACAGCTTCGCCAGCCGCGACTGCTGGCGAACGGATCGGCCAATCCGCTCTACCTCGCCGCTTTCACCTCCTGTACGCAGAGCTTCGCGACCACCGCACAGCGTGCCGGCAACCCGGACCTGAGGCCCGAACAGTCGACCAACATCACCGGCGGCATCGTGCTTCAGCCGCATTTCCTTGACCAGTCGATCGGCCGCATCACGCTGACCGCCGATTATTGGCACATTAAGCAGCGCGACATCGTCGGCATCTTTGGTGAGGGTAATGCGCTCATCAACGACTATCTGCTGCGCGTTCAGGGGAAGACCGATCCCAACGTAATCCGCGCCGATCCGACCGCGGACGACATCGCGCTGTTCCAGGGATCGAACCTGGCGCCCGCCGGCCGCGTGCTGTTCGTGAAGGACCAGTATCGCAACCTTCAGCCGCAGACGGTGTCGGGCTGGGACTTCGGCTTCAACTGGCGCGTCCGCGACTTCGGGATCGGCCGCATCTCGGCGAATGTGAACGCGGCCTATCTCAAGACCTATTTTCTGACCCCCTCGGCCGACGTCCAGACGCTGATCGACGCGCGCGCTGCAGGGACGATCAACAAGGATACCGTCATCTCCGACGGTGGTGATCAGGTGCGCCTGAACGGAAAGCCCGAATGGCGCGTCTCGGGCTCGCTGACCTGGTCGAAGGGGCCGTTCCAGATCGGCACCTTCACCAGCTACATCAGCGACGTCGACGATACCGGCGGGACGGTGAACGGCGTGCCGTGGTTCGTCGACGGGCGCACGACCGTGAACCTCTACGGTCAGGTCAGCTTCGGCAGCCGCACCGATGGCGAAGGCCGCCACCGCTTCCGCCTGGGCGTCCGCAACCTCGCCGACAAGCAGCCACCACTCAGCACCGACGGCTTCCTGGGCGCGCTGTACCAGCCCTATGGCCGCTATTGGTACGCCAACATTCAGTCGAGGTTCTGAGGTTATGAACTCCCCCACCGCCGTTCGTGCTGAGCTTGTCGAAGCACCGCACTTCCTCGCAAAGAAGAACGGCCCTTCGACAAGCTCAGGGCGAACGGGGATGGGAATTGCGACTCTACTCCTTACGCTCGCAAGTCCCCTTGCCGCGCAGGAGGAAGGCCCCGCCCCACCCCCGCGCCGGGGGAGCGGCGGCGACATCGTCGCCTATGACCAGATTCACAAACCCGCCGTCGGCCGCGGCGGGATGGTGGTCAGCCAGAACGCCATCGCCTCGCGAGTCGGCGCCGACATCTTGCGCAAGGGCGGCAACGCCGTCGACGCGGCGGTGGCGATGGGCTTCGCGCTCGCCGTCACTCTGCCGCGCGCGGGCAACATCGGCGGCGGCGGCTATATGCTGATCCACATGGCGCCGCGTGGCGACAAGCCGGCATCGACCATCGCGATCGACTATTACGGCCAGGCCAGCCGCAACACGACGCCCGACCTGCTGCTAGGCGCCAACGGCCGCGTCGACCCCGACAAGGGCTATTCGATGAAGGGCGTCGCCATTCCCGGCACCGTCGCGGGGCTATGGGCGGCGCACAAGCTCTACGGCTCGCTGCCCTGGGGCACGCTGATCGCGCCAGCGATCGCGATGGCCGAGAACGGCGTCGCCCTGTCCGACGACGAAGCCTCCGCCAACGCCGCCCAACGCAAGGCGATGTCGGACGATGCCGCGGCGATGGCGATGTTCTTCAAACCCGACGGCACCGCCTATGCCGCCGGCGAAACGTGGAAGCAGCCCGACCTCGCCGCGACGCTGAAGCTGATCGCCGCCGGTGGCCGCGACGCTTTCTACACCGGCCCGTTCGCGCAGAAACTGGCGGCCGGCATCAAGGCCGGCGGCGGCGTGATCGATGCGCAGGATCTGGCGAACTACAAGGCCATCGTGTCCGCGCCGATCTGGTCGAGCTATCGCGGCAACCAGATCGCCTACATGCCCCCCACCGCGTCGGGCGCGTCGGTCGCGGAGGCGATGAACATCCTCGAACGCTTCCCCGTGAAGGAACAGCGCTGGGGCTCCGTCGCCAACCTGCACCTCTTGTCGGAAACGATGAAATTGGTGTCAGCCGACCGTCGCCTGGTCGGTGGCGGACCCGACTGGCGCTCGCCGACCAAGGGGCTGGCCAGCAAAGCCTATGCCGAGGAACGCGCGAAGCTGATCCGCCCTGACCGTTCGCTCGGTGCGAAGGACGTCGCGGACGGAAATCCCTATCCGTTCGAAAGCAAGGACACGACGCATTTCTCGGTCGCGGATGCGGCTGGAAACGCGGTCAGCAACACCTACACGCTGTCGGCCAGCTACGGCGCGCATGTCGTTGCGCCGGGCACGGGCGTGCTGCTCAACAACTCGCTCGGCAACCTCGCCTGGGGTCGCTCGACCAATTTGGCGACCAAGCCGGTGCCGGGCAAGCGCGTGGGATCGACGATCACGCCGATCATCGTGTTCAAGGACGCCAAGCCCTGGCTGGTCACCGGCACGCCCGGCGGCGGCTATATCATCGCGACGATGGTGCAGATGCTGTCGAACGTCCTCGACCACGGCCTGAACGTCGCGGAGGCGGCGGAACGCCCGCGCATCAATCAGGGCGGCGGCGACGCTCCACTGGAGCTGGAGGAAGGCTTTTCGCCCGACATCGTACCGCTGCTGGAGGCGAAGGGGCACGTCGTCCGCCCGTCGAACACGATGGGCAGCACCCAGTCGATCATGGTCGACGGAGACAAGTTCCTGGGCGCTGCGGATACCCGGCGGCCGGATGCCGCGGCGGTTGGGGTGCGATAGGTACACGCCCTCTCCCCTTCAGGGGAGAGGGAGGGGGAGAGGGGTAGGTGTCTCACCGAGACCAAAAGCTCGCGGCACCGCCCCTCTCCCAACCCTCTCCCCGGAGGGGAGAGGGCTAGAAAAGTTGGACATTCACTGCTTCAACACCTCTCAAATCGAAGCCAAGACCAAAAGTGACAACTGAGGACGAATTGACCGCGTTGTCGCAACTTTTGCCCGCTGCCAGTCCCGAGGATCGACCATGAAATCCCTGCTGCTCGCCACCGCCCTGATCCTCCCCGCCGCCGCGCAGGCCCAGGCGATTCCGGATGCGCAGCGCACCGCGATCCTTTCCGACGTCGACGGCCGCGCCGCGACGCTGGCCAGCACCGCCAAGACGATCTGGGATTTCTCTGAAGTCGGCTATCAGGAGGCGAAAAGCTCCGCGCTTTTGCAATCCGAACTGAAGAAGGGCGGCTTCGACGTGAAGGCGGGCGTCGCCGACATTCCGACCGCCTTCGTCGCCAGCTTCAGGAACGGCGCCGGTCCGGTCATCGCCATACTTGCCGAATATGACGCGCTGCCCGGGACCGCGCAGACGACCGACCCGACCCGCAACCAGATCGCGGGCAAGGCCGCGGGGCACGCGTGCGGCCACAATCTCTTCGGCGCGGCCAGCGTCACCGCCGCGCTGGCGATCCGGGACTGGATGATCGCCAACAAGGTCCAGGGCGAACTGCGCGTGTACGGCACCCCGGCGGAGGAAGGTGGATCGGGCAAAGTCTATATGGTCCGCGCCGGATTGTTCGACGACGTGTCGGCGACGCTGCACTGGCATCCGGGCAGCGCGAACATCGTGTCGGTCGGCCCGAGCCGCGCCAACATTTCGGGCAAGTTCCGCTTCAAGGGCCTGTCCGCACACGCCTCCGCCTCTCCTGAGCGCGGGCGGTCTGCGCTTGATGGGATCGAGGTGATGAACGTCGCGGTCAACATGATGCGCGAGCATGTGCCTTCGTCGATCCGCATCCACTATGTCATCACAAACGGCGGCGAAGCGCCCAACGTCGTGCCCGACTTCGCCGAGAGCTATTATTACGTCCGCGACGTCGATCCCGCGCTGGTCAAGTCGGTCTGGGCGCGCGTGGTGAAGGCGTCGGAGGGCGCTGCGCTGGCGACCGAAACCACCGTCTCGAACGAAATCACCGGCGGCGTCTATTCGATGCTGGCGAGCGAGACTTTGGCCAAGGTCATGGATCGCAACCTCAATGCGGTCGGCGGTGTCGCCTACACGCCGCAGGAAACCGCCTGGGCGACCGAGCTTCAGAAATCGCTCGAGGTGAAGCGCCCGCTCGCCATCGCCGGTCAGGTACTGCCGCTCGGCCGCGACGGGGACGGCGGCGGGTCGACCGACGTGTCGGACATCAGCTGGGTCTCGCCCACGATCGGCCTTTCGACCGCCACCTGGGTGCCGGGCACCCCCGCGCATAGCTGGCAGGCGGTCGCCGCCTCGGGCATGTCGATCGGCGCCAAGGGCGGCGTGGTCGCCGCCAAGACGCTCGCCCTGACCGCCGCCGACTTGTTCCGCTCACCCGAGACTCTGGCGGCGGCGAAGGCGGAATTGCTGAAGGCCCGTGGTCCGAACTTCAAATATGAAGCGATGCTCGGCAACCGCAAGCCGGCGCTCGACTATCGCAAGCCGATGGCGGCGGGGAAGTAAATCTTCCCCGTTCGTGCTGAGCCTTTCGAAGCACAGCCCTTCGACAAGCTCAGCACGAATGGTGATCGGGGGAAGTCGCCTGGTGGGTCCGCCGGGGCTCGAACCCGGGACCTCTCGATTAAAAGTCGCTTGCTCTACCGACTGAGCTACGGACCCCAACCAAGGCGAGCGGCCCGACTAGGGGCCGGACGGCGAACGGTCAACCGGGCAAGCAGTTGCCGAACCGTCAAACCGCTCACCGGATCACGCCAGCCGGGCGCAAGCGTAGCCAGCGGGCGGAGCACGAAGTCCCGCTCCCGAAACCGCAGGTGCGGAACAGTCAGCCGGCGGTCGGCCCAGACCCCGCCCGACCACAGCACAATATCGAGGTCGATCACCCGCGCGCCCCAGCGCCGCCCCTGCCGCCGCCCGAACGCCCGCTCGATGCCTTTCAGCCAGGCCAGCATCTCGCCCGGCGACAGCGCGCTCTCGACCAATACGACGGTGTTGGCATAGCGCCGCAGGGACGGCCCGACCGGCGCGCTCTGCATCACTGGCGCGGCTCGCCCGCCGAGCAATGCCAGCGCGGCACGCACTTCCGCCTCGGGGCGCCCATGCCGCCCGGCCCGGTTCGACCCCACCGCGATCGCATAGCTTGTCGTCACCACCGCCCCCGCCTACCCGAGCATCATGCTGAGCGCCACCGAACCACCCCACGACTGCCCCCGCTGCCCTCGCCTCGTCGAGCTGCGCGAGGCGGTCCGCGCGGAACACCCCGACTGGTGGAACGCGCCCGTCCCGGCCTTTGGCGACCCACAGGCCTGGCTGGCGATCGTCGGCCTGGCGCCGGGGAAGCACGGCGCCCACCGCACCGGTCGCCCCTTCACCGGCGACGGCGCCGGACCGCTGCTGTTCGATACGCTCAAGGCGCATGGCTTGGCCGACGGCACTTACGAGGCACGCCCAGACGACAGCCTGCACCTGACCGGGGCGATCATCCTCAACGCCGTCAAATGCCTGCCGCCCGAGAACAAGCCGACGCCGGAGGAAGTCCGCACCTGCCGCCCGTTCCTCGACGCGCAGCTCGATGCCTTGCCCAACGCCCGCATCGTCGTCGCGCTGGGCCAGATCGCGCACCAGTCGGCGGTGAAGGCGATGGGCGGCAAGCTTCCCAAATGCCGCTTCGGCCATCTCGCCGAACACCGCATGCCCGACGGCCGCGTCCTCATCGATAGCTACCACTGCTCGCGCTACAACCAGAACACCGGCCGCCTGACCCCGGAGATGTTCGCCGCCGTCTTCGCGAGGGCGAACGCGCTGCGCCAGATCGGCTGACGGAACGCCGACCGGGAGATCGGCGTTTAGGCCTCCGAAAACAGAACAGGGGATCTGAAATGCGGAAATCTGCCGTCATCGAATCGGACCTGATCGTTGCCGCCTTGCTCGGCGTCGCAACTCTTGGACTTCAGACCTACGCCTATCTGATCAGCTAGATATCCTGCACCAGCCGCCCGTACAGCTCGGGACGGCGGTCGCGGAAGAAGCCGAAGGCGGCGCGGTGGCGCTTGACGCGATCTAGGTCGAGCGTCGCGGTGATCACGCCTTCTTCCTCGCGGTCCAGTTTGGCCAGAATGTCGCCGCGCTCGTCGGCGATGAAGCTAGTGCCGTAGAAGGTCTGTCCGTGCTCTACGCCGACGCGGTTGGCGGCGACGATCGGCACGACATTCGATACCGCGTGACCGACCATCGCCCGCCGCCACAGCCGCGCGGTATCGAGCGAAGTGTCATGCGGCTCGCTCCCGATCGCAGTCGGGTAGAACAGCACCTCCGCCCCCATCAGCATCAGCGCGCGGGCGGTTTCCGGATACCATTGGTCCCAGCAGATCCCGACACCCAGCTTTGCCGGGCCGTCCCATACCTTGAACCCGGTGTTGCCGGGGCGGAAATAGAATTTTTCCTCATAGCCCGGGCCGTCCGGGATATGGCTCTTGCGATAGACGCCCTGGATGCGCCCGTCGGGATCGATCATCGCCAGCGAATTATAGTGATGCGGCCCATCGGCTTCGAAAAAGCTGGTCGGGATATGAACCTTGAGTTCGGCGGCAAGCGCCTGCATCGCGCGAACCGCCTTATGCTCGGCGGTCGGCTTCGCGTTGGCGAACAGGCCTTCGTCCTCGACGCGGCAGAAATATTCGCCTTCGAACAGTTCGGGCGGCAGAATCACCTGCGCGCCGCGCGCCGCGGCCTCGCGGACCAGACGCGTAACGTTGGCGATGTTCGCATCGATATCGTTCGAAAAGGCGAGCTGCAGCGCGGCGACGGTAATGTCTGTCATGCCGCGCCATGTAGGGGATCGCCTGCCCGCTGCAAAGCCATGTGAACTTCCATGCGCAGCTAAGCGTTTGCCCGGCTCCCCCATGTCGTTCCTGGAGTAATTCGATGAAAATCATGCTGGCTGCATTGGCGGCGACGATCGCCACCGTCCCACTCGCCGCACCCTCCCCGGCGCAGGCGCAGAACCGCGACTATCGCTGGCAGGGCGACCGACAGGATTGGGACGCGTCGCGGTCGTATCGTGAGGGTCGCTACCGCGAGCGCCGCCTGACCCGCAACGACCGCATCTATCGCGGGCGTGACGGTCGCGCCTATTGCCGTCGCGGTGATGGTACGACGGGCCTGGTCATCGGCGGCGTCGGTGGCGCGGTGCTCGGCAACCTCATCGGCGGCGGACTGCTCGGTACGCTGGTCGGCGGCGGCGGTGGTGCGCTGCTCGGCCGCGAGATCGACCGCGGCAAGGTTCGCTGCCGCTAACTACCAGACCCCGGAGCGGTGCGCCGCTTCGGGGTTTTCCCTTTCAGGCGCCGAGTTTCTGCAGCCAGAGCGCAGCCTGCTTGGGCTCGCCGACCGCATTAGGCCCGACCGGCCCGCGGGCGGCGAGGAATTCCGAATGCAGGGCGAACCGCTCCATCCCGAACCGCTCCCGAATGGTATCGATCTCGTCCGCAAGCTCCGTCAGCGTCGCCAGTACCGGCGCTATCGCCGCCTGCTGATGCTTGTCCCGCTGGTGCGCGAACAGTCCCCACTGCCCCGCGGCCGTACGACGTAGCGCTTCGACAAGGGCGTCGCGATACTCGCCCTCCAGTTCGACACGCCGCGCGTCCAGACGCTCCAGCCGATCCGCCTTTGCCATGCCCGGCTCCTCAGACGCGCGGGATCTGTTGGCTGATGCAGTGGAAGCTGCCGCCCCCCGTCAGGATCGCATCAGCTCGCAGGCCGACGACGTCGCGATCGGGGAACAGCGCCTGGATCGCCGCGACCGCCGCCGCGTCGTTCGGCTGCCCGTACATCGGCACCACCACTGCGGCATTGCCGATGTAGAAGTTCATGTAGCTCGCCGGAATGATCTCTTCGTCATGGTTCAGCACGCGTCCGGGCGACGGGATGCGGACCACCTCGACACCGAAGGCTTCCGCGCGGGCGCCCGCATCTTGATAGACCCGCCAGTTGGGATCGTTGTCCGCCGCTTCCGGCAACGCCAGCCGGTTCTCGCCGACAAAACGGGCGAGGTTGTCGACATGGCCGTCGGTGTGGTCGTTGAGCAGGCCGTTGCCAAGCCACAGCACGCGCGACAGCCCCAAGTCGCTCGCCAGCCGCGCCTCGATCTCGCCTTGCGTCATCCGCGCGTTGCGGTTGGGGTTGAGCAGGCATTGCTCGGTCGTCACGACCAGCCCGGTGCCGTCGCCGTCGATCGCGCCGCCCTCCAGGATCCAGTCGCACGTCTGCGCGGCGATCCCGCGATCCTCGGCCAGGCGCAGACCGATGGTGTCGTCGCCCTCCAGATCATATTTGCCGCCCCAGCCGTTGAAGCCGAAGTCGCGCGCGGTGCCGTCGCCTGTGACGATCGGACCGGTATCGCGCAGCCAGATGTCGCCGAACGGCTGTACCACGACGTCGGCGAACGGCGCCATCCGCCGCGCCGCCTCCGCCGCTTCGCCGTCCGCCGCGACCAGCAGCACGCGTTCGCCCCGGCCATCGGCATGCACGGCACGCGCGAAGGCGACGACCTCCTCGCGCGCAGGCTCCAGATCCTCGACCCACAGTTCGGGATGCGAGGGAAAACCGATCCAGACCGCATCGTGCGGCGCCCATTCGGGGGGAGGTGTCAGCGTCATGCCCGCGCCTTATCGTCGACCCGCGGGCTTGTCATCGCCCAGCCCGCGACCGATCGCGGATCGCGCGGAATTCGTCGCCCTTCACCCAGTTCGGCCAATCCTTGCCCGCCGCCAGTTCGCGCCCGACACGATAATAGAGGCGCAGATCACCGGCGACGCCGTCCCAGTTCCAGTTGGGATCATATTCGTCCTTCGGCCCGTGATAGCGATGCTCCTCATAATCCTTCGCCGCCGCAGCCCCGGCCGCGCGGCCGCCGGTGACCAGATCGTCCCCGCCCTCGAAGTACAGCATCGGCACGCCCTTGCGCGCGAAGGCGAAATGGTCGGAGCGATAGTAGAAGCCCTTCTCCGGCGTCGGCTCGGTCGTCGCGACGCGACCTTCCGCCGCCAGCGCGCGATCGAGATAGGCGTCGAGGTCCGACTTGCCCTTGCCGATCACCACGACATTCTTCGCCGGCCCCGCCATGGACAGCGCGTCCATGTTGACGCCGCCGACGGTCTGCTTGAGCGGAACGACCGGGTGCGAGGCGTAATATTGCGCGCCGAGCAGCCCCGATTCCTCCGCGGTCAGCGCGATGAACAGCTGGCTGCGCGGGGTCGGTCCGGCCTTCACATTCGCCTGGGCCAGCGCGACCAGCGCCGCGGTGCCGGTCGCATTGTCGACCGCGCCGTTGCAGATATCGTCGCCGTCCGCAGCCTTCTCACAGCGGCCCAAGTGGTCCCAGTGCGCGGTATAGAGGACGTACTCGTCCTTCTGGCTCGTGCCGGGCAGCAGCGCCACGACGTTCTTCGACATATGCTTGCGCGTCTGGTTGTCGAACGCGACCGACGCCTTCAGCCTCAGGTCGATAGCCTTGAACCCCGGCCGCTTCGCCGCAGCGCTGAGCGCCGTGAGGTCCTGCCCGGCCGACGCCATCAGCGCCTTGGCCGTTTCGTTCGAAATCCAGCCGATGGCAGTCGACTGGTCGCGGTTGCCGGGGGAACCCTCCGCCACCTGCTGCGCGCCGGTCCAGCTCGACTGGACGACGTTCCAGCCATAGGCAGCGGGCACCGTGTCGTGGACGATCAGCGCAGCCGCGGCGCCCTGCCGCGCAGCCTCTTCGAACTTGTAGGTCCAGCGGCCGTAATAGGTCATCGCGCGGCCGTTGAAGGTGCCAGTCAGCCCCGGCGTCTCGTAATCCGGGTCGTTGACGAGGATCACGACCGTCTTGCCGCGGACGTCGAGGCCCGCATAGTCGTTCCACCCCTTCTCCGGCGCATTGATGCCGTAGCCGACGAAGACGACGGGCGAATCCTTGATCACCGACCGCGCGCCATCGGTGCGATAGGTGCCGACGACCATCTGCGGACCATAGGTCGCGCTGACCGGCGCCTTTCCGCCGGTGAAGGTCAGCGGCGTCACGTCCTTTGCCGTGATCTCGACCATCGGCACGTCCTGGAACCAGCTTCCGTTGTTCCCGGGCTTGAGGCCGAGCTTCGAGAATTCGGCGACGAGCAGGTCGAGGGTCTTCTTCTCGCCTTCGGTACCGGGCGCGCGGCCTTCGAATTCATCCGAGGAGAGGCGTTCAACGACGCGCTTCATCGTGTCGATCGGCGGTTGCACCGCCGGCGTCTGCGCGACCGCGCCGGTCGCGAGTAGCAAGAGGGGAATGAGGGAGAGGATGCGCATGCGTTGGGAGTCCTGAGCCTGGTATCGATCGATACTAGCGGCGGTGCGGCGGGGGTGGAAGGCCGCACTCTCACTCGTCACTCCCTACCCCGCCACCGTCATCCCCGCGGAGGCGGGGATCAATTCTGGCTGAATGCGGTAAGTCTCACTGCGTTCAGCGACTATTGATTCCCGCCTTCGCGGGAATGACGATGTGAAGGTGCAGAACGCAAAAAGGGCGGCCGTTGCGGGCCGCCCTCTTGCTGTTTCGTCGGGCTGGCGCGGAAGTGAATTCCGCGCCGTCGGTCGCCGCTTGTGGCGGCGCTGGCCTAGCCCGCTGACCATGTGCTTGCCGTAGCTTGCGCTACGGCTGCGCGTCAGCGGACGCAAAAAGGGCGGCCGTTGCGGGCCGCCCTCTTCTGTCTCACCAGCGTCGCGGCAAAGCCGCGCCGTCGGTCCTCGCCTGAGCGAGGCCGGCCGAACCGAACCTCTGCTCCTTCTATTCGCGTTAACGCGAATAGAATTCGACGACGAGGTTCGGTTCCATCTTCACCGGATACGGCACTTCGTCCAGCGTCGGAACGCGGGTGAAGGTCACCTTCGCGTTGCCGTCCTGAGCGACATATTCCGGCACTTCGCGCTCGGCGAGGCCCTGGGCTTCGAGCACCAGCGCCATTTCCTGCGCCTTCGAACCCAGCGTGATTTCCTGGCCCGGGAAGACGCGGCGCGAGGCGACGTTGCACTTCACGCCGTTGACGCGGACGTGACCGTGGCTGACCAGCTGGCGCGCAGCGAAGATCGTCGGCGCGAACTTGGCGCGATAGACGATCATATCCAGGCGCTGTTCGAGCAGACCGATCAGGTTCTGGCCGGTGTCACCCTTCATGCGGGCCGCCTCGTGATAGCACGCGCGGAACTGCTTCTCGGTGACGTCGCCGTAATAGCCCTTCAGCTTCTGCTTGGCGCGCAGCTGAATGCCGAAGTCCGACATCTTGCCCTTGCGGCGCTGACCATGCTGGCCGGGGCCATACTCACGCTTGTTGACCGGGCTCTTCGGGCGACCCCAGATGTTCTCGCCCATCCGGCGGTCGAGCTTGTACTTGGCGCTGGCGCGCTTCGACATAGTGAATTCCTTGCAATCGTCTGACGTTGATCCCGGTCTCCGCCGATCCTGTCGAGACAGGACCGGGCCACCACTTCACCGGGGTGTGGGGCCATTGCGAAGCGGCGGGCCTAGCCGCGGACGCTCATCGAGTCAACCGCGCGGGCGCTTCTTGCCCTCCAGCGCCGACAGCACGCCACGCATGGTGCGCAATTCCTGGCTCGACCAGCCCGGCTTCGTCAGGAGGCTGCGCAGCGAGAGGCGCGTCGACGGAACCCGGTCGGGCGGGAAGTAGAAGCCGGATGCCTTAAGCATGGTGTCGAGTTGTGCGAACATCCCCTCCCACTCCTCCTGCGTGGCCGGCGGATCGAGGTCGACCGCCGGGGGGCTCTTGAGCGCAACGCCTTTCGACCATTCATACGCCACCAGAATGACCGCCTGGGCAAGGTTCAGACTGCCGAACTCCGGGTTGATCGGCACGGTCACGATCGTGCGGGCGAGCGCGACATCTTCGGTTTCGAGGCCGGAGCGCTCCGGCCCGAACAGGATTGCCGAAGTGCCGGGACCGGCGTGGATGTCGCGGGCGGCGATTTCCGGCGTGACGACCGGTTTGGTCACCCCACGCTTGCGCACCGTCGTCGCATAGACGTGCGCGCAATCCGCGACGGCCTCGGCGACCGTATCATAGACCCGCGCGTTGGCGAGTACCACGTCCGCGCCCGACGCCGCCGGGCCAGCCTGTGGGTTGGGCCAGCCATCGCGCGGAGCGACCAGGCGCATGTCGGTCAGGCCGAAATTCAGCATGGCGCGGGCGGCCTTGCCGATGTTCTCGCCGAGTTGCGGGCGGACGAGGACGATGGCGGGGGGTGGGACGGTCTCCCCCATCCGTTCGTTTCGAGTAGCCGTCGAGCTTGTCGAGACGGCGGATCGAGAAATCTTGCGAGCCGCCGCCGAAACACCGGACCAGTCGCCGCGGAACAGCGCTTCTTTCTTGGCGCGCGACCAATTGCCGACCTGCACCTCGGCCGCGATGGCTTCCTCGCGGGTCTCAAACGCTTCTGACCACATGAGTTCGACCGGACGACGCATACTCGTCCAGCCGGGCACCTCGCCGTTCTGATGTTGAGCAAGGCGGGCTTCGAGATCATCGGTGTGGCCGGTGTAATATTTACCGTCGGCGCACTTCAAGATGTAGGTCGAGAAGGTCATGGTTGCGGCCTATCTCTCGATACGCCTTCTCGACAAGCTCGAAGGCTACTCGAGACGAACGTTGGAAGAGAAAGAGGCGTATTTACCCCCGCCCAACCTCCTCCACACTCCCGGCAAACGCCTCGAAATCCTTCGCCTCGGCGAAGTCCTTATAGACGCTCGCAAACCGGATGTACGCGACCGAGTCGAGCCCCTTCAGCCCCTCCATCACCAGTTCGCCGATCCGGGTGGAGGTCACTTCGGCCTCCCCGCTCGTCTCCAACTGGCGCTGGATGCCGGACACGAGCTGTTCGATCCGGCCGCTGTCGATCGGGCGCTTGCGGCAGGCGATGGAGACCGAGCGGATCAGCTTGTCGCGTTCGAAAGACTCGCGGCGGTTCTCGCTCTTCACCACTGTCAGTTCGCGCAGCTGGATGCGCTCGAACGTCGTGAAGCGCGCCCCGCACGCCTCGCACTGACGCCTCCGGCGGATTGCCGCCCCGTCTTCACTGGGGCGGCTATCCTTTACCTGGCTGTTTTCATGGGCGCAGAAGGGGCAGCGCATTCAAATCCTTACTTGTTGCGCTTGGTGTAGGCGTAGGCCGCCCCGGCGATAGCGCCGATCACCGGGCCGACGAACGGCACCGGAATCGCGACGACCGCGCCCAATGCACCCCATTTCGCCATGCTCTTGCCGAGGCCCGGCGTATTCTTGATGTTGGTCTGGACTTCGTCGAGCTGCGACATGGTCTGGCTTATCCTTGGTAGATCGGGAAGCGTGCGCACAGGCTACGCACACGGGCCTGAACGTCCGCCTCGACCTTCAGGTCCCCGCCCTCACCCGCCGACTTCAGGCCATCGAGCACATCGGCGACCATGTTGCCGATCTCGCGGAACTCGGCCGTGCCGAAGCCACGGGTGGTGCCGGCGGGCGATCCGACGCGGATGCCGCTGGTCTTCATCGGCGGCAGCGGATCGTTGGGGATGCCGTTCTTGTTGCAGGTGATGCCCGCACGCTCCAGCGCCTCGTCGGCATCCTTGCCGGTGATGCCAAGCGGGGTCAGGTCGACCAGCGCCAGATGCGTGTCGGTCCCGCCCGAGACGAGGTTGCAGCCGCGCTCGTTCAGCGTCGCCGCGAGCACCTTGGCGTTCTCGACCACCGCGGCGATATAGCCCTTGTACTCCGGACGCAGCGCTTCGCCGAACGCGACCGCCTTGGCCGCGATGACGTGCATCAGCGGGCCGCCCTGGAGCCCCGGGAAGACCGCCGAATTGATCTTCTTTGCGATGGCTTCGTCGTTGGTCAGCACCATGCCGCCGCGGGGTCCGCGCAGCGTCTTGTGGGTGGTCGTCGTCACGACGTCGGCGAACGGCAGCGGCGACGGGTGCAGTCCGCCCGCGACGATGCCCGCGAAGTGCGCCATGTCGACCATCAGCTTGGCACCCACCTTGTCGGCGATCGCGCGGAAGCGTTCGAAGTCGATCTGGCGCGGATAGGCCGAGCCGCCGGTGATGATCAGCGTCGGCTTATGCTCGACCGCCAGCCGCTCGACATCGTCATAGTCGATCAGGTGCGTGTCGGGCGTCACGCCATATTGGACCGCGTTGAACCACTTGCCGCTCATCGCCGCGCGCGCACCATGGGTCAGGTGGCCGCCGGCATCGAGGCTGAGGCCGAGGATGGTATCGCCCGGCTTGGTCAGCGCCAGCATGACCGCGCCGTTCGCCTGCGCGCCCGAATGCGGCTGGACGTTGACGTAACCGCAGTCGAACAGCTGCTTGGCGCGATCGATCGCCAGCTGCTCAACCTCGTCCGACGGGTGGCAGCCCTGGTAATAGCGCTTGCCCGGATAACCTTCGGCGTACTTGTTGGTGAAGACCGACCCTTGCGCCTCCAGCACCGCCTTCGACACGATGTTCTCGGATGCGATCAGTTCGATCTGCGTCTGCTCACGGGTCAGTTCGTGCTGGACGCCGGCGAAGATCGCCGGGTCGGCTTCGGCCAGACCGCGGGTGAAGAAGCCGTCGGGCTGCACGTCATTGGCAGCGGCGGGGTTGGTGCTCATGCGGCATCTCCATCGAGAGTGGGTTGGGTGAGTTTGGCGACGCGGCCAGCGTGACGGCCACCGGCGAAATCGCCGACCAGAAATGACATGATGCAGGCTTTCGCCATGTCCTCGCCAACAAGCCGCGCACCAAGCGCAATGACATTGGCATCGTTATGCTCGCGAGCGAGTGCTGCGGAATAGGGCTCGCTCACCAGCGCACAGCGGCAGGCCGGCTCGCGATTGACGGCGATCGAGATGCCGATGCCCGATCCGCACAAAGCGACTCCGCGCTCGGCATCGCCGTCGCGGACGGCACGGGCCAGTTTGTAGCCGAAGTCTGGATAGTCGACGCGCGCGTCGCTGTCGGGGCCGAGGTCGAGAACGTCGTGTCCCGTCTCGCGCAGCCAGGCGGCCAGCGTCTGCTTGAGGGCGAACGCGGCATGATCCGCGGCGATGGCGATGCGCATGGTAGCGACTTCGAATCCCTGAAAGGTGGTTCGGTGGGCTCGCGCAGGCCCCTAACGCCGCCAGCGTACGAAAGCCAGCAGCGATGCATCCTTTCCCGCATCCGCCACGTATCTGATGTCGAGCATTGGGGCAGATCAACGTTTTTCAGGAGAACAGGATGACCAAGACCCTTATGCGCGGCCTGATGGCCGGCGCCGCGCTGGCGATGGCGGCGAGCCCGCTGGCCGCGGCGCAGAAAAACCCGATGGTCGGTGGCGTGGCGATGTCCGCCAACAAGACGATCGTCGCCAACGCCTCCGCCGCCCCCAATCTGACGACATTGGTCGCCGCGGTGAAGGCCGCCGGCCTGGTCGAGACGCTGTCCGGCCCCGGCCCCTTCACCGTCTTCGCGCCGACCAACGCCGCCTTCGCCAAGCTGCCCGCCGGCACGGTCGACACGCTGGTGAAGCCGGAGAACAAGGCGCAGCTGACCGGCATCCTGACCTATCACGTCGTTCCCGGCCGCATCACCGCGCAAGATATCGCGAAGAAGGCGGCGGCCAATGGCGGCACCGCGACCTACACGACCGTCGCGGGCGGCGAACTGCGCTTCATGAAGCGCGGCAACGGCTGGCATGTGATGGACGCCAAGGGCGGCCACGCCGCGATCACGACCGCCAACGTCATGCAGTCGAACGGCGTCGTCCACGTCATCGACAGCGTGCTGATGCCCTAAGGGCGTCGGAACCCGGGCGGCGGAACCCTCCGTCCATCGCCCGGGTTCTTGCTCCAAATCAATGGAGCCTGCGTAATGAAGCCCACCACCGCGATCGCTGTCGCCCTTGCCGGCCTGCTGGCCGCCTGCTCGTCGCAGCC
Organism: Sphingomonas floccifaciens; assembly: GCF_042681125.1. Taxonomy (NCBI): domain Bacteria; kingdom Pseudomonadati; phylum Pseudomonadota; class Alphaproteobacteria; order Sphingomonadales; family Sphingomonadaceae; genus Sphingomonas; species Sphingomonas floccifaciens. The sequence goes on along the minus strand of NZ_JBHUFC010000002.1, from coordinate 210,168 downwards.
GGCGAACGAGATGCAGGCAAATGTCGCCGCTACGCAGGACACGGTCGAAGAAGTGATGCCATCCGAAGGCGCTGCGAGCGAGGAAGAGGCTCGCGCAGGTGTCGCCAACATGGCGACCGACAACAGTGTCATGGACGACAATCTCTCCGAAGCGACGGAGAGAGACTATCTGGGCCGGTGGGTCGGGGTCGAGGGCATGATCCTGAGCGTCGCGGCCAAGCCCGGCGGCGGCGTGACGCTGGATATGCGCTGGGGCCTGGATAACGAAATGGCCGGCAAGTTCGATGGATCGGTTACCGCCGAGGGGCTGCGCTTCATGCGCAACGGCGTCGCCGAAACCGCGGTGATGACCAATGGAGACGAAACGGGCCTGAAATGGCTGGCGGGCAAGGCGCCGTGCCTGACGGTCAAGCCTGGGGAAGGCTACTGCCGTGACTGACGCACGAGTAGGCGGGACCGCCCGCCTGCTCGGCTTTGCCGGCTTGGCACCCGCCTTCGCCGCAGTGATCCTGCTGGCGCTGGGCGAAAGGCTCGCAGCGATCGTCAGCCTGGCCTACCCGCTGCTGATCCTCAGCTTCCTCGGCGGGATGTGGTGGGGCTTCGCGATGCAGACGCAGCGGAACCAGGCGTTGCTTGCCACCATCGCTGTCGTACCCAGCCTCGTCGCGCTCGCCTTGGGCGCCGCCTTTCTGCTGACGAACGGGTCGGGCTGGACGCTCGTCGCGACCGGCGTCGCGCTGATGCTGACCTTGCCGGTCGACCGGTGGTTGGTGACCAGCGGCATCGCCCCGGTCGACTGGATGAGGCTGCGCATCCCCCTGTCGCTCGGCCTCGGCGCGCTGACGATCCTCGCGGGCGCTTTGTTCGGCCATCCGGTCGTGGAATATTAGCGCGCCCTCAGCGAAGGCGAAGAGCAACTTTCGACCAGCGGATCCGATGTCGCTTAGCACGAGCGACTTCCTAGGGTCGGTTTCGATCGGGTCTGTTCCACCATTCGTGCTGAGCGAAGTCGAAGCACCTGGTGGACAGCTGCCCTTCGACTTCACTCAGGGCGAACGGGAGTGATCAAAGCTGATCGCTTCAGGCTCTGAGCTGTACGAAGCGGAATTCAGATCGACCGCAAAAGCCACTCGCGGAACGCCTCCATCGCCGCGGTCGGTGCGCGGGTCTTGAGCCGGGTCAACCAGTATCGGCCGGTGTCGATCCCGATATCGAAAGGCACGACCAGCGCTCCGGACGCCAACGCATCGCCGAACATCGCCGCCGGCAGCAGCGCCACCCCGGCCCCTCCCATCGCCGCCGCCGCCATGGTCACGGAGGAATCGAACATCGGCCCGGTCAGCGGCGGCGGCGCCTCACCCGCTGCATCGAACCAGCGTGGCCATTCATCGGCCCGATAGGATCGCAACAGCGTCTCGCGGCGCAGGTCCGCCGGCACCGCCAGCCGCGCCGCGATCGCCGGGGTCGCCATCGCCAGCAGGGGCGCCGCCATCAGCGCATCCGCCTCCGCCCCGTGCCACGCGCCGTCACCGAAGCGGATGGCGTAGTCGAGCCCCTCGCCCGCCAGATCGACGCGATTGTTATTCGTCCGCAACCGCACGTCGATCGACGGATGCGCCGTCTCGAAATCGGTGAGGCGCGGTAGCAGCCAGCCGGTCGCGAAGGTGCCGACGACGCCGAGCGCCAGCGGCGCACGCATCCGCCCGCCCTGATAGAGGTCGAGCACGCCCGCGATCCGGTCGAATCCGTCGGCCAGCACCGGCACCAGCGCCGCCCCCTCGTCCGTCAGCGCCAGCCCGCGCGGCAGACGCCGGAACAGCCGGACACCCAGCAGCGCCTCCAGCCGGTTGACCTGGTGACTGACCGCCGCTTGCCCCACGCACAGTTCCAGCCCGGCGCGCGTGAAGCTCAGATGCCGCGCCGAGGATTCGAATGCGCGCAGGGCATTGAGCGGCAATTGCGCACGATCCACGGCTTTAAACCCCGAAATTTCTAATGGCTCGGCCCAGATATGATCGATTGTCGCTTGCCATGCCAGCCCGCACCATACGCTCGACGAACGAGGAGGCGACAATGGAACGACGGACTTTCCTGACGGCGATCGGCGGCGGCGCGGCGATGGCGATGATCGCTCCAAAGCTGGCATTTGCGGCACCCGGTGACTTCGGCGGCGCGCGCTTCGCCGCGGCGGTGATGGCGGCCGAGGGGCGGTCGGGCGGACGGCTTGGCGTGGGCGTGCTCGACCTCGCTACGGGCCGCCGCTTCGCGCACCGGGGTGGCGAGCGGTTCGCGATGTGCAGTACGTTCAAATTTCCTTTGAGCGGCGCCGCGCTGGCCGCGGTCGACGCCGGCAAGCTGCGACTGGACCGACCGGTCGCGGTGCCGCGCGGCCCCCTGCCCGGCAATTCGCCGGTGACCGAGGAGCATAAGGGCGAATCTATGACTGTGGCAGAACTGTGCGCGGCGACGATGACACGCAGCGACAACGCTGCTGCCAACCTGTTGCTGTCGCTGATCGGCGGGGTCGGCGGGTTCAACGCCTTCGTCGCGCGCCTCGGCGACCGGACGACCCGGCTCGACCGGCACGAGCCCGAACTGAACACAGCAATCCACGGCGACGCGCGCGACACCACGACGCCCGACGCGATGCTCGACACAATGCGCGCGATGCTGTTCGGTCCGGCGCTATCGGAAGCGTCACGGGCAAAGCTGAGCGGCTGGCTGATCGCCAACACGACCGGTGCCACCCGTCTCCGCGCCGGCTTGCCGCGCGGCTGGCGGGTTGGCGACAAGACCGGCAGCGGCGAGAATGGCACCTACAACGACGTCGCCGTCATCTGGCCGGGCGCATCACGCCGGCCGATCCTCGTCACCTGCTACCTGACGGGCGCGACCGTCCCGCAGGCGGCGGCCCATGCCGTTCACGCCGATGTTGCACGCGCGATCGCGGCAATAGCCTAGACTTAGTTCGGCCTGAGCTTGTCGAAGGACTGCCCCTCCTCTGGCCGCGGATCATGCGCAACGAAGGAAGGCAGTGCTTCGACAAGCGCAGCACGAAAGGCGAATTTGGATGCGCTACACCGCCTTGTCCTGCCCGCGCGTCGACCACAGCGACCATAGAATTCCGGCCGCCAGGATACCCAGCGTCACCGTCAACGACAGCACCGGCGGGATCTTCGCGATACCCAACGCGTCGGCGGCAAAGATCTTGGAGCCGATGAAGATCAGCACCGCGGCCATCGCATATTTGAGATAGTGGAACCGGTGGATCGCCGCCGCCAGTGCGAAGTAGAGCGCGCGCAGGCCGAGGATCGCGAAGATGTTCGACGTATAGACGATGTACGGATCGGTCGTGATCGTGAAGATCGCCGGGACGGAGTCGACCGCGAACACGATGTCCGCCGCCTCGATCAGGATCAGCGCGACGGCTAGCGGCGTCAGCCAGGTCTTCATGACGCCCGTCGCAGGATCGGGCTCGCGCACGAGGAAATGGTCGCCCTCGATCCGGTCGGTCACCGGCAGATGCTTGCGGACGAATTTGAGGACCAGATTGTCGCCGACCGATGTTTCCTTGCCGACCGTGAACAGCAGGCGAATGCCGGTGATGACCAGGAACGCCGCGAAGATATAGAGCACCCACTCGAACCGCTCAACCAGCGCCGCGCCGGCCGCGATCATGATCGCGCGCAGCACGATCACGCCCAGGATGCCCCAGAACAGCACCCGGTGCTGATACTGGCGCGGCACGCCGAGATAGGTGAAGATCATCGCGATGACGAAGATGTTGTCGAGCGCCAGCGTCTTTTCGACCACGAAACCGGTCAGATAGGCGATGCCTGATTCCTGCCCCATCTGCCACCAGACGAGCCCGCCGAATGCGACGCCGAAGATGATGTAGAAGGCGGAGAGCTTCAGGCTCTCCTTGACCCCGATCTCATGATCCTTGCGGTTGAGCACGCCCAGGTCGAAGACCAGCAAGGCGATGACCACACCCAGAAAGCCCAGCCACATCCAGATCGGCTTGCCCAGAAACAGGTCGGTCAACAGCTCCATTCGTCTTTCCTATCGGTCGTTCCGCTGCGGAAACTAGCGACATCCGATCGGGATGCATCACGGATTTAGGAGCAAGGATTGATTACAATCCAGCGCCGTCATCTCGGCGGGGATCGCGAGTGACCGCAGGCCGCCCGGCGCATCTCCAGCCGGCCCCAGATCTCGACCAAGGCCTGCGTCAACTCGACCATCATCGCCTCGTCATGCGCCGGCCCCGGCGTGAAGCGCAGGCGCTCGGTCCCGCGCGGCACGGTCGGATAATTGATCGGCTGGACGTAGACGCCATATTCGGCGAGCAGGATGTCGCTGATCCGCTTGGCCTTGACTGGGTCGCCGACCATCAACGGCACGATATGCGTCGTCGTCGGCAGGACCGGCAGGCCTGCTTCCTCGAACAGCGACTTCAGCTTCGCCGCCGCGGCCTGCTGCCCGTCGCGCTCGACGCTGGAGCTTTTAAGATGCCGCACGCTCGCCAGCACGCCGGCGACGAGTACCGGCGACAATGACGTCGTGAAAATGAAGCCCGGTGCGTAGCTGCGGATCACGTCGATGATCGTGCGATCCGCGGCGATGTACCCGCCCATCACGCCGAACGCCTTGCCCAGCGTGCCCTCGATCACGGTGATGCGGCTGGCCGCACCGTCGCGCTCTGAAATGCCACCGCCGCGCGGCCCGTACATGCCGACCGCATGAACCTCGTCGAGATAGGTCAGCGCGTTGTACTTGTCCGCCAGGTCACAGATCGCATGCAGCGGCGCGACGTCGCCGTCCATCGAATAGACGCTCTCGAACGCGATCAGCTTCGGCACCGATGGATCGTCGGCGGCCAGCAGTTCCTCGAGATGCGCCAGGTCGTTGTGGCGCCACACGCGCTTCTCGCAGCCCGAATTGCGGATGCCCGCGATCATCGATGCGTGGTTCAGCTCGTCCGAATAGATGATGCAGCCCGGCAGCACCTTGGCCAGCGTCGCCAGCGTCGCCTCGTTCGAGACGTATCCGCTGGTGAACAGCAGCGCGCCTTCCTTGCCGTGCAGGTCGGCGAGCTCGCCTTCCAGATCGACATGGTAATGCGTATTGCCGCCGATGTTGCGCGTGCCGCCCGACCCTGCGCCGACGTCGTGCAGCGCCTCTTCCATCGCCGCGATCACCTTCGGATGCTGACCCATCGCGAGGTAATCGTTCGAGCACCAGACGGTGATCGGCTTCGGGCCGTTATGCCCGGCGAAACATCGCGCGTTAGGGAAATGCCCCTTGTTGCGCAGGATGTCGATGAAGACGCGGTAGCGCCCCTCGGCATGAAGGCGATCGATCGCCTGGCTGAAGACGCGCGAGTAATCGACAGCGCGCGCAGGGGTACCCTCACCGGTCATGCTTCGCCCCCTAGCGAAAAGCGCGAGGCCCCGCCAGTGCGGATCGACGATCAACGTGATCGACCGCGTCGACGGAAAAATTGAGCGAGATCAATCCGTATGTTCCGGAGATGTGCTAATAATCCCGCATCGCCGACACCCAGCCTCAAGCACGTCGGCGACCGAGAGCAACGGGAAAGCTCGCGCTTGCGTGCAGAAAGGTCAGGACATGGCCGAGCCGCGTCAGACAACCGATTATTATACTCGCCGCGCCGCACAGGAACGTGCCGCGGCCGACCGTAGCGCCGACTCGATGGTTCGCCGCGTTCATCTGGAACTCGCCGAACGCTACGACGCCCTCATCGCCCCGATGCCCGCCGCGCTATAACGATTCGATCGTGGTCAGCCCGTAGCGCGCGAGCGCCGGGGCCAGACCCAGCGCGGCGGCATCCGCCCGCGTGAAGACGGCCCGCCCCGTAGCGTCCGCGGGCCAATCCTGCTCCTTTGTCAGCCATGCCACGCGCCGGGCGATGCCCGGGCCACCGTCGATGAACCGCGTCCCCTTCGGCGAGACGGCGGCGAGATCCTCCGCGACCAGCGGGAAATGGGTGCAGGCGTTGACGACGATGTCGATCCGGTCGCCGCCGGGCTGGTCGAACAGCCCCGCCATCACCGCGAGGCAGGCATCGGCGTCCGGCGTCGTCCCCGCCAGCTTTGCTTCCGCCAAGGCGACCAGCTCGGCCGAACCGTGGCGCAGCACCGTGCAGTCCGATGCGAAGCGCGCGGCAAGGTCGGTGACATAGGGCTGGCGCACGGTGGCGGCGGTGCCGAGCACGCCGATCACGCGCGTCATGCTCGCCTCCGCCGCCGGCTTGATCGCTGGGACGGTGCCGACGACAGGCACGTCGAGCGCCGCGCGCACCGACCCGAGCGCGATCGTCGAGGCGGTGTTGCACGCGATCACGATCAGCCGCGGCCGAAAGCGCTCGACCAGCCGCCCGAGCAGCGCGGGCACCCGTGCGGCGATCTCCGCCTCGGTCTTCGTGCCATAGGGAAAGCCCGCATTGTCGGCGACATAGACGATCGGCGCACGGGACAGCAGCGCGCGTGTCGGTGCCAGCACGGACAGCCCGCCGACACCGGAGTCGAGGAACAGGATCGGGGCATCGCGCGGCGTCATATCGGCGCCCCGGATAGGCGAGCGTGACGCAACGGACAATCGCCGCGCAACCGGCATGCTTGGAGCACACTCGAACGCCGCGAGACCGCAGTGTACCCGCAACCGGCGCAGAGCCCCTCGCCGTCGTCGCCGAGATACCGACGCGGGGAACCGTGGACAGATAGCAACCGTTTCGCTCTGAGAACGAGAATGGAGCCGGCCATGCCCCATCGATCGACGATCGCCGCCCTGACCGGCCTCTGCGTCACCTTGCTATCGGCGTGCAACGACACCGACGCGCCGAAGAACGGCACGGAGCCGGCCGCGTCCCGGCGGATCGCGCCTGCACAGACGCCCGCTCCGACCCCGACGAAACCCGACGTCGGCCTGACGCTCGCCACCCCGTCCGTGCGCGCCGACGGCGCCGCCGCCTTCGTTTCGGACAGCGGCGGATGGACGCCGATCCTGTATCTCTGCGACGCCGTCGACGCCTCGCGGGTCATTGCGGTGTCGCGCTCTGAGCTGTGGGTCTTCGCCAAGCCCGGCCTGGACGTCACCAGGCAGACGATCACGATCGGCCGCGAGGATCCGGGCGCGGGCTCGATCGCGCGCGACCTGTTGCGCGACGGCGTTGCGGTCGGCGGCGTGCGGTCGATCAACCCGGCGATGCTCGGCCCCGCACCCGCGACGACCCTGCCGACACTGTCGAGCGTCCGGATCGGCGAGCGCGACTCCCGCTGCCGCTGGCTGCCCCGCGCACGACTGCTGATCGTCATGCCGAAGCGATCCGCTATCGTGACGCAAGAGGCGGACGGCAGCCTGACCTATCGCAGCTTCGATTTCGACAAACCCGGCACGATCAGCGACGGCGGCGAGCGCGGCACATCGAGCACACCCACCGTCGAAGTCCGCGGCGGCCGCCATGTCAGCGCGCCTGCGGGCGCCGAAAGCTACCAGTTCGCCGCCGCGCCCTGGACCTATCGCGTAACCGCCTCCGCCCGCGCGGCGGAGCCGGGCGCATCGGTGACGGTGCTCAAGGCCGGGCGCGAGGTCTCACGCAGCGAGGCGATCGCCTATGAGATGGCGGCTGCGCGGATCGATTGACGGGGAACTAGCCTCCCTCTCCCGTTCGTGCTGAGCGAAGTCGAAGCACCCGAGTCTCCTGCCCTTCGACGTCGCCTGGGGCGAACGGATCAGGTCGATCGCGCGATGCTCAAATATCCAGCGCCCACCCGTCGCGCCCCTTGGGATCGGGCGGCGTGGTCGGCACATAGCGCGTCGCACCCGCGGTCAGCCGCAGGATCGTCCAGTCGCCGCGCCGGTCGACCTCCGCCAGTGCGCAACCGCAAGCCCCGAATGCCGCCACCACCGCCTCGCGCTGGGTTTCCAGCAGCCCTGCCAGCACGATCGTCGCGTCCGGCGCAGCGATCGCGACCACTTCCGGCGCCATCGACACGAGCGGCCCGGCCAGGATGTTGGCGATCAGCAGGTCAAAGGGCGCCCGCGCCGTGATCGCGTCGCTCAGCGCGCCATCGGCCACGATCAACTCCAGCCCGACGACGCCGTTCAACGCCGCATTCTCGCGCGTCACGTCGATCGCCGCCGGGTCGATATCGGTCGCCGTGATATCGGCGTCCGGCCACAAATGCGCCGCGGCGAAGGCGAGCAGGCCCGTGCCCGTCCCGATATCGATGATGCGCGTGAACCGCTGCCCCTCCAGCCGGTCGAGCATCGCCAGACAGCCGCTGGTGGTCGCGTGATGCCCGGTTCCGAACGCGCGCCCCGCGTCGATCCGGAAGGCGCGACCACCCGCCGACGGCGGCACGTCATGCGCGGCGGTGTGGACGACGAAGCGCCCCTCGACGATCGGCTCCAGCCCCTCCTGGCTCATCGCGACCCAGTCCTGCGCGGTTAGCGGCTCGATCACCGGATCGATCCCCGCCGCACTCGGCACCAGCGCCCGCAACTGCGCGATCATCGCGTCGTCGGGGCGGTGCTCGCTATACGCGTCCAGTCGCCAGCGCTCGCGATCGTCCTCGACCTCTTCGGTCGTCATCAGCACGGCATCGATCGCCAGATCGTCCGCCGCGTCGATCGCCTCGGCCTCCGCCCGTGTGCAGGGCAGGCTGGTCTTCCAGCTGTCGATAGCGTCAGCGGACATAGGATGCTCCGTTCACGTCGAGCACCGCGCCGGTCATCGACGCCGGTGCCTCCAGCGCCAGCCAGCGCGCCATCTCGGCGACCTCGTCGGGCATCGCCACCCGGCCGAGCGGAATGTCGGCGAGCAATTTGTCGCCGCCGCGGCTTTCCAGATAATCCTCCGCCATCCCGGTCATCGTGAAGCCGGGACAGATTGCAAAGGCCAGGATGCCCTCGGCCGCATAGCCACGCGCGATCGACTTGGTCATCGCGACCATTCCCGCCTTCGACGCGGCATAGTGCCAGTGCGCCGGGCTGTCGCCGCGATAGGCCGCACGGCTGGCGACGTTGACGATCCGCCCGCCTTGTCCGCTCTCCTGCCAATGACAGACGGCGAAACGGCACAGTTCCGCCGACGCGGTCAGGTTGATGCGCATGGTGCGGTCCCAGCCCAATACCCAGTCCTCGTCGGAGCGATCGATCGGGTTCGCCTCGAACACGCCGGCGTTGTTAACGAGCACGTCGATGCGTCCGCCCAGCGCCTTCAACGCGCGGTCCCACAGGTCGCGGGGTGCCGAGGGCACGGCGAAATCGGCAGCGAAGTCGCCCGCGGTCGACTGGCCGACGACGGTCGCGCCGGAGTCTCGCAGCGCTTGAAGGGTCGCCGCGCCGATCCCGCGCGACGATCCGGTGACGAGGATGTTGGTCATGGATGCCGGCTTAGGGCGGGGTGGTGCCGATGCAAAGTCCAATCCTCCCCTGCAAGGGGAGGTGGCAGGCCGAAGGCCTGACGGAGGGGTGTCAAGCTATCCGGATAGCGGGACACCCCTCCACCACGCGCTGTGCGCGCGGTCCCCCTCCCCTTGCAGGAGAGGATTGAGACGCCTTACTCCCCGAACGCCCGCTTGATGAGATCCTGCGTCGAAGCATCGAACCCCGCCCCGCCCTCGCCTGCAGCCTTGGCCATTTCCTTGCCCAGCTCGACCCCGAACTGGTCATAGGGATTGATCCCCAGCAGCGCGCCGGACACGAACGTGCGGTGTTCGTAGAACGACAGCAGCGCGCCCAGAGCGCGCGCGTCGAGCTGGTCGATCAGGATCGTCGACGACGGCCGGTCGCCCGGATAGGCCCGCTGCGGATCGGCGGCGTTCTCGCGGCCCTTCATCAGCGCCGCACCCTGCGCGAACGCATTGAGCAGCAACGCCTCGTGATGCTCGGCGGCCAGCGAATCGCCTGCCTCGATCACCGCGACGAACTCGACCGGGACCAGGTTCGTGCCCTGATGCAGCAGCTGGAACACCGCGTGCTGCGCGTCGGTGCCGACGCCGCCCCAGACGATCGGCGAGGACGGCCGGTCGAGCGGCACACCGTCCGCCGTCACGCCCTTGCCGTTCGACTCCATCTCCAGCTGCTGGAGGTAGCTCGGCAACAGCCGCAGCCGCTCGTCATAAGCGAAGGTGGCACGCGTCTGACACTTGCGGACCTGCGCGTAATAAAGGTCGGCGAACGCCGCGAGCATCGGCGCATTCTCGTGCGCTGCGGTCAGGCGGAAGTGGCGGTCCATCTCGGCCGCGCCTTCGAGCAGTTCCTGGAACGCGTCCCAGCCCAGCGCCATCGCGGCGGGGAAGCCGATCGACGACCACAGCGAATAGCGCCCGCCGACCGACTCGGCGAAGGGCAGCACGCGCGTCTCGTCGACGCCCCATTCGATCGCCTTGTCCGGCGCCGCGGTCAGCGCAATGACGCGGCCATAGGGATCCTCGACGCCGTCGTCGCGCATCCAGTCGAGCGCGCTCTCGGCGTTGGTCAGCGTCTCGATGGTGGTGAAGGTCTTGGATGCCAGCACCAGCAGCGTCGCATGCGGGTCGAACGCGTCGAACACCTCCTCCAGCGCGACGCCGTCGATGTTCGACACGACCGCGACGTCGTACCGGTCGGCCTGACGGCCCAGCGCGTCAATCAGCAGGTCCGGCCCCAGCGCCGACCCGCCGATACCGATGTGCAGGATGTGCCGGATCGACCCCAGCGCCTCGCCCTCGATCGCATCGATCAGCCCGCGCATCCGGGCATGGAGCGCGGCCGCCTGTGCGACGTCGTCCGGCGATCCCTCGCCACGCTCGGCGGTATGGGTGACCGCGCGGCCTTCCGACGAATTGACCTTCTCGCCCGCGAACAGCGCATCGCGCTTCGCCGCAAAATTGGCCGACTTCGCCAGCCCCTCGAACGCCGCAACCGCGTCCGCATCGAGATGCGTCTTCGAGAAATCGAAGTGCAGCCCGCCGACATCGACGGAGAATTTCGCGACGCGGTCGGCGTCCCGTTCGAACAACTGCGTCAGCTTGGGCGGGTTCAGCGCCTCGACCTTGGACCAATCGACCACGATGATGCTCCAGACTAGAACGGAAATGGGAGGGACGCGCTCTCCTCTAGCGTTCGGCGCTTGACGCGCAAGGCGCTCGGTCACATGCGCGCAGATATGGCCGAACCGACCACCGCCCCTGCAGGCACGCCCCCGGCGCCCAAGCCGAAGTCCGAACTGCGCGATACCGTGGGTTTCCTCGTGAAGCTCGCGATCGTCGTCTTCATCTTCCGCAGCTTCTTCTTTTCGCCGTTCAGCATCCCCAGCCAGTCGATGCTGCCGCGACTGCTGATCGGCGACTATCTGTTCATTACCAAGTGGAACTATGGCTATTCGCGCCACAGCTTCCCTTGGTCGCTGCCGCTGATCCCGGGCCGCGTTTTCGCCTCCACGCCTGCGCGCGGGGATGTGGTGGTGTTCAAAGCGCCGCCGGGCAACCGTGAGGATTATATCAAGCGCGTCATCGGCCTGCCCGGTGACACGGTGCAGATGGTCGGCGGCCAACTGATCCTGAACGGCAAGGCCGTGCCCAAGCAGCGGGTCGCCGACTTCGTCGTACCACTCAGCCCCAACTATCCGGCCGACACCGAATGTCCGGCGGAGTTTCAGGCGAGCGCCGCCGGCCAGCCGGTCTGTCGCTACATGCAGTATCGCGAGACGCTGCCGAACGGAAAGACCTACACCGTTCTCGACCGCGGCAACTTCCCCGAGGCCGATAACACCGCCGTTTACACCGTGCCGGCCGGCCATATCTTCCTGATGGGCGACAACCGCGATGCGTCCGCCGACAGCCGCTTCCCGGCCAGCGAAGGCGGCGCGATCGGCATGGTCCCGCTGGAGAATGTGGAAGGGAAAGCGCTCGTCACTTTCTGGTCGACCGATGGCAGTGCGTCGTGGGTGAAGCCGTGGACCTGGGTCTCGGCGGCCCGCTGGAACCGGATCGGAGAGGGCTTCTGAGCGAGGACCTCGACGGCTGGCTGGCACGCGTCTTCGGCCAGGCGCCCAGGGACCGCGCCCGCTTCGTCCGCGCGCTGACCCACGGCAGCCAGTCGGCGGAAAATTACGAGCGGCTGGAATTTCTCGGCGATCGCGTCCTCGGCCTGACGATCGCCGAATGGCTGTTCGAGCGCTTTTCGAAGGAGCCGGAGGGCCAGCTGTCGAAGCGGCTGAACGCGCTGGTCACCGGCCCCGTCTGCGCCGACATCGCCCGCGAACTGGGCGTGCCCCAGCATCTGCGCCTGGGCAAGCAGGCCCGCGACGATGGTGCCGCGGCCAGCGACAACATCCTGGGCGATGTCATGGAGGCGCTGATCGGCGCGGCGTTCCTCGACTTCGGACCGGAAGCCGCGCGCGCGTTCGTTCGGCGCCTATGGGCAGGTCGTATCGACGGCCAGGGCAAGGCGCCCCAGCATCCCAAATCCGCGCTGCAGGAGTGGGCGGCTGCCCACAACCGCCGCCCGCCGGAATATACGATCGTCGACCGCTCCGGGCCGCACCATGCGCCGCGGTTTACGATCAAGGTGTCGGTGGGCAAGCTGGCGGAGGCGACCGGGGAAGGGGCGTCGAAGCATGCCGCCGAGACGGCGGCGGCTAAAGCTTTGCTGGCGGAATTGAAGAAGTAAGGACAGTGCTTCGACAAGTTCAGGACGAACGGGTGGTGCGGAGAGGTCAGCCCCCTCCCCCGTTCGTGCTGAGCTTGTCGAAGCACCGCTCTTTACGCGCCACGGGCAATGACGTTCTGGGTCTACATCCTCCACTGCCGCGGCGGCGTATTCTACACCGGCCAAACCGATAATCTCGAAACCCGCATCGCCGCCCATCACGCGGGTCGGTCCGAATACACCCGCGATTATCGCCCCCTCGAACTTGTCTGGTCGCAGGAATTTCCTTCGCGTATCGAGGCACTCGAAATGGAACGTCGGATCAAGGGTTGGGGTCGCCCGAAGAAGCTCGCATTGATCCGCGGGGATTGGACCGCCCTGTCGCAGCTTGCGGCGCGCAAGAGTGGTCCTTCGACAAGCTCAGGACGAACGGAATAGTGGAAAACTCAGTCAATCAATCCTGCGGCCTGATCGCCGTCGTCGGCGCGCCGAACGCCGGCAAGTCCACTCTCGTCAACGCGCTGGTCGGGCAGAAGGTCGCGATCGTCAGTCCGAAGGCGCAGACCACCCGCGCGCGCCTGATGGGCATCGCGATCGAGGCCGACACGCAGCTGCTGCTGGTCGACACGCCCGGCATCTTCGAACCCAAGCGCCGACTCGACCGCGCGATGGTGCAGGCGGCGTGGGGCGGGGCCGAAGGGTCGGACGTCATCGCATTGGTCGTCGATGCCAAGGGTGGGCTTGGCAGCAAGGTCACCGACATCGTCGAATCGCTGAACGACCGGAAGGAACCCAAGCTGCTGATCCTCAACAAGGTCGATCTGGCCGACAAGGGCAAGCTGCTGATCCATGCCGAGCGGCTGAACGGCCTCGCCGACTTCGCCGAAACCTTCTTCGTCAGCGCCGCGACCGGCGATGGCGTGCCGCATCTGAAGACCGAACTTGCGAAGCGGATGCCGGAGGGGCCGTGGCACTTCCCCGACGATCAGGTCGCCGACGTCACCGACCGCATGCTGGCGGCCGAAGTGACTCGCGAACAGCTCTACCTCCAGCTGCACGCCGAACTCCCCTACGACAGCGCGGTCGAGACCGAGCGCTACTCCGAACGCGACGACGGATCGGTCGAGATCCACCAGCAAATCCTCGTTGCCCGCGACACCCAGCGCGCGATCGTGCTGGGCAAGGGCGGCGCGCGGATCAAGGAGATTGGCGCGCGGGCGCGGGCGGAACTGAAGACGCTGCTCGGCGTGCCGGTGCACCTGTACCTGCACGTCAAGGTCAACCCGAGGTGGGAAGAGGATCGCGGGCTGTACCGGGATATCGGGCTCGATTGGGTCGAGTAGTCTCGAACCACACCATCGTTCGTTTCGAGTAGCCGTCGAGCGAAGTCGAGACGGCGTATCGAGAAAACTGTCTCGATACGGGCTCTCGACTTCGCTCGATCCCTACTCGACACGAACGGTGATGGTGGAGGGTCGCGAATCCCGCCGCCACACGCTACATGCCCCCCATGGCCGACGATCCCATCTCGATCTTCGACGCTTGGCTCCGCGAAGCCGAGGCGGGCGAACCCAACGACCCGAACGCAATGGCGCTCGCCACGGCGGATGCGAATGGCCGTCCGTCCGTCCGCATGGTGCTGCTGAAAGGCCATGACGACCGGGGTTTCGTCTTCTACACCAACCGCGAAAGCCGCAAGGCGGGCGAACTGGCGGAGAACGCCCACGCCGCCTTGCTCTTCCACTGGAAATCGCTGCGCCGTCAGGTCCGCGTCGAAGGCCCGGTGAGCCACGTCACCGACGCCGAGTCGGACGCGTATTTCGCCAGCCGCAGCCGCGCGTCGCAGCTCGGCGCCTGGGCCAGCGAGCAATCCCGCCCGCTCGACGACCGCGCGACGTTCGAAGACCGCTATGCACAGGCGGACACGCGCTTCGCCGGCGCCGACGTCCCCCGCCCGCCACACTGGGGCGGCTATCGCGTCACGCCTGAGGTGATCGAGCTGTGGGAGGACCGTCCGGGCCGCCTGCACCACCGCCGACTCTTCACCCGCACCGACACCGGCTGGACCGAAGGCCTGCTCTACCCATGACCGAAAGCGAACGCCGCCGCGTCATTCCACTCGCCATCCGCGCCGCGCTGTTCAGCGTCGGCATGGCGACGTTCCTGCTCGCGCTGAAGGGATTTGCCGCCTGGCACACCGGCTCCGTCGCGATGCTCGGCAGCCTCGCGGACACCGGGCTAGATCTGCTCGCCAGCCTCGTCACCCTTTACGGCGTGAAGCTCGCCGCCGAACCCGCCGACCATGACCACCGTTTCGGCCACGGTAAGGCAGAGGCGCTGGCGGCGCTGTTTCAGGTCGGCCTGATCACCGCGTCCGCAATCGGCATCGCGTGGCGCGCGGTCGAGCGGTTCGGCAACCCGACCCGCGGCGAGGATGCGGAATTCGGCATTCTCGTCTCCGTCATCGCGATCGGCGCGACAGCCGTGCTGCTCTGGTATCAACGCCGTATCATTCGCCAGACCGGGTCGGTCGCGATCATGGCCGACAACGTCCATTACCAGTCGGACGTGCTGCTGAACGTCGCGGTCATCGCCGCGCTGGTCCTCGAACAGTTTGCCGGGCTGACCGGCGCGGACCCCGTCTTCGGCATCGCCATCGCGCTGTGGCTGGGTTGGGGCGCGCTCCAAGCGTCGTCCAACGCGATCGACCAGCTGATGGACAAGGAGTGGCCCGAGGACGAGCGCCGCGCCTTCATCGAGGTGGCCGCACGCCAGCCGGGGCTGAAGGGCATCCACGACTTCCGCACCCGCCGCTCGGGCAGCCACGACTTCGCGCAATTCCATATGGAAGTGCCCGCGCACCTGACCGTAGCGGCGGCGCATGACATCGTCGAATCGGTCGAACACGCGCTGCGCCGCGCCTATCCCAAGGTCGAAGTCCTCATCCACCTCGATCCCGAAGGCCATGTCGACACCGACAACCCGCTGGTCGAGGCGGACGTAACCCCCCACTGGTTCGGGAAGCGCATATGAGAATTCCGTTCGCTCAGATCGACGCGTTCGCGGGCCGCCCTTTCGAGGGCAATCCGGCAGCGGTGATGCCGCTGACGCATTGGCTGGACGACGATGTGCTTCAGCGGATCGCGGCCGAGAACAACCTGTCGGAAACCGCCTTCCTGGTCCCGATCGCCAACAGCGAGGACGATGGCGGCGTTGGGCCGGATTTCGAACTGCGCTGGTTCACGCCCGCGGCCGAAGTCGCGCTGTGCGGTCACGCCACACTGGCGAGCGGGCACTTCATTCTGTCCGGCGATCCGTCCCGCGACCGCGTCCGCTTCGCCACGCGGCAGGCGGGCGTGCTGGAGGTGGCGCGCGACGGTGATGGCTATGCGATGGCCCTCCCCGCCTGGGCGCCCGCGCCGAAGGAGATGCCGGAGATCGTTGCGGCGCTGGACGTGGAGGCGGTGGAGACGCTGTGGCACGACAAGGGCTATGCGCTGGTGGTCGTGAAGGACGAAGCGGCGGTGCGCGCGGCCGCGCCGGACGGGCGAGCGGTCAAGGCGCTCGGCCCCTATGTGCTGATCGTCGCCGCACGGGGCGAAAGTGCCGACATCGTCAGCCGCGTGTTCACCGATTACTTCGACATTCCCGAGGACCCGGTGACCGGCTCCGCCCATGCGGTGATGGTGCCCTATTGGGCGGACAAGCTCGGCCTGACCCGCTTCAGCGCCTATCAGGCCAGCGCACGCGGCGGGCATGTCGGCTGCGAACTGGCCGGCGACCGCGTGATCCTGCGCGGCGGGTGCCTGACGGTGATCGAGGGGACGTTCCTGCTGTAGGCTCTTCCCTCGTTTGTGCTGAGTGAAGTCGAAGCACCGTACTTCGTGCCGCGAGCGACGTGTGCTCGTATCGCAGAACGGTGCTTCGACAAGCTCAGCACGAACGGGATTGGGTTACGCGCTCGCCCTCGTAACCACCGCCCGGCTCACCGCGCCCGGCCGGCTCCGTCGATGCCGACCAGGGCGATATCGAACACTAGCACGGCATTGCCCGGGATCGGCCCTGCCCCGCGCTCGCCATAGCCGACCGCAGGCGGGATCCAGACGCGGTACTTCGCGCCGACCGGCATCAGCTTCAGCGCTTCCGAAAAGCCCGGCACGACGCCCGAGACCGGGAAGGACATCGGCGCATCGCTGCGATCGAAGACGGTGCCGTCGGTCAGCAAGCCGACATAGGTGACGCGGACGGTGTCGCTGTCGGTCGGACGCGGGCCGTTGCCTGGTTCGATCACCCGATACTGGACGCCCGACGCGATCTGGGTCACGCCGGCCGCGCTGCGGTTGGTATCGAGGAAGGCGCTGGCGGCCGCAGGATCGGCGGCGGGCTTGCCCGGCTTGCGCCAGACGGAGATGGCGACCACCAGAAAGGCGGCGATCATCAGTCCGACGAGGACGCCCGTCATGAAGACTTTCCTGCCGCGCGGCTTCGGCGCGACCGGCGGCGAGGCCACCGGGCGATCAGCGGACAGGCTGGGCCGGCGGGGCGCCCGGCGCGCCACCGGGGACACCGCCCGGCATAGCGCCGCCCATGCCCTGCATCTGCTGCTGCATTTGCATCTGGCGGACGACCTGCTCCGGCAGGAAGTCGAGCATCTCGATCTCGAAATCCAGAACCGAGTTCGGCGGGATGTCTCCAGCCTGCTTATCGCCATAGCCGAGTTCCGGCTTGATCCAGACGCGATACTTCGCGCCCTTCGGCATCAGCTTCATCGCTTCGGAGAAGCCCGGCACGACACCGGCGACCGGCAGCGGCGTCGGCTGGCGGCTCTGGTCGAAGACCGCACCGTCGGTCAGCTTGCCGACATAGTTGACCAAAGCGACGTCGGTTTCGGTCGGTTTCGGTCCCGAACCCGGCTTCAGCACCTGATATTGCAGGCCCGACGCCGTCGTCACGACACCCGATTTGCGCGCATTCGCGGTCAGGAAATCGGTCGGCGCCTGCCAGGCAAGCGCCGCCGCGCCGACGACCGCCAGCAGCAGACCGAGCACCAGATAGGTGACATAGCGGCGCTTGACCGGCGGGATCGGAACGGCGGTGACCGACATGACGGGACCAGTGCTGCTATGCGGACGGCGACCGGCCGGACCCGCGAATGTTGAGAAAGTTGAGAGTTGTGGAGCGGATTCGCGACCCGCCCCTCAACGCAACGCCAACGGCTTACTTCGCGCCGTCGCGTTCCATCCGCTTGCGCTCCAGCTTGCGGGCGCGGCGCACGGCGGCGGCACGCTCACGCGCGCGCTTTTCCGACGGCTTCTCATAGTGACGGCGCAGCTTCATCTCGCGATAGACACCCTCGCGCTGCAGCTTCTTCTTGAGCGCGCGGAGGGCCTGGTCGACGTTGTTATCGCGAACGATGATCTGCATAAAACTCAAAAGCTCCGGTATCGATAGAAAGGCGGCGCCGCGAACAGCGTCCGCGCCGGCAAGTGGCGGGCCAGTAGCAGGCGTTTCCCGCTTTTTCAAGCGGGATGGACAGCGGGGACACAGTTAAACCGTCCACCGTTCGTCTCGAGTAATCGTCGAGCGAAGCCGAGACGATGGATCGAGAAAGATTTCTCGATACGGGCTCTCGACTTCGCTCGATCCCTACTCGAAACGAACGGGAACGCCATGACCACGTCCCCCGCCCCCATCCTCGTCACCGGCGCCGCCGGCTTCGTCGGCCATGCGGTCGCCCACCGCCTACTCGACCGCGACGAGCGGGTGATCGGCATCGATTCGTTCGTTCCCTATTACGACCCCGCGCTGAAGGAAGCCCGTGCCGCCACGCTGACCGCGCGGGCCGGCTTCGCGCTGCATCGCCTCGACGTCGCGAACGCGCCCGCCCTCGCCGCGCTGGTGCGCGCAGAGGGCGTAACCCGCATCGTCCACCTCGCCGCCCAGGCGGGGGTCCGCTACAGCATCGGCAATCCCTTCGCCTACAGCCACGCCAACCTGAACGGCCATCTGTCGGTGCTGGAGGCGGCGCGCCATGCGCCGGGCTTCGAACATCTCGTCTATGCCTCGTCCAGTTCGGTCTATGGCGAACGACCGATGGACGGCGCAGGGTTCCGTGAGAGCGACAGCGCCGATGCCCCCGTCTCGCTCTACGCCGCGACCAAGCGGTCGTGCGAGCTGATGAGCGCATCCTACGCGCATCTCTACGCGATCCCGCAGACGGGCCTCAGGTTCTTCACCGTCTATGGCCCATGGGGCCGGCCCGACATGGCCTATTTCACCTTCACCCGAAAAATCCTGGCCGGCGAGCCGATTGAGGTGTTCGGCGAGGGGCGGATGGCGCGCGACTTCACCTATATCGACGATATCGTCGATGGCGTGGTCGGGGCGCTCGACCGCGCGCCGCCGCCCGAGTCGCCACGCATCCTAAACATCGGCGACAGTCGGCCTGTCGGGCTGATGACGATGATCGAGACGCTGGAGGCCGCGCTCGGGCGATCCGCGATCAGGGAGATGCGGCCGATGCAGCCGGGCGACGTCACCGCCACCTATGCCGACGTCTCAGCGCTCCAGGCGCTCACCGGCTACCACCCGCGCGTCATGCTGGCCGAAGGGATCGGCCGCTTCGTCGACTGGTACCGCGGCTTCTACGCGGTGTGACAGGAGCGGCCGGATGCGCACCCCCAGCGTTATGATCAGCGGCCACGCCAGCGTATGAATGATGTCGCTGATCGTATCGGCCCAGCGCCACGACCCATAGTTCAACCGGTCCAGCACCTCGTTCCC
This sequence comes from Sphingomonas floccifaciens, assembly GCF_042681125.1. NCBI lineage: Bacteria > Pseudomonadati > Pseudomonadota > Alphaproteobacteria > Sphingomonadales > Sphingomonadaceae > Sphingomonas > Sphingomonas floccifaciens. Next base: position 190,725 of record NZ_JBHUFC010000002.1, on the reverse strand, counting down.
GCCCTCGGCCAGCACGACCGCAAGGAACGGGATGTACGTGCCGAACGACCGTCCCGTCAGTAACCGCGCGGCGACGAACACCGCCAGCCCCGCATGGATGTGCAGCACGGTGTCGGGCAAGCCCGTCCCGTCACCGATCCAGTCGATGAAACGGTGATATTCCGCCGCCACCCATTTCACCACGCCCGACATCCCACTCTGCGGTCCGTTCGCAACACCCCGACCACATGACACGGATTGCAGCGCTGCTACCGCGCCGATACGCGGTTTGAGCATCCGGGCAAAGCCGCTTGCGCTGGATTCGCGGCGGTGGGCGGTGTCAGGTCACCGCCCTACCGAAGGCTGTTTGCAAATCTCCGCCTACCGCGTGCTCCCGCGCAGGCAGGAGCACCGATGCGCGTCAGGCCACCTCGATCCGCGCCAGCCGTGGGCTCAGTAGATGGACCGCGGCCAGCGCGACGAAATAGGCGCTGCCCGCGATCGCGAACAGCACGCTGTAGTTGTTGCCGGTCGAATCGAGGATGTAGCCGGTGAACAGCGCCATCCCCATGCCGCCGATCGCGCCGACGGTGCCGCCAATGCCCACGACCGAGCCCACCGCGGCGCGCGGGAAGACGTCGGACGGCAGGGTGTAGAGGTTCGCCGAGAACGCCTGGTGCGCCGCGGTCGCCAGGCCGATGACCAGCACCGCTCCCCAGACGCTGGAGATTTCCTGCGCGAAGAAGATCGGCAGCACGCAGCAGGCGCAGATGAACATTGTCAGCTTGCGCGCGAAGTTCGGCGTGCGTCCGCTTGCAATTAGCTTCGACGAGAGCCACCCGCCGGCGATCGAGCCGACGTCGGAGATCAGGTAGATCGCGGCCAGCGGGAGGCCGAACGTCTTCAGGTCCATGTCGTAGCGGTCGAACAGATAGCCCGGCAGCCAGAAGAGGAAGAACCACCAGATCGGGTCGATGAAGAACTTGCCGAGCGCATAGGCCCAGGTCTCCTTGACCGTCAGCACCTTGCCCCAGCTGAGCGGCGTGACCGGATCGGCGGCGTCCTGCTGGATATAGGCAAGCTCGGCCGCCGACACTTTCGCATGCTCGCTCGGGTGGCGGTAGATCGCCCACCACGCGACCAGCCAGATGATGCCGAAGATACCCGTGACGTAGAAAGCGACGCGCCAGTCGAACGTCAGGACCAGCCACGGCACCAGCAGCGGCGTGATGATCGCGCCGACGTTCGCGCCGGCGTTGAACAGGCCGATGGCATAGGCGCGTTCCTTCTGCGGGAACCAGTCGGTCACCGCCTTGATGCCGGCAGGGAAATTGCCCGATTCGCCGATGCCCAGGCCGAAGCGCGCCATCGCGAAGGTCGTGATCGACGTCGCCAGGCCGTGCGCCATGTGGCTGATCGTCCAGATGATGATCGCGATGGTGTAGCCGGTGCGCGCACCGATCGCGTCGACCACCCGGCCGAAACCGATATAGCCGATGGCATAAGCCAGCTGGAACCAGAAGACGATGTTGGCGAAGTCGCTCTCGCTCCAGCCGAACTCGCCCTTCAGTGTCGGCTTCAGCACGCCGATCATCTGACGGTCGATGTAGTTGATCGCGGTCGCGGCGAACAGCATCGCGACGATGACCCAGCGATAGCGACCGACGCGCTGCGCCGCGGCTTGGGGGATGGTTGCGTCGGTTGCCATGTCGGTCGCTCTCCTGCCCGGTCGTTGCCGGTTACGTCGTCTGTCAGTCGGTGATCGTGCAGCGCACGGGATAGCGGCCATCGAAGCGCGCTTCCACCGTATCGCCGATCTCAACCGGATGGACACCGGTCACCGCGCCGCTCGAGATCCACTGGCCGGCCTGGAGGGCGATCCCGCGTCGCGCCGCCAGATTGAACAGGAACGCCGCTGCGCCGAACGGCCCGTCGAGCATGTCGGCCGCGCGCGCGTCGCCGATCCTTTCCCCGTTGATCAGCAGCTCGACGCGCCAGCCGTTGACGTCGCCGTCCTGCCAGCCGTCGATCGCATCACCGATGACCAGCCCGTTGTTGTTGCCGTAATCCGACACTGTCACCAGCGGGCCGTCGGCGTTGATCCCCGGATAGGGCGACGATGCGACCTCGATCCCCGCATGGACCGCGTCGATCAGCGGGGTCGCCGTCTCGATCGTATAGTCGGACTTGGCGGGATCGGGCGCGGTGCCGATGCGCAGCAGATATTCCGCCTCCGCCGCGGCGAAACCGTCGCGGAACACGGGCATGTCGACGCCATCGCTGGCCGTCACGATCTGGTCGGTGAAAATCGGCCCCGCGAGCCGGTTGGCGCCCAGCGCGTCGGAATGCGGCGGGTTGATCTTGCCCAGCTTCCACCCGCCGACCGTGCGGCCGTCCTGACGCAGCGCGGCGTCCTGCACGCGATAGGCCTGGTCCATCGTCTCGGGCGCCGTGCCCGGATAGGTCGCCATCGCCCGGCGGTCGCGCCGCGCGCTCACGAAGGCGCGCGCGATATCCTCGGCCGCGCTGAAACCGGTATCTTCCAAGCCTGCCCCCTCACACATCATCTTTCGACCGGCTTAGGGGAAACCGGTGTCAGCGACAAGGGGTCGAAACGCTTCCGCTTCGCCACATGCCTCGCTACACATCGGTCATGAAGAGCGAGGGCAAGTCCACGATCAACGACGTCGCGCGGATCGCGGGCGTTTCCAAGAAGACGGTCAGCCGGGTGATCAACCGGTCCCCGCTGCTCAACGACGAGACCCGCGCGCGGGTGGAAAAGGTCATCGGCGAACTCGGCTATGTCCCGAATCCGCAGGCCCGCGCGCTGGCTCTGCGTCGCAATTTCCTGATCGGCCTGATCCACGACAATCCCAACGCCCAGATGGTGCTGGGCGTGCAGCAGGGGATATTGGAGGCGATCCGCGACACCGATTTCGCACTGGTCGTGCGGCCCGTCGACCGCGGATCGCCGACGATGCTCGACGACATCCGCGGCTTTCTGGAGCGGCAGCGGCTGTTCGGCGTCATGCTTTTGCCGCCGATCAGCGAGAACGACGCGCTGGCCCGCGTCTGTCGCGAGGCGGGCGCGCGCTATGTCCGCATGGGGTCGGCCAAGCTCGACGATGATGATCACGCCGTCGCCTCCAACGACCGCGAGGCCGTGGCCGCGGCGACCCGCCACCTGATCGAGGCCGGGCACCGCCGCATCGGGCTGGTCCAGGGGCCGCACGGCTTCCGCTCCGCCGTCGAACGCCGCGCCGGTTTCGAGATGGCGATGGAGGAGGCCGGACTGAAGGTGCCGCGCAGCCTGATCGTCGAGGGGACCTATCGCTTCGAAAGCGGCGTCGCGGCAGGCGACCGGCTGCTCGACGCCAGCCCCCGCCCCACCGCGATCGTCAGCTCGAACGACGAAATGGCCGCCGGCGTCGTCCAGGCCGCCCGCCAGCGCGGGCTGTCGGTGCCGGAGGATCTGTCGATCGTCGGCTTCGACGACACCGCGACCGCGACGCACATGTGGCCGCCGCTGACGACCGTGCGCTGGCCGATCATCCCGATGGCCCGCGCCGCCGCCTCCAAACTGCTCGCCGGCACGATCGAGGGCGAGGACGACGAGGTCGAGGAACCCTCGCTGTTCCTGTCGACCCTGATCCGCCGCGCCAGCGTCGCCGCGCCGAGGGAGTGACGATCAGGCGGCGGTAACCTGCGGCACAGGGGTCCAGCGCGTGATGCCGACGATCAGCCGCGCGGTCACCGCTGCGCCGACCGCGATGCCGATCGCGGTTGCGGTCGGCGCGGCGGCCGGCACGATCGCCGCCCATGCTCCGCAGGCGAAGCGCACGACGAACACGCCGAGGTAGAGGACCAGCGGCATCACCGAACCCGGCTGGACGACGCGCCCGCCGGCCACTCGGCGGCCGCGCGGCTCGGGCAGCAGCAGGCCGCTCAGCCCGCCGAGGCCCGCGCCGATCACCCAAGCGCCGACCGCCGGCACGACCCCCACGACCCGCGCGAAGGCCGCGACGCCGAGGAGCGACCAGAGCAGAAAGGCTGCCGATGGAATCAGCGCGACGGCAACCGGCAGTTCGCGCGTCCGCAGGCGCCGGACGCCGAGGATGACGAGCGCAACCAGCAGCGCATAGACCCAGGCCGGTGCGCCGGCCGCGATATGTGATGCGTTCATGATGCCCTTCCCCGAAAATCCCGGCAACACACATCACATCATCGCGAGGCCGACAATCGCAAAGCCGCCTCGCAGGCCCATCATGACCAAAGTTTAACGCAACAGCCCCGCCCCGCCGTCCGTTCATGCCGCATCGATCGTGACGACAGGAGGCTATCATGCGCTTTGTTGCTCTGGCTGTTCTTCCGCTGACGATGCTGGCGACGTCGCCCGCGTCCGCAAAGGGCTGCATCCGTGGTGCGGCGGCCGGGGCGGTCGCCGGGCATATGGTCGGCAAGGGGCACGCCATGCTCGGCGCGATGGCCGGCTGCGCGGCGATCCACCACCATTATGCCAAGCAGGCGCGCGCACAGACCGTGCGAAAGTAGACGCCTACGACACTACGATGCGTCAACCAAACGCCCACCGCACCGCGCCCGCGATCGTGCGCGCGCCGGTGCGGATCAGCGGGGCGGTCGCGCCGACTTCCAACCCGTGCATCGCCCGCGCCCAGGGCGGCAGCAGGTCGACCGCGGCCTGAAAGGTCAGCGTCTGCACCGGCGCCGCCGCCCGGCTCGGCGCGCGCTGCTCGAGCACGAAGCGGGCAACTTCGCGGGTGCGATGATCGACGCGCAGTTCGGCACGCATCGCTGCCATCAACGCGTCGGCTTCGGCGCGCGTGCGCGGGACCGGATCGGTCCCCAGAGCCGCGGCGAGTACGGCAAATTCGGCGAAATAGACGTCCTGCTCCGCCGGGGTCAGCGGCGCGCGGCCATAGCGCTGCCAGGCTGCGAGAAAGGCGACTGCCTCGCTGACATGCACCCAGGCCAGCAGATGCGGATCGTCGGCGCGATAGGGTGTGCCGTCCGGCAGCGTACCACCGACCGCACGGTGGATCTGGTTGACCCGCGCGACGATCGCATCGGCATCCTCGCGCGCGCCATAGGTGGTGACGGCGATGAACCGCGCCGTCCGATGCAGCCGCCCCTGCATGTCGGCGCGAAAGTTCGAATGATCCCAGACACCTGCAAGCACCTTCGGATGCAGCATCTGAAGCAACAGCGCGGTAACGCCGCCGATCAGCATCGCCGTCGGATCGCCATGGACCCGCCGGATGACGCTGCCTTCGGGGAAGTAGCCGGGGCGACCGTCCGGATTGATCGGCCTGGGTGGCGCGGTCGTGCCGTTGATCGCGCCGCGGACTTCACCGACGATGCGGGTCTTGAGGGCTTTGGCGAAGGGGTCGAGCAGGGACATGTGCGGCATGTAACGCGCAGGGCGGGCTTTGGCCCAGTCTCGCCGTCGCGTACCTAACTTGGAATGACGAAAGGCCGGACAACCCCTTGAGCCGTAAACCAATCTCGGCAACACCTATGCCATGATCCGCACCACGCTCGCGCTCGCCGCCACGCTCGCTCCCCTCGCCGCCACGGCGCAGGAGCGCCCCTCCCCCGCCCGGCTCGAAGCGACGGTGCGCACGCTCGCCGGGTTCGGGACGCGGCATTCGCTGTCCAGCACGACCGATCCGAAGCGCGGCATCGGGGCCGCGCGCGACTGGGCGGCGTCGGAGTTCCGCAAGATCGCCGTCGACTGCAACGGCTGCCTGACCGTCGAGCGTCTGTCGCGCCGCTTCACCGGCCCGCGTGCACCCAATGGCGTCGTGATCGAGGACGTGTTGGGCATTCAGCCAGGCACCGACCCCAACCGCGTCATCATCATCGGCGGCCATATCGATTCGATGCCCAGCGACGTGATGGACTTCACGTCCGATGCGCCGGGCGCCAACGACGACGCGTCGGGCGTGGCCGTGGTGCTGGAGGCGGCGCGGCTGCTGTCGAAGAAGAAGTTCGCCGCGACGATCATCTATGCGGTCTTTTCCGGCGAGGAGCAGGGGCTGTGGGGCGCGACCCTGCTCGCCGACACGGTCAAGGCGCGCGGGTGGCAGGTCAGCGCGATGCTGAACAACGACATCGTCGGCAATGCGATCAGCCAGGGCGGCGTGAAGACCGGCGACCGCGTCCGTGTGTTTTCCGAAGGCGTGCGCGCCGTCGACAGCCTGACCGACCAGATGACCCGCCGCATGGACGGCAGCGAAGACGACGGCCCCAGCCGCGCGCTGGCCAAATATATCGTCAAGGTCGCCGATGCGCTGCCCGGCAAATTCGACGTGTTCGTCGACCGCCGCCCCGACCGCTTCGGCCGCGGCGGCGATCACGAGCCGTTCCTGGCGCTCGGCTATCCCGCGGTGCGCTTCACCTCGGGCGGCGAGAATTGGGATCGCCAACACCAGAATGTCCGCACCGAGAATGGTCGCGACTATGGCGACCTGCCCGAGGCGATGGACTTTAGCTATCTGGCGAAGGTCGCCGCGATCAACATCGCCGCGCTGGGCCAGCTCGCCGCCGCACCGCCCGCGCCGGCGGGCGTGACCATCGCCGGCGCCCTGTCGCGCGATACGACGGTCACCTGGGCACCGGTGCCGGGGGCGACCGCGTACAAGGTCGTGTGGCGGCGCAACGACAACCAGGCCTGGGCGGACAGCCGCACGGTGACGGGCGCGACGACGACAATGCTGAAGGACGTACCGGTCGACGATCACTTCGTCGGCGTATCGGCGGTCGCGGCGGACGGGTCGGAAAGCCTGGTCACCTTCGCCGGACGCGCGCCGAGGCGATAGTCCAACGCCGATCGATCGCTCTACTTAGACCTCTCCTGCGAGGGGAGGATGATAGGATCAGAAAACGCTTGGCGCCGTGAACGCGAAAATTCCGCTCGCCAACCCGACGGCCCAAAGGGCGGCGCGCCACAGCACGAACATGCCGACGGCGGCCGCGGTCAGCGCGATGTCCTGCACGCCGAACGGCAGGCCCTCGCGTCGCTGCGACCACCAAAGCGGCAGGTAACGCACCGCCTCGCTGCCGGCGATGACCCAGACCGCCCCGGTAATGCCGTGATACACAACCGCGACCGGCAGGCCGATGCATAGGCAGATCAGCTTGGAGACATTGGCGATCGCGCTATAGACCGGCCGCCCGATCCCCATCACCACCGCTTCGTTGATCGTCGCGAGCACCGCGAACCACACGCCGAACGCCAGGATCGGCAGCATCTGCGCCGCTTCGTGATAGCGTGAATCGTACAGCAGGCCGACGATCAGGTCGGACAGTGCCGCGAATAGCGAGGTCGCGACCGCGGCCGCCGCCAGCAGTAGCGGACGGCTGCGCGTCAGCGCCTGCCGCAGCCCCTCGCGATCATCGGACGCCCGGGCGACCATCGGAAAGATCACCATGTTCGACAGCCGGTTGGCGAGCAATGTCAGGATATCGGCCAATGACCGTGCGATGCCGTACACGCCCAGCACGGCGAGCGGCAGCGCCTTCGCCATGTAGAGCCGATCGAAATTCATCGCGAGGAAGTAAACGACGGTCGATAGGAATACCCATCGGCCGAAGCTGAACATGCGAATGGCGACGTCGCGGTCGAACGCGAATTTTGGTCGCAGCCCGGGGATCAGCAGGTAGCTGCCCAGCATCAGCGCGGCGCTCGACAACACGCCGCCCAGCATCAGCGCCCAGATGGTCGGCGTGATCAGGGCCAGCACGATATAGGCGATCACGGAAAAGATCGTCGTCCCGATCTCGAAGATGCCCAGTCGGACCACGTCGATCCGCTTCTGCAACAGCGCGCGCCCGATCGATTCGAAGCCGGTGAAGATGAAGAACAAGGATGCGACCGGCAGGATCTTGGCGAGCACCGGACTATCGTAGAAGTTGGACAGCGGGATCGATGCGGCGAGACACAGCCCGCCCAGCAGCAGCCCGCGGATCACCTGCAACGTCCAGGCGGTGTTGTAGAAGCGCGGCTCTTCCGCATCGGGCGCTCGCACGACGTTCTGGCCGATGCCGATGTCGGACAGCAGCTCGATGCCGGTGCGTACCGTATTCACGATCAGCATGATGCCGAACAATTCAGGCGCCAGCAGCCGGGCGAGGATGACGTTGTTCGCCAGCCGCAGCACCTGAACCACGGCATATGATCCGGTCGTCCATCCGACCCGCGACAGGTTCGCGCGCGACACCCTCGCTCGCGGCAACGTGATCATCGCGGGGAAACTCCGTAGTCTGCCGGTCTGGCCGGGTGCGGATTAGAGCGGATCGGTTAACAAGCCGGGCACGGCCGGCGGCGGCTTAACGCTGGCGCCGCCAAATCGCAAAGATGCGCGGCCCCTCGACCAGGTAGCGCCGCCACAACCGGCGCGGCTCGCTGCCCAGTCGATATGCCCATTCGAGCGAGGCGCGCTGCATCCAGAGGGGCGCGCGGCGCTTGGCGCCGGTTATGAACTCGATGGAGGCACCGACGCACAGGGCGACGCCCCGCGCCCGCCCGCGCGCCGCGATGCGGTGCGCGACGATCTCGCTCTGGGGCGCGCCGATCGTGAAGAACACGTAGTCGCACGCCGCCTGCTCAACGAAGTCGGCGATCGCATCCTGTGCAGCGACGTTACGCCGCACACCCATCGGCGGAATATGCTGACGGAACATCAGGTCCGGGCGGCGGCCCTGCAGAAAGGTCAGTTGGTCGGTCGTGCCACCGATCACCGCGACGCTGCTCCCGGCCGGTATCCGCTCGTCGAGCAGGATGCAGGTCAGGTCGCTGCCGGCGAGCAAGGTCAGCTCATGCCCCGACAGCTTCGCCAGCTTCAGCAGGATGCGGCTGTCGCAAATGGTCAGGTCGGCCGCGGCATAGGCGCTGCGCACCGCCTGGCCCGCAGGATCATCACGCGTCTTGTCCAGCGTGATGACGTGGTCGACGTTGGGTGTCACGACATAGGTGAAGCGCGACGCGCGAGCCATGTCGCAGATCTGGTCGATCAGCGCATCGGCCGGACGACATGCGAAGACGAAGCCGAGGAAGGAGACGCTTGCCGGCGCCGACGCACCGCTCACTTCTGCATGCTTCCGTCCAGCCCGCGCGCAGGCGCCTCGCCCGGCAAGGGATCGAGACGATAGACGGTCTTCGCCTCATCCGCGCGACGCTCTGCATCCTGGCGGCACGCAGTATCGCCGACTGCCGCGCAGGCACGAGCCTGCATCATCCAGCCGCCCGGCCACGATGGCAGCGCGCGCGTCACCTGCCGCGCGACCGACAGCGCCTTTGTCGAATCACCCAAGGCCTTTGCCCGGTCGTAATAGTCCTGCGCGATCAGCACATCCCAAGGCATTGCCGACAGCGCCGCGTCATAGGCCCGGAATTCGGCCATCCGGTCGCCCATCGCCCGGCGCACCGCGATCAACGTGCGGTGCCCCGCCGAATTGGCGGGGCATTCGGCGGCGGCGTGTTGCGCATCGACCACCGCATCTCTAGCCGCGCCGCGTTGCAGCTTCATCGTCGCGCGCGCCGCCAGCGCGTCGCACTGGGTCTCGTCCTTCGCCAGGATCGCGTCGATCGTCGCCGTCGTCTCGGGCGTCGCCGTGCCGGACAGCAGCTGGATGCGCGCCGCCAGCGCCTTCGCATCCTCCGACGCGACCGGGCCGAGGATCGTCATCGCCTCGGCCGGACGACCGGTATCGAGATAATATCGCGCCGTCTCGACCCGCGCGCGGTCGGTGCCGAAGGCTGCCGATGCCAGCGCATCCTTGGCGATCGGGTCGCGATCATATTGCTGCCAGATCGCGACGATCCGCATCATCGACGCCGCGGTCAGGTCGCGCCGCTCGATCAGCCGCAGCAGCCCGTCGCGCGCGCCGGCAGTGTCCCCGGTCTTGTAGCGCAGGTTGGCCAGATCGAGACGGATGCGCGCTTCCCTGGGGCGCATCCGCTCCAGGGCCACCATGTCCTTGAGCATCGCCGCCGCATCACGCTTGCGCCGATGCAGCTCCAGATAAGTCGCGATGATCGGGTCTTCGAGCGTCCCGCCCGCGGTCCCCTTGTCGAGCGTCGCGAGCGCATCGTCGATCCGCTCGCGCGCATAGAGCGCCCGCGCCTTCAGGATGAGGCCGCGGGCATCGCGCGGATTTGTGGTCAGGATCGTATCGGCGAACTTCAGCGCATCGTCGATCCGCCGCTGCGACAGCGCGATCAGGCCCTTGGCGAACACCGCGCTCGGCTCGCCGGGGATGATGATCAGGATCTTATCGGCGGCGGCATCGGCCTGGTCCCATCGCCCGATGGCCAGGCCCAGCTGGGTGACGCCCTGCATCGCCTCCATATTGGTCGCGTCGAGCGACATGGCGTTGCTATAGGCGTTGAAGGCCGATTCCCGGTCGCCCTGCGCGACCGCGATACGGCCTTTCAGGATTTGGAGCGCCGCAATATCGTCGCGCTCGCGGATCGCGGCGTCGATGGTGTAGCGCGCATACCCGATATTGCCGGCCTGCAGCAGCGCATCGGCCTGCTCGCCCAGCTGTTGCGCCTTGGTCTGGCTGCCGGAGCATCCGGCGAGTGCGATCGGCAAAAGGATCGCCGGCGTGAACCATTGCGAAACACGCCGGACATAAGAGAGATTCGTAAGTCGCTGGCGGATTTCCATTCCGCGCGTATAACAAGGCGCAAAGACAAGTCGATGGGTTCGAAAGGGATCATCATGGGGAATGTGCCGCGTATCAAGGCAGCTCTGGTTTTGCTCGGCGTCGCCGCCGCAGCACCGGTCGGTGCCGCCAATGCCCAGGCGGGCGCGCCGGTGACGGCGCCCGCCGCTCAGCCGTACCGCGTCAATGCCGGGGACGAGCTGAACATCAACGTCTGGGGTGAGGAACGCCTGCAGCGCGACGTCCGCGTCCTCCCGGACGGCAGCTTCGCCTTCCCGCTCGCCGGCCAGATCAACGCGCAGGGCAAGCTGCTGCCGGAGATCGAGGCGACGCTGACCGAACGCCTGCGCGAGCAGTATCGCGGCCAGGTGCCCAAGGTGACGGTGTCGGTGCGCGCGCCGAACGGTCTGGCGTTCACGGTCATCGGCCGCGTCCGTTCGCCGGGCACCTTCTCGCCGGGCCGCTACGTGAACGTTCTGGAAGCGCTCGGCATCGCCGGCGGTCCGGCCGAATTCGCGAACCTCGACAATGTCGTCGTCCTGCGCAAGCAGGGCGGCCAGGTGGTGACGATGCGCACGCGCCTCGCCCCCATCTTCAAGGCGAACGCCAGCGCCAGCGACCTGTCGCCATCGAACGTCATCGCGCTTCAGCCCGGTGACACGGTCATCGTCCCCTGATCACGACGCGCAGCGGGAGACCCGACATGACATATGCGATTCGGCTCGGCCGAAGCGTCCTGGCGACCGCCGCCATCGTCGCCGGGTGCGGCGAAGCGGGGGCGCAGAACAGATTCTCCGCCGACGTCAGCACCGGCGCGTCGGTGGCGACCAACCCCTATCTCCAGGACGGTCAGGGTGGATCGTCCGAATCGGTCTTCGTGGAGGTCGCTCCGGTCTATGTGATCCAGGGGCCGACCACGGTGTCGCGCCTTAGCGGACAGCTGCGGGTCGAGCCGTTCCTGCGCCGCTATTCGACCGACACGCTCGCGGCCGTCAATTTCGACCGCACCTCCCGTGTGTCGGACCGCTTCGTATATCGTTCCGGCATCAATTTCGTGACCAGCCGGGCCAGCGCCCTGAACGCGCTGTTCCTCGGGCCGAACGGTGGCGCCTTTGGCGGGCCGATCGGAGGCACGACGGGCGGGACGGTCGGTATCGATCCGACAACCCTGCCGGTGTCGATCGATCCCAGCTATCTTGGCCGTCCGCAGCGGACGACCAGCGCCTCGATCAATGCCGGCGTCAGCTATATAACGGGTCCGCGCGGATCGCTCGACGTCGATCTGAGCGCGCAGGCCCAGCGCTTCGACGACGCAACGCTGGGCGAGTATAATTTCGCGACCCAGCGCATCCAATATGGCAGCCGCCGGTCGGATCGTACGACGCTGACCGCGGGCGTGACCTTTGGCCAGAGCAACTACCTCGGCACGCAGCTAGGCGACGGTTATACCATCAGCCCGATCCTGGGAATCAATACGCAGCTGTCGCCGACCATCAAGGCATCGGTGGGCGGCGGCGTCTCCTACGCCCGTTTCCGGCGTCTCCAGGGCGACACGGGCACGATCACCGCCTTCGCTCTGCAGGCACAGATATGCAAGACGCACTCGCAGGGCCGCTATTGCCTGAACGCCGATCGCAGCGTCCAGCCGACTGCGCTCGGCTCGCTCAGGACGCTGACCGGGGTCTTTGCCAGCTATGACAACCGGCTGAACGAAAACGACCGGCTGTCGCTGTCGGCCAGCTATAATGTGAGCGAGGAATCGGCCGAATCGGTCGGTATTCCCACATCGTCCTTCATCGGCGCGCGGGCCGAATTGTCACATCGCATTTCCAGGCGTCTCGACGTATTCGGCTCGGCCGCATACGCGGACATCTTACAGGCCGGGATCACCCGGCGCCCCAGCATCCAGGGGCGTGTCGGCATCCGGTTTCGCGTGGGGTCTCTCGAATGAATGAAGTTACTGTTGCTGCGGAAGAGGAAGGCGGCGGTTCCGACTTCTTCTCCCAGCTGCCTGCAATCCTGCGTGCGCGGAAATGGTGGATCATCGTCCCGCTGGTACTGGGGATCGTCGCGGCGCTCGCGGCGATCTACTTCCTGCCGCGCACCTATCGCTCGACCGCGGTCATCCTCGTCCAGTCGCCGAAGCTGCCCGGCGATGTCGTCGGCGCGACACCGGGCGACAATGTCGACCGTCGCATCCTGCGGATCGAGGAACAGGTCACCAGCCGCCCGGCCCTGCTCGAACTGATCGAGCAGCACAGCCTCTATGCGAGCGAACGCGCGCGCAAGCCGCTGTCGGAAATCGTCGAGAAGATGCGCTCCAATATCGCGCTGACGCCCGTCACCGGCAACACCGCATCCGATCCGAATGCGGAGAAGACCATCTCCTTCACGCTGTCGTTCGACTATGATCGTCCGGCCGAGGCGCAGGCGGTGACGCAGGACCTGATGACCCGCATTCTGGAGCTGGACGCCAGCCAGAATACGGCGCAGGCGACCGGCACCGTGCAGTTCCTGGCCGACCAGTCGAACGAACTGCAGAGCAAGATCAGCCAGCTCGAGGGCCAGATTTCCGCGATCAGCGCGCGCAACGGCCGTGCGCTGTCCAACGCCACGCCGATCCTTGGCGGATCGGGCGGGATGGACGTCCAGATCGCTCAGCTGCAACGCGAAAATGCCCTGTTGCAGGCACAGCGCCGCTCGCTCGCCAGCTCCGATGACCGCGATCCGCTCGTCGTCGCGGCCGAGGCGCAACTGGCCGCCGCCCGCGCGGTCTATTCGGATACGCACCCGGACGTGATCTTCGCACGGCAGCGCGTGCGTGAGGCGCGCGCCGCGGCGCAGGCCAAGCCGAAGACCGATACGACCCAGGCGATCGACCAGCAGATCGCGCTCAACAACGCGCAGATCGGCGAGATGCGCGCGGCCAAGAGCCGGGACATGGCGCAGGTCGCCAGCTCGATCAGCGCCCAGGCGCAGGGTCCGCTGGCCGAACAGCAGATCGCGCAGCTGCAACAGCGGCTGACCGGCCTGAACGACCAGAAGAAGCTGGTCGACGGACGGCTGCTCGCCGCCCGTGCCGGTGCACGCGCGGACGACGAACAGATGGGCCAGCGCCTGTCGATCGTCGAACCGCCGGTCGTGCCGGACAAGCCCCATTCGCCCAACCGCTATCTGCTGGCAGGTGCAGGTCCCGGCGGCGGGCTGTTGCTCGGCCTGGTGCTTGCGCTCGCGATCGAACTGATCCGCCGCCCGGTCCGCGGGTTGAAGGGCCTGACCGCGATCCTAGGCGAACCGCCGATGGCTGCGATCCCCGTCATCCCCGCCAAACCCACCAAGTCGGTCAAGCCCGGCAGCAAGTCCAAATCGCGCCGCGGCTTCTTCAGCCGCCTGTTGCGCCGCCGTCCGGAGACTGTTCGTGAGTGATAGCATGACGCGCGCGGGCACGCCGCCGCTGACCCTGCCCCCGATCGAGGCGCTGCCCATTTTCACGCCCAACATGCGCGACGTGCGCGAGGCGCGGGTCGTCGGATTCGAGTCGCGCAGCATCGACGCACGGCCCTTCAACCTGTTGCGGACCCAGGTTGCGAAGAAGTGCGCGGCGAACGGCTGGACCTGCTTCGGCATCACGTCCGCCGCACCGGCGGCGGGCAAGTCGGTCATCTCGCTGAACCTTGCCGCCTCGCTCGCGCGGGTCGGCGACATGCCGATCTATCTGTTCGACTTCGACATGACGCGCGCGTCGATCGGCGAATATCTGGGCATCGAGGCCGAACACGGCATCGAGGGATTCCTGAGCGGCCAGACCGCCGACCTCGCCGCGACCGGCGTGCGCATCGACGGCACCAACCTGGCGGTCTTTCCGACGATGGAGCCGGTTGAGAACACCGCCGAGCTGCTCGCCAGCCCGCAGTTCACCCAGCTGGTCGAATCGTTCCGCGCGACCCAGGGTCCGCATCTGGTCATCTGCGACCTGCCGCCGACCTTCGCCAACGACGATGCGATGATCGCCGTGCAGCAGCTCGACGCCTATATGCTGGTCGTCGACAGCGGCAGCACGACGCGCCGCCAGATCGAAGAGAGCTGCAAGATGCTCGAACCCGCCCCGCGGCTGGGTGCGGTGCTCAACCGCTATCAGGGCGGCCTGGCCGATCCCTATGGCTACGGCGGTTATCGCAACGGCTACGGCGCATATTACTGACCAATTTCGGGCAGGCCGCGACCGGCCTGCCCGTTGCTCCCGAACCCGACGCCGGCCCTCGCTGAGCGTCGCGCCGGCGAAGCATGGGGCACCGAACGCGCCCACTTGACGTGCATTCGGGCTAACCCCCGACGGTCGTGTTGCACTTTGACCGACAGCCCCCGCCTTCGAAGCCTGATCGGTCGCCCCGGACCAGCACTCTCGTTGCGACGATGTGCGCCGGACGGCGCAGAGCGACCGCGGTGTCATCTCGCTCTGGACGGAACCGTACACGAAAACCGTGAAGACGATTCGCTCCAGGCTGGCGAATTCTGGCTCTAAATCGCGAATCGCCGGCGACTTGCGATAGCTACGGTCGCACCGTGGATAAAATTAACCATGTCTTTTCAGACTTTTCCGTCCGACATCTTACATTCTCGAGGGTAATTGCAGTGCTATCGTAGTTAAGATTCCAGCGTCTAATTAACAAATGTCCCGATTTTGAACAAAATGACCTAGTTTGGGCCAACAGCGGGAACCAATCGTTAAAAGAGGATTTACCGGCGCCACGAATCTCCCTAACCCGATTTCACGAAACGCTTGGTGTTGGCGGTCAACGTCAGGTTCGTAACGAAAAAGGGGTGTGTTATGAAGAAGATGATCCTTGGTGCGCTGGCTTTGGCGCTTGTTCCGGCTTCGGCGAACGCTGCGGGCTTCATCAACGGCGGTTTCGAGCAGGGTCCGGCAAACGTCGATCCGTGGATCACGCTGGGCAACGGTTCGACCGCTCTGACCGGCTGGGTCGTCACCGGCGACAGCATCGACCTGAAGGGCAACTACTGGCAGGCTCGTGAAGGCAACCGCAGCATCGACCTGAACGGCAACGGCCCGGGCGGCATCATGCAGACCTTCGACACCATCGTGGGCACCACCTACAATGTGAAGTTCTCGCTGGCCGGCAACCCGGACGCGCGCAACCAGAAGGTCGTGTCGAGCGTCGCCAGCGGCTCGCTGCCGAACGTGTACACGTTCGACTTGCCGAACAGCCACCAGAACATGATGTGGCAGGACCTGAGCTACAGCTTCACCGCTGCCTCGACCACCACGACGCTGTCGTTCACCTCGGGCAACGACTCGGCACAGGGCCCGGCGCTCGACGCCGTCTCGGTCACCGCAGTGCCGGAACCCGCCACCTGGGCGATGATGCTGATCGGCTTCGGCGGCATCGGCGCCTCGATGCGCCGCCGTGCAGGCAGCCGTCGCGTCGCGATCGCGTAATGGCTTGAGCCCCTGCCTGTCGAAGGCAGGGGCTCAAATGGAAAACGCCGCCATGAACTCCGGTTCGTGGCGGCGTTTTCATGTGTCCAGCGTGCAAACGTCAGGCGTCGGCACCACCGAAGCGCGCAATCAACGGCCGAACCGCGACGTCGATCGCGAACTCCGCCGCTACCCGCGCCCGCGCATTCTCGGCCAGCCGCGTGCGCAGAGCGTCGTCGGCACAGATCGTGCGCAATCGCTCCGCCAGCCGCGCCCAGTCGCCCGGCGCGAAGAGCAGGCCGTTGACGTCTGGCTCGACCAGCTCGGGCACGCCAGCGACCCAGCTCGATACCACCGGCTTGCCCAGCGCCAGCGCCTCGATCAGCACGACGGGCAGGCCTTCCATCAAGCTCGGCAGGACAAGGATGTCCGATGCCGCGATCCGCTCCAACGTGCGGCGCTCGTCCAGTCGTCCGGCGAAATGGACATGGTCGGTCAGCCCCGCTTCCGCGACCTGCGCCCTGAGCGCGTCGCCGCACGGACCGTCACCGACCAGTTCGAGCGTCGCGCGCTGGCCGCTGGCGACCACCTCTCCGAAGGCTGCCAACAGACCGGCATGCCCCTTTTCGCTCGAAAGCCGCCCGACACACACGATCGCGACCGGCTGTCCGGCCTCACGCTCCGGCACGGGCGGCAGCGCGGTCAGGTCGATGCCGCACCGCACGATCGTCGTCCGATCCCAATAGACGGGATCGACGACGCGCAACGCCTGCGCGCGGATGAACCAGGATGCGCAGGCGACGAAATCGGCGTGACGCACCTTCTCGCCCAGCATCACGCCGGCCGGATAATCCGTCTCCGAAATCCCGTGGACCGTGAAGCTCCACGGCAGCCCGGCAAAGCGCGCCGCAAGCAGGGCGATCGTCGACCCGCTGTTGGCGAAATGGCTATGCACATGCGTCGCCCCGCCCTCGCGCAAGAGTTTCGCCGCGACCAGCGCCTCGCACAGGTGGAACAGCGACCACAGCCCCGCCTTCGCCCCCGGCGCGCGGTGGGTCAGCGCGAGCTTCAGCGTGCGCGCGAAGCGCATCGGGCGGCGCAGGATCTCCGCCGCTGCGATGGCCAGCATCGACGCCGCCCCGCGCTGGATCACCCGGGTGGCTGCGCGCTCCGACGCATCGAGCGGGCTGTCGCCACGTGCATCGGTGCCCCGGATCGACAGCGCGTCGATCGCTATTCCACGGCGACGCAACTCAGCAATCTCGCGCCGGATGAAGGTATGCGACGGCGCGGGATATTCGCTGACGATATAGGCGATACGAGTCATGTGCAGGTCACCGCGTGGCGAGCATCGCCGGATAGGGATTGGCGCAGCCGGTCGACGGCGCCGTTGGATTGAGCCGCCTTGCGCCAGCCCCGCAAGCGCGAGAGCCGGGCGACCGAAAGCAGGAACGACAGCAGCGACAGGACGCCGGCCGAACGGATCGCCGGCCGCAGTCCGCGCGCGTACAGTCGCATCAATGCGCCCGCGGTCGCCCGCCGCGGCTGCGCAGTGTCGACACTGCCGCCGATCCATTTGCTGTCGACGTGGACGTTCGGCAAGCCATGCGCCGACAGCGACGCGAGACAGTGGCGCAGGCGCTTGCCCTCGTTCCGGCCGATCGTGACCGCGCCGATCATGCGCGCCGCGGCGCCTCTGAAATCGCGGCGAAATGCCCGGATGTCATGCCCGTCCTGTCCAATCGCCTGCTATGCCCGGAGCGCCTCGCCCCTGAACCCGCCCCGTTAGCGGATGGGTCCGGCATGCACCAGATACCCCCCGTCCTGCCAACGGAGCCATAGCGGCGATCCGTTGATCAACTGTGAAACTACCACGAGTAACTCAATGAAATCACATCCATAGCTACCGCCGCGATAACCATTTTACCAAAGACCGCCTTCACGCCCTTGCCCGTAAAAGTCCGTCGTGGACACAGGACTCAAGGGGCACGTGGAGTGATCAAAGCTGCGATATCGCGCTGGCGGATTTCGGTCAGAACCCTCGTCATCATGGTAATGGCGCTGACGGCGACGGCGGCGTTTGCGGCCGGCGCGGTCGGCCTGCTCAACGGCAAGATGGTGAAGCCGGGCTCCGTGGTGGTCGGCTCGGCACGGCTCACGGCCACCACCGGCACGACCACACCGACGACGTCGCCCGGCACGACGACCGGCGGTGTCGTCGACCTGTTCAATGGACAGCTCGCGAAGATCATCAGCAACTTCGACACGACGCCTCTGCTCGTGCCGGCGTGGGGCAGCGGCGAGATTCCGCCGACCGGTGCGCCGGACGTCGTCGGTGCCTTCCGCTTCATCTGCAACGCCAGCCATTTGTCGCGCGACGATCCGATCGTCTATCCGGGACAGCCCGGCGCGTCGCACCTGCACCAGTTCTTCGGCAATACGGCGGCGAACGCGAACTCGACCTATGCCAGCCTGCGCACGACGGGTGAGAGCACCTGCGGCAACATCCTCAACCGCTCGGCCTATTGGATGCCGGCGATGATGAATGGTCGCGGCGGCGTGGTCATCCCTGACTATGTGAGCATCTATTACAAGCGCCGACCGGCGAACGATCCCTATTGCAAGGTTCAGGGTATCGCCTGCGTGCCGATCCCACGCGGCCTGCGCTACGTGTTCGGCCACGACATGACCGGTGCGAACGAGGCTCCGAACTATCTGCTGTGGTTCAACTGCGACGGCCCGACCGGCACGTCTGGCCACTTCAAGGACATCGTCGAGGCCGCGGTCGGCTGTCCGACGGGCAACCGCCTCGGCGCGACGATCAACGCACCCGACTGCTGGAACGGCAAGGATCTCGATAGCCCCGATCACCGCAGCCACATGGCCTATCCGCACTACGACCCCAATGATGGCCAGCTGAAGTGCCCGCGGACCCACCCTTATGTTATTCCCGGCTTCACGATGGGGGTCTGGTACACGGTTGACGACACGCTCGACCGGTCGGGTACGTGGACGCCCCAGACGCGCACCTGGTATCTGTCATCGGACAAGATGGAGGGCATGGCGCCGGCCCGTCCGGGCTCGACCTTCCACTCCGACTGGTTCGGGGCATGGGACGACGCCACGATGGACGCCTGGACCGCCAATTGCATCGACAAGCTGCTCAATTGCTCGGGCGGCGACCTCGGCAACGGCAAGCAGATGAAGCAATTCGCCAGCTTCACCTGGAACGCCAACCCGCGGATCGTGCCCATCCCGCAATGATGCGACCCGAGTGAGACTATCGTAACGCGTCCGTCCTTGGGCTATGCCCGGCGGAGACCAGGTTCCAGGGGCGGCGCGAGATAGCCTTATGTCGATTGAGCGGACGGCCACTGTTACCCCACACCCGTCGCAGGATGGACGCGTCGGTGTCCTCGACGGGTGGCGCGCCATCAGCATCCTGGCGGTTCTGGCCGGCCACTGGCTGCCGATCGGACCGAAGTCGCTGGAGCTGAACGGGGCGGTCGCCGCCTCGGGCATGGCGATCTTCTTCACTCTGTCGGGCTATCTCATCACGTCGCTGCTGCTCCGCGACAGCCGCCCCCTGCCCTTCCTCATCCGCCGCTTGCTTCGTATCTTACCGCTCGCGTGGGCGGCGATGATCGTCCTCGCGGTCGCGAACCGGGCGGATTCCGCGACGATCGCAGCCAATCTGCTATTCTATGCGAACCTGCCACCAGCTCATCTCATGTCTGGTGGCGAACCGCTCTGGAGTCTGTGCATCGAGGTACAGTTCTACCTGAGCATAGCGGCGATCGTCACGGTTTTCGGCCGGCGCGGCCTTTATCTGCTACCGTTGCTCGCGCTGGCGATCACGGGTTATCGCATCACCGCGGGCGTACCGATCAGCATCATCACCTGGGAACGGGTCGACGAGATCCTCGCCGGCGCGATTCTGGCGCTCGTGTTCGCGCGACGCCAGGCTGGCTGGAGCCTGCCGCGCGCGCTGACATGGGCGCCGATCGCCCTCGCCGCCCTGTTGCTGGCAAGCGCCCATCCCGCCTTCGGCCCGCTCGCCTATCTGCGGCCCTATATCGCCGCGGCGGCGGTGGGCACGTCGATGCTGGGCACGCCCGCCTGGTTCCGGGCACTGCTGTGCCTGCGGCCGATGCGCTACATCGCCGAGATCAGTTACGCGCTGTACGTCATCCACGGCATATTGTCCGCAACATGGCTGGGCGGGCATGATGCCTCGAAGGCAGACCGCTACCTGCGCCGTCCGCTCCTGATGCTGGCGACCGCAGCGCTAGCGCACCTGTCGACTTTCCATTTCGAGCGGCACTTCATCGAGCTGGGCAAGCGCCTCACCCGTCGCGGCGCACTGCCGCCGAAGTGGCAGCCGGCGAAAGACCTGACGACGCTGTAATCTGATCCGCGCGATGCCACACTGCAATCAGTGCTAACGATCGTGATCCTTGCGGTTTCGGCTCATGCCGGTCGACCGATCCTGGCCCCAACGCTTGGGGCCGGCTCGCCCGCTTCATGGGATAAAGCCCCGCCCCGTCTCCATTTAAGTCTTTGCGATTGCCGACGCTACGGCCTGCGACGGGACACGGGACTTCGGCGGGCGCTCAAGTCGGTTCGACCGATCTCGCTCAAACGTCCGTGCTAGCGAAGTCTGAGCTGTTGATGCCGCGCCGCCGCCCCACATCGACAGTGCTCGCGACGGACAGGGGCATCAGCGATCGTTTCAGACTATTGAAGGGATGTCATCACGCGCGGCGCACTCCGCAACGCGCCGCATAGCCGCCGCTCAATACGCCTTGTGGTGGACCAGGACCTTGAACGTCGACATCATGATCTGAAGGTCGAGCCAGATGCTCCAGCTGCCCAGATATTCCAGGTCGCACTGCAACCGGTTTTCCAGATCGACCGCATTGTCGGTCGCACCGCGGAAGCCGCGGATCTGCGCCAAGCCCGTCATGCCGGGCTTCAGCGAGTGGCGCTGCCAGTAGCGCGGGTCGACT
This sequence comes from Sphingomonas floccifaciens, assembly GCF_042681125.1. Classification (NCBI taxonomy): domain Bacteria; kingdom Pseudomonadati; phylum Pseudomonadota; class Alphaproteobacteria; order Sphingomonadales; family Sphingomonadaceae; genus Sphingomonas; species Sphingomonas floccifaciens. The sequence goes on along the minus strand of NZ_JBHUFC010000002.1, from coordinate 169,611 downwards.
TCCCAGAACAGGCGGCTGCCGGCCAGCGAGCCAAGCGCGTGCGGGCGTGGACCGACCAGGCTCATGTCGCCCAGGATCACGTTGAACAGCTGCGGCAGTTCGTCGATGCTGGTCCGGCGGATAAAGCGACCGACGCGGCTGATACGGTCGTCGTCGCGCGATGCGGACCGCGCGCCCGTGGCGTCCAGCACCTCGAGCCGCATCGAGCGGAACTTGTAGATGCGGAAATTGCGGTTGTCCTGCCCGACGCGTTCCTGACGGAAGAAGACCGGCCCGCGCGACTCGAGCTTGATCGCGATGGCGACGCCGATCAGCAGCGGCGCGATGAAGATCACCAGCGGCACGGTGATCGCGAGGTCCAGCGCGCGCTTCAGCAACTGGCTGGAGAAGCTGAGCGGCCCGCGCGACACGATCAGCGTATCGCGCATCGCGCAGCGGCCGATTCCGACCGCGCCGATCGACTGTTGCGTGCCGACCAGAATCTCGCCGCCGGCCCGCGCGCCCTGAAGGAAGACCGACCAAGTCGCGCGCTGCGCGTCGTCGCAGGCGACGATGATGCGATCGAACCCTTCGGTCACTTCCGCGACCCGCGCGATGGAGGCGGGCTGCGACAGGTCGGGACGCAGGCCGGCGGCCGCGGCGTCGATGACGACCATGCCGCGCTCGCCGTCGATCTTGGGTCCGTCGAGGAGCAGCACGGTCGATTCGATGCCGTGACCCAGCAGCATCTTCGTCGCCAGCGTGACGATGCCGCGCGACACCAGCAGCAACCCGAAGGCGAAGGCGAAGAACAGCACGAAGCCGAAGCGTGAGATTTGCTCGCCCAGCTGCGTCAGGAAGATAAGGATCATCGCCACCAGGAACGCCGCGATCAGCGACGCGACCGACCGCTGCACGCCCAGCGGCGGGCTCTTCAACGTCTCGATCGACTGGCTTTCCTTGCTGATCGAAAACATCACGAACAGCGACAGCGTGATCATCAGGAAGGCGAATTTGGGGATCGGCAGCCAGATCTGGTCGAGCAGCGAATCGGTCAGCAGGAACGCGCCTGCGACGGCGACCGTATCGAGCAGCAGCGACACACCGTAGAGGACCAGCCGCGTCGTCTGCGCCGTCCAGCGCGGCGGTGCGAACCGCTGCGCTGGTACCTGCAACGTCCGCGCGTCGGAGCGCAATCCAGTCATGTCCCGTGGCCCCTTTCGCACGCAGTACCGGTCCGGCAGTCTAAATTACGATTTCCATGCACCGATATGGCGCAATCCCCGGTCGGGGGCATGTATCGACCCGGGAGTTAGCTGCAAAACGTAAACATGTCCCTTACCGTTCCGTGCCGTACCGCAACCTTTTGCAATCGGTCGCAAGAGCAGCCGTCAAGTTATTGCGGTGTCGGGAAGACGAGGAATTTATAGGCAAGGCCAGCGCCGATCGCGAGCACCAGCACGGCGGCCAGCGGCTGCCCCTCGTTACCCAGATAGTTGGCGACCGCACAGGCCAGTGCCGGCGGGCCGTAATGCCACAGCTTGTCGGGCGGATTTTCCTTGCTGGATCGGTGCAGCAGCAGCGTCACCAGGCCCGCGAAGCAGAACAGTGTGACCCAATCCCAAACGGTACTCATCGTCGCTCGCTCCCCCCGGCCATCTGTCGGCCGCGCGCCATCGGGATCGACGCCCCGACGCGAAACATACATCCGGCAGCGTTGGGCGATGCGATCCGCCGCGTCAATCGTCATGGCACAGATCGCGACCGACCGCACGCTGCGGCAATCGCGGTGTGCGCAGGCCCGCGCCCAGTCCAGAACCGGGACGGACGGTACGCGCTGCCGCAAATAACTTCGGTCCGCGCCCGCTTATATAGGAAGCCTCAACATTCATCGACTAAGGCCGGCTTTCGAAGATCACGCTCCGGGGAATCAACAATGATCGCTTGCCGCGTCTGGACGTCGCTCGGCCTCGCCGCGCTTGTCGCTGCCTGTGCGCCGGGCGGCGATGCGCCGTCGGAGGATAATATGTCCGAGCGCATGGCCGCCCCCGTCCGGCGTCCGTCGGCGCCGACCCGGCTGAGCCAGCAGGAACTCGCCGTCCGCATCGGACCGCGCTGCCCGGAGACGACGAAGGTCGACTATCGCGACACCCCGGCCGGCGGCGGCGAATATCTCGTCACCTGCGGCCCGCGCCGCTTCCGAGTGGCGGTGGCACCCGACGGCGCGACCCGGATCGAACCGATCCGCCGTTGAGCGGCCAATAACCATAGACTAGGGCCGATGCCCATAACACGCGCCGAAATCACAAGGAGTGAGCGCTTTGCCGAGACTATCTGCCAATCGACGTCGTGTACTGGTCACCGGGGGCGCGGGATTTCTCGGGTCGCATCTGATCGATCGCCTGCTCGAACGCGGCGACGAGGTGCTGTGCGTCGACAATCTGTTCACCGGCGACAAGAGCAACATCGATCACCTGACCGGCAACCCGCGCTTCGAATTCATGCGGCACGACGTCTGCCTGCCGCTGCATGTCGAAGTCGATGCGATCTTCAACCTCGCCTGCCCGGCCTCGCCGATCCATTACCAGCATGATCCGGTCCAGACGACGAAGACCAGCGTCCACGGCGCGATCAACATGCTGGGCCTGGCCAAGCGGCTGAAATGCCCGATCTTCCAGGCGTCGACCAGCGAGGTCTATGGCGACCCGGCGGTCCATCCGCAGGTCGAAAGCTATTGGGGCAACGTCAACCCGATCGGCATCCGCTCCTGCTACGACGAGGGCAAGCGCTGCGCCGAGACGCTGTTCTTCGACTATCACCGCCAGCACGGGCTGGACGTGAAGGTCGTGCGCATCTTCAACACCTATGGCCCGCGCATGCACGTCGCCGACGGGCGCGTGGTGTCGAACTTCATTGTCCAGGCGCTGCAGGGCAACGACATCACCATCTATGGCGACGGCGGCCAGACGCGGTCGTTCTGCTATGTCGACGATCTGATCGAGGGCTTCCTGCGCATGATGGACGCCGGACCCGACGTCCACGGCCCGATCAACATCGGCAACCCGAACGAATTCACCATCCGCGAGCTGGCGGAACAGGTGATCGCGCTGACCGGTACGGGCTCGAAGATCGTCACCCAGCCGCTGCCGCAGGACGACCCGATGCAGCGCAAGCCGGACATCACGCTTGCCAAGCAGCAGCTGAACGACTGGGAACCCCAGGTCCAGCTGAAGGAAGGCCTGGAGCGGACCATCGCCTATTTCCGAAAGAAGCTCGCGGCGTAAGCGCCACCCGCGCGGTGCGGCTTGGGCGCCGCCGCACCGCGCCCCTCGCGTCCAGGTTCGGACCGAGAGCCTGAAGCGATCAGCTTTGTTCACCCCGTTCGCCCTGAGCGAAGTCGAAGGGCAGCCCTCCGCCAGGTGCTTCGACTTCGCTCAGCACGAACGGTGGAACGAATGCCCCTCAGCTGTCCGATCCCATTGAAGCGATGCACACCCGTGCTCCGGCGCAAGCCGGAACGTTGGCGGGCGTCAGGCTCCGGCTGTCAAGGCTCCGGCCCGCGCCCGAGCACGGCATGATTTAACGCGGCTAGATACCATTTTGGAACAGTTCCCGACCGCGTCGGCACAGATCGTCGCCCCGGTTTACGAACACTCAACACCCTGACGCTAAACGACCGACGTGGAGGAACACCCATGTCGATAGCAGCGCAAATCTTCGTCAGCGGCCGCGCCGAATCGCGTATCCCGGTCACCGTGGACGGTACGCTTCGCGGCGACGTCGGCGATCCGCTGGATGTCGAGGTCGAGGATATCTCGTCCTCCGGCTTCCGCGCCCGCGTGCCGGTCGCGCTCGATGTGGGTGAAGTCATCTCGATCGGCATCGCAGGTCTAGGCACGCGCCCGGCGCGCGTCGTCCGGTCCGACGGGCGCAGCGTCGGCTGCCAGTTCTTCGCGCGCCTGCCGGGCGACTTCGACGCCCGCATCGCCGGTGCCGCCTCCCAGGTGGTCGTTCCCGTACAGACGCCCGCTTATCGCACGCCAGCACCGGCCACGGTTGCCGTCGGCGACGACCGCCTGCCGATGCCGGTACGCGTCGCGACCATCGTCGGTCTGTCCTCGCTCGGCTGGGCCGCGATCTACGCGCTCATCGCCCTGATCTGAGGGCCGCCGCGCCCTTCCCTTCCTTCACGCAACGGATCGCATTCTCATGGCAGTCATCAACGGCACCACCGGAGCCGATTCCCTGATCGGAACGATCGGCAACGACGCCATCTCGGCGCTGGCGGGCGACGACAAGATCCTCGGCAGCGAAGGCACCGACACCGTGGACGGCGGCACCGGCGACGACACGCTCATCTTCTCGCTGCGCAACGACACGCTGTTCACCATGTCGACGGCGTCGCGCACGATCACGGTCGACGCGAGCCGGGTCTATGACAATCTCGGCAGAATCAACACCAGCTTCTCGAACGTCGAGCATATCCAGATCGACGACGACGGCGGGTCGACCGCGGCGCTCGGTGCGCTGACCGTCAACGCCAGCCAGGCGAGCAACGGCGTCGCCATCGGCTATGAATCCGGGCCGCTGACGGTCACGATGAGCGCCTATGACGACATGATCGTGGCGGGTGCATACACCAACACGCTGAACGGCGGCGCCGGCAACGATCGCGTCCAGATGAACCTGCCCGGCCGCTCGGTCGTCGTCACCGGCGACAGCGCGCGGGCGACCGTGGTCTCGTCCGCCAATGGCCAGTCGGTCACGACGACGCTGACATCGGTGGAATATCATACCATCTGGGGCACCACGGTCGATGCGTCGGGATCGAGCGTCGGGGCCGTGTTCGTCGACGATCCGTCCAGCCAGACGATCAGGGGATCGACCGGTAACGACACCTTTTCCTCGTTCAGCGGGAAATCGGGCGGAACGGATTCGTTCTTCGGCGGCGGCGGGGCCGATACCTACGACTTCACCTATGCGCTCGACGCTGTAGACGACAATCATATCTACGACTTCGACGCGGACGACGTGATCGACCTGCGATTCAATATCGACGGGAAACCCGCCCCCAGCTTCCGCGCGGACGGCGTGTTCACCGGGGTCGCCGGCCAGTATCGCACGCGCGTCGACGGCGCGAGGACGTTGCTGGAGGTCGACTATACCGGCGGCGGCGCCGCCGACCAGACGCTGACGATCGAGAACGGCGCGTTCGTGCTGCGCGAAACCTCGACGGGCTCGAACATCCTCCAGATCGCGCCGACCCCGACACCCAGCCCGACCCCGACGCCCACACCGACGCCCACGCCGACGCCGACGCCCACGCCCACGCCGACCAACACCGCGCCGCAGTTCACGTCGGGCACCACGGCGACCGTCGCGGAAAACAGCGTGGCATCGACCGTCGTCTATCAGGCGACCGCAACGGACGCGCAGGGCGATCGCATCACCTATTCGCTGACCGGCACCGATGCCGCGCTGTTGTCGATCGACGCGTCGAGCGGGGCCGTCACGCTCAACGCATCGGCGAATTTCGAGGCGAAGGCGAGCTACAGCTTCACCGTTATCGCGACCGATTCCGCCTCCCCCGCCCTCTCGACGCAGCAGGCCGTCCAGCTATCGGTGAGCGACGTCAACGAATCGCCCAGCTTCGCGACTGCCAGCCAGAGTGCGACGGTCGCGGAAAATATCGCGGCCGGCACCATCGTCCTTCAGGCGGGCGGCGCGACCGATCCCGACAGCGGCGCGGTGCTCAGCTATAGCCTGACCGGCGCCGATGCGGCCGCGTTCAGCGTCGACGCCGCGACCGGCCAGGTCCGACTGCTCGCCAGCCCGGATTTCGAACGCAAGTCGAGCTACACCTTCGACCTGCTCGCGACCGACCAGAATGGGTTGAGCGCCACGCGCACCCACACCGTCACCGTGACCGACGTCAACGAGGCCCCGGTGTTCGGCACCGCCAGCCGCGTGTCGACCGTCGCCAATACGCTCGCCGCCGGCTCGACCGTGGTCGCATCGGGTGGGGCGATCGATCTCGATGCGGGTGCGGTCGTCCGCTATTCGCTGAGCGGCACCGACGCGGCGCTGTTCGCGGTCGACGCGGTAACCGGCGTCGTCACCACCCGTGGCGCGCTCAACATGGCGAACACGCCCAGCTACAGCTTTAACTTGATCGCGACCGACCAATCCGGCCTGACGGCCAGCCAGGCGAACACCGTTCGCGGGTCCGGCGCACCGCCGCAGCTCGTCAGCGCCCAGCCGTCCGCCAGCGCAGCCGCCGTATCGCCCGTCGCCGACCTTAAGCTCACCTTCACCGGCACGGTCACGCGCGGCAGCGGGACGATCACGCTGACGAAGGCCGACGGCACCGCGGTCGAGACCTTCGATACCGCGACCAGTACGCGCCTGTCGTTCAGCGGATCGACCCTGACCATCGACCCGACCCGCGCCTTTGACATGGCGACGTCGTACAGGCTGGTCGTTGCGAACGGCGCGCTGTCGGTCGGCGGCGTCGGCCTGACCGGCGTGGCCGACTATGGCTTCACGACCGGACGCATCGAAACCGCCACCCAGTTCGGCCTGATGATGGCCGCGGGTACCCAAGCGACCGCATCGGGTTCCGGCATCGTCTTCGGCACCCGCGGCGGTACGCAGGAAGTGGTCGTCCGCGACACGCCGGGGCACATCGTGCTCGACCCGTCGTTCAACGACGGCGGCGATCGCCTGGTCCTGTCGGGCAACGCCAAGGATTATACCGCGACCGTGACCGGCTCGACCGTCATACTGAGCGACGGCGACACCAGCATCGCAGTGCCGGTCGGCGTGCGCATGCTGGATATCGTGTTCGGCAACGGCGTACGGGGTCTGCATTACGACACCGCGACGAGCAAGATCATGATCGGCGCGCTCGCCCTGTCGACCACGGCGACGGTCGTCGATACGCCGGTCACCGCGGCGAGCGCGACCGGCACGGTCGACCCGACCCTGCCGGTGATGATGGTCATGCGCGACGGCGGCATCGCGACCGCGAGCGGCATCGCCTCCGTCCTCGGCACCCGCGGACAGAGCGAAACCGTGACGGTCGCCCGTGGTTCGACCGTCACGCTCGACCCGTCGTTCAACGCCGGCGGTGACACGGTCACGCTGCCGGGCGCGACATCGGACTATACGGTCGTGCGAACCGGCAGCTCGGTCTCGTTCGTCTCGGCGACCGAGAAGCTGACCGTGCCGGTTGGCCTGATCGGCATCACCGTCCAGTTCGACGATGCGAAGCGCACGCTGCAATTCGACACGACCGACCAGACGATGAAGCTCGGCAGCCAGGTCGTCGGCCTCCAGGCGGCCGGCGTCACCGCGCCGGGTTCGGTGGCGAGCGAGACGCTCGGCACGCGTCAGGATGCGTCGAACGGCGACCACAGCTATGTCCACGCCGGCGACGGCACGGTCGATGCGCTGATTACCGGCTTCGGTCGCGGCGACAAGCTGATGCTGGATGGCGACCCGACACGCTACGCCTTTGCCTCGGACGGTACGAATCTGGTGCTCAGCTACGTCGACTCGCATGGCACGACACAGACGACGACGATCGCCGGCCTCGGCGCCTCGTCGGTCTATGTCCACGATCTGGCGAGCGCGCAGCAGGCCGCGGGCTTCACCTTCGCACAGTTCATCTGACGGGCTCGGCCGGGCGCAGTCCCGGCCGAATTCCGACCGTCGCGCCGCCATTCCGGATTCGTCCGGAATGGCGGCGATTGCGTGTGCGCCCCCTGTCGAAACCGGGACAGGCTTAACCTAATTTTAGGCGTCTTCCCCGTAGTTTCACGGGATGTGGGGGATAAAATCGCTGCGGATTCTGGGACTTGTGCTGGCGTTCGCCTGCGCCGTCCTCGTCCAGGATACGCGGGCGCAGGCCGGTCTCGCGGGAACGCCGATCGATGCCTGCATCGCCCGCGCCCTGCGCGGTCAGACCGCCGACGCGATGTTCACGACGCCCCGCGCTTTCGACTGCACGACATCGCAAATCACCTTCGGTCCCGGCGACTATTGGGTCCGCTCATCGCTGCTCCCGGCGGACATGCAGACGCCGCACCTGCGCGCGCGTGTCGGCAGCTTGTGGCAGGACGCGCTCACGCTCAACATCCTGTACAGCGACGGCAAGATCGTCACGATCCGGCGGTCGAGCCACACGATCTCCCGCAATCTCGAACTCGGTGCGATCGTCGAATTCGCGCTTCCCTATCGCGGGAAGGCGAAGCCCGTCCGGCTGCTGTGGCGGGTCGACGGATCGGTTAACATCCGTGGCATCCTGATCGGCCAGCGCCTTGCCGATGCGAGCGACAGCACGCGCGCCAATCTGGCGATGGCCGCGATCTATGCCGCGTTCGGCGGGCTCGCCTTTGCGCTACTTGTCTATAATCTCTCGCTCTGGTGGGCGCTGCGCTACCGGTTCCAGCTCGCCTATTGCGGGATGGTGGCAATGCTGGTCGGCTATGCGGTGACCTCGTCCGGGCTGCTCGCCTGGCTGGCGCCGGCGATCGACAACAACGACCGGATGCGGCTGAACTATATCCTGCTCGGCTCGGCCGCGGCGGCGGCGGTCGCTTTCGCGCGCTGTTTCTTCGAAGAGCGGATCTTCACCGGCTGGCTCCGCCATGCGACCCGCACCGCGATCCTCATCCTCGCGATCAGCGGCCCGGTGTTCGCCATCGGATCGCGGATCGACATGCGCATCGCAGACCGGGCGACGTCGGTCCTGATCCTGACCGGCCTGTCGGTCACCGCGCCGATCCTGCTGCGGGCGTGGCGGCGCAGCAGCCGCTATCTCTGGCTGTTCGCGCTTGCCTGGTCGTTGCCGATCGCATCCGCCGCCGCGCGGCTGATGAATGCGCTGCACCTGATCCCGACCAGCTTCTGGCTCGACAATTCGACGATCCTGGCGCTGACCTTCGAAGCGCTCATCTCCAGCCTCGCCATCGCCTATCGCGTCCAGACGCTCAGCCAGGAGCGCGACGAGGCGATCGCCGCCGAGATGCGCGCGCGGACGCTGGCCGATGCCGATCCGCTGACCGGCCTGCTCAACCGCCGCGCCTTCCTCGACCGGTTCATCGGTGCGGACGGTCACTGGACGCTCCACCTGGTCGACATCGATTATTTCAAGTCGGTCAACGAGACGCTGGGTCATGACGGCGGGGACGAGGTGCTGCGCGTCTTCGCCCGCACCCTGCTGCGCGCCGCGCCCGCCGGCGCGATGGTGTCCCGCCTGGGCGGCGAGGAATTCGCGATCGTCTCCCGCGCCGGCACCAAGCTCGATGCCGAAACCCTGCTCGACCAGTTCCGCGAGGCGCGCATGCCCTTCGACCTGCGCGTCACCGCCAGTGTCGGCAGCTGCACCGGCATCGTCGCGACCGAAGCCGACTGGAAGCTGCTCTACCGCAACGCCGACCGCGCGCTGTTCGACGCCAAGCGCGCCGGCCGCGATCGCGCCCGCACCGCACCGCCTCTCGCTGCCGCGGCTTGATGTGACAGGAGGTCCGGCGTATCGTCGCGTTCATGTGGAAGCGCCGCGCCGAAATCGCCATTCTCGCCCTGCTGGTCATCATCGCCGGCGGCGCACCGCGTCGGCCGCATGTCCATGCCGCCGCACCGACGATCGATCTGGCGGGCATCGCCCCGGCGGAGATCACGTCGATCGCCGACGTCGGCCGCGTCACGCTCAGCGCCGCCATTCTCCTGCTCGACTGAGTTGCGCCGGGCGCGGGCGTAACTTACACTCGTGTCAATGAGCGATCCTGAGAGCCTCTGGCGCACCGCCTATCACCACCCGGGCAACTGGGATCGCACCTATCCACCCGAGACGATGATCGACCTGTTGGTCGCCAGCACCGAGCGGCATCCGGAAGCGCCACTGCTCGACTTCCTCGGGCGGAAGTACAGCTATGCCGAGACGCTGGACGGCGCCAACCGCGTCGCCTGCGGCCTCGCCAAACTCGGCTACGGCCCGGGCGACCGCATCGGCCTCTTCCTGCCCAACGTGCCGCACTATGTCGCCGCCTATTATGGCATCCTCACGCTGGGCGCGACGGTCGTCAATTTCTCCCCGCTCTACACGGTCGACGAACTGGCGCATCAGGTCGCCGATTCGGGCACGCGGCTGCTCTTCACTCTGTCGGCGACCGCGCTGCTGCCGACCGCGCTGAAGGTGCTCGACAAGAGCGGTCTGGAACGGCTGGTCGTCGGCTCGATCGCCGGCGCGCTCCCGCCGACCAAGTCGGTGCTCTACCGCCTGTTCCGCCGCGCCGAAGTCGCCGCCCGCCCCGCCGATCCGCGTATCTCTGCCTTCTCGGACCTGATCGCCAACGACGGAACCTGCGCTAACGCGACCCTCGATCCGGAGAGCGATGTCGCCCTGATCCAATATACCGGCGGCACCACGGGCGTGCCCAAGGGTGCGATGCTGACGCATGCCAATCTGTCGGCGAACGCGCGCCAGGTCGCCGATCTCAATCCGGAACCGGACGAATGCGATCGGGTGATGGGCGTGCTGCCCTTCTTCCACGTCTTCGCCAACACCTGCGTGCTCAACCGCACCGTCATCACCGGCGGCGAGATCGTGATGCTTCCGCGGTTCGAGGCGGGCCAGGTCCTCGACGCGATCGACCGCACGCGCCCGACCGCAATGCCCGGCGTGCCGACGATGTATCAGGCGCTGCTCGACCATCCCAAGCACGCGAGCACGGACTTCTCCTGCCTGCGCTTCTGCATCTCGGGCGGCGCGCCGCTGTCGGCCGAACTGAAGGCGCGATTCGAGGACGATACCGGCGCCAGCGTGATCGAGGGCTATGGCCTGTCGGAAACCTCCGGCGTCGTCTCGTGCAACCCCTACGCCGGCCCGCAGAAGCCGGGCACCATCGGCCAGCCGATCGCAGGCACTCGTGTCTCGCTGGTCGACAAGGAAGACCCGACCCGCCCGCCCCCGCCCGGCGAACCGGGCGAGATCGTCGTGTCCGGCCCACAGATCATGAAGGGCTATTGGCAGCGCCCGGAGGCCGATGCCGAAGTGTTCGTGACCGACGCCGCCGGCACGCGCTGGCTGCGCACCGGGGACGTCGGCCGGATCGACGCCGACGGCTTCATCCGCATCGTCGACCGGCTGAAGGACATGATCGCGGTGGGCGGCTTCAAGGTCTTTCCCAGCCAGATCGAGGCGGTTCTCCACCACCATCCCGCCGTCAAGGAAGCGCTGGTGATCGGCCTGCCCGACCCCTATCGCGGCGAGGTCCCGCGCGCCTATGTGACCCTGCTCGACGACGCGGAGCCGATCGACGGCGCGGTCCTGGCCGCCTGGCTCAACTCCCAGCTCGGCAAGCACGAACGCGTGGATCAGGTCGTCACCCGCCTGACGCTGCCCAAGACGATGATCGGCAAACTCAGCCGCAAGGATTTGCTGGCGGAGGTGATGTCAGAGGGTCAGGTCGGATAGGTCGCGCTTGCCCGAGAACACTCGGATGACGATCACGTCGCCGCCATCGACATGGTAGGCGATGACGATCCGGCGCTCGAATGTTACCGTTCGAACATCGATCGACATGATCGACCGCACGGCTCCCCGCCGTGGAAAGTCCTGCAACTTGCCGATGAAAGCGCGTAGTCGTTCGATGTACCGCAGGGCTGTTGGAAGATCGGCGTGGTCACTGATCCAATCCGCGATCTGCTGAATGTCGGCCTCTGCTGTCGGAAGCAGGACGAGACGATGACTCATCCCTAGCGGCGAGCCTCCAGGTGCGCCCGGACGCGAGCGAATGCCTCGTCGATCGGTACGGCTGGCCGCGGATCGGCCAGCGCTTCGGCGACCTTTTCTCTAACCATGATCTCGAATGCCTCGCGCCGCTTCTCGAGCAAGCGCAACGCATCGTCGAGCACATCCTCGACCGATTCGTGAAAACCGTCCCCCAGAAACGCTTCCGCACGTTCGGTAAATTGCCCGAGATTGATAGCGGGATCACGGTCGGCCATGCCTGTCTTTACCACGATCCCATCGCCTCGCCTAATCCCCCGCCGGGCCGCTCTTGTCCGATTTCGGCAGCATCACCGCCTTCAAGTTCATGAATTCGTGCAGGCCCCACGGCCCCAATTCGCGCCCGTGGCCCGACCGCTTCACGCCGCCGAAGGGCGCCTCCGGCACCGACGCCAGCATCGCGTTCACTGCGGTCATGCCGGCCTCTATATCCCTCGCGAAGCGCTCCTGCTCCTGTGGGTCGTTGGTCCACACGCTCGACCCCAGCCCGAACGGCACGTCGTTGGCGAGGCGGATCGCCGCATCGATATCCTCGGCCTTGAACACCATCGCGACGGGACCGAAGATCTCCTCCTTCGCGAACTTGCCCTCCGGCGGCACGTCGACCAACACGCCCGCGCTCATCCACGCACCCGGTTGGTCGATCTTCTCGGCACCCACGAGCAGCCGCGCGCCTTCGCGCGTCGCCTCCTCGACCTGCTCCAGCACCGTGCCGCGCGCCTCTTCGCTCGACAACGGCCCCATCGCGGTCCCCTCTGCCATGGGGTCGCCGATCGCCAGTTCGCGCATGCCCTTCTCGAACCCGGCCACGAAGTCGTCATAGACGTCGGCGTGGACGATCATCCGCTTGGCGCAGATGCACGACTGACCGGCATTCTGCGTCCGTGCGGTCACCGCGACCTCGGCCGCCTTGGCAACGTCGGCGGAGGGCATCACGATGAACGGGTCCGACCCGCCCAGCTCCAGCACCACCTTCTTCAATTCGCGCCCGGCGGCCTCCGCGACCTTGATCCCGGCGCCCTCGCTGCCCGTCAGCGTCACCGCGACGATGCGCGGATCGGCGAGCACCGGCTCGACCTTCGACGACGGGATGGCAAGGTTCTGGAACAGCCCCTCGGGCGCGCCCGCCTTCGCGACCATCTCCTCGATCAGCTGCGCGCAGCCTTGCGTCAGCGAGGCGTGCTTCAGCAGCCCGACGTTCCCCGCCATGATCGCCGGCGCCAGGAAGCGCACGACCTGCCAGTAGGGGAAATTCCACGGCATGATCGCCAGCACCACGCCCATCGGCAGCCACCGCGCGACCGCCCGGCCCGACGCCATCTCGATCTCGGTGTCGGCCAGCAGCGCCGGACCATGCTCGGCGTAATAACGGAATCCGCTGACGCATTTCTCGACCTCGGCGACCGCCGACTTCAGCGTCTTGCCCATCTCGCGCGTCGCCATTTCGGCCAGCCGCTGCGTGTCGCCCTCGAACGCATCGGCGATCTTCGCGAGCAGCGCGGTCCGCTCGTCATAGGATGTCGTCCGCCAGTGACGATAGGTCTCCGCGGCCTTGGCGATCCGCGCCTCGACCTCGTGCGCGGAATGTTCGGAATGCTCGGCAAATGCTTCACCGGTCGCGGGATTGATGCTCTTGAACATGGAATTCGGCCGCCTTTCGTCGCCTGCCCAACGTCGTGCCCGCACACACGGTTGCATAACCGCCCGCCCCTGCCGCATAGCGTGTGACATGGCTGAAGATACCGCAATCGCCGCGCTGTCGTTCGAGGACGCGCTGAAGGAGCTCGAACGCATCGTCGGGCGCTTGGAAAGCGGCGATGCGTCGCTGGACGAAGCGATCACGCTCTACGAACGCGGCGATGCGCTGCGTCGCCAGTGCGCCGCCCGGCTGGACGCGGCGCAGGCCCGGATCGAGGCGATCCGCACCGATGCCGATGGCCGCGCCGCCGGCACTACGCCGTTCGCGGCGAACTGATGACCGCGACGCTCAAGGACGCACTGGGCGAGGTCGCCGCCGCGGTCGACCGCCAGTTCGACCTGCTGCTCGCCGTCCCGCAGGACCCGCGCGCCGACTTGTATCATGCGATGCGTCACGCCGCGATCGGCGGCGGCAAGCGGCTCCGCCCGCTGCTCACCTTCGCCACCGCCGACCTGTTCGGTGTCGACCGCACGGTCACCGCCCGCGTCGCCACCGCGATCGAGGCGATCCACGTCTATTCGCTGATCCACGACGACCTGCCGGCGATGGACGACGACGACATGCGCCGTGGTAAGCCGACGGTGCACAAGGTTTACGGCGAATCGACCGCGATCCTCGCGGGCGACTGCCTCCATGCGCTCGCCTTCGAATGGCTGGCGGAGCCGGAGGCGCATCCCGACCCGTTCGTCCGCGTCGAACTGATCGGCTGCCTCGCCGCCTCGTCCGGCCCTAGCGGCATGGCCGGCGGCCAGATGATGGACCTGGAGGCGGAGAAGACCAGCTTCGACCTCGCGACCGTCACGCGGCTCCAGGCGATGAAGACTGGCGCGCTGATCGCCTGCGCCGTCGAGGCCGGCGCGATCCTCGGCCGCGTACCGCCGGAGGGTCGCCGCCCGTTGCGCGGCTATGCCCGCGACATCGGCCTCGCCTTCCAGATCGCCGACGACATCCTCGACGTCGAGGGCGACGAAGCGCTCGCCGGCAAGGCGCTGCGCAAGGACGAGGCGGCGGGCAAGGAAACCTTCCTCACTCTCCTCGGCCTCGACCGCGCGCGCGAGCAGACGGCGATGCTGGTCGACCAGGCGATCGACCATCTGCGCGGCTACGGCCCCGAAGCCGACCTGCTCCGCGAGATCGCCCGCTACATCACGGAGCGCGATCGATGACCCGCATCGGCGTCTATCCCGGCACCTTCGATCCGATCACGCTCGGGCATATGGACATCATCCGGCGCGGGGCGAAGCTGGTCGACCGGCTGGTCGTCGGCGTCACCACCAATCCGTCCAAGTCGCCGATGTTCTCGGTCGAGGAACGGATGGAGATGGTCCGCCGCGAAGTCGCCGGCGTCGCGGGCGACGTGACCGTCGTCAGCTTCGATTCGCTGCTGATGGACTTCGCCGAACGGGAGCGCGCCAGCATCATCGTGCGCGGGCTGCGCGCCGTCGCCGACTTCGAGTACGAATATCAGATGGCCGGCATGAACCAGCAGCTCAACGCGCGGATCGAGACGGTCTTCCTGATGGCCGACGTCTCGCTGCAACCGATCGCCAGCCGGCTGGTCAAGGAGATCGCGATGTACGGCGGCGACATCGGCCGCTTCGTCTCCGCACCGGTCAAGGCGCAGGTCGATGCTCGCGTTCGCGAGATCGGGTTGAAGGGCGACGCCCGGCCATAAATTCGCCGCGACGCTCGTTCATTTTGCCGTCAGCCGCGCGCTCGTCTAAGGGGCCGCGATATCTGTAGGATCATCGAATAGACATGCGCGTGCTTTCCGCTCTGATCGTCGCTGCCGCGACGCTGTTCTCCGCGCCCGCCTCGGCGCAGCTGATCACGATTCCCGGACGCGCCGCCCCGCCGGCGACGACCGACAAGGAAAATCTCTGGCTGCTCGACCTGTCGAACGGCGGCCGCGTCACTATCTGGCTGCGCCCCGATGTCGCGCCCAAGATGGTAGAGCGGGTGAAGACCCTGACCCGCAAGAAATTCTACGACAACACGCTGTTCCACCGCGTGATCGACGGCTTCATGGCGCAGGGCGGCGACCCGAAGGGCGACGGCACCGGCGGCTCGGACCTGCCGGACCTGCCGAAGGAGTTCAACTACCTCCCCCACGTCCGCGGCGCGGTCTCGGCGGCGCGCGAAGGTGCGCCCGAGCAGGCGACGCAGGAACAGAAGGACAAGGCGGAGAACAGCGCCAATTCGCAGTTCTTCATCGTCTTCCAGCCGCGCCTGTCGCTCGACCAGAAATACACCGTCTTCGGCCGCGTGATCGACGGCATGCAATATGTCGACGCGATCGAACGCGGCGAGCCGCCGGCGAACCCGACGAAGATCGTCCACGCCTATATCGCCGCCGACAATCCCCCGGCCTATACCGCGCCCGCACCCGAGCCGGTGATGGTCGCGCCCGAAACGCTGCCGCCGGGTCCGGGCCGCAAGGCACCGCCGGCCAAGCCGTCGCCGGTCAAGTAAGCCTTTGCCCGTCATCCCGGCGACAGCGGGGATGACGGTGCGGGATCAGCCATGAACGTCGACCTGTTCGATTTCGACCTGCCGCAGGACAATATCGCGCTGCGCCCGGCGTCCCCGCGCGACTCGGCGCGGATGCTGGTGCTGGATGCGGCGGGCATGCACGACCGCATCGTCACCGACCTGCCGGCGTCGCTTCGCCCCGGCGACCTGCTCGTCTTCAACGACACCCGCGTCATTCCCGCCCAGCTGGAGGGCATCCGCGGCGCGGCGAAGGTCGGTGCGACCCTGCACAAGCGCGAAGGCCCCCGCCGCTGGCGTGCCTTCATCCGCAACGCCAAGCGGCTGCGCGACGGCGACACGATCGACTTCGGCCACGGCGTCACCGCGACCGCGGGCGATCGCGGCGACGACGGCAGCTTCGCGCTCGACTTCGCCGGTGACGAACCGGTCGAGCTGCTGCTGGAGCGCGCCGGCCGCATGCCGCTGCCGCCCTATATCGCCGCCAAGCGCCCGACCGACGCGCGGGACGCCGACGATTACCAGACGATGTTCGCGCAGGAACCCGGCGCCGTCGCCGCACCCACCGCGGCGCTGCATTTCACGCCCGCACTGATGGCCGCGCTCGACGCCGCCGGCATCGGGGATGCGACGCTGACGCTGCACGTCGGCGCAGGCACCTTCCTGCCGGTCAAGGCCGACGACACCGCGGACCACAAGATGCACGCCGAATGGGGCCGCATCGACGCCGCCACCGCCGACCGCCTGAACACCGTCCGCGCCGCCGGCGGCCGCGTGATCGCGGTCGGCACCACCAGCCTGCGCCTGATCGAAAGCGCGTGCGGCGACGACAATATCATCCGCCCGTTCGACGGCGACACCGCGATCTTCATCACGCCCGGCTACCGCTTCAAGGGCATCGACGGCCTTGTCACCAACTTCCACCTGCCCCGATCGACATTGTTCATGCTGGTATCGGGACTGATGGGGCTGGAGCGGATGCAGGCGGCCTATGCGCACGCCATCGCCGGCGGCTACCGCTTCTATTCCTACGGCGACGCCTCGCTGCTGCTGCCGTAAGCGACTGCCGCAGGCGGGCGATCGACGGGGGCATGAAACCCGGGGGCTTCGACTTTGCCCACACGAACGGTCGAGCAAAGCCGATCCAAACCGGCTCTACCCCTGCTCCGCGCCCATATGCACCATCTGCGTCGCCAGTCGCTCCGCCTCGCCGGCGTCATGCGTCACCATCACGATCGGCAGCTCGCCGCGGTCGCGCAGGCCCAGGATCACGCGCTCGATCTCGCTCCGCCGCGCGGCATCGAGGAACGATAAGGGCTCGTCGAGCAGCAACGCCTGCGGCCGGCTGAGCAGCGCCCGGCCGATCGCCACCCGCCGCGCCTCGCCGCCCGACAGGGTCTTCGGCCAGCGATCGAGCAGATGTGCGATGCCCAGGAAATCGCAGGTCTCGCCCAGCCCCGTCTCGTCTGTCGCCCCGTAGAGCAAGTTCGCGCGCACCCGCCGGTGCGGAAACAGCCGGGCGTCCTGGAACACATAGCCGATCCCGCGCCGCTCGGGCGGCAGGTCGATGCCCGCCGCGGCGTCGAACAGCGTCCGCTCGCCCAGCCGCACCGATCCGCGCGCCGGCCGCATCAGCCCGGCGATCATGTTCAGTACGCTCGTCTTGCCGACGCCGCTCGCCCCGAACAGCACCGTCAGCCCGGCGTCTGCGCTAAAGGCGCAGGCCACTTCCGTCTCGCCGACGCGGCCCGCGACGTCGACGTCAAACCGCATGCTGCCCCCGTGCGCTGCGTCGCACCAGCAGTTCCGACGCGATCAGCGCGGCCAGCGACAGCGCGACCGAAATGCCGGCCAGCCGCCACACCGCCCCCTCGCTGCCTGGCACCTGCAAGGCGGCATAGATGGCGAGCGGCAGCGTCTCGGTCTCGCCCGGCACGTTGGAGACGAAGGTGATCGTCGCCCCGAACTCGCCCAGCGCCCGCGCGAAGCCCAGGATCGCGGCGGCGAGAATGCCCGGCAGGCTGAGCGGCAACGTGATGGTCGCGAACACCCGCACGCGCCCCGCCCCCAGCGTCCGCGCGGCATTCTCCAGCCGCCGGTCGACCCCTTCGATCGACAGCCGCATCGCCCGCACCATCAGCGGCAGCGCCATCACTCCGCTCGCGATCGCCGCGCCCGTCCAACGGAACAGGACATGCTCGCTCAGCATCCCCAGCGGCCCGTCGGCGGCGAACGCCAGCAGCAACAGCCAGCCGGTCACCACCGGCGGCACGACCAAAGGCAGATGGACCAGCCCGTCGAGCAGCAGCTTGCCCGGAAAACGCGACCGCGCCAGCACCCAGGCGAGCGCGAAGGCGACCGGCAAAGACACGCCGACCGCGACGACGGCGACTTTCAGGGACAGGAGGATGATGGGGGTCATCAACATCCTCCCCGCCACGGGGAGGGGGACCGCCGCCGACGGCGGTGGTGGAGGGGGCTATCCGCGAGCGAGGCACGCGCGGCGCCCCCCCTCCACCAGCCTGCGGCTGGTCCCCCTCCCCATTCTGGGGAGGATTTGGACGGACTCACCGCACCGAAAACCCGTAACCCGCAAACACCGCGCGCCCCGCCGTCGACAACAGGTACGCCCGAAAGCCCATCGCATCGGGATGACGCGAGCGTTGCAAGACCGCCAGCGGATAGCGGATCGGCGGATGGCTCGCGGCCGGGAACACCGCGACCACCCGCACGCCCTTCGCTGCGCGCGCGTCGGTCGCATAGACGACGCCCAGCGGCGCCGCCCCCCGCTCGACCAGCGCCAGCGCGGCGCGGACATTCTCGGCGCGCGCGATCCGGTCCTTGACCGCCGCCCAGTCGCCCAGCCGGGTCAGCGCCGCCTGGCCATACTTCCCTGCCGGCACCGACGCCGGATCGGCCATCGCCAGCCGTCCGCGCCCAAGCACCGCCATCAGGTTCCCACCCCGCCCGAGCCGCACCGCGACCGGCGCCCGCGCGACCAGCACCAGCCGGTTGCCGAGGAAATCCGCCCGCGTGCCCGCGCGCACCAGCCGGCGCGCGGCCAGTGTATCCATCCACGCCTCATCGGCCGACACGAACAGATCGGCCGGGGCGCCCGCCATCGCCTGTCGGGCCAGGGCGGACGACGCCGCGAACGAGATCACCGGCCGCGGGTGCCCCATCCGCACCCAGCGATCGGCCGCCGCCGTCATTGATTCCTGCAGACTGGCCGCGGCAAGCACCATCGGCCCCTGCCCCGGCGCCGGCGCGGCGCCCACTCCGGTGACGGCGATCAGGGCGAGCAACGCGAGGCGGAAGACATGGGACATGATGCGACCAGCCTATATCGCCCACCCCCATCCGCGCCACCCTGCGCGGCGCGGCGTACGATGGCGCCCGTCCAAAAGATGAAGGCACGCGTCCGCGCCGGCATCTCGTGCAAAAACCAGTTAACGCACCAAATAGGGACGCGCTATATTAACCTGATTTCAGTTATTTATGGGTTGTTCATCAATATCTAGAGCAACGCCTCGAGACGACGAGAGGTCGTCAAGGGGAACGAACATGAAGAAGATCTTGGCGGCCTCGGCACTGGCACTTTCATTCACTGCAGCGACCGGAGCGAATGCAGCGGTCATCGGTATCTACGGCGGCAACAGCAACTCGGATATCGCATCCTTCCTGACCGCCAACGGCCACACCGTGAAGCAGAACCAGTACAGCGTCTCGGGCGCCAACTACACCGGCCTCGACACCGTCATCCTGCTCCGCACCTCGGGCGATGCGGCGACCGCGTCGTTCGTGAAGAACGGCGGCCGCCTGATCACGGAATGGGACGCTGCGTCCTGGGCGCTGGGCGCCGGCAATCTGCTGAATGCCGATGACAGCTATTACGGATATCTCGCCACCAATACCGAGATCAGCTTCACGCAGGCCGGCACGGCCGCCGGTCTCGGAACGGGCATCGGTTCGTCCTACTCGGCCGGCGGCGCCAGCGAATTCTTCCGCACCTTCTCGAACATCGGTTCGGGTGTCGAAGTCTGGGGCACGCGTCCCGACGGTTCCGCCAGCATCATCGCCGGCGCGTCGGGCAAGGGCTTCGTCGTCGTCAACGGCGCGGACTGGGCCGACTCGTTCGCCTATGCGGGAGCCCAGAACAAGCAGCTGCTGCTCACTTCGCTGACGGCCGATGCGGTGACCAGCGCGGTTCCCGAACCCGCCACCTGGGCGATGATGCTGATCGGCTTCGGCGGCATCGGCGCCTCGATGCGCCGCCGCAAGCAGGTCGCGCGCGTCCGCTTCGCCTGATCGGCACACCCCGGATCGGGCAAGGGAAGCCGCCGGTCGAAAGGCCGGCGGCTTTTTGTCGCTGAGAGCGGTTTCCGACCGATCTGCACCATCGTGACGGAGCCGATTTTGGTTCGTGGCGAGGAGCAAGAAAGGAGCGGGGCTTTGCCCCCGTGACTGACGAGGGACGCGGCCACGGGGCAAAATCGGCCCGCCCCGAAGGGGTTGTGTCAGGAAGCCGCTGGACGTCGTCGCGACGCTTGCAGGGGCAGACCAGCCCCTGCTTCGCGCCACTCCTCGCCAGCAACCTTCCTGACACAATCACGATGGCGCAGATCGGTCGGAAACCGCTCTAGCTTGCACAAATGCGGGACGGAACGACATACCGGCTTTCGAACGTTGGGCGGCCACATGAACGACACCACCCTTTTCACCCCCAAGGGACAGGGCCGCAGCCTGACGCCGGGCGAGATCAAGCTGGCGACGTCGGTCTACCGCGGCGCCATCGACCTGTCGGGCGTCGAGATCCGCCGCCGGAAATGGGCCTTCTTCCAGCCCAAACAGGTGGCGATGGCACCGACCGGCCACATCCACTTTCACCCGGACAGCACCAACTGGAGCGAGGATTACAGCCGCGAAAGCCTGGCGTTGTCGGGCTTGTTCATCCACGAACTCTGCCACGTCTGGCAGACCCAGCGCGGCCTCTACCTGCCGCTCGTCCGGCACCCGTTCTGCCGATACAGCTATGCGATCAAGCCCGGCTGGACGCTCTCGCGCTACGGGATCGAGCAGCAGGCGGAAATCGTGCGCCACGCATTCCTGCTGCGACAGGGCTATGTCGTGCCTGGGGCGCCGTCGCTCCAGCAGTACGAGAGCATCCTGAGCGTCTTTCGCTGAAGGGGCGATTTCCGAGAGTTTCGGCGGTCAAAGCGCTTCCGCCCGCCGATGCCCCCGTCGTTCCGGCGCACGGTTAGAGTAGCATGCCTTCAACCATCCTCCGTTCGCCCTGAGCGAAGTCGAAGGGCATGGGACTCAGGTGCTTCGACTTCGCTCAGCACGAACGGAGGATTGTTGGCCCTATCAGGCCTTGATACTCTCGGTGCCGCTCTGGCCAAACCGGACCAGCCCGCACTGCCCGTCGCTCCTCGCTGACGAACGGTTCAGGGCAATCTCGACCAGTCAAAACCATGTCATCACGCTCTCAGGGCGTCCGACATTTGTCGAAAAATCGTCATCCCGGACCTGATCCGGGATGACGAAGACATGAACTCCCTTAGAGCGAGTTTAGGCTGCGTGGCGGCATCGTGACGGAGCCGATTTTGGCTCAGGGCAATCTCGACGGGTCAAAACCATGTCAGCACGCTCTCAGGGCGTCCGACATTTGCCCAAAACCGTCACCCCGGACCTGATCCGGGATCCAGAGCCAAAAGCCACGTCGCTCGTGACTCTGGATCCCGGATCAAGTCCGGGATGCCGAAGACATGAACGCCCCTTAGGTCGACTATCCTACCGTCAGCGTCGACGACAGCCGCTACCCATCCGCCTTCTTCGCCCGCTCGCTGCGCATGAACTCCGCCGCGATCGGTGCGAAGTCGGGGTCTTCGACCTCGACCAGCGGGTCTTCCTCGCCGGTCATCGGAATGTCATCCGGCAAGGGCTTGTGCAGCGGCTCGGGCGTCTGATCGTCCTTGGCCATGCTCATTCCCCCCGCGTCGGCGCATTGGGATTGTCGCCGGTCTTTTCCTCACCCAGCTGCCCGCTGCCGTGATAGTCGATGTCGGTCTGTCCGCCGTGGCCCATGAACTTGTCCGGTCCATCGGGACTGCCGTTCTTGCCGCTGTGCGGGTTGGAATAGGCGCCGCCCTGCGA
Source organism: Sphingomonas floccifaciens (assembly GCF_042681125.1). Taxonomy (NCBI): domain Bacteria; kingdom Pseudomonadati; phylum Pseudomonadota; class Alphaproteobacteria; order Sphingomonadales; family Sphingomonadaceae; genus Sphingomonas; species Sphingomonas floccifaciens. Next base: position 147,493 of record NZ_JBHUFC010000002.1, on the reverse strand, counting down.
CTCGCCCTTCTGGTCCGCGCCGCGCCGCGAGGCGAGCTCGCCATTGTCGTCGGGCGCGTTCGCCTCGGTACCGGCGCCATCGGCCTGCATCGGTTGCGTGTCGGTCATGCTCGTCTCTCCTGTCCCGCCATCAACGATGCGGACAGGCCGGCGGTTGCGTCGCGCCGCCTACATCCCGCCCGCGTTGTCCTCCTTCGCCAACAGGGTCGCGATCATGTCAGTCGTCAGCGGCTGCCCCTCGACCTTCGCGTCCTCCAGCATCTGGACCAGATAAGCCGGTTTCGTCTGCGCGCTGGCGTCCGCCACGAACGGGCGGAGCACGCTCGCCTGCCACCCGGTCGCCGCCGCGTCGGGCGTCACCCGAACCACCCCGCCGCCGAGCGCGAGCAGCGCCGATCCGTCCTTCAGCCGCGGCACGTCGACCTGCCGCCATCCGCTCATATCGAAGCCGTTCAGCGAGACATAGGCACGCAAAATCAGCCGGTTCGGCGTCCATTTCCAAAAGGCGTAGCGCACGGTCGGCTGCGGCAGGTCGACCGGCCCTTCCGCGATCTCGATCGGATCGCTGTTCGACGCAATCGCCGGAATCTGTTCGATCCACAGCGCCCCGAACACGCCGTCATAGACGCCCCGCGTTACCTCCGCCTGTTGCAGGCAGTTGGCGCGCCAGTCGCCGGGCTTGCGCTCCTTGGGCGCGCACCACATCATCATCGGCTCGCCGAACAATTGCGGCGCCAGCGGATTGCGCATCGGGATGCCGTACAGCGCATCGCCCGCGGTAAAGGCCGGTTTCTTGCCCGAAAACATCGTCGACTTCAGCGCGTCAGCGAGAATCTTCGCGGTATAGCCATAGCGATACGGCCCGGCGACGATCGTCGCACCCGCGCCGCCGCTCGCCGTCACCTGCGGCACGCCGACGAAGCGGTACGGCGGCCTGGCATAGCGCAGCCCCATCTCCGCCTGCTCGATCGGCCAGCCCTTGCGCTCGCCCAGCAGCTTCACCGGCTTGCCGACATCGATCCGGTCGAGCAGCGTGCCCGCCGCGATCGGCTCGACGATCCGCGTCGTCGCTTCCTCCGGAGTCGCATAGGCGACGTCGATCGTGACCCGGTCGACGCGGTAGCGGCCCGGCCCGGTCAGTTCCGCCTTGCCCAGCGGCTGCGCCTGCGCAGGACAGCCGAAGGTCTTGACGTCGCCGTCGCCCTTCACCCCGATCCGCGTCGAATATTGGATACGATCGACGACGCGACAGCCCTGGTAGATCAGTTCCAGCGCCGGCAGTTCGATGGGCGGAATCACACTATAGGCGACCGGCGTCGCCAGCGCTTCCGCCTTCGACACCATGAAGATCGTGTACGGGCTGTCGTCCGAATAGGTTTCACCCCAGCGCGTCTGGTCGAACCGCCCGTCGCCGTCGCTGTCCACATAGCAGCGGATGCCGTTGCCGCGTTCCTCCTTGGCGTTGCAATAGGCGCGGCGCTTGGGATCGGTCGGGATCGGCTCGCCCGGTGCGACACGGCCGATGATCGTCAGCGGCATCGCCCGGTCCTTGCCGTCGAGCATCGCGCGCGCCGCGCCCAGCGGCAGCAGCGCCTGCGCCGCGATGGTCGGCGGGTTGATCGGGTTGCGCGTCAGCAACAGCTTGCCGGCAAAGGCCGGATCGGCCGCCTGGACCTGGAGCGGCGTGACCGCCGTCTCCCCGCCCGTCCGCGCAGCGTTCATCGTCAGCAGCCGGATATTCTCCTGCGACAGCTGCGGCGTGGGCGGCGGGATGTAGACGGGCGGCGGCACCTTGACCTGCGCCCCGGCCCCGCCCGCTGCCGTCAACCCGACGATCGCCATCCACCGCATCATCATCCCCCCGAAACCCGCACCTATGTTAAGCGACGGAATTTCGAGTGAAAAGCGTCAAAAGCCGTCAGCGCCGCCGGTTGAGGAACCCGTCGATGAACGCACTCGTCGCCTTGCCGAAGGCGTCGGCCAGCGCCGCGGGATCGACCGCGCCGGCTCCCATGCCGTTCGGCGCCGTCGGCGGGACGGGCGCTTCGGGAGCCTCAGGTGGGATCGGCGGGACGGGCGCGACCGGGGGGACGGGCGGCACGGGTGGAACCGGCGGCTTCGGTGGCGGCGTATCGTCTGTCCTGGGCGTGGAGCGGGTCGCCAGCGCACTCGCCGCGATCGCCAGACCGGCGGCCAGCATCCGCCGTCCCTCCGGCGACTGCGCCTTGGCAATCAGCTTCTCGGCCGGCTTGCGTAGCCCCTTCGACAGCTTCACGCCCCCGATCGACTTCGGGATCTTGGCCTTCCCTGCCTTCTTGTCCTTCTTCGCCATGCGCGTCACCTCAAAGTGTGTCGCCAATATAATACACTGAACCCTCCTGCCAAGAGGGGGAGGATCAGACGCCGAAGATCGCGAATCCCGCCGCGGCTTCCGCGCTCGCCCGGTCGTGGATGCCGATCGCGGGGTCGGCGATGCCGGTCAGTGTCGTCGTCCGCAGCATGCCGTCCGACCCGACATAGCTGAGCGTCACGTCGCCGTCCGTCCCGCCGAAGACATAGCGGTCCGCCGACCCTTGCAGCACCAGCGTGTCGCCGCGCCCGAAGCCGGCAAGCGTCACAACGGGCGTCGCGTCACCGGAATGGACGAAGCGGAAATCGCCGCCGGCGGCCGATTGCGATCCCGTCAGCGCCACCGTCGTCTGCGCGCCCGGCGCTGCGACCGTCACTGCGGAGAAGTCGACCGTCTGCGCGCCCAGCTTCATCGCGTTGGCGCTGGTGTCGAACACCAACGTCCGTTCGGCATCGTCGAAGCGGATCGTCGCGCCGACCGTACCGACCGGGATCGTCACCTGCTCGGTCGCGCTCGACAGGACGATCGAACTGCCCGTCCGGACCGCTGTGTAGGTCGCCGCATCGCCCGAGAACACCACCACGTCGCCGCCCGCATTGAACGACGGGTCGAGTGTGACCTTGGCCCCGCTTCCGATGCGCACGACCTCGCTACTGACCCGCGATGGCACGGCGGCGCCAGCGTAGATGTCCCCCGTCGGCTCGCGCAGCCCGAAGACGGTCACCGTGCCGTTCACCGTCGCCGACGCCTTCGACGCCATGACCATCTGCGACCCGAGGGCAAAATCCGCGGTCCCGAACACACCCGCATTTGTCGCCGCCGCGGTCAGTGCGCTCGTCGTGATCGTCACGACCTGCCCGCCCAGCCGCATCGTCTGGTCCGTCAGGTTGAACGTCAGCGTGCGGATGCCGTCGGCGAAAACGATATCGGTCGCGCTCGATCCGACCGGCACGCCGATCACGCTGTCGCCGTCGTTCAGGAACAGCGTCGATCCGCTGCGCGTCACGCTATAGGCGCTCGCCGCTCCGCTGACCCGGATCCGGTCGCCGCCGCCGTTGAACGAAGGATCGAACAGGACCTGCCCCGGCGTGTCGAGCACGACGACGTCCTGCATCCCGCCGCGCGACCCGAATACCGTGCCCGTACCCGACACGGTCGCCCCGGCGCCGTCCGGCACCAGCAGCTGGAACCTGGTCGCCGTGTCGATGGCCCGCGTCGTGAAGCTGTAGCCGCTCAGCCCGTCATAGGCCGCGCCGCCCACCGTCACCGCGCCCGCCGCGATCGACAGCTGATAGGTCTGCCCCGCCTGCAGCACCGCCGCCGGGTCGATCGTCAGCACATTGCCAGACACCCGCACCCGCGCATCGCCCGCGCCATAGGTCTCGACGAAGCCATTGGGACCGGTCAGCGTGATCGTCCCGTTGCCCCGCGCGACGGCATTCGAGAACACGAAACGAATGTCTTCGAATGGCGAAAGGCCCGTCGTGCCGTTGCCGGGAAACGGCACAGCGCGAACGCCGCTAAATCCAAGGACACGGGCGTTCGCCGTTTCCAGCGTTATCGTATCATACAGAATGACCTGCCCGCCGTCATAGGTCAGCGTGGTCTGCCCGGCGTTGGTGGCGGCGCTGGTGAACAGCTTGCCGCCCAGGTCGAACCAGTCCTCGGCCGCGATGAAGCTTATCCGGTCGGTCCCGCCCACGGCGTCGCGCAGGACATAGGTGTCGCTGCCGGCGCCACCGGTCATCATGTCGTTACCGGCGCCGCCGATCAGCCGGTCGTTGCCCTCCCACCCATAGAGCGTGTCGTCGCCGTCGCCGCCGTCCAGCGTATCGTCGCCGGCGTTACCGTTCAGCGTATCGTTGCCGGTCCCGCCCAGCAGCGTGTCGTCGCCATTCTCGCCGCTCAGCGTATCGTTGCCGCTGCCGCCGTCGAGCCGGTCGTTGCCGTCACCGCCCAGCAGCGTGTCGTCGCCGCCGAGCCCCAGCAATATATTCGCCGCCGCATTGCCGATGATGGTGTCGCCCGCCGACCCGCCGGTCGCGTTCTCGATGACCGTCGACATGGCGATGCCGAGATTTTCGACGCCGGTGTAGAGGGTGCCCGTGCTCAACGAGCTGCGGATGAAGCTCGCGAAATTGGGGAATTGCGCGGTCCAATAGGCGATCTGATCTTCGCGCGAGAAGATGCCGATCGACGAATAGGCGCCCGGTCGCAGGTCGATGGTGTTCGGCCGCGTGAAGTTCGACAGGTCGATCGTGTCGGTGCCACCCGCGTCGTAGATCGTGCGCAGCGACGTATCGCTCTGGTCGAAGGTGTAGCTGTTGTCCCCCGCCCGCGTCGTCGGGTCGGCACCGTAGAGCGATTGCACTGCGACGATATCAAGCACCATCGGCGTCACCGTCGCCGCCGTCTTCGTCGACGACCGGATCGAATTGCCCGATCCATAGAAGGTGACGACATCGGTCGACGACCCCGGCGTGTACGACATCACCGTATAGCGCGTATTCTCATAGGGCGCGGGAACTGCCGGTGATTCGAAACTATGCGCTAGGCCCAGCGAATGGCCGATCTCGTGGACTAGCAGCTCGAAGTTGAACCCGCTCGCGAAGCTTTCGGTGCGCGAATTGGCGTTAATCCAGATGTCGCCGCTCTTGCCGCCCGGCGTCGTCGGCACGCTCTGATAGGCATAGGCGCCGGTGTTGGCGTCCATGTCGTAGCTGGTGAAGGCGACGCGGATCTCGCCGCGCCCGCTGGCATTGTCGGCGACCTCGGTGAAATTGGGCGCAATCAGCTCGTCCCAGGTCGCGATCGCCTTGCGGAACGCCGCCGCCTGTTCGGCGGTGACGATGCTGTAGGTGCTGAACGGCTCGGTTCCTGCGGCGTAGGTCGGCCAGGTGCTGGTGTCGGTCGGGACGGAGAAGGCGAACTGCCCCGATCCGAGCCGCCGCCCGGTCCGGGTCAGCGCCGCGATGATCTCCGAATTACTAAGAGTTACCTGCGACATACCGACCCACCTTACCCCGCGCGAACCGCGTTCATCGCTTGCTTTGAATTAGCAAAAGATGAACCGATTGAATAGCTTGGGTCTTTTCGGCCGGTCCGCCGCTACGGACCGACGAACCCGAACCCGACCGCCGCCTCCGCGCTCGCCCGGTCGAAGATATAGGCCGCCGGGTCGGCCACGCCGGCCAGGGTCGTCGTCCGCGCGACGCCGTCGCTACCGACATAGGTCAGCACCACGTCGCCGTTCTGGCCCGAGAAGATGTAGCTGCTCGCCTGCCCCGACAGCGCCAGCGTGTCGCCACGCCCGAAGCCCGTGATGGTGCCGCTCTGCGCCGCGTCGCCGCCATGGGTGAACAGGAAATCGCCGCCGCTGGCGACCTGCTGCCCGCCGATCGCCACCGCCGTCTGCGCGCCCGCCGCCGTGACGGCCGCGCCGGTGAAGCCGACCGCCTGCGCGCCCAGCTTCATCGTCTGGCTCGCGATGTCGAAGACCAAGGTGCGCTCCGCATCGTCGAACCGGATCGTCGCACCCGTCGTGCCGACCGGGATGACGATCCGCTCGCTGCCCAACACCAGCTCGATCGAGCTCGACAGGCGCCTCGCGGTATAGCTCGACGCGTCGCCGGTCAGCGTGATCACGTCGCCGCCGGCGTTGAACGACGGGTCGAACGTCACATTGCCGCCACGCGCGACCGTGATCGTCTCCGCGCTCGCACGCAGGGCGATGACCGTCTGCACGCCGTACGCCGTCGCCGTGCCGCGCTCGGCCACGACCATCGTCGCCCCCGCCGCCGGGTCCGCCGTCGCCGTCACCAGCGCCGCCGTCACGGGTGCGGTCACCTGCGCGGCGGTCACCGGGGCGATCGTCTGCGACCCCAGCTTCATCGCGTTCGCGGACGTGTCGAAGACAAGGCTGCGGATCCCGTCGGCGAAGTGAATGTCGATCCCCGCCGTACCGACGGGCACGACGATCTCGCTGTCACCGTCCGACAGCACGATGCTCGATCCATTGCGCACGGCGGTGTAGCTCGACGCTGCCCCGCTCAGCCGCACCCGGTCGCCGCCGTCGTTGAACGACGGATCGAAGGTGATCCGCCCCGGCGCGTCGAGCACCGTCACATCCTGCAACGACCCGCGCGTCCCGAACACGGTGCCCGTGCCCGATGCGCTCGCCGCGCCGCCGCTCGCGACCAGCGTCTGGAACTGCGTCGCGGTATCGATCGGGCGAGTGGTGAAGGCATAGCCGTTGATCGCCGACGCCGGCGTGCCGCCGATCTGGACGACGCCGGCACCGACCGTCAGCGTATAGGTTGTGCCGGGATCGAGCGGCCGCGTCGGGTCGACCGACAGCACCCGGCCGTCGAGCGACAGGCGGCTGCTGTTGGCGGCGAAGGTCTCGACCACCGTCCCGTCTGTCTTTGCCAGCGTCACTGTCCCGCTGCCGCGCGTGATCGCACCGGCGTAGAGGAAGCGCAGGTTGGCGTTGGCCGACACGCCGGTCGTCGAATCGCCGGGAAACGCCTGGGTCACGTCGTTCGGCAGGATCTGGACGAAGCCCTGGAAGTCGCTGCGGTCCATCCGCCCGTCGGCGCGGATCACCATCGTCGCGCCGCCGATCGTCGTGATCGTCGCGGTCGTGTAGCTTGGCTCGCTGCCGCCCGACGGGATCGGCCCCGCCTCGAACGCGACGCTGCGGATGCCGATCGCGGTCATGTCGATCGTGTCGATGCCGGTCTCGAACCCGATCAACCGGTCGAAGCCGCCCGCGACTGATTCATTGGCCGCCAGATAGACGAAGCGATCCGCCCCTATCCCGCCGGTCAGCAGGTCGGCACCCTGACCGCCGTACAGCATGTCGTCGCCGGCCCCGCCGTTCAGCGCATTGTCCGCCGCATTGCCCCACAGGCTGTTGTTCAGCGCATTGCCGGTCAGGCCGACCGCATCGCTGCCGGTGATGCGTCCGTTTTCGATATAGGGTTGCAGCAGGTAGCCGACGGACGTGCGCACTTCATCGATCCCGCCGTTCGCGGTTTCGATCGCCCGGTCGCCAAGCGAATCAATGACGTAGATGTCATCACCGTCACCGCCGAACATGATGTCCGCGCCCGTGCCGCCGTCCAGCGTGTCCGCGCCATCGCCACCGACCAGCACATCGTCACCCGCGCCGCCCGACAGGCTGTGCGCCGCCGCCGACAGCGCGATCAGCGTATCGGCATTCGCGGTCCCGGTCTGCGTCGTGCCGGGCAGCACGCTCGTCACGTCGCCCGAACCGATGCCGCCTCTCACGGTGATCGCAACGTCACCGCCCGCGGTACGCGCGGTGACGATCGTGTCGCTGCCGCTCGCCGTCAGCGCAAAGCCCGTGGGTGCCAGCGCCGACAGGTCCAGCACGTCGCGCCCGGCTTCGAAGTCGGTGATCGTCGCCGTGCCAGCCACGACAAAGCGATCCGCGCCCGCGCCGCCGGTCAGTTGGTCGCCATTGCCGCCGAACAGCACGTCGTCGCCGTCGCCGCCGCTCAGCGTATCGATGCCCGCACCGCCGCGCAGCACGTCGTTGCCGGCCCCACCCGAGACGCGCGTGCCGATCGTCCCGCGGCTGCCGTCATACAGGTCGACACCCGCGCCCAGGTCGATCGCCCCGGTGATCGTGCCGTCGTTGCGGATCAGATCGGAATCCCTGCCCATGCTGAATCCGCCGACCCATGTCGCCGACGCGGCATTCAGCACGCTCATGATATTCTTGTCGGTCAGCCAATCGCCCTGGACATAGGCGGTGTTCCAGAAGCCGATCGAACCCGAATAGCCGTCGACCGACCAGACCGCATAGTCGGCGACGACCCGCCCGCTGTTGGTGATCGTCCCGCCGGCCAGCACATTGCTCGAATTGGTGAAGATGCGGAACGCGACCGACCGCATGCCGTTCGCGGTCGCCTCTGCCGCGATCGTCCCGCTGTTGACGATCGACAGGTCGAACGAGGCCCCATAGACCGCCGTCGCCGACAGGCCGTTCGCCTCGGCGGTGCTGGCGCTCGATGCGAAGATCGTGCCTGAATTGGTCAGCACCGTCACCGGCGCCGGACGCGATCCGATGCCGTACGCCAGGCCCTGCTGCGCGACGACATAGACCGTGCCGTCGTTGACGACCGTCCGCCCTTCGATCCCGATGACAAGCGGCGGGTTGGCACCGCTGCCGTTCGACGTGACCTGAACCACGCCGCGATTGATCACCGGCTGCGTCAGATTTCCCCCCAGCGGCGATCCGACGATGCCGGTGCTGCCGCCGGGTCCGAAGCCCGACGTCACCGCGACCCGCCCTTCGTTGACGAAGCCCGCGCGAAATATCGCGGTCGTCACGCCGACCATATAGTCGCCTGTACTCGACGACGCCGAAATCTCGCCGCGGTTCGTCACGGTGACGAGCGAGGGCGTCGATCCATTGACGATATCCCCCACCGCCACCGCTGTCGGCGGCGCGCTCGACCCGGTGCGGATCAGGCGCGTCGACGCATCGATCGTCGCGCTCGTCAAAAAGGCGAAGGCGGCATCGCTCTGGTCGACCGACACGCCCGCCACATCGAGGCCGGCGATCTGCACCACCACCGTCTCGGTCCGCAGCACGCCGCCCGACTCATAGGTGTAGGTGAAGCGGTCGAACGCCGTCTCGTTCGCCCCGATCAGCCGCGTGTCGGGGTCCGCGCCATCCAGCAGATAGCTGAAACTGCCGTCCGCATTGATCGTCAGCCGACCATAGGTGCCGGTAACCGCCGCGCCGACGCCGCTCGCGGATTGTCCGGCGATCGCCACGCCGACCAGCCGGTCCCCGCGTGCGACGGTGCCGGTGACGGTGGTGGGCCGGCCGCCCGCGTCCTCCGTGGTGTTGATGGTCGTGGGCATGGTACGCGCTCCCGGAGATACACTGGCCGTATCGACTGAATGTCCGACCCTAAGCCCCTGTTGAAGCCGGGTTCTGCACCGCGCGCAACCCCGACTCGTGGTGAATGCGCTTTACTTGCCGGACATGCGACCGATCCCCATGTCACGCGTTGGCCCGGCTGACCCGGCTTGCCTCATCCGAACAAATCTGGAACAGAAACGGTCCATGAGCCTCACGCACATTTCCGTCCGCGGCGCCCGCGAGCATAACCTCAAGGACGTCAGCATCGACATCCCGCGCGATACGCTGACCGTCATCACCGGCCTGTCGGGGTCGGGCAAGTCCAGCCTCGCGTTCGACACCATCTATGCCGAGGGGCAGCGCCGCTACGTCGAATCGCTGTCGGCCTATGCCCGCCAGTTCCTCGAACTGATGCAGAAGCCCGACGTCGACCATATCGAGGGCCTGTCGCCCGCCATCTCGATCGAACAGAAGACGACCTCGCGCAACCCGCGCTCGACGGTCGCGACGGTCACCGAGATCTACGACTATATGCGCCTGCTGTGGGCGCGCGTCGGCGTCCCCTATTCGCCCGCCACCGGCCTGCCGATCAGCGCGCAGACGGTCAGCCAGATGGTCGACCGCGTTATGGCGCTGCCCGAGGGCACGCGGCTCTACCTGCTCGCCCCCGTCGTGCGCGGCCGCAAGGGCGAGTATCGCAAGGAACTCGCCGAGTGGCAGAAGGCGGGATTCAGCCGCGTCCGCATCGACGGCGAACTCCACAACATCGACGAAGCCCCCGCGCTCGACAAGAAGTTCAAGCACGACATCGAGGTGGTCGTCGACCGCATCGTCGTGAACCCCGACCAGGCCACGCGCCTGGCGGAAAGCTTCGAGACGGCGCTGAAGCTGGCGGACGGCCTCGCCTATGCCGACCTCGTCGACGGCGTCGTGCCCGGCCGCGAGAACGAGGCCGCCAATGCCGGCGCGATGAAGAACGCCGGCGTTCCCGCCAACCGCATCGTCTTCTCCGAGAAGTTCGCCTGCCCGGTCAGCGGCTTCACCATTCCCGAGATCGAGCCCCGCCTCTTCTCGTTCAACGCGCCGCAGGGCGCCTGCCCGGCCTGCGACGGCCTGGGCGAGAAGCTGGTGTTCGACGAAGACCTCGTCGTCCCCAACCATAGCCTCAGCATCAAGAAGGGCGCCGTCGTCCCCTGGGCGAAGTCCAACCCGCCCTCCCCCTATTACATGCAGGTGCTGGGCAGCCTGGCGAAGGCCTTCACCTTCAGCCTCGACACCGCCTGGGGCGACCTTACGCCCGAGCAGCAGGACATCATCCTCCACGGCACCCGCGGCAAGCCGGTCACGCTGACCTTCATCGACGGCAAGAAGTCCTATGACGTCAAGAAGCCGTTCGAGGGCGTCATCGGCAACCTCCAGCGCCGCATGCTCTCCACGGAAAGCGCATGGATGCGCGAGGAACTGGCGAAATACCAGTCGAGCCGCCCGTGCGAGACCTGCCACGGCGCCCGCCTGAAGCCCGAGGCGCGCGCGGTGAAGATCGCCGGCGAGGACATCAGCCACGCCACCCGCATGTCGGTCGTCGACGCGCTCGCCTGGTTCACCGCGATGCCGGAGACGCTCAATCCCCAGCAGCGCGCCATCGCCGAGCGCATCCTGAAGGAAATCCTCGAGCGGCTGGGCTTCCTCAACAACGTCGGGCTCGACTACCTCAACCTCGACCGCACGTCCGGCACGCTGTCGGGCGGCGAGAGCCAGCGCATCCGCCTGGCGTCGCAGATCGGCTCGGGCCTGTCGGGCGTGCTCTACGTGCTCGACGAACCGTCGATCGGCCTGCACCAGCGCGACAACGACATGCTGCTCGCGACGCTCCGGCGCCTCCGCGACCTCGGCAACACCGTCATCGTCGTCGAACATGACGAAGACGCGATCCGCATGGCCGATTACGTCATCGACATGGGGCCGGGCGCGGGCGTCCACGGCGGTGAGATCGTCGCCAAGGGCACGCTGAAGCAGATCCTGAAGGCGAAGGGCAGCGTCACCGCCGACTATCTGAACGGCACCCGCGAAGTCCCCGTGCCGGCCAAGCGCCGCAAGGGCAACGGCAAGAAACTGACCGTCCAGAACGCGACCGCCAACAATCTGAAGGGCGTGACCGCGTCGATCCCGCTCGGCACCTTCACCTGCATCACCGGCGTCAGCGGCTCGGGCAAGTCGAGCTTCACCATTGACACCCTCTACGCCGCCGCCGCGCGCGAGCTGAACGGCGCGCGCATCCTCAGCGGCAAGCACGACAAGATCAACGGGCTCCAGCACCTCGACAAGGTCATCGACATCGACCAGTCGCCGATCGGCCGCACTCCGCGATCGAACCCGGCGACCTACACCGGCGCCTTCACCCAGATCCGCGACTGGTTCGCGGGGCTCCCCGAGGCACAGGCCCGCGGCTACAAGCCCGGCCGCTTCAGCTTCAACGTCAAGGGCGGCCGCTGCGAAGCGTGCCAAGGCGACGGCGTGCTCAAGATCGAGATGCACTTCCTCCCCGACGTCTACGTCACCTGCGACGTCTGCCACGGCGCCCGCTACAACCGCGAGACGCTGGAGGTGAAGCACAAGGGCAAGAGCATCGCCGAAGTGCTCGACATGACCGTCGAGGACGCGGTCGAGTTCTTCAAGGCCGTACCCCCCATCCGCGACAAGATGGCGATGCTCGCCGAAGTCGGCCTCGGCTACGTCAAGGTCGGCCAGCAGGCGACGACCCTGTCCGGCGGCGAAGCCCAACGCGTGAAGCTCGCCAAGGAACTCTCCCGCCGCGCGACCGGCAACACGCTCTACATCCTCGACGAGCCGACCACCGGCCTGCACTTCGAGGACGTCCGCAAGCTGCTGGAAGTGCTCCACGCGCTGGTCGAACAGGGCAACACGGTGGTCGTGATCGAGCACAACCTGGACGTCATCAAGACCGCGGACTGGATCCTCGACTTGGGGCCGGAAGGCGGCGTGAAGGGCGGGGAGATTGTGGCGGAGGGGACACCTGAGGTGGTGGTGAAGGAGCCGCGGAGTTTTACCGGGCGGTATCTGGCGCCGTTGTTGGGGAAGCCGGGCGGGGCTGAGGCTGCCCTGAGCGAAGCCGCCGCGTAAAAGGCGGCGTAGACGATGCGCGGGAGAATGTGGTGCAGACGTCGCGGGAGTTTACAGAACGGTATCTGGCAAAGTTGTTTAAGTGTGGGGTAAGCACTGAACGAGACACAGTGGCGCAAAATCATGGATATAATGAGTCAGTCGCACAATATGCATATCTTTATATCGCTTTGCGCAGAGTAGATATTCCGATTTTTAACGGCGTCGTGCGTGCATGGTCGAGAGCGTACATCACGCAACGCATAATATCCGGCCTCACATGGTGCCATGGCATTCTAAACTTTGCCACTTCTCGAACAAATGCTGAAGAAAATCTTACAATTCCTCCGGAACTCAACTCGACGGTTTTCAACAAGGATGGCACATCGTCCTTGCTTAACAACTTTAGATCGATGACTCTTATGTCAGCATCACTGAAGTAACTTTTCCGCCATTCGCTGGTTATTAGATCTCTATCTGCTGTAAACATGATAAACTTCAACGCCTGTTTCATGCGCGATATCTGAGATATCTGATCACGCATCGATTTTAGATTGTGACATTCAGCATAATACTCTATTGCCGCATAGACATTTACAATTCTATGATACTTTCTAATATTTGTTAGAATCCTGGACATCTGGCGAGACACTTCTTGACGATCCCGGATCCTTCTCGGGACATCTCGAAACGGTAACTCCATTTGATTGACTGTATAATCGCTTGAAAAATCTTTTTCATAGGCTCCAGGAAACGAGTTAATTATTTCCGCTATAGCCGAACTAATTATATCATCGCCTGATGGCTTTAGGATAGCAGCATCTCGCTTGAGATAACCACGCCGGCTCGATACCACATTGGTTTTGAATAATTCAATGTCGCTGCTTTCAATAATATTATTGAATTGATTATAGTTTCCTATAATATTTATCACGCGTACTGAAGCATAAATCGCATCAAGAAATTGTTTTGTGACAGCTTTTATATCTAGTCCAGGCTTGGCATCGACAATTGAATCCTCTATCTGTGCGCGCAGCTTTGTTCGGTTTGTTATAGGCCTCATCTCAGAACTAAACTTTGTACTCCCGTCAAGAATTGCCCCCTCAAAGTTTATCTTGGATATATCAATCCCTGATAAATCTTGATTACGCAGGTCGAGCCCTGATATACTAGAGAATTTAAATATATCAGACAATGGTATGCCAGCTACTGCGGCAAGATCCCTTATCTGATTGCTATCAGCCCTAATGATACGGCAGATTTTTTGCTCATCCCAAAATTTTGAAGCAGAAGTAATCATGATTTTCTAAACTCGGATATAGCCTCTCCCAGATGCACAATAGCGAACGGGTTGTGCAAATCGCTGCCAGGAAGCCCCTCACTCATCAGAGATTTTCGAAGATACTCCTGGATCACAAACCTCTTCGGCGATGCTTCTGGCATAGTTATCCAAGTGCCGTTTTGACCTTTGATTTTGATGTCATGAAACACTAGATCTTCCTGCCTACATATCACGTAAATACTGAGCATCGATAGCATCTCAGCAGAGGCGTGATTTTTATTCATTATTAGTTTGGCAAGCGATATTTCATCCTCGTCCCACGGTTGCCCGTAAAGTACCTCCGCGTCCTTGACGCGGGGAGCATCCTCTCGAGGTTTTAGTATCCATCCTGGTCGGGTAGGATCATTCCGCGAAAATGATACATTTATTGTTTTACTTGATTCTTCAGCTTTCGATTCTACCGACCCGGATATAGAATCTTCGCTCGATCTTTCTGAACTAAACGAAAGCTTCGGACTTTTAGAAGCTTCCAGGTCAGAGCTACGCGACCTAATATTTTTACGACCTGCATTTTTTAAGGTTTTACGCTCAACTGAGATGCTTTTGTCGCCGCGCCATAGGTGCGCTGGGTCAAACTTGAAGGATTTAGGTTCCGATTGACGGAGGATTAATTCGGCCTTTCTTAAGGACAATCGAAATGCAACCTCGTCGTCTGATTGGCCACCTAATCGAGCTTCGTCAAAATTAACGTAAGCTCTGAGATCGACATGCCCCGTGACGGTCGATTCACCATGCCAAGCATCAATGCTAATTAACCCCTGCAATTGACGTAAGCGGTTATGCGTGTTCTCTGCCATTCGAGGATGATGCGTGCATCCTGGATAATTGGCAACAGTTGACCGGCAGAAAGGAAGCCAGGTTAAAATCGTTACTTAGAAATCCTCGAAGACGTACAATTACCATCGCAGCTAAGCCGCTCAGCATCTGGCTGGTTCGGCGCCTCCCCGTTCGCGCGCAGCTTCGCTGCGCTCTCGCGGCGCCGAACAAATAGGAACTTTCCTAGTTGGAAATCCTCGTATAACTGGTCTCCCCTCTTGAACAGGAGGGACCCATGCGACACCCATCTCGCCCCCGGCCGACCGGCCCCGCGCTCCGCCCAGCCGAGGGAGGGCGCGCATGACGATCATGTCCGCGATGCCCGGCATCACCGCCCCGCCGCTCCCCGGCCGTCCGCGCGCCGATGCCGCCACGGTCGGCACCCGCCCTCTCTCCGCCACCCGCACCGCGCACCCCCGCGACGACGATGACGACGCCCCCTGGCCCTATGGCTCGCCGGAGATCGACCTCGACGAGGTGGCGGAGGATTTCGCGCTCGCTGCCGCGCGCGAAGGGCCGCAGTTCACACGGTCGCGGCGGGCGGATGGCTGGACGCCCGATCGGCAGCGCGCCTTCCTCGACTATATCGCGCAAGGGTTGACCGTATCGGACGGGGCGACGCTCGTCGGGCTGTCGGCGACCTCCGCCTATGCCTTTCGCCAGCGTGCGGCGGGCGCGGCGTTTGCGGTCGGGTGGCAGGCGGCGTTGCTGCTCCAGCGCAACCGGCTCGTCGACGAGCTGACGTCGCGCGCCTTTCGCGGCAACACCGATACCGTGACCAACCATAAGGGCGAGACGGTGGAGCGTCACCGCCACGACAATCGCCTGGCGCTCGCGCTGCTGACCCGGCTCGACAAGATCGCCGCGGCCGAGCTGCCGGACCGCACCGACGACGCGCGTGCGGCCCGGCTCGCGGCGCAGGACTGGGACCGCTATCTCGACCTGATCGGTGCCGATGCGTCGCCGGCGCAGGCCGGGCTGTTCCTGTCGCTGCGTTCGACCGAGGGCGAGTCGGCCGCGATCGCCCCGATCGTCGCGCTCGCCCGCGCCGACCTCTACCGCCGCACGGGGGCCAGCCATGTCGGCGAGGTGCAGGTCCACGACCTCGACCCCGCGCGGCGGCATGCATGGTCGGCCGATGACTGGGCGCGCGCGGAGGCCGGCGGGCTGGTATCGCTCGCCGCCCCGGCGCCGACGCCCGAGAGTGCGGGCAGCTCTCAACTTCCTCAACATTCGGACGCGGAGTCGCGCGGCGTCTGGTGGTCCGACTTCCACGACGACTGGCGCACCGCCTTCCCCCCGCCGCCCGGTTTCGACGGCGCGGAAGAGGGGCAGTACGGCGGCGCGCACTATCAGCGGGCACTGAGCGACGACGAACTGGCCGTGGTCGAGGCTTGGGAAGCGCGCGAGATCGAGGCACAGCGCGTGCCCGAGGAAACGGCGCGGGTGCGGTTCTTTGCCGAGTTGGCGGGGGAGAGTGTGGACGCGGGCTCCGGCGACGGGCGGAGTACTGGCGAGCGGGAGGCTGCGGTGGCGGCGGCTTCGGCCGGTGTCGGGGCACGGGCGGAGATCGGCGGGGACGTCCCCCTCCCCGTTCGTGCTGAGCGTGTCGAAGGCGCGGAGTCATCACCCCACCCCGTTCGTGCTGAGCTTGTCGGAGCACTGCCCAGTTCTTCGGGCCGCAAGCGCAACGCAGGTGGAGGCGCCGCGCCCCGCCCCCGAACCGTTCGCGCTGAGCCTGTCGAAGCACGGCCCTGCTCTTCAGGCCGAAAGCGCGACAGGAGCGAAGGCGCTGAGCCCCCGCCCCAAACCGTTTGTGCTGAGCCTGTCGAAGCATTGCCCTGCTCTTCGGGCGACCAGGGCGAAGCGGGCGTAGGCGCGAACCCCTCATCCCCCACCGTTCGTGCTGAGCTTGTCGAAGCACCGCTCTTCGGGCCGCGAGCGATGGGCAAGGAAGAAAGGCAGCCCTTCGACGGGGTCAGGGCGAACGGGTGTGGGGCGGGTTCAGACCGCCCCACCGGCCCCGACGCGGGAGTAAATCCCGCATCGTCGGACGGCGCTGTAGCGCCGCCGGCCGGCCGTGCCGCAAGCGCAGGCGCAGCGGACGCTACGCCCTGGCCGGCACGTCCCACCGGCCCCGCCGCGGGAGTAAATCCCGCGTCGTCGGACGGCGCTGCGGCGCCGCCGGCCGGAGCCGGCACGGTGGTGCGCGTCCGTAGCTTCGCTACGGACTAGCGTGCCGGTTAGTACACCCGCTTCTTCGGCTCGATATACGCCACGTCGTCGGTCAGCGTGTAATCATGCACCGGCCGGTAATCGATCGCCACCGATCCGCCCTTGCCGCCCCAGCCGTCGAAGGTCGCAATCGTATGCTTCATCCAGTTGGCGTCGTCGCGCTCCGGATAGTCCTCGTGCATGTGTGCGCCGCGGCTTTCCTTGCGGTTTTCGGCGCAGCGGATCGTCACGACGGCCTGGCCGATCAGATTGTCGAGCTCCAGCGTCTCGATCAGATCGGTGTTCCAGATCAGCGAGCGGTCGGTGATGCCGATGTCGCCCATACCCTGATAGACCTGGTCCATGTGCGCGACACCCTCGGCGAGCAGCTTGCTGTCGCGGAACACCGCGGCGTGGCGCTGCATCGTCTTCTGCATGTCGGCGCGGATCGTCGCGGTCGGCGTCCCGCCCTTGGCCTGCCGGAAATGGTCGAGGCGGGCCAGCGCCATGTCCTCCGCCCCCTTGGGCAGGGCGTCGTGCGCCGTGTTGGGCTTGATGATCTCCTTGAGGCGCAGACCGGTCGCACGGCCGAAGACCACGAGGTCGATCAGCGAATTGGAGCCCAGGCGGTTGGCGCCGTGGACCGAAACGCAGGCCGCCTCGCCGACCGCGAACAGGCCGGGCACGACGCTGTCCGGGTCGCCATTCTGGTTGCGGACGACTTCGCCGTGATAGTTACAGGGGATGCCGCCCATGTTGTAGTGGACGGTCGGCACCACCGGCAGCGGCTTGCGGGTCAGGTCGACGCCGGCGAAGACCTTGCCGGTCTCGGTGATGCCGGGCAGGCGCTCGGCCAGGACCTTGGGGTCGATATGGTCGAGGTGGAGGAAGATATGATCCTTCTCCTTGCCGACGCCGCGGCCCTCGCGGATCTCCATGGCCATCGAGCGCGAAACGACGTCGCGGCTGGCGAGGTCCTTGGCCGAGGGGGCATAGCGCTCCATGAAGCGCTCGCCCTCGGAGTTGGTCAGGTATCCGCCCTCGCCGCGCGCACCCTCGGTGATGAGCACGCCGGCACCGTAGATACCGGTCGGGTGGAACTGGACGAACTCCATGTCCTGCAGCGGCAGGCCGGCGCGCAGCACCATCGCATTGCCGTCGCCGGTGCAGGTGTGCGCCGACGTCGCCGACTGGTACACGCGACCGCCGCCGCCGGTCGCCAGCACCACGGCATGGCTGCGGAAACGGTGGATGCTGCCATCCTCCATGCACAGAGCGATGACACCGCGGCAGGCGCCGTTCTCCATGATCAGGTCGAGCGCGAAATATTCGATGTAGAAGTCGGCGTCATACTTCAGGCTCTGCTGGTAGAGCGCGTGGAGCATGGCGTGGCCGGTGCGGTCGGCCGCGGCGCAGGTGCGCTGCACGGGCGGGCCGGCGCCCATGTTCTGCATGTGCCCGCCGAACGGGCGCTGGTAGATGGTGCCGTCCTCGTTACGGCTGAACGGCACGCCGGCGTGCTCCAGCTCGTACACCGCCTGCGGCGCGTTGCGCACCATATATTCGATCGCGTCCTGGTCGCCGAGCCAGTCGGAGCCCTTGACGGTGTCGTACATGTGCCACGACCAATGGTCGGGCGAATTGTTACCGAGCGAGGCCGCGATGCCGCCCTGCGCCGCGACCGTGTGGCTGCGCGTCGGGAACACCTTGGTGATGCAGGCGGTCTTGAGGCCCGCTTCGGCCGCGCCCATGGTGGCGCGCAGGCCCGACCCACCCGCGCCGACGACGACCGCGTCGTAGGTGTGGTCGATGATCTTGTAGCTCTCGGCCATTACTTCAGGCTTCCGGTGAAGGCGATCTTGAGGATCGAGAAGATGGCGGTCGCCGCGGCGCCCACCGTGAAGATGTTGAGCAGGATCAGCGCGGCGATACGGCTGGCGTCATGCTGATAATCCTCGATCACCACCTGCAACCCCAGGCGGAAGTGATAGAAGACCGACACGACCAGCAGGACCAGCGGCAGCGCGGTCCAGGGCGTCGACAGCCACTTGGCGACGTCGTCCAGGCCGTAACCCGGCAGGCGGGCGATGCTGATAAAGAACCACAGCATCAGCAGCAGGTTGGTGCCCGCCGTCAGCCGCTGGTGCCACCAGTGATGCGTGCCTTCCTTGGCACTGCCCAGACCGCGGACGCGGCCGATCGAGGTTCCGTTACCCATGTTTCAGCGCCCCAGCACGATATAGGCCCAGAAGGCCGCGGTCGCGACGACCGAGAAGATCAGCGTGGCGAGTGCCGACTGCTTGTTGGCCCTGAGCTCGAAATTCGCGCCCAGGTCCATGAACAGGTGGCGGATGCCGTTCGCCATATGCTGGAAGAACGCCCAGGTCAGCCCGACGCCCAGCACCCAGCCGACGACGTTCAGGCGGCCGTTGGCCAAAGTGAACACGTCGAGGAACGTCGCATAGGCCTCCTCCCCCGCCGCGGCGGCGGCAAGCCACCAGACGAACAGGATCGTCCCCACCGTCGCGAGGCCGCTGCCGGTCGCCCGGTGCAGGATCGAGACGAGCATATGCGGACCCCAGGTATAGACCTGGAGATGCGGGGCCCGTGGGCGGGCGGGATTGGATGCGGTGGCCAAGAGGCTGGGTCCTTACTCGTCGCAATACGGATCGCCGAACCCATTGGCGCGGGCGAAACCGCGATGCAAGGCGTCTTGCCCTTGTTGCGAATCGATTGCGGTACGGGGATGCCCCATTTCGCTTCCGTTCTTACCGCCCGATGCCTATATGCTCGGCATGGCTGACACTCCCGAAACGACCCCGAATACGAACGATTATGGCGCCTCCTCGATCAAGGTGCTGAAAGGCCTCGACGCCGTCCGCAAGCGGCCGGGCATGTATATCGGTGATACCGACGACGGGTCGGGCCTGCACCACATGGTGTTCGAAGTCAGCGACAACGCCATAGACGAGGCGCTGGCGGGTCACTGCGACCGCATCGTCATCCAGCTGAACGCCGACGGCTCCGTCAGCGTCGAGGACAATGGCCGCGGCATCCCGACCGGCATCCATCCGGAGGAAGGCGTGTCGGCGGCCGAGGTCATCATGACCCAGCTCCACGCCGGCGGAAAGTTCGAGAATACGTCGGACGACAATGCGTACAAGGTGTCGGGCGGTCTGCACGGCGTCGGTGTGTCGGTGGTCAACGCGCTCAGCGAGTTCCTCGACCTGACCATCTGGCGCGACGGGCAGGAGCATTATATGCGCTTCGCCCATGGCGACGCCGTCGCCCCGCTGAAGGTCGTGGGGCCGGCGCCGGAGGGCAAGAAGGGCACGAAGGTCACCTTCCTCGCCAGCCCGCAGACGTTCAAGATCACGGAATACGACTTCGAGAAGCTGGAGCATCGCTACCGCGAGCTCGCCTTCCTCAATTCGGGCGTCCGCCTGTTCCTGCGCGACGCGCGGCATGAAGAGGCGAAGGAGGTCGAGCTGTTCTACGAAGGCGGGATCGCCGCGTTCGTGAAGTGGCTGGACCGCAACAAGACCCCGCTGATGCCCGATCCGGTGGCGATCGCGGGAACGCGCGACGACGTGACGATCGACGTCGCGTTGGAGTGGAACGACTCCTATTATGAGAACGTCCTCGCCTTCACCAACAACATCCCCCAGCGCGACGGCGGCACCCATATCGCCGCCTTCCGCGCCGCGCTGACGCGGACGATCAACAACTACGCCGACAAGTCGGGACTGTTGAAGAAGGAAAAGGTCACGCTGACCGGCGACGACATGCGCGAGGGCCTGACCGCGATCGTCAGCGTCAAGCTGCCCGATCCGAAATTTTCGTCGCAGACCAAGGACAAGCTGGTCTCCTCCGAAGTCCGCCAGCCGCTTGAAAGCCTGATGGCCGACAAGATGGCCGAATGGCTGGAGGAAAATCCCGCGACCGCCAAGGCGATCATCCAGAAGGTGATCGACGCCGCCGCCGCGCGTGAAGCCGCGAAGAAGGCGCGCGAGCTGACCCGGCGCAAGGGCGTGATGGACATCGCCTCGCTGCCCGGCAAGCTCGCCGACTGCCAGGAACGCGACCCCGCCAAGTCCGAACTGTTCCTGGTCGAGGGCGATTCGGCCGGCGGCTCGGCCAAGCAGGGCCGTGATCGCCATTATCAGGCGATCCTGCCCCTGCGCGGCAAGATCCTGAACGTCGAGCGCGCGCGCTTCGACCGGATGCTGTCCAGCCGCGAGATCGGCACGCTGATCCAGGCGATGGGCACCGGCATCGGCCGCGACGACTTCAACCTGGAGAAGCTGCGCTATCACAAGGTCGTCATCATGACCGACGCAGACGTCGACGGCGCGCACATCCGCACGCTGCTGCTGACCTTCTTCTACCGCCAGATGCCGGAGATCATTCAGGCCGGCCACCTCTACATCGCCCAGCCGCCGCTCTACAAAGCCGCGAAGGGCCGGTCCGAGGTGTACCTCAAGGACGACGCCGCGCTCGACCAGTATCTGGTCGATGCGGGCGTGGGCACGATGGTGCTGGAGACGGCAGGCGGCGCACGCTCGGGCGACGACCTGCGCACTCTGGTCGACCATGCCCGCCGGATGCGCACGCTGATGCGCTTCGTCCCGCGCCGCTACGACGCCAACATCGTCGAGGCGCTGGCGCTGGCCGGCGCGCTCGATCCCGAAGCGTCGCGCGAAGCCCGTCTGGAGCGGCTGTCGGCCGTCACCCAGCGTCTCGACCAGACCGACAGCGACGCGCGGTGGAGCGCCCAGATGTCGGAAGAAGGCGGCTATCACTTCCAGCGCATCTGGCGCGGCGTGACCGACCATCACATCATCGAGGCGGCGTTCCTCGGCTCGGCGGAAGGGCGCAAGCTCCACGCGCTGGCGGCGGAAGCGGCGGAAAACTACGTCACGCTCGGTAAGCTGGTCCCGCTCAAGTCGGCGACTCAGGCCGACGAAGACACGGGCGAGGACGACACGCCCGTCGCCGCCGGCAAGGGCGAGCGCCTGATCGCCCGCCCCTCGCAACTGCTCGACGCCGTACTGTCGACCGGTCGCAAGGGCCTCAGCATCCAGCGCTACAAGGGTCTGGGCGAAATGAACGCCGAACAGCTGTGGGAAACCACGCTCGACCCTGCCAACCGCTCGATGCTCCAGGTCGAGATCGACCAGGCTGACGTGGCGGACGAAATCTTCACCCGCCTGATGGGCGACGTGGTCGAACCGCGCCGCGAATTCATCCAGGAAAACGCGCTGACGGTGGCGAATCTGGACGTTTGAGGGGGGCGCCGCCCCCCGCCCCGGCCCCTCTCCGTTCGTGCTGAGCTTGTCGAAGCACTGCCTTTCTTCGTGCCGTAAAGTCTGAGGCTCGAAGAAGGACAGCCCTTCGACAAGCTCAGGGCGAACGGATTGGGGGGCGGGACAGGCACGCTCAACACCGTTCGTGCTGAGCGAAGTCGAAGCACCGTATTTAGGTTTGCCGGCCCAACGTTCGCGGTGAAACGCCTGTCGGCCACCTCGCCAAACGAAACGCGGAGGCTCGACCGTCTAGGGCTGCTCCAGGCAAACCAGTGCTCCCGCGCAGGCGGGAGCCCAGAGCCGCAGACAAACCGCTCGCCCACTCTGGACTCCGCCTGCGCGGAAGCACGCCGTCCCCGGAACCAAGGGTGGCACCTCCTCCGACCAGACAGTCCACCCGACCGGCGATTGCAATGTTGGAAGCCATTTGCTTGGCTCCTGACAGGTCCAACGACCCTTGCTCTTTGACGCCGTGAAGCCCCTGTCGAACCTATGCTCGCACTTAGGGTCGGTTCCGATCAGCCTTCTCCAACCGTTCGTGCTGAGCGAAGTCGAAGCACATTGCGGAGAGCTGCCCTTCGACTTCGCTCAGGGCGAACGAGGGTGAACAAAGCTGATCGCTCTGGGCTCTGAAAGTGGCAAAGGTGACAAAAGTGACGAAGGCTGACGAATTGACCGCGGTATCGCAACTTTTGCCGCGCCGCCGCCAGCCCTCAACTCACCCCATCCGCGCCCTCACCACCCGCTCCAGCACTGCCAAGGGCATGCCGCCCAGCGACAGCACCGCATGGAACTGCCGCGGGTCCCACCGTGCGCCCGCACTGGCCTTGGCCGCATCGCGCAGCTCGACCCATTTGGTGTGGCCGATCTTGTAGCTGGTCGCCTGCCCCGGCCAGACGACATAGCGGTCGATCTCGTTCTGGCTGCGGTTCTGCGCAATACCGGTCGTCGCCATCAGATAGTCGGTTGCCTTCTCCCGGCTCCAGCGCTTGGCATGCAGCCCGGAATCGACCACCAGCCGCGTCGCGCGGAACAGCAGCGACTGGAGGTAGCCGACCTGCCCCAGCGGATCGCCGTCGAACATGCCCATCTCGTCGGCCAGCTGCTCCGAATAGAGCGCCCAGCCCTCGCCATAGCCGCTGAAATAGCTGCGGCGGCGGATCAGCGGGATGCTGTCGCTCTCCAGCGCGGTCATCACCTGCAAATGATGCCCCGGCACCGCTTCGTGATGGCTGAGCGTCGCCAGCCCGAACTTCGGCCGGTCGAACGTGTCCTTCAGGTTGATGAAATAGACGCCGGGCCGCGACCCGTCGACGGTCGCCGCCTGATAATAGCCGCCCGGCGCGCCCGCCTCGATCGCCGGCGGCACGCGGCGCGCGACGACCTGGGCTTTCGGCACATAGCTGAACTGCTCGGGCAGCCGCTTCGCCATCGCCGCGATCTGCGTGTCGAGCAGTGCGACCAGTGCGGCCTTGCCCGCGTCGGTATTGGGGAACAGCTGGTCGGGCCGCTGGTTGAGCGCGACCAGCCGCTCGCCGACCGTCCCCTTGGTCATTCCCTGCCGCTTCAGGATCGCATCGATCCGCGCGCCGATCTCCGCGACCTGCGCCAGCCCCAGCCGGTGGATCTCGTCCCCCGTCAACGGCACCGTACTCGCCGCCTCGGCCAGATGCGCATAGAGCGCCTGCCCCTGCGGCAGTCGCCAACAGCCGGCATCATGCGTCGCCTTGGCACGCAACTCGGTCACCAGCGCCCGCTGGCGATCGAGCGCCGGGAAGACGGCGCTGGCCATGATCGCTTCGGCCTTCGCGCCCCGGTCCGGAGACAGACCCGCGGCGCTCAGCTTGGCAACGAAGCCCTTGACGGGCGTCGTCTCGGCGGCCGGCTTGTCGCGCAGTTCGGCCAGCAGCACCGCCATCCGGTCGAGGACGAAATCGGGCGGCGCGACGCCCTTGGCAGCATCCTCGCGGGTGCGGGCGACGCTCTGGTCGATCGCCCGCGCAAACGCCGACAGCCGCGCAAGATAGGCATCGGCATCCGCCGCGGTCGCGACCCGGTGCTGGCCGTCGAGGAATTCGGGAATCGAGCGATACGGTCCCGACAGCTGCGACAGCACATAAGGCGAATTGCCCGATCCATAGTCGAACGCGCCGCGCTGGATCGCCAGCTTCAGCTGATAGTCGACCACGTCATAGTCGATCTTCGCGGTGTCGGAGAGGGTGGCACGGTCGATGCGTCGGAGCGCCGCCTGCTCGGCGCGGCTGCGCGCCAGCGACCGTGCCGAGCCGCTGCGGCTCTCGTCGCCCAGCTGCGAGCGCAAGCCGGCCCGAGCCTGGGTATCCAGCCCCAGCGACGTCGCCTGCTCCGGCCGCTCGGCCAACCGGTCGTAGAAAAAGCGGTCGAGCAGCGCACGCAACGCCGCATCCCCTGACCCGGCCTGCGCCGTCGCGACATTGGGCGCCAGCGCGACCGCCGCCGCCGCACCGCCACCCGCCAGCAGCGCACGGCGATCGATACCCGATTGCATGTCGGTCACTTGATCGCGTCGAGATTGGTCTTGAGCTTGCCGAGCACTTCCGGCGTCAGCAGCGTCGGTGCCATCGCCGCGAGCTGGTTGAAGCTCATCGCCTTCGCCATCTCGTAGCTCGGATGCGCCTCGATCCCCGGCAGCACAGCGTCGACCGCCGCCTTGCCCTTGGCATCCGCCATCAGCGTCTCGACCGGCGTGTCGAGCGAGAACTTCGCCGCCGTTGCGGGTGCCGCGGCAGGGGCGGCCGGCGCCGCATGATTCGCATGGTCCTGCGCCGCGAGCGGCATCGTCAGGCAGGCAGCAGACAGCAGGAACAGGGCAGGCTTCATCGCTAACATCCTCAGATGGCGTCCTCTTCGGCCCGCTGCCGGGGACGCCTGGACGCGACGGTAACGTGCCGGCGCCGATGTGCAACCGCTCGCCGGCTTTGCCTCGGGTCGCTTCCGGTCTAGACGATGGGAGGGTCGCTACGGCGCCGTGTATGTTTGAGAGGTCCCGTCCGATGATCGCCGTCCTTCTGATGCTGACCGCCGCGCAAGCCGCCGTGCCGCCGCAGGCGGGCGTGCCGGTCGATCCCTATCGTCCCGCTCCCGCGACGATCGTCGCCGAACCCGTCGCGCTGTTCATCGCCGGCATGGACCACGACCGCGACGGCCGCACGACTGCCGCCGAACTGCGCGAGGGCCTGACCGAAGTGACGCGCGGCACGCCCGGCTTCGCGACCGGAATCGGCTACATCGCCTATTCGGACTGGGCGGAACGCTACCTCGGTGACCGCAATGCCGTGCCGACGCCGTTCGACCTCGACCGCAACGGCGACCAGAAGGTGACGTTCGACGAACTCGCCGACCGCTTCGATACGCTGTTCGCCCGGTTCGACGCCAACAAGGACGGCGCCGTCTCCCGCGCCGAACTGCTGACCGTCCGCACAACGCCCTACAACCGCCCCGACGGCGACCGCCGCGGCCGGCGCGGCGGTGGACGCCCGCAGGAGCGTTGAGACGCTGCGCTCGAACGGCTAAGCGGGACGGATATGGGCGGGCACCACCACGATCACGGCCATGCGCATGGCCACGGGCATCACCACGGCCCCGGCCATTCGCACGCACCCGCCGATTTCGGCCGCGCCTTCGCCATCGGCACCGCGCTCAACCTCGGCTTCGTCGTCGTCGAAACGGCGTTCGGCCTCTGGGCAGACTCGGTCGCACTGCTGGCCGACGCCGGACACAATCTGTCCGACGTCCTCGGCCTGCTGATCGCCTGGGGCGCAGCTACATTCGCCAAGCGCCCGGCGTCGCAGCGCTATACCTATGGGCTGAAAAGCTCATCGATCCTGGCGGCACTCGCCAACGCCGTGCTGTTGATGATCGCGGTCGGCGCGATCCTGCTGGAGACGGTCCAGCGCCTCGGCTCGCCGCCCCCGGTCCAGGGCATGACGATGGTCTGGGTCGCCGCGGCCGGGATCGTCATCAATCTCGGCACCGCGCTGCTCTTCGCCCGCGGCCGCCACGGCGACATCAACATCCGCGGCGCCTATCTCCACATGGCGGCCGATGCGGCGGTGTCGGCCGGCGTCGTCGTCGCCGGGCTTATCATCCTCGCGACCGGCTGGGCGTGGGTCGACCCGCTCGTCAGCCTGGCGATCGTCGCGGTGATCCTGTGGAGCAGCTGGGGCCTGTTCCGCGACTCGCTCGGCATGGCGCTGCTCGCGGTGCCCCCGGGGATCGACCCGGCCAAGGTCTCCGCGTTCCTGACCGCCCTCCCCGGCGTCTCCCGCGTCCACGACCTCCATATCTGGCCGATGTCGACGACGGAAAGCGCGCTGACCGCCCACCTCGTCATGCCCGGCGGCCATCCCGGCGACGCGTTCCTGACCGACCTGCAGCATCGCCTCGATCACGACTTCGACATCGGCCACGCGACCATCCAGATCGAAATCGGCCAAGACGGCTGCGCGGTGCATGCGCACTGATCGCCGATCCTCCCCTGTAAGGGGAGGTGGCCGGCGAAGCCGGTCGGAGGGGTGTCACCCTGATCCGGATAGCTGGACACCCCTCCGTCAGGCCTTCGGCCTGCCACCTCCCCTTGCAGGGGAGGATTTGCCTATCCGGTACGCGTCCTTATGAGGCCCGCATGTCCCGTTTCACCTTCACCATCGCCGCGACCGACGGGCGCGCGCGGACCGGCGCCATCCGGATGGAGCGCGGCGAGATCCGCACCCCCGCCTTCATGCCGGTCGGCACCGCCGCCACGGTCAAGGCGGTCAAGCCGGCCGACGTCCGCGCGGCTGGAGCCGACATCATCCTCGGCAACACCTATCACCTGATGTTGCGCCCCGGTGCCGAGCGCGTGCACCGGTTGGGCGGGCTGCATGGCTTCATGGGCTGGGACCGACCGATCCTGACCGACAGCGGTGGCTATCAGGTGATGAGCCTCGCCGACCTGACCAAGCGCAGCGAGGACGGCGTTTCGTTCAAGTCGCACCTCGACGGCACGCGCCACATGCTGTCGCCCGAGCGCTCGATCGAAATCCAGCGCCTGCTCGGCTCGAACATCACCATGGCGTTCGACGAATTGGTGCCGACGACCAGCAGCCGCGAAGTGCAGGCCGCGGCGATGGAGCGGTCGATGCGCTGGGCGCGCCGCAGCTGCGATGCCTTCTTCGCCGCGGAAGAGCACGCCGCGCACAACGCCATCTTCGGCATCCAGCAGGGCGCGCTCGACGAGGGACTGCGCAAGGCGTCGGCCGACGCGCTGATCGACATCGGCTTCGACGGCTATGCGGTCGGCGGCCTCGCGGTCGGCGAGGGGCAGGAGGCGATGTTCGGCTGCCTCGACTTCGCCCCCGGTCAGTTGCCCGCCGACAAGCCCCGCTATCTGATGGGCGTCGGCAAGCCCGACGACATCGTCGGCGCGGTCGAACGCGGGATCGACATGTTCGACTGCGTGCTGCCCACCCGCTCGGGGCGCACGGGCCAGGCCTTCACCCGCACAGGCCCGATCAACATCCGCAATGCGAAGTTCGCCGAGGACACCAGCCCACTCGATCCGGCCTGCGCCTGTCCGGTCTGCGGGACGTGGAGCCGCGCCTACCTCCACCACCTCGTCCGCGCCCAGGAGATCCTCGGCGCGATGCTGATGACCGAGCACAACCTCTGCTTCTATCAGGCGTTGATGGCCGACCTGCGCGGGGCGATCGCCAGTGGCAGTCTCACGACGTTTGCCAACGGCTTCCGCGCGGCATACCACCAGGGAAAATAGGAGAGTAAGCGTGGGCGAAGAGAACCCGACTAACGAGATTGTCGCGGCGGCGCAGGACGCCAAGGCCCGGACGAACAAGGCGCGGCGCAAGGACGACAAGGGTCACTGGCCGCTGAAGGCGATCGGCCTGGGGGTCGGCATCGGTTCGGCCGCGGTCGCCGCCGCGATGCTCTATTCCAACCGCGACCGGCGCGGCGACGATTGAGGCAAGGCCCCGCCGTCTCCGGCGAGGCCCTCCCCCCATCATTTAGCGGTAGCGACGGTCCTGACGGTCGTTCCGCTCATAGCGCACCCGCTGCGACAAGACGTCGAAGCGACGGTCCAGATCGCGACGTTCCCATTGCGACAGGCCGCCCTGGCGATAGCGCTGTTCGAGGCGGACGACCTGGCGGAACTCGCTGCGCAGGCGGGCCGCCTCCGGACGGGTCAGCGAGCCGTTGCGCAAGCCCATCTCGATACGGCGATCGATATTGGCGACGCGGCCGTTGATCGGCTGCCAGTTGCCATAGCCCTGTGCGCTCGCGACCGTCGGGACGGTGGCGGTGGCGATGCCGAGACCGGCGAGCATCAGCGTGAGCTTCTTCATGATACGCACTCCTCTGTAACCAACCCCGTTCGGGGATGAGAGGAAGATGGAACGCAGCTGTCGCAATAGCGTGCCGCAAATGTCGGAAAACTGTCGCGGTTTTGTCGCAGCCCGACGACTTCATTCAGTTAGCTTGCGTTCATTTTCCCTGCGATCCAGGCAGTCACATGGGCGTCCAGCACATCGAGTGGGACCGACCCCTGCTCCAGCACCGCGTCGTTGAAGGCGGCGAGATCGAACTTTGCGCCCAGCGCCGCTTCCGCCTTGCGCCGCAGCTCCAGGATCTTGAGCTCGCCCAGCTTGTACCCCAGCGCCTGACCCGGCCAGGCGATGTATCGGTTGACTTCCGCATCGATATTCGCCGCCGACAGCGCGGTGTTGTCGAGCATGAATTGGACCGCCTGCTCCTTCGTCCAGCCCTCGGCATGGATGCCGGTGTCGACGACCAGCCGACACGCGCGCCACATGTCGTAGCTCAGCCGGCCCATCTTCCGCTCGGGCGTATCATAGAGCCCCATCTCGTTGCCGAGCGTTTCGGCATACAGCGCCCATCCTTCGGTGAACGCCGTGAAATGGGCGAGCCCAGTGCGCAGCGGCGGCAGGTCGAGTTCCTGCTGCAAAGCGATCTGCATGTGATGCCCCGGCACCGCCTCGTGCGCGGTCAGCGACGGCAACTCCCACAAGGGCCGCTGGTCGAGCTTCGACGTGTTGACGTAATAGGTACCGGCGATCCGGTTCTGCGGGCTGCCCTGGCTATAATAGGCGGTCGTCGTCCCCTCCGCCGTCTCCGCCGGGATCGCGCGCACGCCGTAGGGCAGGCGCGGCAAGCGGTTGAATAGCGTCGGCATCTTGCCATCGATGACCTTGGCGACATGCGACGCCGCGGCGAGCAATTCGTCAGGTGTCTTCGCATAGTATTTCTGGTTGGTGCGCAGTTCGGCGACGAACGCCTCGCGCGTGGCAAAGCCGGCGGTCCTAGCGACCCGCTCCATCTCGTCGCGGATGCGCGCGACTTCCTTGAGGCCGATCTGGTGGATCGCGTCCGGATCGAGGTCGGTCGTCGTCTGCTGGCGAACGGCGAAACGGTAATAGTCCTTGCCGCCGGGCTGTGCCGACACGCTGGCGACCTTCGCACAGGCGGGCATGTAGCGGGTGCGGATATAGTCAGCGGCCTTGGTATAGGCAGGGCTCACGCGATCACCGATCACGGTCTTCGCCCGGCGCTGGAGCGCGACCCATTCGGTGTCGGTCGCATCGCGCGGCCTCGTCTTGGCGAAGGGCGCGTAGAAGCGCGAGGCGGTCACATCCACCGTCACCACGCCGCGGATCGCGCCCTCGACCCCGCCCATCGACACGCAAGGCTGGGCATAGCCTTCCTTCACGGCGCGCTCGGTGATGGCGAGCCACGTGTCGTTGAGCCCTGGCAGCTTTTCGAGGCGGGTCAGGTAATTGGCATAGTCCTGCTTCCCACGAAAATTAAGCCGCTCGCCCATCCCGGCCATGCCCTGCCACGGCGAGGAATAGCTGGTGAACAGGATCATCCGCTGACCGAAGCGATTGCCCTCGACCGTCTCCGCCAGCATCCGGCGCAGGATCGCCTTGTTGGTGCGATCGGCGGTCGTCAGACCCGCATCGGGGATGGCATCGAGCCGCTTGAGGAAGATGGTAGCCTGGGCGGCACGGCGATCCTCTGCCGCGAGCGACGGATCACCGAGTTCTGTGTCGTAATTGCGCACGCCGACCGAGGAGGCGAAGGTCGGGCTCTCCCGCAGCGTCCAGGCATAATGATCGGCAAGCAACGCCTTCAGATCATCCGCCGGTGCCGCAGCAGCGGGGGTCGCGACCGCCAGCGCGAGCGCGGCGAAGTTCACGAAGTTCACACCAAGAGCGGGTTTTTGCCGAGCCGAGCCGCTGCGAGTCATTCGTTGCGCGTTCCTGTCCCATCGTTCGGCCGCTGCGACGGCCCTGGGCCGAAGGTGCGCAGGAAAAATCTAACATTGCAATGCGGTTAAATACGGCGACTGCCCCCAATGGTCGTCATGCCGGATCAAGCCCGGCATTATAGTTAGGGGGTACGTCGATCAGCTTTTATCGACCGTTCGTGCTGAGCGAAGTCGAAGCACCTTGTGGAGAGCTGCCCTTCGACTTCGCTCAGGGCGAACGGGAGTGATTAGGGCCGATCGCTTCAGATGCGAGCACCGCGCTCCCGCCGCGTCGCCGCCAGCGTGCGTTCGGCGAGCGTCACCGCGGCGACCAGGCAGGCGGCGAACAGCCCGCCTTCCAACGCGCCGGTCAACGCGAGCCCCAGGCGATCGCCGGTCAGCGCCAGCAGTGCGTCGAAACGCATCCGCGAGGCGGGAAAGGCGTCGGACAACAGCAGCAGGCTGCCGGCGAACATCCGTCCGCCCGCCAGCACGATGACGGCACCCGCCACACCGCCGATGACGCCGGCAGCGACGATCGCGCGGCGCAGTGGCATGCGGGTCGCGAGCCATGCCGCGAGGCCGACCGCGGCGCCCAGGGCGAGACCTTCCAGCGCGCCGGTGACGTTGCCCGGCGGGCGGCCGAACAACAGGGTGATGGCGTCGATCCCCAGCAGCTTGACGATTGCGCCGACAACCATCCCGCCGAGCGCGCCGCCCAGGATGCGCCAGCTCGGATCGCCGGCTCGGCTCGCCAGTGCGATACCGAACGCGACGCCCACCCCGCCCAGCACCGCGACCAGGATGGTCAGGCACAGCATGACGATCAGGACCGAGGCCGCGCCCGGCCCCGCCCCGACCGGCTGCGCGGCACCGGCAAAGCCATAGAGCAGGCCGCCGATCAGCCCGGCCGTCCCCGCCCCCACCGTCCCTGCGCCACCGAGCAACAGCGTGTCGCGATGGCGCTCGCCGATCGCGGCGACAGTGACGGGCGCGGCGACGGCGGCCGCCTCGGGCGCGGGGGCATCCGCCGCAGCGGTCGCGGCGACGAAGCGATAGCCGTGCTTGGGCACCGTTTCGATAAAGCGCGGACGGCTGGCATCGTCGCCCAGCGTCCGGCGCAGCGTCCTGATGCACTGCGTCAGCGCCTCATCGGTCACCGGCACGCCGCGCCAGACCTCGTCGTGGAACCGGTCCTTGGTCACCAGCCGGCCGTTCTCCCGCACCAGCAGGACCAGCGCGTCGAGGTAACGCGCGTTGACCTCCACTACCGTGCCCTCGCGCGTCAGCCGCCGATCGGTCGCGTCGAGGTGCCAAGCGTCGAAGCGGTAGCTGTCGGTCATGGCGTGGGGTGGAGCATGGGTGATGGAGCTTGGCAAGATATTGGGGGGATGCGGGGCGGGCGTCCACTCGCACCCGGCACGCCGGAGCTGATCCGGCATCCAGGGCCGCGGACCGGGTCGTTTGTGACTCTGGGTGCCGGATCAAGTCCGGCATGACGGGTTTGGTGACGGCGCCCCTTTTACCTGCGGGCGACCGTTAGTGGCGGAAGTTGCCCCCCTCCCACAGTCATTCCCGCGGAAGCGGGAGTTGATTCCGGCCGAGCGTCGTGAGCCTCACCGAATTCAGCGACTATTGATCCCCGCCTCCGCGGGGATGACGGTTGTGTCTGGATGCACGACGCCACGATCAGCCGCTCGGCTCGCGCGCGTACGCCCCACTTTCCATCGTCATGCCGGACTTGATCCGGCATCCAGGGCCGCGGGATGGGTCGCCTGTTACTCTGGATGCCGGATCAAGTCCGGCATGACAGGTTTGGCGAGGGGCGCCCCTTTTACCTCAAGGTGACAGTTGGTTGCGGGAGCCGCCCCCCACCGTCATTCCCGCGGAGGCGGGAATCGGTTCCGGCTGAGCGTCGTGAGCCTCACTGTATTCAGCGACTATTTATCCCCGCCTTCGCGGGGATGACGGGGGCATGCATTCTACGCCGCGATCAGCCGCTCGGCCTGAGCTCGCGCCTCCGCCGTGATCTCCGCGCCGGAGAGCATTCGCGCGATTTCCTCGCGGCGGTCGTCGGTGTTGAGGACGCGGACGCCGGTGCGGGTGACGGTGCCGTCGTGGCTCTTGGCGATCAGCAGATGCTGGTCGCCGCGCGCCGCGACCTGGGGGCTGTGGGTGACGACCAGCAGCTGCGCGCCGCGGGCGAGGCGCGACAGGCGATCGCCGATCGCGCTGGCGACTGCACCGCCGACACCGCGATCGATCTCGTCGAAGATCAGCGTCTCCGCGCCGCCTTCCTCGGCCAGCGCGACCTTCAGCGCGAGGATGAAGCGCGACAGTTCGCCGCCGCTGGCGATCTTCATCAGCGCCCCGAACGGTGCGCCGGGATTGGTCGCGACCAGGAATTCGACGCGGTCGCGGCCATGCGCGCCCCAATTCTCACGCGGCAGCGGTTCGACCAGAGTGCGGAAGCGCGCGGCGTCGAGTTTCAGCGGCGCGAATTCGGTCGCGACCGCGGCGTCGAGGCGGGCGGCGGCGGCGGCGCGGGCGGTCGACAGCGCTTGCGCCGCGGCGGTGTAGGCAGCCTCCTTCGCGGCGACGTCAGCCTCCAGCGCGCCGAGCCCCGCCTCCCCGCTGTCGAGCCGGTCGAGCCGGCCACGCAGGTCGGCCGCAAGCGCGGCAAGGTCATCGGGCTGGACGCGGTGCTTTCGGGCCATGCCGCGCAGGTCGAACAGGCGGGCCTCGTCCTCCTCCTGCGCACGCGGGTCGAACGACAGTTCGCGGGCGGCCTCGATCAGCTTGTCCTCCGCGACCGATCCCTCGATCACCGCGCGGTCGACCGCCGCCAGTGCTTCGGCGAGCGCGGGATGATCGGGCGCGATGCGTTCGAGGATGCGCGCCGCCTGGCGCAACTGGGAAAGGCCGCCGTCGCCGTCGGTCAGATAGCCCTCGACCGCGCGAAGGTCGTCGGCGATCTTTTCCGCGCGCTGCATGCCACGGCGGCGATCGGCCAACATCTCCTCCTCGCCGGGTTCGGGGGCGAGCGCTTCGAGTTCGGCGACCGTGTGTTCGAGCCATTCGCGGTCGCGCGCCGCGGTTTCGATCTCGGCGCGGGCGGCGGCGAGCACGGCTTCGGCTTCCCTCCACGCACGATGGGCGACGGCGCAGGCGCCGGCATCGATCCGACCGAACGCGTCGAGCAATGTGCGGTGGCCGGCGGGCGCGAGCAGGCCACGGTCGTCGTGCTGGCCGTGGATCTCGACGAGATACGCGCCGAGTTCGCGCAGCAGCGCGGCCGACACCGGCTGGCCGCCGACGAACGCGCGGCTACCGCCGTCCGCCTTCACGACGCGGCGGATGACCAGCGGCTCGCCGGGCTCCATGTCGAGGCCGTTTTGCGCGAGGACGGAGGTCAGGTGATGGTCGGCCGGGAGGTCGAAGCTGGCCGCGACGCTCGCCTGCGTCGCACCGTGGCGGACGAGCCCGCTGTCCGCCCGCGCGCCCAGCGCCAGCCCCAGCGAATCGAGCAGAATCGACTTGCCCGCCCCCGTCTCACCGGTCAGCACGCCCAGACCGGGCGCGAAATCGAGGTCGAGCGCCTCGATCAGCACGACGTCGCGGATGGAGAGCGCGGTCAGCATATGTTCCGCCCTTTGCCACGGCTTGGCGCGGGGGGAAAGGTGGTTCGATGCCCTTCCATGCTTCCGAGATGGCAAGACGTTGGCCCGATTGCCTCTCGCTCTCCGGTAGTCGTCACCCTGACGAAAGTCAGGATCCAGGGTCAAGCTAGGCAAGGGCTTAGGCAGAGAAACCATGGATTCCGGCTTTCGCGAGAATGACGGGACGGAAGCATAACGACCTCCGATCGCCTCACGCGCCCCTCATTCCGGCGCAGAAGCTATTGTCCACTGGATCGATAGGAATATCTTCGCGTTCGGGGGGAGTCGGTCGTGCGGCGCCAATAGCTCCCGGCGCCGTGCGATCGTCCCGCCCGATGAGGAGAAGACATCATGGCACAGTTTCGCGACCAATCTCCGACGATCCTGACCGTGCCGGGCCTCGGCGGCTCCGGCCCGACGCATTGGCAGAGCCTGTGGGAAGCGGCCCGCGACGACACCGTGCGCGCCGACCTGGGCCTGTGGGACAAGCCGCATCGCAACAGCTGGGTGACGAAGCTGGACCAGGCGATCCGCACCGCGCAGGCGCCGGTGGTGCTGGTCGGGCATTCGCTCGGCTGCCTCGCGATCGCGTGGTGGGCGACGCTGTCGCCGCAGCCCTATGGCTGGCCGGTCGCGGGGGCGCTGCTGGTGGCGCCGGCCGATGTCGATCGGCACGACGGGCCGCCGGAGCTTGCGGGTTTCGCTCCGGCGCCGACGACGCCGCTGCCCTTCCCCTCGATCGTCGTCGCCAGCCGCGACGATCCCTGGATCCGCTTCGAACGCGCGCAGGCGCTGGCGAGCGGCTGGGGCAGCCATCTGGTCGATGCCGGCAGTGCGGGGCACATCAATGCCGCGAGCGGGATCGGCGATTGGGCGGAGGGACAGGCGTTGCTTGCCGAGCTGATCGACGACATCGGGCTGGCACATTCGCCGAGCGAAGGCCGGGCGCTGCTCGCACGGCGGCTGGCGACACCGGTGGAGGCTCGCGCGGGCGCCTGATCCGTGGCAGGCTGGCGCGCGATGACGATCGACCGCCGCACTTTGCTCGCCGCCTCCCTTGCCGCCGTACCTGCGGGGGCGGTCGCGCAGACCGCCGCCGCTCTACTTGCGCCGGAGCTGATCTACCTGTGGCCGGGCCGCGACGGGCCGGGGCTGACCAACGCCACGTTGGCGGAGGTGGTCGAGGATCGCAGCACCGACCCGGCCAAGCGCGACCGTGCCGTCTCGGGCGTGCGCCAGCCGCGGATCGAGGCGTATCGGCCCGCGACCCCCAACGGCGCGGCGATGCTGGTGATGCCGGGCGGCGGCTACACGCGCCTTGCCGTCGACAAGGAAGGCCGCGAGCTGGCCGAATGGCTGCGCGCGCGCGGCGTGACCGCGTTCGTGCTGACCTATCGCCTGCCGGCCGAAGGGTGGCGCGATCCGGCGAACACGCCGCTCGCCGATGCCCAGCGCAGCGTGCGGCTGATCCGGGCTCAGGCGGCGCGGTTCGGCGTCGATCCGGCACGGGTCGGGGCGATGGGCTTTTCCGCGGGCGGGCATTTGTGCGCCGATCTGGCGACCCGCTTCGATCGCGCGGTCTATGCCCCGGTCGACGCCGCCGACCGGCTGAGCGCACGGCCGATCATCGCCGCGCCGATCTATCCGGTCGTGTCGATGGAGGAGGGCCTGGCCCACGCCGGATCGCGCGCCAAGCTGATCGGCGCGGACGCGACCGACACGATGGTGATCGAACACTCCCCCGACCGTCAGGTGACGAGGAACACTCCGCCCCTGTTCATCGTCCATGCCGAGGACGACGCGACGGTGAAGGTCGCCAACAGCCTGGCTCTCCACGCCGCGGCCCGCGCGGCGGGCGTGCCGGTGGAGATGCACCTGTTCGAAAAGGGCGGTCACGGCTTCGGCTGGGGCCGGCGAACGGCGGGTCTGCCGGCGCATCTGTGGCCGGAGTTGTTCCTGGCCTGGGCGAAGGGGCGGTTGGTTACGACGTGAGGTCGCGGAAGGGGTTGATGACGGTCAGGCGACCTTCGATCACTTGCCCATCCTGCATATCCTCCGAATATAAGGTATCGCACCCGGCTTGGAGTGCGGCGGCGACGATCATCGAGTCATAGATCGACAAGCGATAACGCTCGAAAATCATGATACCGAAATCGTGAAGAGCGAGGTCGACCGGCACAATAGCATTCGAGACGCTACGCAGACTGATCAAAGCATCCCGGACTGAGGGCGAGTCCCATCGAAGTTTTCGGGAGAGGACATTAGCGAACTCGTTTAAAGACTGAACGCTGAGTGTCACGCCATCTTGCAGCAACGCATAGGCGGTTGCTTGATACGGGTCGCCGGCAGCAAAAGCATAAACCAGAATATTGCTGTCCGCGAACGGCCTGGTCACCGTGCGTTGGCCTCCTCACGATCGAATTTGTAATTAGCGGGCAAAGGACGCGCTAGTTCGCGGATTCGCGCCAATGCCGCAGCGCGACGCTGTTCCTGAGTTACGAGCGTCAAATGGCCGCTCTCGCGCTCCAGAAAGTCGATCGTATCGCCTTCCTTGATGCCGAGCGCACGAACGACATCAGCCGGGATACGTACCGCCAGACCATCGTCCAGTTTCGTCACTTGCACGGCACCCTCCGAAAAAAATGCTGCACCAATTTTATGCCTCTGGCTTCGGGTCGGCAAGACCTACGCCCGCGCCTCCGCGACACCTTCGCTGTTATGCCGCAGCGCCTTCAGCACCGTCTCGACGATATGCTGGGCGTTCAGCTTCGCCTCGTCATACTGGAGTTCGGGCTTGTTCTGGTCCTGAAAAACGTCCGGCAGGCGCATCGTGCGCAGCTTGAGGCCGGCATCGATCAGCCCCGCGTCGCTGGCATAGGTCAGGACATGGGCACCCAGGCCGCCGACCGCGGCTTCCTCGATCGTGACCGCGACCTCGTGGGTCGTCAGCAGGCGGCGGATCAGGTCTTCGTCGAGCGGCTTGGCGAAGCGCAGGTCGGCGACGGTGGTCGACAGGCCCTTGGCCTCCAGCGCATCGGCGGCCTTCAAAGCCTCGGCCAGGCGGGTGCCGAGCGACAGGATGGCGACGGTCTTGCCCTCGCGCACCACACGGCCCTTGCCGATCTCCAGCCGTTCGGGAACCTGCGGCAGGTCGACGCCGGTGCCGTTGCCGCGCGGGTAGCGCAGCGCGATCGGGCCGGAATCGTGCAGCACCGCGGTGTGGGTCATGTGAACCAGCTCGGCCTCGTCCGCCGGCGACATCACGACGAAATTCGGGAGCGTCGCCAGATAGGTCACGTCGAAGCTGCCGGCGTGGGTCGCGCCGTCTGCCCCGACCAGCCCCGCGCGGTCGATCGCAAAACGCACCGGCAAATTCTGGATGGCGACGTCGTGGACGACCTGATCGTACGCGCGCTGGAGGAAGGTCGAATAGATCGCGCAGAACGGCCGCATCCCCTGCGCGGCGAGACCCGCAGCGAAGGTGACGGCGTGCTGCTCGGCAATGCCGACGTCGAACGCGCGGTCGGGATAGGCCTTGGCGAAGCGGTCGACGCCGGTGCCCGACGGCATGGCCGCGGTGATCGCGACGATACGGCTGTCGGTCGCTGCTTCCTTGACCAGTGCGTCGCCGAACACGTTCTGATACGCGGGCGGTCCCGGCGGCGCCTTGTCCTGCGTGCCGGTGATGACGTCGAATTTCTGGACGCCGTGATATTTGTCCGCCGAATTCTCGGCCGGGGCATAGCCCTTGCCCTTCTTCGTCACGACGTGGACGAGCACCGGCCCTTCCTTGGCGTCGCGGACATTCTCCAGCACCGGGATCAGATGTTCGAGGTTGTGGCCGTCGATCGGACCGACGTAATAGAAGCCCAGTTCCTCGAACAAGGTGCCGCCGGTCGCCATGCCCCGGGCATATTCCTCGACCTTGGACGCGGTCTTATGGACGCGCTTCGAAAGCTTCGACGTCAGCTTCGAGGCGAGGCTGCGCAGGCCGAGATACTCGCTCGACGACACCATCCGCGCGAGATAGGCGGACAGCCCCCCGACCGGCGGCGCGATCGACATGTCGTTGTCGTTCAGGATGACGACCAGCCGGTTGCCCGCGGCCTCGGCGTTGTTCATCGCTTCATAGGCCATGCCGGCGGACATCGACCCGTCGCCGATCACTGCGATCGCCTTGCCGGGCGCGTCGTTCAGCTTGTTTGCGATGGCAAAGCCCAAGGCCGCCGAAATGGACGTTGACGAATGCGCCGCGCCGAACGGGTCATATTCGCTCTCGCTACGCTTGGTGAAGCCGCTCAGCCCCCCGCCCTGGCGCAAGGTGCGGATGCGGTCGCGGCGCCCGGTCAGGATCTTGTGCGGATAGCATTGATGACCGACGTCCCAGATCAGCCGGTCGTCGGGCGTGTTGAAGACATAATGGATCGCGACCGTCAGCTCGACCACGCCGAGCCCGGACCCCAGGTGCCCGCCGGTCTGGCCGACCGCGGAAATGGTTTCGGTGCGCAGTTCGTCTGCGAGCTGTTTCAACTGCTTGGGAGCGAGCTTTCGCAGATCGGCCGGCGTGTTCACCGTGTCGAGCAGCAGGGTATCAGGCGTATCGGACATTCGACCCGTTTATCGCAGCCGATGTTCGGTGTCGAATGATACCGACGCGGATGGTACGCCCCAGCGCATGGACCACCGTATTGCGACCGAAGCCGATATTCCCGCCATCCGCGACCTGATGGCGCGCGCGTCCGAAGTCTTGCAGCGCCCGTTCCTGACCCCCGCACAATTGGCGGCAAGCCGGCATTTCATGGGGCTCGACACGCAGCTGATCGCCGATTGCACCTATTTCGTGATCGAGGACGCCGGCGCAATCGTCGGGTGCGGCGGGTGGAGCCCGCGGGCGACGTTGTTCGGTGGGGACGCAAGTGCGGTCGCGCGGGAGGCGCGAATGCTCGATCCGGCCAGCGAGGCCGCGAAAGTGCGGACGATGTACACCGACCCTGCCCATGCGCGGCGCGGGATCGGGCGGCGGATGCTGGCGCTGTGCGAGGCGGCGGCGAAAGACGCGGGATTCGCGCGCGTCGAGCTGATGGCGACGCTGTCGGGCGAGCCGCTGTACCGGGCGTGCGGTTACATGCCGATCGAGGCGGTGATGGCGGAGGCGGAAGGTGTGGAGCCGGTGCCGATGGTGCGGATGGGGAAGGATTTGGGGTGATCATTAATCCTCCCCTGGAAGGGGAGGATCGTTAGACCCCGAACCCCAGCCCGCGCAGTTCCGCACGCAGCTTCGGTTCGTCCTTGAACAGGATCGCATGGATGCCGAGCTTGCCCGCGCTCTCCACGTTCGCGACATTGTCGTCGACGAACACTGCCTGCTCCGCCGCCAGCCCGAACCGGTCGAGCGCGAGGCGGTAGATCGCCGGGTCGGGCTTCACCAGCTTCTCGTCGCCCGACACGACGATGTCGCGGAAACGGTCGAACAGGAAGGCGTCGCGGGTCCGCAGTTCGGGGAAGAATTCACCCGAGAAATTGGTGATCGCGAACAGCGGCACTCCGGCCGCATCCAGTTCGGCGACGAGATCATGCATGCCCGGAATCGGATCGCCGATCGATTCGAGGAAGCGCGGCCCCCAATGCCCGATCAGTTCGGCATGCTGTGGGAATTTGGCGACCAGTTCTTCGGAGGTTTCGGCGAACGGGCGCCCCTCGTCGTGCTGGAAATGCCATTCCATCGTCAGCACGTCGCGCAGGAACGCGTCGAGCGCCGCACCCGGTGGGATGAGACGCTCGTACAGGAACCGCGGGTTCCAGTCGTAGAGGACCTTGCCGACGTCGAAGATCACGGCGTGCGGGGTGACGGTCATCTTGTTGCTCTTTCAGGAGCCCGATACCGAAGTGAATTCGGTGTCGTCGGACGGCGCTTGTCGCGCCGCCGGCCGGGCTTCGGCTTCTCGCGGATCAGCTACGCTGATCCAGAGGCCTCAGCCCTGACGCGCCTTGAAGCGGCGATTCGTCTTGTTGATGACGTAGATGCGGCCGCGACGGCGGATCACG
Source organism: Sphingomonas floccifaciens (assembly GCF_042681125.1). NCBI lineage: Bacteria > Pseudomonadati > Pseudomonadota > Alphaproteobacteria > Sphingomonadales > Sphingomonadaceae > Sphingomonas > Sphingomonas floccifaciens. The sequence goes on along the minus strand of NZ_JBHUFC010000002.1, from coordinate 107,441 downwards.
CGGTTGTCCCGGTGGCGATCCTTCAGGGACTTGAGCGAGTTGACGATCTTCATGGCGTAGGCCGCTTCTTTGATTTGGTGGTTTCGGAAAAGAGGCGCCCGCCTATAAGCGAGGGTCGGCGAAGTCAAGGTCGAAGCGGGTGCACCCGCTTGGCCACGACGCTCGCCCAACCACGGGAGCCGGAACGCACCATGCCATTCATCAGCGCGATCGTCGCTGCAACCCTCGCTGTCCAGCCCGTCGCGGCGGCGGACAGCGCCTTCACCCCCGGCGGGACGATCGGCGTCGTCCGCCCCGCACCCGCGCGCGACCGCGGTGCGGCGGTGTTCGACGCGACGACGGCGGACGCGGTGGAAAGCGCGCTGACCGATGCCGGCTTCACGGTCATCCCTTCGGCCCAGAATGCGCGTCATGTCGCGAGCTATACGATCACCCGCTATGCCAAGGGGGCCGCTCTGGCGAAGGGCGCGAAGTCGCCGGCGATCGGGATGCCGGGCGGGGTCAACGGCATGGGTGCGGGTGTGTCACTGGCGCTCGGCAGCAAGGTCAATGTCGGCACGATGGTCGAGACGACCATGGCGCTGACGATCACCCGCCGCGGCGAATCGACGCCGGTGTGGGAGGGGCGTGCGGTCACCTACGGCGTCACCGGCACGCGCGCCGACGATCCCGCGGTGCTCGCGCGCAAGCTGGCGGCGGCACTGACGCGGAACTTTGGCGCGCCTTCGGGCTTGATGGTGAGCGTACCATGACCATCAAACTCGCCCTGCTCGCCCCCGTCGTCCTTGCGCTCGGCGCCTGCGCGACGACCGGATCCAACGCCGGCCCGACCGAGGTCAGCCGCTATCACCTCGGCCAGCCGATCGCGCCGGGCACCGTGGCGATCGAGCCGGTCAACGGCGCGGCACAGATCAGCCCCGAATATACGATGTATGCCGATGCGGTCGGCACGGAGCTGTCGGGGCTGGGCTTCACCCCCGCCCCGACCGGCAGCCAGTCGCAATATATCGCCGCGGTCGGCTTCACCCGCCAGTCGCGCGGCACCGTCCGCACGCCGCCGCGCTTCTCGATCGGGATCGGCGGCGGCAGCTTCGGCGGCGGTCGCGGCGGCGGAGTCGGCCTGGGCGGCGGGCTGAGCACCGGCATCGGCAGCAAGACGCGCGAGCTGGTCCAGTCGGAACTGGCGGTGCAGCTGAAGCGACGCGGCGACGGGACGATCGTCTGGGAGGGACGCGCGCAGCGGCCCGCATTGCTTGGCCCGGACGAACAGCCGGGCATCACCGCCGGCCGCCTGGCAACCGCGCTTTTTCAGGGGTTTCCCGGCGAGTCAGGAATCACTACGACCGTCAGATGACCATCGCCATTTCGGCCGCATTCGATAGCGGCGCTATCCATCTCGTCGGGATCGAGGGGGACGTCGTCCGCCTCGAAATCCCGAACGATCACCTGTCCGATTTCTATCAGTGGTTCCATTTCCGCGTGTCGGGCGCGGCCGGGCGCACGCTGACGTTCCGGATCGAGAATTGCGCAGGCTCGGCCTATCCGAACGGCTGGCCGGGGTACAAGGCGCGGGTGTCGACCGACCGGCTCGACTGGGTGATGGCGGACGACACCAGCTATGCCGATGGCGTGCTGACGTGGACGCACCGCTTCGACACGCAACTTGCCTGGTTCGCCTATTTCCAGCCCTACACCCTCGACCGCCACGACGCGCTGGTGGCGGAGGCGGCGCTGGCGCCCGGCGTCACCCACCGCGAGCTGGGGCAGAGCCTGGACGGGCGGGCGATCGACTGTCTGACGCTGGGCACAGGGCCGAAGCAGGTGTGGCTCTACGCCCGCCAGCATCCCGGCGAGCCGATGGCGGAGTGGTGGATGGAAGGCGCGATCGAGATGCTGACCGATGGCGACAACCCGGTCACGCAGGCTCTGCGCGAGAAGGCGACGCTCCACCTCGTCCCCAACATGAACCCCGACGGCTCGTTCCGCGGGCATCTGCGCACCAATGCCGCCGGCGTGAACCTCAACCGCGAATGGCATGCGCCGAGCGCGGACAAGAGCCCGGAAGTGCTGTGCGTGCTGCGCGCGATGGACGAAAGCGGCGTCGACTTCGCGATGGACGTGCATGGCGACGAGGCGATTCCGGCCAATTTCCTCGCAGGGTTCGAGGGCATTCCGTCGTGGACCGACGCGCTGGGCGAGAAATTCTACGACTTCGGTCGCCGACTGGCGGCGCGGACGCCCGATTTCCAGACCGAGAAAGGCTATGTCAAAGCCGCCGCGGGTCAGGCCAATCTCAGCATGTCGACCAACCAGCTCGCCGAACGGTTCGGCGCGGTGGCGATGACGCTGGAGATGCCGTTCAAGGACCATGATCCCAACCCGGACGCGGTGCATGGCTGGGACGGCGAACGGTCGAAGGCGCTGGCGGTGTCGTGCCTCGAGACGCTGGCCGAGATGATCGACGGGATTTGATGGATCAGTCCTCCCCGAGCTTGTCTCGGGGAGGGGGGCCATCGCGATAGCGATGGTGGAGGGGCATTCCCGCCCTCTCGATCGCCCCGCCTGCCCCTCCACCACCCGCTGCGCGGGCGGTCCCCCTCCCCCAGACAAGCTGGGGGAGGATTTTTTACGCCAGCACCTCCCCCAGCATCTCCACTGCCGCGGCCCAGCTGCGCCGGTCGGCTGCGGCGCGATACCCGAACCCCGGCTTCGCCGGTGCCGCCGGGTCGGTGAAGGCATGGCCGGTCCCCGAATAGGCGTGCAGCTCCCAATCCGCGCCCGCCGCCGTCAGTTCCTCGCCCAGCGCGACGACGCTCGCCGGAGGCGCCAGCGGGTCGTCACAGCCGTGGCAGATCAGCACCCGCGCCGCGATCGGCGTCGGATAGGCATAGCCCGGTGCGTCGTAGAGGCCGTGGAAGCTCACCACGCCGCGCACCGCCGCGCCCGAACGGGCAAGGTCGAGGACCGACTTGCCGCCGAAGCAATAGCCGATCGCCGCGCACCGCGACGCATCGACCTGCGGTACCGCCTGCATCGCGGCGAGACTGGCGTGAAGGCGGTCGCGCAACAGCGCGCGGTCGGCGTTGAGCGTCTTCATATACACGGCCGGATCGGGCGACTTACGCGTCGTCCGCTTGCCCTGGCCGTAGAGGTCGCAGACGAAGCCGACATAACCCAGCCCGGCGAGCCGGGCGGCGATGTCGTCGTCCGCCGGCTTCTGACCGAGCACATTGGGCACGACCATCACGCCCGGACGCGGATCGCTCGCGGCGTCATCCCATGCGATCGTGCCCTCGAACGGGCCGCCGGGGCCGTCGTAGACATGCGATTTCGTTTGGATCGCCACCGCCACCTCCCATTCGCGCCGAGCTTGTCGAAGCGCTGCACTTCTTTAAAGCCCTTTGCCGGAGAAGAAGTACAGGGCTTCGACACGCTCAGCCCGAACGGGGTGAGCTACTAGCCCGCCAACACAGGGAAACGCACATGCCCACGCTCGTCCTCATCCGCCACGGCCAGTCGTCGTGGAACCTGGAGAATCGCTTCACCGGCTGGTGGGACGTGAACCTGACCGAACAGGGCGAGCGCGAGGCCTGGGCCGCGGGCGAGGCGATGAAGGCGGCGGGGCTCGATTTCGACCTGACCTTCACCAGCTTCCAGACCCGCGCGATCAAGACGCTCAACCTGGCGCTGGAGGCGATGGGCCGGCTGTGGCTGCCGACCGAAAAGTCGTGGAAGCTGAACGAGCGCCACTATGGCGGGCTGACCGGACTCGACAAGGCGGAGACCGCGGCGCTGCACGGCGACGACCAGGTCAAGATCTGGCGCCGCAGCTTCGACATCCCCCCGCCCCTGCCCGCCGAAGGATCGGCCTATGACCTGTCGAAGGAGGAGCGGTACAAGGGCATTCCGATCCCGCAGACCGAGAGCCTGAAGGACACGATCGCGCGCGTACTGCCTTATTGGAACGAGCGGATCGCACCCGAACTGACCGCGGGCAAGCGCGTGCTGATCGCCGCCCACGGCAATTCGCTGCGCGCGCTGGAGAAGCATCTGTCGAACATTTCGGATGCCGACATCACCGGCCTGGAGATTCCGACCGGCCAGCCGATCGTTTATGAACTGGACGCGGAACTGAAGCCCACCGACCGCTATTATCTGTCCGAGAGGAGTCGGACACATGGCGGACAAGAAGGGTAACGGCAGCGCGACAGCCCAGCGCGCGAACGCGAAAGCGGCGAAGGAAGGTAAGAGCAACCCGCGCAAGTCCAGCGCCGCGCAGGCGGAACTGGGGAAGAAGGGCGGGAAGAGTCATTAGTTTTCAATTCCTCCCCGAGCTTGTCTCGGGGAGGGGGACCATCGCGATAGCGATGGTGGAGGGGCATGCCCTTCACCATCGGTCGCGGGATAGCCCCTCCACCACCCGCTTCGCGGGCGGTCCCCCTCCCCCAGACAAGCTGGGGGAGGATTTTTTTACGTCAGCCCTTGAAGCCGCCGCGCATCGTGTCGGTCGTATCCTTGCCGAACTGCACGATCATCTCGCCGATCTCGCGCGCCTGCGCCATCGCGCGGCTGCCCTGGTCGCGCATGTAATCGCCCTGGATCTTCATCACTTCGGACAGGTCCTTGGCCTGCGTCGCGGCACGCATCGCGGCAAAGGCTTCGCGGACATTTTCCTCGGCCTGGTCGAGGATCTTGGCGCCGACGGTCGAGCCGTTCTCGGCCATCCGCTCGCCGGTGGCGCGCATCGCTTCACCGGTGCGCTGCATGTTCTCGGTGGCCGCGCCTGCGGTCGATCGATCGTCGCTCATGAATGCTCCCTTGGGTAAGCGGCGCATCGCCGCATACCCATAACGCTCAACATTCGACGACGTTCACCGCCAGCCCGCCCTGGCTGGTTTCCTTGTACTTGGAGCGCATGTCCTCGCCGGTCTGGCGCATCGTCTCGATGACGGCATCCAGGCTGACAACGTGGCTGCCATCGCCGTGGAGCGCGAGATAGGCGGCGTTGATCGCCTTGATCGCGCCCATCGTGTTACGTTCGATGCACGGGATCTGGACCAGCCCGCCGATCGGGTCGCAGGTCAGGCCAAGGTTGTGCTCCATCCCGATCTCGGCGGCATTCTCGACCTGTGCCGGCGTTCCCCCCAGCGCCGCAGCGAGTCCGGCCGCGGCCATGGAGCAGGCGACACCGACTTCCCCCTGGCACCCCATTTCGGCCGCCGAAATGGACGCGCGCTTCTTGTAGAGACTGCCGATCGCCGACGCCGTCAGCAGCAGGTCGTGCGCGCCCGCCCGCGTGGCGCCATGCACGAACGTCTCGTAATATTTGAGCACCGCCGGAATGACGCCCGCTGCGCCGTTGGTGGGCGCGGTTACCACCCTGCCCCCGCCTGCATTTTCCTCGTTCACCGCCAAGGCCCACAGGCTGACCCAGTCGAACACCGCAGACGGATCGCTGCGGGGTCCGCGGTCGGACAGCTTGTCGTGGATCGCCTTCGCGCGCCGCGGCACCTTCAGCCCGCCGGGCAGGATGCCGTCAGTGGCGATGCCGCGGCGGATGCTGGCGAGCATCGCGTCACGCACCCGATCGAGGAACCCGCTGGTTTCGCAATCGGACCGCCACGCCGCCTCGTTCGCGCGTTCCAGGTCGGCGATCGAACAGCCCTCCGCCGCCGCCAGCGCCAGCATCTGCGCACCGGATGAAAAGGGATGCGGCAGCTGGACATTGGCGCGCGACGCCTCCTCTCCTTCCGCGATGATCGCGCCGCCGCCGATCGAATAATAGCGGCGGACTTCCTCGCTGCCGTCGCCGAACCGCGCGACGAAGGTCATGCCGTTGGGATGGCTGAGCAGGAAGGCGGGGTCGAAGATCAGGTCGCTCTTCGGATCGAAGGCGATTCGATGTGTCGACGCCAGATCGAGCGAGCCGCCTTCACGAATCGCGGCGACCAAACCGGGAATCGCATCGGGATCGACCGTCTCCGGCGCGCCGCCCGACAGGCCGACCAGCACCGCGGTGTCGCTGGCGTGGCCGAGGCCGGTCAGCGCGAGGCTGCCGTGCAGCCTCGCCGTCACCGCGACCGGCGCGCGATCGACCACACTCTCGGCAAAAGCCTTCGCCGCGCGCATCGGGCCGACGGTGTGCGAACTCGACGGACCGATGCCGATGGTGAACAGCTCGACGACGCTGATCGGGCGGTCGACATTGGCGCGGACGGACAGGCTGGGTTTGGGCATGATCGCTGGAGCACACTTAATGACCGTTCGTGCTGAGCTTGTCGAAGCACCGTACTTCGTGCCGCGAGCGGCTCGCGGGCTTATCGCAGTACGGTGCTTCGACACGCTCAGCACGAACGGAGGTGAGGACGCGAACCTAGGCGATAGTTTCGTTCGTTACTATCCCGCCGCGCGATTGTCCGCCTGACCGAAGGCGGGCGCATCGGGCGGGATGCCGGCGCCCGACCAGCGCTCGACCGGCCGGACATGCCGTACGCCCTGTTCGTCGAGCGTACGCTGGATCAGCGTCACCCCCTGTTGCGCCGTGTCGCCGATCGTCGCGCGGGTGCGGACCCAGAAGGTGTTCGAACGGAACGACGCACCCGGCGGCATCGCGACATTCTCGCGCGACAGGTCCTCTAGCGTCAGATAACCGCGGCGGGTCCGCTCCTTGACCAGCCGGTCGACGACGGCGGGATCGCGGAACAGGATCGTCAGCACCTCCGGCGTCGCGGCGTTGAGATTGATCGTCGTGTCGCCCGGCAGCGCGGTGACCAGCGCCTCCAGCCGGGTGACCGCCTCGGGCGGCAGGCCCGCGAAGCGCAGCGGGCGCAGGTCGGTGAACGGGCCGTTGAGCCGCACCGCCTCCACCGCCTTCGCCGTCGTATCGCGGTCGACGCCGATGCTGGCGGCAATCTGTTCGAAGAGGATGGTCGCCGCCGCATTACCGGAGCGCAGGGCATTGACGTTAAACCGGCTTTCCGCGTCGGAAATCGCCAGGTCGAAGGTGCCGCCATCGATCTTCGCGCCATTCTCCGCCAGCGCGGCCCAGGGCTCGGCGACAGAGTCGACCTCCGGCGCTACTAAGGCGTCTCGGCGCAGCGCGGCGAGGGCGGACAGCTCACCACCCTTCACCACGGCGGCGGCGCGGGCGGCCTCGCGGACGCGCAAGGACCGGTCGAGCGCCAGTTCCTCCCGCTCGATCATCAGCAGGACCAAACCCGCCGCGATCGCGACGAACATCAGCACGTTGACCAGGATCATGCCCGAATCATCGTCGCGCATCAGCTGACGTCCTTCGCGCGAACCGGTAGTGCGACGACGCGGCGGATGGTGCCGGACGGCTGACCAGAAAACGTGACCTCAAGCTCGATCGCGCCGGGCCAGAGCTTGGGATCGCCCGCGGGCCAGCGGTCGATCCACGCCGTACCCGCGGCGAAACGCCAGCGGACGTTCGCGACGTCGCGCAACAGCGCCTGCGCGCCGCCCCCGGCATCGCGGACCAGCACGCCACGGTCGAGGGCGTAGCGGATCGTCGCCGGAACACCGCCGACACCGGGCGCCGCGCGGCGGAACGTAAGGCTGCTGCCGCCACCGACGATATCGCCGGCCGCGACCTGTTCGACGTCGCTCGACACGACCAGCATCGTCCGTTGCAGCGCAGTCAGGCGATCGAGCCGGGTTTCGGTACGCCCCTGCACCCCCAGAACGCTGTCGACCAGCGCCACCCCCGCCACCGCGATCAGCGCGAACAGCAGGAGCGAGATCATGAGTTCGATCAGGGTGAAGCCGTGGTCGCCGCACGCCTTCCGTCGTCCCCGCTCTCCCGCGTCATCCCCGCGAACGCGGAAATTCAGGGCAACAAGCGCGTCGCCCGTGGCTCTGGATCCCCGCTTTCGCGGGGATGACGAGCGGCGAATCACCCCTCACGCTCCCCGGCTGGTCGCGACGCTCCGATAGCCGTCCGATCCCGCCAGCAGGATCGCGAGGTCGCGCGAACAGCTGCCGTCGGCGCGAAAGCGGACCGGCCCGGTGACGCAGGCGAAGCTGTCGGTGCCCAGCAGACCGGCGCGGTCGAGGCGGTTGGCGTCGCGCAACGTCTTCGCCACCCGTGCCGCATCATAGGCGAGCGCGGCGATCGCGCCGGGTGATCCGCCAATCCGCGCTTCGTAATCGGCGGAAAAGCTGCCGAACGCGGCCGGATCGGGTGCGGCGATCCACGCCCCCTCCAGCGCGGCGAGGGCGGACGGGCGATTGTCGAGCGCCTGGACGGTGCCGAGCAACTGGACGCCGGTATCCTTCAGTCCGCGCGCCGCCGCCAGCACCGCATCACCGCTGCCGGGGATCAGCACCGCGTCGGGCGCGTCGCCGGCCGCCGGCAGCGGCTTGCCCGCGGTCACCGCGATCGCGCGGATGTCGAGGCCTAGGTCGCCCTGCGCCTTCACCGCCGCTTCCGACGCCGCATTGCTCCAGGCGGTTCCGTCGCCGACGACGGTCACCGACCTGACGCCGCGCGAGCGGGCATAACGCAGCACCGCCGTCGTCGTCTGGGTCGGCGTCAGGCCGAACACGAACGCGCCGGAGCCTTGCGCCGAGGCATTGTTGGTGAAGGCGATGACCGGCACCTTCCCCGCGACCGCCCCGGCCGCAGCCGACGCCTCCCAGGAGGTGAGCGGCCCGAGGATCATCGCCGCGCCACGCTTCAGCGCCTGCGTCGCGGCTGCCGACGCGCCGGTCGCGGTGCCCGCGGTGTCGAGCGCGAACATCAGCTTCGCATCGCTTTCGGCGAGCATCGCCGCGCGCTGCATGCTAAGTCCCAGTTGCGCGCGCTCGCCGGTCAATGGCAACAGCAGGGCGACGGGTCGCTTGTCCACCTTCTTGGCGGCCCACGAAGGGAAAGCCGATGACGCCGCTGATACGACGAGGCCGGATCGCAGAAGCTTCAGAGCGTCCCGACGATTCACCTTATGCCTCCGACATCGCGCGCCAAGCCGCGCGTCGCCGTCTTATCCGCTTCGGCGCGCTGGGGATAGCCGCTTACGCCGTCGCGATGATCGCGACGATCCCGGCCGGCGCCCTCGCCTCGCCTGGCCCGTGGCGTACCGGCGTCGGCGGGACGGTGTGGAACGGCGAGGTCGGGCTGGCCGGGGGCAGCGTGCTCGACTGGTCCTGGGCGCCGTTGCGTAGTCTCACTACCCTCGCCTTCGCCGCCGACTGGACCGCGAAGGGCGCGGCGACCAACCTCGGCGGGCGGGCGCTGATCGGGCCGTCGTCGACGACGGTCGACGCGATGAGTGGGTCGGCCGACGGGACGTTGCTCCAGGCGCTGCAACCCGACCTGCCGTTCGTGTGCGACATGACGATGCAGCTCGATTTCCCCAAGGTGAAGCTCGGCGGATCGGGCCAGCGGATCGAAGGCGAGTTGCTGACCGATCCGGGCAGCTGCCGGCCGAAGGCGGGCGGCGTGGCCACCCCGGTCCCTGCCCTCGTGCTGACGGCGGTCCATGTCGGCGATCGCTCGACGCTGCGGCTGGCCCCGGCGACTCAGCGGCGGCGGACGCTGATGACGATCCAGCTGAGTGGCGACGGCGCGGTCGAGTTGCAGGTGACGCCGGAGGGTGCCGCGGTGCTGCCGTTCGTCGGCCTGCCGCCGGGGGGGAGCATCAAGGGGCAGATTTAAATCCTCCCCGGCACGGGGAGGGGGACCGCGACGCGCAATGGCGCGGTGGAGGGGCGGCCCGTTAGGGCATCGCTTGCGGAGAGCCCCCCCCACCAGCCTGCGGCTGGTCCCCCTCCCCGTGCCGGGGAGGATCTATCTACAACGTCACGAGATTATTGAGGTTGATGATCGGCAGCAGGATTGCCAGCACCATCATCAGCACCATCCCGCCCATCATCAGCAGCACCATCGGCTCGACGAGCGCGACCAGGGTCGCCGCCAGCGCGTCGAGTTCGCGGTCGAGTTCGCTCGAGGCGCGACCCAGCGCCGGGGCGAGCTTGCCCGAGCTTTCGCCGCTGGCGACGAGCGCGGTTAGCATGGAGGGGAAGACCGCCGCTTCCGTCATCGCGGCGCGCAAGGAAAGCCCCTCGCGCACGCGCGCCGCGACGATCAGGGCGCGTTCGCGGACGTGGCGGTTGGGGGTCACCGCGGCGGCGGCCTGAAGCGCCTCGACCAGCGGCACCGCGCTTTCCACAAGCGTCGCAAGGCTGCCGGCGAAGCGCGCCGCATTGTGCTGGCGACTGAACCGCTTGAACGGGCGGCGCTCGGCGAAGACGCGGTCGAGCTTCAGGCGATTCGCCGGGTCGCGCAGCCAGCGACCGCCGACCAGCCCGGCGGCGAGGATCGCGATCAGGACCACCAGACCCCAGTTCTGCAGGAATGCGGAGATCGCGATCAGCGCGCGGGTCAGAAACGGCAGCTCCGCGCCGCGCGACACGAACACGCGGACGATGTCGGGGACGACATAGATCATCAGCAGGACAATGATGCCGATCGACACGGTCGCCAGCAGTGCCGGATAGAGCAGCGCCAGTTGCAGCTTCTGCGCATTCGCCTGCCGTGTCTCGACGAACTGCGCGAGGTGGTTGAGGACGTGGGTCAGCCGTCCGCTGTTCTCCCCCGCCGCGACCGATGCGCGGTAGAATTCGGGGAAGGCCTTGGGGTGATTGGCGAGGCTCGCGGCGAAGCTGCGGCCATCGAGGATGCTGCCGCGGACGTCGAGGAGCAGGGCGCTGACCTGCTTCGCCTCGGACTGCTGTGCGACGAGGCGCAACGCTTCCTCGACCGGGATTTCGGAGCCGATCAGCGTCGCGAGCTGGCGGGTCAGCGTCGCCAGCTGCTTGGACGACACGCCGCGGCGGAACGACGGCAGCGTGATCGCACCGGCCCTTTGCGGCCTGGCGCCAGCGGGTTCGACCGCGAGCGGGAGCAGCGACCGCTCGCGCAGCATCGCGCGGGCGGCGGGGGCGGACGAGGCTTCGATGACGCCCTTCTTGGTCGCACCGGTGCGGTCGGCCGCGCGGTAGGCATAGGCGGGCATGGCTCAATCCTCCCCTGCAAGGGGAGGTGGCAGGCCGCAGGCCTGACGGAGGGGTATCGCGCTATCGAGAGGGTGACACCCCTCCGTCATCGCTGCGCGATGCCACCTCCCCTTGCAGGGGAGGACCATCACACGCCCTTGTCCCGCGTCACGCGCGCGACTTCCTCGACGGTGGTCACGCCCGACTTCACCTTCGCCACGCCATCGTCCAGCAGCGACGGATTCTTCGCCCGCGCCGCCTTCTCCAGCGCCGCTTCGGACACGCCGTCGTGGATCATCGCCTGAAGCTCGGCATCGACCGCGATCACTTCGTACAGACCGTCGCGCCCACGATAGCCGTCGCCGTGGCACGCCTCGCAGCCGACCGCGCGGTAGACCGGGTCGCCCGCGACCAGCCCACCGCCGAGCAACGCCGCGTCGGCGTCGGTCGCGATATCCTGCTGCCGGCAATCGGGGCACAGCCGCCGGACCAGCCGCTGCGCCGCCAGTCCCACGAGCATCGGCGCGAGCAGATAGCGCTCGACCCCCATATCGAGCAGGCGGGTGACCGACCCGACCGCGCTGTTGGTGTGAAGCGTCGACAGCACGAAATGCCCGGTCATCGCCGACCGCACCGCGACTTCGGCGGTTTCCTGATCGCGGATCTCGCCGACCATGATGACGTCGGGGTCTTGGCGCAGGATGGCGCGAAGCCCCCGGGCGAAGGTCATGTCGGTACGCGGATTGACCTGGGTCTGGGCAACGCCGGCGAGTTCATACTCGATCGGATCCTCGACCGTCATGACGTTGCGCTTGCGGTCGTTGAGGCGGCTGAGCGCGGCGTAAAGCGTCGTCGTCTTGCCCGAACCCGTAGGCCCGGTGACGAGCAACATGCCGTGCGGGCGGTCGAGCAGGCGGCGGAAGGTCTCGACGTCGCGCCCGCTCATGCCGAGCCCGGCAAGGTCGAGCCGCAGCGACCCCTTTTCCAGCAGACGCATGACGACGCGTTCGCCATGCTGGGTCGGGATAGTCGACACACGCGCGTCGACGTCATGCCCGCCGATGCGCAGCGTGACGCGACCGTCCTGCGGCACGCGCTTCTCGGCGATATCGAGCTTCGCCATGACCTTGATGCGGCTGACGAGCAGAGGCGCGAGCGCGCGTTGCGGCTCCACCACGTCGCGCAGCACCCCATCGATGCGGAAGCGGACGACGAGGCGCTTTTCGGTCGTCTCGACATGGACGTCGGACGCCCCCTCCTTCACCGCTTCCAGCAGGATCGCGTTGATGAGACGAATGACGGGCGAATCATCGTTCGAATCGAGCAGGTCGTCGACCGGACCGACCGAATCGGCGAGCGCGGCCAGATCGGTCGCGTCCATCTCAAACTCGGCGGCTTGCGCGGCACCCTGGCCGTAGGTCGCGCTGAGGGCGGCGTCAAAAGCCTCGTCGCTGACGCCGGTGAAGATCAGCGTCGGATGAAGCCGCTGCACCTCCAGCAGCGCATCGAGCGCGGCGTCGGCACGGTGCAGGCACTCGGTCCCGCGCAGCAGCACCCCGCCGCGGCGCGCGAAGCCATAGGGGAGGAGCGCAGGCGGCGCGCTCGTCTCGACGATCAGCGTGTCGGTCATCCGCGATACTCGATCTGGGCGAAGACGCGACCAGGCGTCGGGCGCTTCTGAAGGTCGACGCGGGTCGCGGCCAGCGTCGAGGTGCGCGCGACATCGGCCATCCAGTTGACCACCGCATCATAGGGCGCGTCCGCCACGGTCGCGCGAATTCCGCCAGGCATCGCCTCGACCTGCACCTGCACCCCGTAGGCCGCGGCCGACTGGGTCACGATATCCGCCGCACTGCCGCTACGCTGCTGGGGTGCCGCCGCCTGCGGGCCGAGTGCGGGCGCGGCATTCACGCGGGCGATCAGTGTTTCATAGGTGCGGATGTCGGCAAAGGACTCCGCCCGACTCGCCTGGATCGGCTTGACCACGCCGTAGATCAGGATCGCCAGCAGGATCAGCGTGCCGAGCGTACCGACCATCACCCGCTCGCGCGGGGTCAGGTCGCTCCACCAGACGCGAATGCGCTCGACGGTCGGATGCTCGATGATGCGGACGATCTTCATGCCAGCGGACTCGTGATGCGGACGCCGCCGTCGATCGGAACGACCGATGCCGTTACGCCGCCATTTGACAGCGCGGTGCGGACGCGACCGGCGAAGGCGGGATCGCTACTGTCGAGATCGACGATCAGTGATCCGCCCGCCATCCGCATGCTGCGCACCGACAGCCTGGCGCCCAGCGGTGCGAGCGCCCCCGACAGGCGCGTGGCGGCGGGCAGGAACGGGTTGGCCCCGCCCCCGGCGGCCGGACTCGGCAACAGGTCGGCGACCGCGACCGCCAGCCCGTCCTGCGGCAAGCTCGTCCCCGGCGCGCGGCTGGCGACGAGCGCACGGGTCTCTGCCGCTCGCGCATCGGCGATCCCGCGCAACGCCAGCGTATCGATCGCGGCGATCACCACATGCGCCAGCAGGCCGAACACGGCGACCGTCGCGATCCGCCGCCAGAAGGACGGCAGGCCGGTGCGACGCGCGGCATAGATACCCTGGCGCAGGTCGAGTGGCGGCGCGAGCAGGCGGCGGGCGAGCGAATCGAGCGGCAGCGCGTCGGCGGTGTCGCTCATGTCGGCGGGGAGCGCCGTCCCGTACGCGATCGTACGCGGGCGCCCCGCCGCCTCCCACGCCGTCCGCAACAGCGGCGCCGGAATGGCGAAGCCGGTCCCATCGCCGGCGCGAACCAGCGCGCGCGTTTCGCCCAGTTCCACCGCCCATTCGCCCGCCGCCGGCACAGGCAGCGCTAGCGCATCGGGGACGAGGGCGGCATGATCCAGCCCCTCGACCGCGAGCCGGGCGACCCACTCGGCCATCCGATCATGCCGGACGACGCCCACCAGGTAGCGCCGCGGGGAAAGTTCGACACCAAGCGCCAGATGGACGCTGTCGATCGGCTCGGCGATCAGTTCCTCGACCGCGAAGGGCAGCGCCACGACCCGCTTCGCCCGCGTCGGCAGCGGAAGATCGACCGCGATAAGCCGCACCGCCTCACTGGGAACGAGCACGGTCGCCGGCCCGTCGCCGTCCGATGCGACCAGCGCCTCGCCGGTCAGCGACCACACGCCGGCCGGCCCGCCCGGATCGAGACTGGCGCGCGGGGCCGCTTCGGCTGTAACAAGGGTGTCACGCGTGGTAATCATGGGCGAGCGAATGCGCATTCAATTCCGAAAGTTTCGTGACACCGTGGCAGCGTGCGGCCGTGCCCGCAAGCGTGCGAACGACGAAGGCCTCACTCTGGTCGAGATGATCGTGGTGCTGGCGATCATCGCACTGGTGGCCGCGCTGATCGTTCCCAACGTCATCGGCCGCCCCGACCAGGCGCGCGTGACGACCGCCAACACCGACCTGAAGACGATCGGCGCGGCGCTCAAGATGTACCGGCTCGACAACGGCGACTATCCGACGACGGCGCAGGGGTTGAAGGCGCTGGTGCAGAAGCCGACCACGCCGCCGGTGCCGTCGAACTTCCCGGCGGAGGCCTATCTGCCGCAGATGCCGGTCGACCCGTGGGGCAACCCCTATGTCTATGCCGCGCCCGCCCCCGGCGGCTTCGCGCTGAAGTCGCTGGGCAAGGACGGCCAGGAAGGCGGCGAAGGGCTGGACGCGGATATCGTGGCCGGTCGGTGAGGTTCGCAACACCCTCCGTTCGGGCTGAGCCTGTCGAAGCCCTGCCCTTCTTTTTCGGGCGACGTCGCCCGCGGAACGAAGCGCAGCCCTTCGACAAGCTCAGGGCGAACGGGGTTCCTAAGTCCTCCCCGGCACGGGGAGGGGGACCATGCGAAGCATGGTGGAGGGGGGGCTCCGCACGCGACTCGGCTGCGGCCCGCCCCCTCCACCACTCGCTTCGCGGGCGGTCCCCCTCCCCGTGCCGGGGTGGATCGGATCTGGGCATGACGCTCGTCGAGATGCTGATCGTCCTTGCGATCATCGGTATCGCGTCAGGCGGCGTCGCTTTGGCGATCGGGTCGGCGACGCGGGCGCCTTCGGTCGAGTCGGAGGCGCGGCGGTTCGCGACGCGGCTGGAGGCGGCGGGGGACGATGCGATGCTGGGCGACCGGATGATCGCGCTGACCGTCGATGACAGCGGGTACAGCTTCACCAAGGTCGCCTCGGACGGCGTGATTCCGAAAGGCACGCCCAAGCTCGATCATCACACCCTGCCCGGCGGCGTCGCGATGACGCTCGACCAGGCGCCGCCGCTGCTGCTGGGGCTCGACGGCCTGTCGAAGCCGCTGACCGCGACGCTGACCAGCGGCAGTCAGGTGTGGGTCGTCCGCTACGACGGCCTCACCTCCACCGTCACCCGCGCGGAGGGGCGCCCGACATGATCGCGGCGGAAGGACACGACGACGGCTTTTCGCTGATCGAGGCGCTGGTCGCGCTCGCCGTGCTGGCGATCGCGACGGTCGGATTGGTCGGCGCGGTCGAGCAGCATATCGATTCGACCCGTGCGATGGAGCAGCGATCGGCCGCAATGTGGGTGGCGGAGAATCGCCTGACCGAAATGAACGCCGGCATCCCCTCCCCCGATCGGGTGACGATGCTCGACACCAACTGGCGCGTCCGCAGCACCGAGCGCGCGACCGGCGACCCGGCGATCGCGCGCGTGCGGATCGACGTGTTCGCCGAAGGTGCGAAATCGCCGACCGCATCGCTCGACGGATTTCTCGACATAGGCGAGCCGGTGTCGCAAGAGGGGCAGCGATGATCCTCCGCCGGTTCGACCTCACGCCCTATCGCCAGCGAATCGTGCTCGACGTGTTCACCGGCGCCGTCGTCGTGTCGGTGGCGTTCGCGCTTGCCGGGCTGACCTGGCGACTGGCGGGCCATGCCGATGTCGGCGCGATCACCGTGCCGCCGGTCCGCACCGCCGCCCCCGTCCCCGATCTGGCGCCGACGCTGGCGCTCGCACCCTTCGGCCGCGCCGGGGTGAGCGCCGATGGCGCGACGCCGACGACGCTGCCGCTGGTGCTGAAGGGCATCGTCTTCGCACGGCCGGCCGAACTGTCGATCGCCTATATCCAGTCGGGCAGCGAAGCGATGAAGCCGTTCAAGGTCGGTGAAGTCGTCGGCGGCGCGACGATCGCGGCGATTCAGATCAACCGCGTCATCGTCACCAACGGCGGCCGCAGCGAATTTCTGGCCTTCCCCGACGCCTTCGCAAAGCCTGGCGCGGCGGGGGCGACGTCGGGCGCAGCACCCTCCACCGTATCGATCCCGACCACGCCGCCGCCGGTCGGCAACCCTGTTGCGACATCGACCCCGGCGCCTGCGACCCCGGCCCTTCCTAGCGCGGAAACGGTGCTGCAACGCATGAACGCGACGCCGACCGACGGCGGCTACCGCGTCGGGGCCGGCGCGCCGACCGGCATGCAGCAGGGCGATGTTGTCAACCGGATCAACGGCATCGCGATCACGTCGCAGGATGCGGTCCGCGCCGCCATCGGCAACGCGCAAATGAATGGCGTCGCCGAAATGCAGTTCACGAGAAACGGTCGTCAGATGACGGTCACCGTCCCGTTCCGCTAGGGTCTTGAGAATATGTCCGTGATTCGACCCATCCGTCTGTCGATGCTCGCCCTGGCGCTGGCCGGCACCGCGCTGTCCGCACAACAAGCGCCCGCGCCCAGCGACATCGTCGTCAACATGCGCGGCGTGGAAATCGCCGACGTCGCCGAACAGATCAGCCGACTGACCGGGCGCACGCTGATCCTCGACCCCGCGGTCAAGGGCGCGGTGACCGTGACTTCTGCCGAGCCGCTCAGCGCGGCGGGCGTGTGGGACCTGTTCCAGTCGGTGCTGCGCGCCAACGGCTTTGCCGCGGTTCGCTCCGGCCGGGCGTGGCGCATCGTGCCGCAGGCCAACGCGATCCGCGACGGCGGCGTCCCCAGCCGCGGCGCCAGCGGGCAGGAATTGATCACGCGGATGATCCGCCTGTCGAACGTGCCGTCGGCTGACGCGGCGCGGATCGTCCGGCCGCTGGTCGCCAATTTCGGCTCGGTCGAGCCGCTGACCCAGCCCAACGCGATCGTCGTCACCGATTACGCCGACAACGTCCGCCGGATCGAGGGACTGGCGCGCAGCCTGGACGGCGGCGGCGGATCGACCTTCACCACCATCGTGCTCAAGAACGGCAACGCCGCCGACATCGCCGCCTCGATCCAGAGCGTGATGGGCGAAGGCGGCGCACGCGTGGCGGGCGACCCGCGATCGAACTCGATCATCGTGCGTGGTACGCCGGCCAGCGTGGCGGAGGCCCGGCGGATGGCACAGGCGCTCGACGCGCCGGGCGGCGCGACACCGACGACGCGCGTCTTCCGCCTGGCCTATGCCGATGCGGAGGCGGTGACCGACGTGTTGCGCGGCATTCTGGGGCAGGAAGCGGATGCGACCAATCCCGTCGCGCGGAGCCTCGCCGGTCGCAGCACCTCCAGCGTCAGCCCGACGAATCCGACCAGCGCGCTCGGCGGGCTGATCGCCAACAACGCGGCGACCGCAGGGACGCTGTCGGGCAACCTCTCCGGCGCGGGCGCCGGGTCGGGCCTTGGCACCGGCGCCGGGGCGGCCGGCGGCGGGACGGCGACGCTCGGCCGGTCGGGCCAGCCCGCAGTCACGCCGCAGGGCTTTGCGACCGCCGAGATGACGGTGCAGCCCGCCCCCGACATCAACGCCATCGTCGTGCGCGGCACGCCGACCGCGATCGCCAGTATCGAGCGGCTGATCCCCGAACTCGACGTCCGCCGCCCACAGGTGCTGATCGAGGCGGCGATCGCCGAGATCACCGGCGAGAATGCCGAAGCGCTGGCCATCCAGATCGGCGCGGCGGGTGCGGCGCTGACGCAGGTTCAGGGCGGCGGCACGTCGTTCGGCGCGGTCACCGGCATCACCCCGATCGGCGCGATCCTCGGCAGCGTGCTCGCCCTCCCCGCCGGTGCGCTGCTTGGTGAGGGGCTGTCGGCCAATGTCGGCATCGGCAACGACTTCTCGATGCTGGTCCGCGCGCTCAGCACATCGACCAAGGCGAACCTGCTGTCGACGCCGCAGCTGACGACGCTCGACAACAAGATGGGCGAATTCGTCGCGGCGCAGAACGTGCCGTTCGTGACGGGCTCGATCCTGACCGGCAACGGCACTGCCAACCCCTATCAGACGGTCGAGCGCAAGGACGTCGGCCTGACGCTGCGCGTGCTGCCGCGGATCAACGCCGGCGACACGATCCGGCTGGAGATCGCGGGCGAAGCGTCGTCGCTGGTCAGTGCGACCTCGGCGGAAAACCTCATCACCAACCGCCGCGCGATCAACACGACGGTGCTGGCCGACAACGGCCAGACGATCGTGCTTGGCGGCCTGATCACCGATGATCGCCAGCAGGTGAAGAGTCAGGTTCCGGTGCTGGGCGACATTCCGGTGCTGGGCGAGCTGTTCAAGGCGCGCCGCGAGGGCCGGACGAAGCGGACGCTGTTCATCTTCCTCAAGCCCACCATCCTGCGCGACGGCGCCGACGCGCGCACGGCGACGGATGCGAAATACGCCCGCCTGCGCGGCGACGAAGCGACTCTGCGGCGTGGCGGGAGCCTGCTGCTCAACCCACCGGGGCCGCGGCTGACGCTGGAGATTGATGGAATTTACTGACGCGGGTGCTCTATTGTCGAGGATCGTTCGCTGCGCTTGAACGGGCGCGTCTTTGCGGGGTCGTGAAAGCGCGGTTTCAGCGGCGACAGATAGGACTGCGACCATTCGCTTCGGAGAACGAACCAACCAAAAAGAGTGATCGCACAGCAGAACACATAACCGACGACGTACATTGCGAAAGCGCCCGGGCTGTCTTCAAGGGTTATTATCCCGAACCGCCGCAAGGTGACCTGACCATCCAGAAGGTCAATGCCGCCCCCTATCACGGCGACCGTGAAAAACACGGCTTCGAAAAACATCGGCCAAGGGCGGTCACGAAGCCGTATCTTCAGTCTCCGTTTCATGTGGCCACTGTCCAACGCCGAAAACTAAGACCGGGTTAACGCTGCAGATCTCACCGGGTCGACCGGAGTACGATCACTAGTGCCGGTTTCGATCAGCTTTGTTCAACCGTTCGTGCTGAGCGAAGTCGAAGCACCTGGTGGAGGGCTGCCCTTCGACTTCGCTCAGGGCGAACGGGAGTGATCAAAGCTGATCGCTTCAGGCTCTAGACGTCGCACCGTCACTCCCCCGCCGGCAACGGCACGCGCGCTTTCTGTCCTCCGCGCGTGAAGTACGCCGCGTCGATCGCGAGTGACTCCAGCACCCAGCCATCGACGCTTTCGCCCACCGCGATGGTACGAGTACGGCCGTCGGTGGTGCGGACCAGGGCGACGGCGTCGGCGCCGATACGGCCGACGATGCCGGCGAGTTCAGGGGCACCTTCGGGGGCGGGCGCGTCGTCGGCGGCTGCGCCCTGCCCGCCGCTGCCGAACAGGTCGCGGGTATAGACGGTCGTCCCGGCCGCGGCCGGGCGGGCGGCCAGCAGGGGCTGTGCGGGCGGTATGGCGGGCACCGGTTCGCGGCCGATGCCGAGCAACAGTGCAGGCGTGGCGATGGCGATCAGCGCCGCCCCGACGACGGCGGCGCGTTCGGTGCGGGTCATTGCCACGGGCTCACGACCTCTCCCGACAGGGTGACGGTACGACCGCTGGCCGTCATCTGCCACGTCGCGAAGCGGGCGAGCGGGCGGGTGCGTTCCAGCGTGTCGGCGAAGCCCACCACGGCGTCCTCGCTGCCCGAAACCGTCAGGCGAACGCGGGAAAGGCCGGCGGAGGGCGCGGGCGTCGCCGATTCCACCAGCAGGCCGGCTTTGGTCGCGGCGGCGCGGATGCGGGCGGCGAGGCGGTCGGCGGCGGCGCCGGCGTCGCGCGCGGGCGTCCCATCGCCGTCGATAACGATCGCGCGCGACGGGCTGGGATCGGCCGCGACCTGGGCGAGCGTCGCACGCTCGGTCCGGGCCGTGCGCAAGTCGCGCAGCGCGTCGGTAGCGGGAATCGCCAGCAGCGCGGCAACGGCCAGGCCGGCGGCAGTGCCGAGTGCGAGCGGAGAGAGCTTCACTTCGGCTCCTCCAGCGCGACCAGCATCGCGCCATCACCGCGGCGCTGGCCGGTGTCGCGCAGGCGGGTGGTCTGGGGGGCTCGGCGCAGCGCCGCGCGAAGGCGATCGGGGTCGGGTGAAGCGACCTCCACCGTCAGGCGGCGGTCGGGGGTGCGCCCGGCCTTGGTCAGCGTTGCGCCGGTCGGGAGTGCGTCGGCCAGGCCGTCGAGCGTCCCGGCGACTCCTGGCATATCGAGGATCGCGCCCAGTTGGCGCCGGGCGTCGCGGGTCGCCGCGATCGTGTCGAGGCGTGGCCGAGCGGTGCGCTCGACCGCGGCGATGTCGCGGCGGACGCGGGTTTCGGTCCAGCGGGCGCCGGCGCAGGTGACGGCGGGCGCGGCGGCGAGGAGGATGGCGACGGCAATGCCCGCGCGGCGGTCATGGCCGGTGTCGATGCCGGCGAGCGCGGTGCGCAGGCGGTGGGCGAGGCTGGGGGTGGTGCGCTCGGGCGGCATGGTGGGGGCTTTAGCGGGGAAGTAGGCGCCAATTAAAGCCCTCTCCCCGTTCGGGGAGTTTCAGGTAAACCGTCCCCCGGACGGTTTAGGATCGTCCGGGGGACGATCCGACCTGAAACTGGTTGGGAGAGGGGCAGTGCCGCGGACAGCGGTCTCGGTGAAACACCTCCCCTCTCCCAAACCCTCTCCCCGCGAGGGGAGAGGGCTTAAAGCAGGTACGTCATCGAACCGTAACGGCTTCGCAACCGAACGGTCCCCTTCCCGTCACGCCGGTGTCGCCCACACCCGTCAAAGCCGCCCGGCACACACGCGATTCCCGGGGGGACTACGACCATGACTTCGTTCGATTTCGGCTACACCGACGGTGACGTCGATACCAACCGCAGCGGCGGCGAGTCGCTGAGCGACATGATCGACCGGCGCTATTCACGGCGCGATGCGCTGCGTGGCGGTGCGTCGGCGGCGGCGATGGCGGTGTTCGGCGGCGCGGTGCTGAGCGCGTGCGGCGAGGACAAGATGGGCGGCAGTGACCCGCGCCCGACGATCAGCGTCGGACAGAGCAGCCAGACGACCAGCGGCAGCCGCGTCACGCTGACCGCGACCGCCACCGACAACGGCAGCATCGCCGCGACCAGCTTCAGCCAGGTCAGCGGCCCCGCCGTCACCCTGTCGTCGACGACCGGGCTGACGACCAGCTTCATCGCACCGGGCGTCGCCACGACGACGCCGATCGTCATCCGCTTCAGCGCGACCGACGACAAGGGCGGGACGACCACCGCCGACACGACGATCAACATCGAACCGGCGGCGCTGACCTTCTCGGCGGTCGCCAAGAACAAGAACGACGTCGTGACCGTGCCGGCGGGCTATACCGTCAGCGTCCTCTATCGCTGCGGCGACCCGATCAGCGCATCGACCCCGGCGTACAAGAACGACGGCACCGACACCGGCTTCTCGACCCGCGCGGGCGACAACCATGACGCGCTCCACTGGTTCGGCCTGGCCGCCAGCGGCAACACCCGCGACGAAACCAACAGCACCCGCGGGCTGCTGGTCATGAATCACGAATATATCTTCCAGACCTATCTGCACCCGAACGGCCCGACGAGTGTCAACGGCGCGCGCCCCGAAAGCGAAGCGCTGAAGGAGATCGAGGCGCACGGCGTCAGCGTCGTGGAGGTCAGCCAGGCCGCGAACGGCGCGTGGAGCTACAACCAGTCGGGCGCACTCAACCGCCGCATCACGCCGAACACGCCGACCGCCTTCTCCGGGCCGGTGCGCGGCAGCAGCCTGCTCTTCACCGCCTATTCGCCGACCGGCGTGGCGGGCCGCGGCACGATCAACAATTGCGCGAACGGCTATACGCCGTGGGGCACCAGCCTGACCTGCGAGGAGAATTGGGCGGGGTATTTCCGCCGGCCGACCTCGGCCGACAATGCGCGTCGCAGCGCGAAGGAAGTGACCGCACTCGCCCGCTACGGCGTCACCTCGTCGTCGGGCAATTACGGCTGGGCGACCGTCGTCGCATCGGATTCGACCAACACGACCTTCCGCCGCTGGGACGCGCAAGCGACCGGCGCGAGCGCCACGGCCGACTTCCGCAACGAGCCGAACCAGTACGGCTGGGTGCTGGAGATGGATCCCTATGATCCCTCGACCACCCCGCGCAAGCGCACCGCGCTCGGCCGCATGAACCACGAAGGCTGCTGGCCGGGCGCGTTCGTCGCGGGTCGCAAGCCTGCCTGGTACATGGGCGACGACGCCCGCAACGAATATCTCTACAAATTCGTGTCGGCGACCGCGTGGAGCGCTTCCGACGCCGGCGCGACCGACCGGCTGGCGATGGGCGACAAGTACCTCGATTCGGGCACGCTCTACGTCGCGAAGTTCGCCGCGGATGGCACCGGCACCTGGCTGCCGCTGGTATTCGGCCAGAACGGGCTGACCGCGTCGAACGCGACCTATGCCTTCGCCGACCAGGCCGATGTGCTGACGCACTGCCGCCTGGCGGCCGATATCGTCGGCGCGACCAAGATGGACCGGCCGGAGTGGACCGCGGTCAACCCGGTCACGGGTGAGATGTACCTGACGCTGACCAACAATTCGCAGCGGACCAGCGCCAACACCGACGCAGCCAATCCGCGTTCGTACCAGGACGCGCCGAACTTCAGCTACGCCAACCACAACGGCCATATCCTGCGTCTGCGCGAAAGCGGCGACACGACCGAAGCGACCGCGTTCCGTTGGGACATCTATGCCTTTGGCGCTGGATCCGACCTGAATGCGCAGAACATCAACCTGTCGAACCTCGACGCGTCGAACGACTTCTCGTCGCCCGACGGCCTGTGGTTCGGCCGCGCGACCAACGCGTCGGGCCAGGGCAATCCGCTGCTGTGGATTCAGACCGACGACGGCGCCTTCACCGACCAGACGAACAACCAGATGCTGGCCGCCATCCCGGGCACGGTCGGCGACGGCGCGATGCGGACGGTGACGAACTTCAACGCCGCCGGTGCCAGCACCACGACCACGACGATCGTCGGCAAGACGCCCGGCGCATCGCTGAAGCGCTTCCTGGTAGGCCCCGTGCAGTGCGAAGTCACCGGCGTCGATTCGACCCCGGACGGCCGCACGCTTTTCGTCAACATCCAGCATCCGGGCGAGGATGGCTCGATCAGCAACATCACCAGCAACTGGCCGGCCAGCCAGCAGACCGGCAGCGCACCGGGTAACCGTCCGCGCTCCGCGACGGTGGTCATCCAGCGTACCGATGGCGGTATCGTCGGGCTCTGACCCGACGTAGAAGGGGATGCGGGCTGGGGTGTGTACGCCCCCGGCCCGCAAACCGTCGCATTCCTCGGGCAGCGCTTCGATGAAAGGCGTGGCAAAATGCCCTTAGCGCGCTAAGCAGCGGCGATCCGGCGTGACGTACGCCCTGTTCCGATTGCTTCTTCGAGGACTGCGAATGACCGATCCCACCCGCACCGCCCCGACCCTTGGCGACCTGATCGCGCGGCGCTATTCCCGGCGCGATGCACTGCGCGGATCGGCGACGACCGCGGCGACCGTGGTGCTGGGCGGCTCACTGCTCGCTGCGTGCGGTAGCGACAACGGCGGCTCCAGCGACGCGCTGCCGACGGTGACAGCCACCGCGTCGCCGACAACCGCAGCGGCCGGCACCCGCGTCACGATCACCGCGACGGCAAGCGACAATGGTTCGGTCGCGACGACCAGGTTCAGCCAGGTATCGGGCTCACCCGTCGCGCTGTCGGCGACGACCGGCCTGACGACCAGCTTCATCGTGCCGGGCAGCGTCACCGGCAACGTGATCGTCATCCGCTTCACCGCGACCGACAATCTGGGGCAGGAAAGCTTCGCCGACGTCAACATCACCGGCACGGCCAGCACGCTCAGCTTCACCGCGGTCGACAAGAACCGCAACGACCGCGTGACCGTCCCCGCGGGCTATACCGTCACCACACTGCTCGCGACCGGCGATCCGCTGGCGAGCGGCGTCGCCGCCTACAGCAACGCGGGCACCGACGCCGACTTCGCCAACCGTTTCGGCGACAATGGCGCGGGCTTCCTCTATTTCGGGCTGGTCGCCAGCGGCACCGGGATCGACGTGTCGAACAGCGCGCGCGGCCTGCTGGCGCTGAACAACGAAGGCATCACCCAGGCCTATCTGCACGCCAACGGCCCGACCGCTCCCGGCGGCGTCCGCCCGGCGAGCGAAGTCGCGAAGGAAACCGAAGCCCACGGCGTGAGCGTGGTCGAGGTCGCGGCGAGCGCTGCCAACGCCTGGGCGCCGGTGACCACGAGCGCGTACAACCGCCGCGTCACGCCATCGACGGCGGTGGTCTTCAACGGCCCGGTCCGCGGCAATGCGCTGTTGCAGACCGCCTTCTCGACCGACGGCACCGCCGGGCGCGGGACGATCGGCAATTCGGCGCTGGGCGCCAGCGCCTGGGGCACCGCGCTGACCAGCGAGGAAAAATGGGCGCGCTATTTCCGCCGCCCCTCGACCGACAATGCGCGCCGCACCGCGAAGCAGGTCTATGCGCTGAACCGCTACGGCGTGACCGCGACGACCGGCCTGTACGACTGGGCGAGCGCGGCAGCGGCGAGCAGCCTCTATGCGCGCTGGGACGCGCAGGCGACCGGCGCCAGCGCGACGGCCGACTATCGCAACGAACCCAACCAGTTCGGCTGGGTTGTCGAGGTCGATCCCTATGACAAGGCCGCGACCGTGCGGAAGCGCACCGCGCTCGGCCGCTTCGCGCATTCGGGCGTACAGCAGTTCGCGACCGTCGCGGGCGTGAAGCCGACGATCTACATGGCCGATGCCGGGCAGAACGAATATCTCTACAAGTTCGTGTCCAACACCGTCTTCGTCGCGACCGATGCCGCGGCGACCGACCGGATGGCGATCGGCGACAAGTACCTCGACACCGGCACGCTCTATGTCGCGAAGTTCGCGGCGGACGGCACCGGCACCTGGGTGCCGCTGACGTTCGGCGCCAACGGTCTCGATGCGTCGAACGCGACCTATGCCTTTGCCGATCAGGCCGATGTGCTCACTCATGCGCGGATCGCGGGCGATATCCTGGCGGCGACACCGCTCGACCGGGCGTCGTGGATCCAGCGGAACGTCGTGACCGGCGACCTGCTGATCGCGATGAACGGCAATGACGCGCGGACCGGCGCGACGACCAACCCGGCCTCCCCGCGCGCCTATGTCGATGCACCGAGCGCGCAGGTCGGCAACCGCAACGGCCACATCATCCGCCTGCAGGATGCCAACGGCCTGCCCGACGCGACCAGCTTCACCTGGGATATCTACGCTTTCGGTGCCGGCGCCGATCTGGACGCGACCAACATCAACATCTCCGGCCTTGCCGCGACCAACGACTTCTCGGGGCCGGAGGGGCTGCGCTTCGCCCGCCCGACCAGCGCGAGCGGCGTCGCCGCCCCGCTGCTGTTCGTGCAGACGGACGACCAAGCGTATCGCGACGTGACCAACAACCAGATGCTGGTGGCACTGGGTACAGGTGCGCTCGGTGACGGCGGCTCGACGGCGGCCAAGACGATCACCAACAACGGCGGCACCACGCAGGCGACCCGCATCGGCGCCGCGCTGACCGCCACCGGCCTGAAGCGCTTCCTGGTCGGGCCGAACGAGGCTGCGGTGGTCGGGGCGGACACCTCGCCCGATGGCCGCACATTGTTCGTCAACATCCAGCACCCCGGCGAAAACGGCACCGCCGCCGCCCCGACCAGCAACTGGCCGGCGAACCAGACCGGTGCCGCGAGCGCGCGCCCACGGTCGGCGACGATCGTCATCACCCGCAACGATGGCGGCGTGGTCGGACTATAAGGCCGCGGGGCGGATCCACGCGCCGTTCCTGCTGAACCTGTCGAAGCGTTTGTCCTTGAGGGACGCGCTTCGATGGGCTCGGGGCGAATGGCGGGCAATAAACAGGACGCAGCCTTTTAAGGCATGACCGTACCTCAGCGACGGCAGGCAGGCTTGAGAGCTTTGATCACAGAAGGTTCGTAGCATTGAGCCTTTAACCTGACCCGTTCGCCCTGAGCGAAGTCGAAGGGCATGAGACTCATGTGCTTCGACTTCGCTCAGCACGAACGGTGGAGGGTGAGGCGCGGTTAGTCGCGCGATTCTCCAGCTTCCGCCAAGGCACGGAAAATCGATTACACCCCGGTAATCAGCCCTACTTCCCAAGCGCCTTCGCCAGTTCGGCCTTCGTCATCGTCGACCGCCCCTTGATGTCCCTGCGCCGCGCCTCGGCCATCAAGTCCGCCTTGGTGGGGCCGACTTTGTCGCGATAGGCAGCCGTCTTCCTCGCGACGTCCTTGGGCTGGGCGGAGAATTGCTGTCCGTGCTTCGTGTCGCGCCGCTTCTTTTCGGTCGTGCGGTCGTACTCGCCTTTCGTCAGGGCCTTGCGCGCCTTGGCGGGCAGGTAGCGCTCGCCGGTCTTGCCGCTCGGCTTGCCGGACTTCGTGCCCCAATCCTCCTCGGTCCACTCATGCAGGCTGTTGTCGCCATCGCGGGCGCCGACATAGCCGCCGCCCGCTTTCTTATATTCGGCGACCGCCATCTGCGCCTTGCGCGCCGACCACTCGCCCGCCTTGCCACCCTTGCTGCCGGCGGTGACTTTCTTCTTCACCCGCTCCCACAGCTTGGGATCGTCGCGTTCGGCCGTCTCGCTCATCGTCCGCATCCTTTCCCTGCCGACAACCCGCGGCAAGGCGTTCGGATGCGGGCTCGGTCCATCAGCGTGCGCCGGCGGGGGCGAAGACCGTTGCCGTGCCGTCGGGCAGGATCTGGACCGCATAGCCGGTGCCGTCGGCGCAGCGCGCGGCCCACATTCCGGGCTTCTTGTCCTTGGTTGATTCGGTGACCTCCTGGCAGTTCAGCCCGGCATCGCGGATCGCGCGGATGAAGACGCCGTTGCGCTCGGCCGGGGTCAGCGCGGCGACCTTGGCCTGAAACTCGCTTTCGGTCGCGGCGGCCTTCGGTGTGGCGGTGTTGCCCGTCGGCGCGTCCCCGCCCCCACAGGCGGCGAGCGGCAGGGCCAGAAGCAGAGCGAACATCGGACGCGTCATCAGTCTCTCCTTTCTTGTCGATTGCGGGTGTCGCAACCTCGATCAATCCTCGACCAGATCGCGCACCACCGTGCGATAGTTCCGTCCGACCGGCAGTTCCTCGCCCCGATCGGTGATGATCGTATAGCCGCCCGCCGGCCGCCGCCGGATCGAGGCGACGCGGTCGCGGTTGACGATGTGCGATCGGTGGATGCGCACGAAGCGGCTGGGGTCGAAGCGTTCGATCAGGCTGCTGATCGGCTCGCGGTGGAGGTAGCTCGCCTCACCCTGGTAGATGCGGACATATTCACCCTCCGACTGCACACGGTCGACCCGCGCGAGGTCCAGGCGCAGGTTTTCGCCGCGACGCTGGACCCACAGATGACCGGTCGTCCCGCCCGAGCCCGCCCCCCCGCCCTGCCCGGCGCGCAGCAGGTCGATCTGCTGCGCGAGGTCGGCGAGCCGCGAGGCCGCCTCGCGGTCGTCGATCGCGCGGCGGACGCGCTCAACTGCGGTGTCGAGGCGGGCGAGCCGAACCGGCTTGGTCAGGAAATCGATCGCGCCGGTGTCAAAGGCATGGGCGGCGAAGTTGGGATAGGCGGTGATGAACACGATCAGTGGCGTCGGCCCGCCGGCCTTCGCCAGCGCCTCCACCACATCAAAGCCGTCAAGCGCGGGCATCTCGATATCGAGCAGCAGCGCATCGGGCGCCAGCCGCGCAACCTCGGCGATCGCGGTGCGGCCGTCCGTCGCGCTGCCGGCGACCTCCGCCCCGTCGACCCGACCTACCAGGTCGCGCAGCCGCTCCACCGCCAGCGGTTCGTCGTCGCAGATCAGAAAACGGATCATCGGATCAGGCGTCCTCGATGGGGATGGCGAAGCTGACTTCGAAACCGCCGCCGGTGCAGCCGTGGGCGGTGAAACCGCAATCCTCGCCGTAGCGCGCGGCCAGCCGCTCGGCGACGTTGACCAGGCCGACGCCGGTACCGGGCGGCGCGCGGCGGTCGCCGGCGTCCGCGCCGCTGTCGTGCACGCGGATGCGCAGGCGTGCCCCTTCCCGCACCGCCGCGATCGTCAGCTTCACCGGTCGCGTCGACAGGGCGACGGCATGGCGCACGGCATTCTCGACCAGCGGCTGGACGATCAGGCTGGGCACACGCACGTCCTGCACGTCGTCGGGAACGTCGATCTCGACTACCAGCCGGTTGGGAAAGCGCACCGCCTCGATCGCCAGATAGGTCGATTGCAGCTCGATCTCTTCGGCCAGCGGAATGTCCTCGCTGGGATCGAGCGCCAATCCCGCGCGCAGGAAGTCGGACAGGTTCTCGACCATATGTTCGGCATGTTCGACCCGGCCGGTGCCGATCAGCGAGGCGATCGAATTGAGCGT
Organism: Sphingomonas floccifaciens; assembly: GCF_042681125.1. NCBI lineage: Bacteria > Pseudomonadati > Pseudomonadota > Alphaproteobacteria > Sphingomonadales > Sphingomonadaceae > Sphingomonas > Sphingomonas floccifaciens. The sequence goes on along the minus strand of NZ_JBHUFC010000002.1, from coordinate 78,758 downwards.
GTTGAACATGAAATGCGGGTTCAGCTGATAGCGCAGCGCCCGCAGATGGGCCTCATGCGCTTCGCGTTGCAGGCGCGCGACGCCGCGTTCGTAGTCGCGAACCTCGCCCGAATAGACGATCGCCAGCAGCAATCCCGACATCGCGGCATAGGTCGAGAACCATTGCAGCATCGCCAACAGGTGCGAGGTCAGGTTCGTCACGCCGACCACATCGGCGGGCATCGTCGCGCGGAAGATCCAGAAATTGGCGAAGGCATGGACCGCCGATCCGACCACCGCCGCGACGACCGCGATCAGCAGCCGCTGCGACAACGGACGTCCTCGCGTTCCGATATGCAGCGCCAGGATGGCCGAAGACAGCACGATCCCGACACCGGTCACGATCAGCCGCGTCGCATGGAAACGCGCATCGTCCGCGGCACCGAAGACGAGGCGCTGAACCGTCAGCAAGGAAAATTGCGCCAGCCAGAACAACAGGATCGTGACGGCCGACACCCGTCGCGTGAATCGATCGCTGGAGGAAATGGTGGCGGACAAGGGCATAGGCTCGCGATGGTTCTAGGGGGAAGGACGCCTGCCTGCCAAGCGCCGGTCAGGTCGTTGGTGGGCACAAAGATGCACTTGGTGGCTCACACGAGTAACACACCTACGCTTTGTTGCTGGATTGTGTCTGCTGGCGACAGGACGGACGCGCGGTCGGCAGGAGACTGATAGCCAGGCAGCATGTTCCACGATCACGCCCCGTTCGCCACGCTCCATCCCGACATCGCCCGTCGCCCGCTGGTGAAGCGCGGCGCGGTCAGCATGACGCTCGATCCGGTCGAGTTTCGCTGGAACGGCCACCGCGTCGCATTGTCGCGGGTGGAGGCGACTTTGCTTGCCGCGTTGATGCGTCGCAGCCGCCTGAACTGGGACATGACCGCCGGGGTGCTGGCCGATGCCGGCAGCTGCCCGGACAGCCGCGACGTGCTGATCCACCGCATCCGGCGCAAGTTCGCCGATGTCGGCGCGGCCGACCCGATCGAGACGGTGCGCGGCTGGGGCATCCGCTTCCGGACCGAGGCGGACCGCAGCGGATCGACCGCCTTCTGGATCGGCGCGACCGAGGATGAAACCGTCCTCGCCTGAGCCGCCAACCCTGGACCACAGGAAATTTCCGGCTATCGGGCAAGATTCTGCGACAATTCGGCGATAGCGTCGTTTGCGCAACGACCGCGCGCCCGCGCAGCCGTCCGACCGGAACCGAAGACACCCGATGCGATCCACCTCCCCGTCCCTCGCCGCCCTTTTGCTTGCAACCGTGGCCCAGCCTGCGCTGGCGCAGACCACTGTGACACCGGTGCCGCAGCCGGTGCCGAACACCACGGCAACGCCGCCGGTCGCTCCGGCGCCGCAGTCCGTGGCGCCGACACAGGCTCCTATACCCGCGGCAACACCGGCCGAAGCGCCGCCGGAGACGGAAGACGAAGGCGACGTCGCCGCTGAAGTGACGGTTATCGGCCAGCGAGAGCGGGGCAGCGTACCCGGCGACATTCCAGCCGAACAGGTGCTCCGCCCCGCGGACGTGCGCGCCTACGGCGTCAGTTCGATTAGCGACCTGCTGACCGAGCTCGCACCGCAGCTCGGCAGCGGGCGCGGAACCGAGGGCGGGATGCCGGTCGTCCTGCTGAACGGTCGGCGCATCTCGGGCTTTCGCGAGATCGGAAACTATCCGCCCGAAGCGATCGAGCGCGTCGACATCCTGCCGCCCGAGGCCGCGCAACAATTGGGCTACCGCGCCGAACAACGGGTCATCAATTTCGTCCTGCGCCGCCGCTTCAATGCAGTGACCGCCGAAGTCGAGGGCGGCGGCGCGACCCAAGGCGACCGTTTCACGACGAAGGACGAGGCGAGCCTGCTGCGCATCATGCGCGACAAGCGGGTCAACCTGTCGCTGAACTACACCGGGCAGACGCCGGTGTACGAGGCCGACCGCGACATCCTGCCGACGACGACGCCGACGCGCCCCTTCTCTATCAACGGCAATCTGACGCCAGGCAGCGGCCAGACCCAGATCGACCCGGCGCTGAGCGCTTTGGCCGGTCGCACGGTAACCGTGGCCGGCGTACCGGACGGCGTAACCGGCCGTCCGACCCTGGGATCGTTTCTCGGCGGCGTGAACCCGAGCAATTTCGGCGCGTATCGGACCGCCAGCCCGGCGCAGCAGAAGATCGAATCCAGCGTCTCCTATGCCCAGCCGATCAGCGACACGATCACCGGTTCGGTCTCGGCCGGCTTCGACTGGACGAAGAACGACAGCGCGCTCGGCCTAGCCTCGACAAGCCTGACGGTGCCGGCAGGCAATCCCTATTCGCCCTTCGCCAACCCGGTCGTCATCAACCGTTATCTGGCGGAAGGAGGGGCGCGCGAACAGAACCGCGAGACGACCAATCTGGAATTCAACGGCGCGCTGAACGGCGACGCCGGCCGCTGGCGCTGGTCGGTCAATGGCAGCTACAACCGTCGGTTCTCAAGCACGCTGACCGACAATAATTTCGACATGTCGCCGATTGCCAGCCGGATCGCGGCCAATGACCCGGCGCTCAACCCGTTCGCCATCTTCTCGCCCGACCTGCTCGGCGATTATCGCCGCGACTATGCGCGGTCCCTGACCAACACCGCCGTCGTCGAATATCAGGCGAACGGCCCGGTCGCGACGCTTCCAGCGGGTGACGTGCGGCTGAACGTGACGTCCGGCTTCACGCGCAACGACAATGAGACGCGCACGGAGCGCAGCGGCGTGACCGCGATCGGCAGCCAGAGCCGCAACGTCGGCCGCGGCCTAGCCCGCATCGACCTGCCGATCGCCAATCGCGGACGCGGGGTGTTGTCGGCGATCGGCAATCTGTCGGTGAACGCCAGCTACGAATTCAACCAGACGTCCGACTTCGGTTGGCTGTCGACCTATGGCTATGGCGTCAACTGGTCGCCGTTGCCGGGCAAGCTGTTCATCCTCGCCACCGTCAACCGCGACGAAAATGCGCCGACCATCAACCAGACCGGCGATCCGGTCATCGTCACCCCGAATGCGCGTGTCTTCGACTTCGTGCGCGGAACGAGCGTCGACGTGACGTTGCTGAGCGGCGGCAATCCCCTGCTGCGGTCGCCGGAGAATCGCTCGACCAACCTTTCGATCAACGCGCGGCCGTTCTCCTCGACCGATCTGAACATCACTGCCGAATATACCCGGCGGCGGACGCTCAATCCGATCCAGAACCTGTCGACGCCGACCGCCGCGATCGAAGCCGCCTTCCCGGACCGTTTCCTCCGCGACGCGACGGGACAGTTGATCCGGGTCGATGCGCGTCCGGTGAACTTCGTCCGATCGGACCAGCAGCAACTGCGGTACGGGTTCAATTTCTCACGACGGATCGGACCGGCGGCGCCCGCGCGCGGCGGCTTTGGCGGTTTCGGCGGCTTTGGTGGCGGTCGGCCCGGCGGCAGCCAGGGCGGCCAAGCACAGCCGCAGCGGTCTCAGGCGCCGGAAGGCACGGTCGGCGCGCGCGGCCCCGAACAGCGTGGAGGCACGCCCGCTTCACCCCCCGCCAGCCCGCCGACGATCATCGTGCAGGACGGTGGCCCACCCCCGCCCCCCGGCGGCGGCCAGCGCTTCGGCGGCCAGGGTGGCGGCGGTGGTCGTGGATTTGGTGGCGGCGGTGGTGGACGCGGCTTTGGCGGCGGTGGCTTCGGCGGCGGCGGGAACGAGGGGCGTGTGCAGCTCTCCGTTTTCCACACCTGGAAGTTTCGCGACACCGCGACGCTCGCTGCGGGACTGCCCGATTTGGACCGGCTGAACGGAGACGCGACCGATATCCGCGGCCCATTCAAGCACCTCGTCCAAGCGAACGGCGGCATCACCAAGAACGGCTACGGCCTGCGCGCGGATTTGAACTGGCAGTCCGGCGCCTTCGTGAATGGCGGCACCGCTCGCGTGCCGATCGACATCCGCGCGGCGCCGCTGACGACGCTGGGAATTCGTTCGTTCGTCACCTTCAACCCGACGATGAAGGCGGTGCGCGATCACCCCTGGCTGCTTGGCGCGCGGGTCGAATTGAACGTCCGCAACCTGCTCGACACCCGCCTGCGCGTCACCGACGCCAACGGCAGCGTACCGATCAACTATCAGCCTGATCTGCTCGACCCGATCGGGAGGACGGTCGCCATCTCCTTCCGCAAGCTGTTCTTCAATCGTCGCCCCCAAGCGCGCCCCGACGGCGCGCTGGGCGGCGGTGCAGGGGCGTTGCGCCGATAGGGTTTTTCCGCTAACGGCGCGACCTTCCATTCGGAATCGGTGGAAAATCTGCGGGAGGGCGCGCGTCTCGGCACGCGCCCGTCACGACCGCTAAACTTGAACCGGGCATCGCCGCACAGGTGGCGCCCAGCAAAAGAGTGAGGCCACATGGCTAAGAAGATTACCGGCTATATCAAGCTGCAGGTGCCGGCCGGCGCTGCCAATCCGTCGCCGCCGATCGGCCCGGCGCTGGGTCAGCGCGGCGTCAACATCATGGAGTTCTGCAAGGCGTTCAACGCCGCGACGGGCGACATGGAAAAGGGCTCGCCGCTGCCCACCGTCATCACCGTCTATGCCGACCGTTCGTTCTCGTTCGAGACGAAGACGCCGCCGGCCACCTTCCTCATCAAGAAGGCGCTGAACCTGAAGTCGGGCTCGAAGGAGCCGGGCAAGGTCGTCGCGGGCAAGATCAAGCGCTCGCAGCTCGCCGATATCGCCCAGGCCAAGATGAAGGACCTGAACGCGAACGACATCGACGCAGCGACGAAGATCATCGAAGGTTCGGCCCGCGCGATGGGCCTCGAAGTGGTGGAGGGCTGAGATCATGGCCAAGCTGAGCAAGAAGCAGAAGGCCTGGACGGTCGACGCGGAGAAGCTGCACGGCGTCGACGAAGCCATCGGCATCGTGAAGGCCAACGCCACGTCGAAGTTCGACGAGACGGTCGAAATCGCGCTGAACCTTGGCGTCGACCCGCGTCACGCCGACCAGATGGTCCGCGGCGTGGTGACGCTGCCGAAGGGCACCGGCAAGACCGTGCGCGTCGGCGTGTTCGCCAAGGGTGCGAAGGCTGACGAAGCCCGTGCCGCCGGTGCGGACGTGGTCGGTGCGGAAGATCTGATGGAAACCGTCCAGGGCGGCACCATCGACTTCGACCGCTGCATCGCGACCCCGGACATGATGGGCGTCGTCGGTCGCCTCGGCAAGGTACTGGGTCCGAAGGGCCTGATGCCGAACCCGAAGCTGGGCACCGTCACGATGAACGTCGCCGAAGCCGTCAAGGCGGCCAAGGGTGGCCAGATCGAGTATCGCGTCGAAAAGGCGGGCATCATCCACGCCGGCCTCGGCAAGGCGAGCTTCCCGGCCGAAGACCTGCGCGCGAACTTCGACGCGCTGGTCGACGCAGTGATCAAGGCCAAGCCGTCGGGCGCCAAGGGCAAGTACGTCCGCAAGGTCGCGCTGAGCTCGTCGATGGGCCCGGGCGTGAAGGTGGACGTCGCCGAGGTAGCGTCGGCTTAATCGAGCGAATTAGCGCCGCTAATTCGCGGTGCGGCAGCACGATTAAGCACGGCCGGCGGGCGTAAGCCCGACCGACGAGGGAGCGAATTCACTTCGCTCCCGCCGCTGAAAATAGAGACGGGCCGGAGGGGCGACCTTCTGGCCCGTTTTCTATTGGAGCTCTCGCGTTGCGAACGTGCCTCCACGCTCGCTCAATCGTCATCCCCGCGAAGGCGGGGATAAATATTCTCTGGTGACCATGAGACTCACGAAGGTCAGTCAGAATTTATCCCCGCCTTCGCGGGGATGACGGTGAAGAGGCGGAGGCCTGCCCCTCAACTTTGCCCGCACCAGTGTCGTTGTAACTCAGTGTAGCGAAGTAAGCGGGACTCCCCCCTCACGTTCCGCTAATGTTCCACCCATGCCGCCCGCGACTCGCCGCGCAGACCCCCTTCCCCAGCCCGCGGTGCTGACCCTCCCGCCGCGCCCCCTGCGCTGGCTTTTCCTCGACCTGAACAGCTATTTCGCGAGCGTCGAGCAACAGCTCGACCCCGCCCTGCGCGGCAAGCCCGTCATTGTCGCGCCGGTCGACAGCGATACGACCGTCGCCATCGCCGCGTCGGTCCAGGCCAAGCGCTATGGTGTCACGACTGGCACCCCCGTGTGGGAAGCCAGGCGCCGCTGCCCCGACCTGCTGATCGCCCCGGCGCGCCACGAACGCTATGTCGAGTTCCACGACGCCATCGTCGCGGAGATCTGGCGGCACATCCCCGTGACCAAAATCTGCTCGATCGACGAGGTCGCCTGCCGATTGCTCGACAACGAAAACGACCGAGACTCGGCCGTTGCGCTCGCCCGACGGGTCAAGGCGGGCATCCTCGCCAACGTCGGCGCGTGCCTGACGTCGTCCGTCGGCATCGCCCCGAACCGCCTGCTGGCGAAGCTGGCGTCCGACATGCAGAAACCAGACGGCCTGATCGTGCTGGAAGGACATGAACTGCCCCACCGGCTCTACGACATGCCGCTCCGCCATATTTCGGGGATCGGCGCGAAGATGGAGCGGCGTCTGGCGCGCGATGGGATCAACGACATCCGCCAGCTCTGCGCACGACGCCCGCGCGATGCCGGCACCGCGTGGGGCGGCGTGAACGGCGACCGGCTGTGGTATCTGCTCCACGGCGTCGACCTGCCTGAAAAGCCGACGCAGAACCGGACGATCGGGCATAGCCACGTCCTCTCGCCATCGAAGCGCGCGCTGGAGCCGTCGCGGCTGACCGCGCGCCGCCTGGCGCTAAAATGCGCGAGCCGGCTGCGGCGAAAGGGCTATGTCGCGCGCCTGCTCATCCTTCACGGTAAGTTCGAGGACGACAAATCCAACTGGCGCACGTCGATCAAGCTCCCCGCGACGCAGGACAGTTTCGCGGTGCTCGGGGCGCTCGATGCAATCTTCCCGCGGCTGGCGGCGGTCGGACGGACGCGGCCGGGCGGATTTCGCCTGCGGATGATCGGCGTGACGCTGGCCGAGATCGCTGCGGTCGATGGTGAACAGGGGTCGTTGTTCGGGGCGCTCGACCCCGACGATCCGCTGGCGCGCGGTACGCGGACGCTCAGCCTCAGCCGGGCGATGGACCGGATCAACGAGAAATTCGGCCGCCATGCCGTCTCGGTCGGTCCGCTGTCGGGCGGACGCGTCGACCGCGTCGGCACCAAGATCGCGTTCGGGCGTATTCCCGACATGGACGAATTTCACGAATGAAAGGCGGGCATGCGACCGGTGATTCAAAAAGGGCGCCCGTCCGCCTTGACGCACCATGCTGCATGCGCGAAATCGCGAATCGTTATGAACAATCGCATCCTCGCCTCCGCCGCGGCGCTCGCGCTGCTCTCCCTGGCCGCTTGCGGCGAAAAGCAGCCGGAGGTCGTCGACACCCGCGCTGCCGACCCGATGGCCGAACAGCTGAAGAACGCGACTGCGGTCGAACTGCCGCCCGCAATCGAGAAGGCGGTCACCTTCCGCTGCCAGCCGGGCAACAGCCTGATCTACGTCGACTTCTTCCAGGGCCGCAAGCTCGCGAACCTGCGCACCGAAAAGACCGGCACGCCGACCCAGCTGAAGGCGCCGGAATCCGGCCAGCCCTTCGTCGGCGGCGGCTACACGATCGACGGCACGCCGACCTCGATCAAGTACACCGCCCCCGGCAAGTCGGCGCTGACCTGCAAGGCCTGACGCCGATCCGTACGGAAACTCTCAGGGGGCCGGTGGACCACCGCCGGCCCCCTTTGCATGTCTGCAAGCGGTGGTCGCAATGAGCCGCCCGACCGGCCCGGCGGAGTCGATTGACCCCGATCTGTTGCTGCGCGCCTATGCGATGGGCGTGTTCCCGATGTCCGACGCGCGCGACGACGAGGGCGTCTATTGGGTCGAGCCTCGTATCCGCGCCGTCCTGCCGCTCGACGGCTTTCATCTATCGCGCCGCCTTCGCCGGACGATCGCCAGCGAACGGTTCCGCGTGACCGCCGATACCGCGTTCGAGGCGGTCATCGCGCTTTGCGCCGAAGCGGCGGACGACCGCCCGGACACATGGATCAACGGCGCGATCGAGCAGGTGTTCGTCAGCCTGCATCACCGCGGCTTCGCCCATTCGGTCGAGGTGTGGGACGACGAACGGCTGGTCGGCGGGCTCTACGGCCTGGCGCTCGGCCGCGCTTTCTTCGGGGAAAGCATGGTCAGCCGGATGCGCGACGCGTCGAAGGTCGCGCTGGCCGCGCTCGTCGCCCGGCTGCGCGTCGGCGGATTCACTCTGCTCGACTGCCAGTTCCAGACGCCCCATCTCGCCTCGCTCGGCGCGATCGAGGTGCCGCGTGCCGGTTACAACGCGTTGCTGGGCTCCGCGCTCGGCGTATCGGTTGGCGGGCTGCTCAACGGCGTGCCCGCGGTCGAGGGCGACTTCCGCGCATTCGACGCCCTTGTCGGCGGAGCCCCGCCCGCCCCGGCCGGGACGGTGTCCGGCCCGGCGGTCGGAAAACGCATCGTGCAGCTCTTGGGCCAGACATCGTAGAGCGGGCTCTGCACCACGTTCAGCGCCGGCCGTTCCTTGAACACCCAGCCCGAAAAGGCGCGACGCCAGCGGCCGTCGGTGCCCGCGATGTCGAGCTGCAGGAAGGCGCCGGTCAGCTGTTCCTCCTCCCAGGGCGCGGTCTGTTCGCAGGCGCGCAGGCGGACGATCGCCTCGCCCACGCGATATGCCTGCCCCGGCTTCATGACGAGGTCGCGGGCCTGACCGTTGCGCTTGTTGAGGAAGCCGACGACCGCGACGCGCTCCGCCATCGGCGTCTCGCCGCTCGCGGTGGCGGTCGCGTTTGGCGTGGCGACAAGGTTCGGCTGCGCACGGGTGGCCGACAGCGCCGGTCGTGGCGCAGCCGATCGCTCGGGCACGGCGATCAGGCTCGTCGACGTCGCCGGAGTACCGCGAACCGCAGCGGTCAGCCGCTCGCTACCCAGCCAGGCGCCGGCCCCGCCCGCGAGCACGATTGCGCCCACGCCCAGCCAGCGCCCGCGGGTCATCATGCGTCGGGCGTCCACGCCTCATAATCGCCGGTCGCGGAGGCCCGCTTGCCACCCTTTTCCAGCGCGCCGGACGGGCGATAGGCGAGCGGCGTGCCCGTCATGTTCGGGACGGCAGGCTTCACCCAGGGCTTCGCTGGCGGCAGCGCCCGATCCGGCACGTCGTCGATCTGGTGGTGCAGCCAGCCGAACCATTCGGGCGAGATGCGGCTGGCATCGTTCGAGCCCGAATAGATCACCCAGCGCCGCGGATTGCCCGCAGTATCGCGACCGCCCTGATAATAGACGTTGCCCAGCGCATCCTCGCCCACGCTCGTCTTGCCGCGCAGACCGAACCAGGTGCCGATGGTGGCGCCGTTCCACCAGGTGAAGGGATTGAGGTTGATGCCCATGCGCGGGGGATTAGCGGGCGGCGGGGGGGCGTGCAACATCCGCAGTTGCACACGCCGCCACAAACCGATCATCAGACAGCATGGCTATTCCCGAACCTCTCGCGATCACTCTGGCCATGATCGCACAGGGAGCCCGTGCGGCCGAGGATGACTGGTGGATCATCGGCAGCGCCGCAGTCGCTCTGCACGGCGCTTTCGTCACCCCGCTCAAAGACGTCGACGTCATGATGTCTTACCGCGACGCCGAGCGGTTCCTCACGGACGTAAACGGCGATCGTATCGTTCCGGAGCCAAGCGCGCTGTTTCAATCCGATATCTTCGGAGTTTGGACCGCCCCACCCATTCCGGTGGAGATCTTCGGCGGCTTCCGCCTGGCCTGTAATGAGGGTTGGCAATCGATAGGGTTTACGACCCGACTGGCGATGGCAGTCGACGGCGGACAAATTTATATTCCGGGAATCGACGATCTTCGTGGGCTCCTTAGGTCCTTTGGTAGACCGAAGGATTTGGAGAGGCTTCGACTGATCGAAGCGTGAGCCCGACCTCTATTTCGGCAGTTCGACCTTGTCCCCTTCCGCGATCCCCAGTTCCGCCGCACGACCACCGACGATTTCCAGCACGGCGCTCACCGGCTCGCCGCTCGGGATCGGGGTCTTGTCGAAGGGCACCGTATTCTCGGCGATGCGGGCGATGGTGCCGTCGGGTCTGATGAAGATGATGTCGAGCGGGGTCGGCGTGTTCTCCATCCAGAAGCTCGCTTCGCGCGGGGGGCCGCCTTCGGGCGGATAGGGCGCGAAGAGCATGCCGTCGTCCTTCTTCAGGTCGGTCCGGTACATCAGCCCCTTCTGCTGTTCCGCCGCGGTGCGCGCGAGTTCGACTTGGAAGGCATGCGCACCGTTTGCGGAGCGGATCGTGACCGTCGGCTTGGCTGTTCCGTCGGTCGCCGCGCCGCCGCCCGAATTGCACGCCGTCGTCAGCGGCGCGAGTGCGACGAGCGCTACCGCCAGGAAACACCGCCGAAGCGCCATCGTCATTCGTCCCTTTCCACCGCGACCGCCAGCGGCCCCTTGTCGCCCGACACGATCCGCGCCCGCAACCGGTCGTCGGGCTCGACCTCCTCGATCCCCGCGCGGCGCAGCGTCTCCATATGGACGAAGACGTCGCCCGGCACGGCGTCGCGGATCAGGAAACCGTAGCCCTTCAACCGGTTGAACCATTTGACAGCGACCGGCTCGAACGGCCCGGCATCGGCGACCGCCAGCAGCCGGTCGATCCGGTCGCCGCCGCCGCTGCGCGGACGGACCGGCTCTATCGCGTCGGTCAGGTCGATCGACAGGATGGCACAGGCCTGCAACCCGCGCTCGCGCCGCACCGTCTCGCACACCACACGCGCGCCCTCGGGCAAGCTGCGGCGGCCATGGTCGTGCAGGATCGAGAAGTGGATCAGGATATCGCCGACTGTCGCATCGTCTGCGACGAGGAAGCCGAAGCCGCGGGTGACGTCGAACCATTTGACGACGCCGGCATGGACATCGGTCTCCGGACGCGCGGTACCGGCCGGATGCGTTGCCGCACCACCCGCTTCCCCCTCGCTAAACCCGGATCGGTCCAAGTCGATACGCATCCCGTACAAATGCCCCCGCCCCTCTATTGCAGAGCCTGCCGCGAACGGAAAGTCCCCCGCTTGACGAAGATCAACGGTCTTCCATGCCAATCCGGGCCAGATCGTCGGCCGTCATGCCCAGGATGCGGCGGACCTGGTCGGGATCGTGCCCGGCGCGGAGCATCGCGGCGAAGGCCCGATCGCGCGCCTTGGGATCGGTCGCCGGGGCCGTGGCGAACGGCCCCAGCCGTTTCCGCCGGGCAAAGGTCAGCGCGCTGTCGTCGGCCTGCGCATCGATATCCTCGCGCACCGCCTCGGCATCGTCGCCGGTGATCCCCGCCGCCCGGAGCGCGCCCGAGATACGCCGTGCGCCCAACCCCCTCCGACCGAGCGAGCGTACCCGCGCCTCGGCAAAGGCGCGATCGTCGACATAGCGCAGCTCCGCCATTCGATCGGCCAGCGCCGCCGGGTCGGGCGGCACATCCCCCGCCCAGCCACGTTCGCGGATCTTGCGGATCAGATAGTCGCGCAATTTCGCCCTTGTCGTCGCGTAGCGCTCGACATAGCGCAGGGCGAGACGGTCGAGAGCGTCGGGATCCAGGGGTCGCGGTGACGAATTGGGGCGCATGGCCTTGATTGTGCCACAGTGGGACCGGATTTTGAACGCCGGGTCGGCGCAACCGCCGACTACATCAGGGACCGACGACCGCGGCAGCAGACCGTGACCGGGCATTTTTTGATTAGGGACGCGAGACTCTTGATGGATTCGGGTGACATGGCGATGACGGACCAGGCGGCGGCGATCGCCCCCGCTCCCACGCCCACCGAAGACGCGCTGCCGCGCCGCTTCGCTGATTTCGCGACGTTGGGCGATGCGCTCGACTATGCAGCTAGCGGGTCGCGGGGCCTGAACTTTCACGACGCTCGCGGCACGCTGACGCGGCCCTATCCCTTCGCCGAACTGCGCGCAGATGCGCTGGTCCAAGCGCGCCGGCTGATCGCGATGGGCGTGAAGCCCGAGGACCGGATCGCACTGATCGCCGAGACGGGTCCGGAATTCGCCGCGCTGTTCTTCGGCGCGGTCTATGCCGGTGCGTGGCCGGTGCCACTGCCGCTGCCGACCAGCTTCGGCGGTGCGCAGTCCTATATCGACCAGTTGCGCGTCCAGCTCGACAGCTGCGACCCGTGCCTGCTGATCTACCCCGACGAACTGGGCGAGATGGCGGGCGAGGCCGCGCGTGTCGCCGGCGTCGATGGCATATCGTTCGCCGGCATCGCCGCGAAAGACGCGCCCGAGGTGTCGCTGCCGACGCTGGATGGCCAGAGCATCGCCTATCTGCAATATTCGAGCGGATCGACGCGTTTCCCGCACGGCGTCGCGATCACCCATCATGCGCTGCTCAACAATCTGGCGGCGCACGGGCATGGCATGAAGCTGGAGCCGGCGGATCGCTGCGTCTCCTGGCTGCCGTGGTATCACGACATGGGCCTCGTCGGCTGCTTCCTGTCGCCGGTCGCCAATCAGGTGTCGACCGACTATCTGAAGACCGAGGATTTCGCGCGGCGCCCGCTGGCGTGGCTCGACCTCATCAGTCGCAACAAGGGCACGACGCTCAGCTATTCGCCGACCTTCGGCTACGACATCTGCGCCCGCCGCATGTCGTCGCAGACCAAGGCCAGCGACCGGTTCGACCTGTCGCGCTGGCGGGTTGCGGGCAATGGCGCCGACATGATCCGCCCCGACGTGATGCAGAGCTTCGTCGACGCGTTCGGCGATGCGGGCTTCAAGGCGTCGGCCTTCCTGCCGAGCTATGGCCTGGCCGAGGCGACTTTGGCCGTCTCGATCATGCCGCCAGGCGAAGGCATCGTCGTCGAGCTGGTCGAGGAAACCCAGCTGTCCGGCGTCGCCGCGGGCGAGGACCGTCCCCAGCGCTTCCGCGCCATCGTCAACTGCGGCAAGGCCGTGCGCGACATGGAGATCGAGGTTCGCGAGGAGGACGGCACGCCTCTGCCCGACCGCGCGGTCGGCAAGGTCTGGTGCCGCGGGCCGAGCGTCATGGTCGGCTATTTCCGCGACCCCGACGCGACCGACGCCTGCATGACGGACGGCTGGCTCGACACCGGCGATATGGGCTATCTTTCGGACGGCTACATCTACATCGTCGGGCGGGCGAAGGACATGATCATCGTCAACGGCCGCAACCACTGGCCGCAGGACATCGAATGGGCGGTCGAACAGCTGCCCGGCTTCAAGCAGGGCGACATCGCCGCCTTTGCGATCACCACGCCCGGCGGCGAAGAGACCCCGGCGGTGCTGGTCCAGTGCCGCACCAGCGACGGCGAGGAGCGCAAGCGCCTGCACGACGCGATCAAGGAACGCGTCCGCGCGGTCACCGGCATGAACTGCGTCGTCGAACTCGTGCCCCCTCGCACCCTGCCGCGGACGAGCTCGGGCAAGCTCAGCCGGGCAAAGGCGCGGAACCTGTATCTGACCGGCGAGATCAAGCCCTACGCGATCGCGGCATGATCGTGCCTCGGATCGCTTAAGCGATCCGAGGACTCGACACACCCGTCAGACGGCCCGGCAAAGCCGGGCCGTCTGACGGGTGTGTCGACCCGCGCTATCGCGTGTTTTGATCGAAGCGAACCGAGCCATCCCAAGGGCCGGCGCAGGATAAGAGCGTTGAACGGTTACCCCAAGGCACCGTCATCCCGGACTTGATCCGGGATCCAGGGTCGCGAGCGACACGGCGTTTGGCTCTGGATCCCGGATCAAGTCCGGGATGACGAAGACTAGAAGCAGCATCGATCGGTCGAATGTCGAGACCTCTCAAAGCCGAACCCTGTTCGCCCTGAGCGAAGTCGAAGGGCAGCCCTCCACCAAGTGCTTCGACTGCGCTCAGCACGAACGGTTGAGCAAAGCAAATCCCGCTCCGCACCAACGACATACACGATCCCTCAACCTTACGGGCTTACGCTCCCGATCGTGATGCGTATCCCGACCTCCCAGTTCGCAGCGCCGCGCATCGATGCGCGGGCGCTTCTCGGCCTTTACGATCCGGCCGACTCGACCGATTGGGCGCCGATTCGGGCGGCGCAGATGAATGGGGGCGCGCAGATGGCCTTGTTCATGCTGGCGGCGAACGTGATCGGGGCGACTCTCGTCACCCTGTCGTTCGCACATCTCGTACCGCTGGCCTGGCTGGTCGGGTGGAACGCGCTGGTCGCGATCGTCGCGGTCGGGGTCGCGGTGCGGCGCCTATCGACGCGCAACCGGACCGATCGCAATGCGACTTTGGCCGACGTCCGCGGCACGTTTCTGGACGGGATCGCACTCGGCGGCATCTGGGCGGTCGCGCCGATGGTCTTCGGCCACTACGCCGATCCGATCGCACTGCTCGGGCTGTACAGCGTCGTCGTCGTGCTGATGGCGTCGGCGGCGATCTCGATGGCCACGCTGCCGCTGGCGACCTTGCTGTTCCTCGGCATGGTCGGCTCGGCCATGAGCGGCACCTTCGTGCTGCTCGCCATGCCGACCATCGCCGGTACGACCGTGATCTTCACCGCGCTGCTGATGGTCGGCTGCTTTGCCCGCGGCCGCGCGCTGGTCGTGATGCGCGCCAACGAGATAGCGCTGTCCGAACGCGACGAGACGGTCAGCCTGCTGCTGCGCGAGACGGAGGAAGATAGCAGCGCCGACTGGCTGTGGGAGATCGACGCACAGCGTCGAGTCGTGCGCGCCTCCCCCCGCTTCGCCCGCTCGATCGGGGTCGACCCGACGACGATCAACGGCAAGAGCTTCCTGGAAATCCTCGCCGGGCCGACCTGGGAAAGCGGCAATTTCGCCGCGGGTCTGCGCGCGCTGTCGGACAAGCTCAAGGCGCGCGAAGCGTTCCGCGACCTGCTGCTGCCGGTCTATGTCGACGGGCAGGAACGCTGGTGGGAAATGTCGGCAAGCCCCCGCTTCGTCGAGGATCGCGGCTTCGTCGGCTTTCGCGGCGTCGGCTCCGATG
Source organism: Sphingomonas floccifaciens (assembly GCF_042681125.1). NCBI lineage: Bacteria > Pseudomonadati > Pseudomonadota > Alphaproteobacteria > Sphingomonadales > Sphingomonadaceae > Sphingomonas > Sphingomonas floccifaciens. Next base: position 63,639 of record NZ_JBHUFC010000002.1, on the reverse strand, counting down.
TGACCGAGCAGCGGGCGTCGGCCGACAAGATCAACCGCATGGCGCGCTACGACACGCTGACCGGCCTGCCCAACCGCCTGCTGATCAACGAGACGCTGGGCCAGGCGATGCAGGAGGCCGACAAATGGGGCTCGCGCTGCGGCTTCATGATGATCGACCTCGACCGGTTCAAGGCGGTGAACGACACGCTGGGCCATCCGATCGGCGACCGCTTGCTGGGGCGCGTGTCGGATCGGCTGAAGACGCTGATCACCGACAATGAGATCATCGGGCGGCTGGGCGGTGACGAATTCGCCGTCGTCGTGCGCGACGCGACCGATACCGCCAAGGTCGAGCAGCTGGCGCACACGATCATCTCCACCCTGTCGACACCCTATGACGTCGACCAGCATACGCTGTTCATCGGCGCGTCGGTCGGCGTCGCGATCGGCCCGCGCGACGGGCGGACGCCGGAAATGCTGATCCGCTCGGCCGATCTTGCGCTCTATCGCTCGAAGGATGCCGGCGGCGGGGTGTTCCATGCCTATGAACCGCAGCTCCACCTCCAGGCCGAGGAACGCCGAGTCCTCGAAATGGCGCTGCGCAGTGCGCTGGAGAAGGACGAGCTCCACCTGATGTATCAGCCGGTGGTCGATGCCGGCACGGGGTCGCTGACCGGATTCGAGGCGCTATTGCGCTGGACCCATCCGACGCTCGGGCCGGTCAGCCCGGCGAAGTTCATCCCGCTGGCCGAAGAGGCGCGACTGATCGCGCCGATCGGCGAATGGGTGCTGCGCACCGCCTGCCACGAGGCGGCGGGCTGGAAGAGCTATTCGCGCGTCGCGGTCAACGTGTCGGCCGAACAGCTGCACAACCCCGGCTTCGTCGCGGTCGTCGCCAATGCGCTGGCGACGTCGGGACTGTCCGCCGACCGGCTGGAGCTGGAGGTCACCGAAAGCGTGTTCCTGCGCGAAGGCACCGGCGCCACGCAGACGCTGGAACGGTTGCTCGACCTCGGCATCCGCCTGAGCCTCGACGATTTCGGGACCGGCTATTCGTCGCTCGGCTACCTCAGCCGGACGCGCTTCTCGACGATCAAGATCGACCGCAGCTTCGTGACCGGCGCGGCCAGAGGCGTGAAGGAAGCGATCGCGATCATCCGCGCCGTGGTGGCGCTCGCCCAGTCGCTCGACATGACCACGACCGCGGAGGGGGTCGAGACGGAAGAAGAACATATGTTAATAAAGACGCTTGGCTGTTCCAAGGTTCAGGGCTATTATTTCGGCCGCCCGCTTCCGGTCGAGGAGGCCCGCGGGTTGACCGACAGTGTCGGTGAACAAGTTCGCGCGGCATAGATTTGCATTGCGGACGCCGCGGAGGGGGGTTAGAGGGCGCGGGGTACAGGGGCGTAGCTCAGCTGGTTAGAGCGTCGGTCTCCAAAACCGAAGGCCCTCGGTTCGAATCCGAGCGCCCCTGCCAAATCGCCTTCGACTGGTTTCGCCGATCGTCCGATCGTCGTGATCGGGTGAAATTCGACGGCGAGCACGAGAGTTTCGTAACCTAAGAAGGGGAAGTAATATGGTACGCAAGTTTGTCATGAGCGCAGTCGCGCTGAGCATGGTCGCAACGCCGGTGATGGCGCAGACCGCGTCGAACCCGGCAGCGAAGCTGTCGCTGGCGAAGGCCGTTCCGGCCAACGCCCGCGTCTCGGCGACCGCCGGCAAGAACAAGGCGCTGGCAGGCACCGGCCTGATCATCGCGATCGTCGCCGGCGCCGCCGTCGTCGCCGGCATCATTGCGATCGCTTCGGACAGCGACAGCAACTGATCGCTCGCGCAAGCGACCGAAATAGAGGGGTCGGGCCATGCGTCCGGCCCCTTTTTCGTATGTGCCGGACGCGGAAACGTCCGGAGTTCGGTTCATCCGCATTGAAATAGCACTGCGCTCAGGCCTTCGCCGAAGCACGGGCTGAGCCGAGCCGACCGAGCCGCGCCCCGCCCCTTTCCGCTTGCAGTCCCTACAGCGACCCAAGGCGCAAGCGAACATCTTGCGCTCGGTCGCCGGTGCGGCTATCGCCACTTCCAATCCGACAGCGTGGATAATCCGCACCGGCGCCCCTCACGGGACCGGGCAGAGAGCCCATGTCCCGCGGACATCAATTGCGAAGCGAGGCCTGTAGCGTGGCGAAGACGACTCCCCTGGAATTCATGCGGCAGGTCGAGGCCGAGCGGAAGAAGGTCGCCTGGCCGACGCCGAAGGAAACCTGGATGACCGGCGTCATGGTCATGATCATGACCACGATCCTCGCGCTGTTCTTCCTCGGCGTCGACAGCGTGTTCCGCACGATCGTCGACTTCCTCCTCGGCCTGGCGAAGTAAGGGGCACGATAGACATGGCGCGCTGGTACATCATCCACGCCTATTCGGGCTTCGAGAACAAGGTTCGCGACCAGATCCTGGCCGACGCTGAACGCATGGGCCTGACCCAGCTGGTCGAGGCGGTCGAGGTGCCGACCGAGCAGGTCACCGAGGTTCGCCGCGGGAAGAAGGTCCAGTCGGAACGCAAGTTCTTCCCCGGCTATGTGCTCGCCAAGCTGAGCATGAACGACGACGTGTATCACCTCGTCAAGAACACGCCGAAGGTGACCGGCTTCCTAGGCAGTTCGGGCAAGCCCCAGCCGATCAGCGAGGCCGAGGCCGCGCGCATCCTGAACACCAAGGAAGAAGCCGCCGCCGCGCCCAAGCAGCAGGTCAAGGTCGACTACGAGATCGGCGATTCGGTCAAGGTGCTGGACGGCCCGTTCGCGACGTTCAACGGCCTGGTCGAGGAACTCGACTTCGACAAGGGCAAGGTCAAGGTCGCCGTCTCGATCTTCGGCCGCGCGACCCCGGTCGAACTGGAATTCGAGCAGGTCGAGCGCAGCAAGTAAGGCGACGTCATTTCGCGGGTTGGCCAGCGCTAACCCGCGAGGTCGCCTACGCTCGACCAGCGGGGCATAGCTACGGTCGAAGATGGCGCAGGTTCTGCCGCCGACAGGGCACCGGCCTCGTTGCAAAAGGGTCCGCTACGCTGCGGCAGTTAGGCGCACATGTGCCGATGCCGTACTGGGACCCGCCACTTACGAAGTCCTACTTCACCACGGGCCGCGTCTCAGCGATGGCGACCAGCCCCCAGTGACCCCAAGCAGCATCCGGCGATAGGTGTCGCGATAAACGGCTGCGCGTCCTGCCCGTCAGCGACGGCGACGGGTCGGTGCCGTGAAATCGGGTGGCTTATCAGCGATCCAGGTCAGGAAGCGTGCGATGTCCTCTCGAGCACGCAACGCATCGAGGGTAGGATAGACGCGAGCGAGTTCGGTGTTGCTCGCGGTCGCGTGGATCGTGCGGTGGCAGATCGGGTGCACGGGCACGGTATCGCGACCGCCCTCGCTCTTGGGGACGACATGGTGCCACTCGATCCGGCGACCGAGCGAGCGGCTGCACAAGGCACAGGTATCGACAGGTTCGGCGTCGCGGCGGGCGGCAGCCTCGGCCAAGCCGGTCTTTCGTCGAATGCGGCCGCCCATGGTGGGGATAAACCCGTCAGAACGGGCTGGGCTCCGTCAGCCTGCATTTCACTGGGGGGGTGACGATTCGCGTTGGCCGGACTAGGCATCCGGCGCTTTATTGCAAGCGCGCGAAGCCGCGTCGTCGGCCGGTCGCTGCGCACCGCCGGCCGGCTTGGCGCGTCTGGTGAATAGCCACGCTCTTCACGTACGCGCTGGCAGCTTAGTCTTCCGCAGCAATCCGCACGCGCAGTCCGTCCAGCGCATCGCTGAACGGCAGCTGGCACGACAGTCGCGACGTGTCGTCGCGCTCCGCCGCCGAGCCGAGCAGGTCGTCCTCATCCTCGCTCATCGGCGGTAGCTTGTCGGCGAAGTCGGGGTCGACATGGACGTGGCAGGTCGCGCAGCTGCAGCAGCCGCCGCACAGCGCCAGCAACTCGTCGAAGCCGTTGTCGCGGATGACCTCCATCACCGACAGGCCGGCCTGGCCCTGGACCGCGCGCTCTTCCCCGTCGCGGGTGGTGACGATAAGTGTCGGCATCTTGTCGCGGTCCTTTTGCGTTACCCAGCCGCCATGCCGCGCCTGCGCGGGCTTTACAAGAATGGGAACCGTCGATGGGATTGAGTGCCGAGCAGTTGAAGACATCCCTCGACGTGCTGGCGGCCCGCGAGCCGGGATTCGCCGCGGCGATCGCGCGGGTCGGCTATCCGCCGGTGCGGATCAGCGACCGCGGCTATGCGACGCTGCTGCGCACGATCATCGGCCAACAGGTGTCGGTCGCGGCGGCGCAATCGGTGTGGACCAAGCTGTCAGAGGCGCTCGGCGACCTGACCGACCCGACGACGATCGCGGGCGTGCCGGACGAGACATTCCGCAGCGTGGGCTTTTCGCGGCAGAAGACGGGCTATGCCAAGAGCCTGGCGGAGGAGGTGGTGAGCGGACGGCTGAACCTGGCCGACCTGCCCGCGGACGACGAAGAGGCGATCGCGCAACTGGTGCGGGTTAAGGGCATCGGGCGGTGGTCGGCGGAAATCTACCTACTGTTCGCGGAGGGGCGGCCGGACATCTGGCCGGCGGGCGACTTGGCCGTGCAGATCGAGGTCGGGCGTATCCTGGGGCTGGATGCGCGGCCTTCCGAGAAGCTGACGCGCGAACTGGCCGAGCCGTGGCGGCCGCATCGCGGGGCGGCGGCGATCATGACGTGGCATCACTATCGCGCGGATATGGCGGTGATTTAGCAGGCGGCGCGCGGTTTGCGCAAGCAAACCGCCGACTNNTCCGTCCGACGGCGTGGCGTCCCAGGAGCAGACGGCTTCGGATTGCATCAGCAATCCGAAGACTCGTCGCGGCGGCCGGCGGTGCAGCGTAGCTGCTCCGTCCGACGGCGCGACGACCCGGGAGAGAAGTAAGTCGGAAACTACATCTAGCGCCCGCTCACCACGCCCGTCAGACGGGACGGCTGCGCCGCCCCGCTGCCCGACGTGGCGAGTCCGTGGGCTTGCTTGGGCAAGCCCACGGCCGCCCGCTTAGAACCTGAACGCCGCCGTCGCCCGCAAGCTGTGCCAGCGGAACTTGTCGTCGCTGCGGCGGAAGTCGGTGCCGGCGGTGTTCGGCGCCAGGATGAACGGATTGGTGGTCGCCGGGGCGGTGCCCTGCGTCGCGCGGACGCGGTAATCGTCGTCGTTATACTGGTGCCACAGATATTCCAGGCCGATCGAGAAGTTGCTGCCGAGCATCGTCTCTACGCCACCGCCGGCGACTGTGCCGAAGCGGTTGCGTTTGCCGCGTTCGGTAAAGGCGTTGGTGCCGTTGCTGGTCGTGAAGCTGCGATCGATCCGGGCATAGCCCGCGCCGAACGTGCCGTAGAACAGCGTGCTCTCACCCGCGACATAGCCGGCGCGTGCGCGCAGATTGGCTTCCCAGTCAACCGAGCGGGTCATCGTGTACCATGCGGGCGTGGTCGAGAAGGCCGAAACGCTGTCGGTGATCTCGCTCTTGCCGAACTCGCCCACCGCGCCGACCGCGAGGTTGCCGAGGCGCGTGTCGGCGCCGATTCGCGCGTTGTAGCTCCACCCGTCACGGTCGTTCACGCAGGCGGTGTTGGCGGTGCTGGTCGCGCGGCCGTTGCAGAAGCCCGGCGAGAAGGCGTTGGCGCCGGCCGTTGTCGTCACGGTGTCCGTGAAGCGGCCGTCGAGGTTGCGGTCGAAGCGGATGCTCGACCCGACGTCGTTCCCCTGCACGTCATAGCCGCCCGAAGCACCGATGTAGACGCCGTCGAACGCCGGACGCGTATCGTCCTGTGCGGCAGCCCCGGTCGCGGCGAATGCCGTGCCGGCGGCGAGAATGGTAAGAAAGGTCCGCACGTATCTATCTCCTGGTCGATGATTTCGATCAGTCGTCCGAACGGCTCGATCGCGGATCGGCTCCACCGACCGTCGCAGTTGCGCCGCAGTGTGACAATCGGGCAACAGCGATTCTATCCGAGCGGGTTAGGTGAGACTGCTTTGCAGCGCGGGCGTTTGGCCCCTATACGTTCCCGCCTATGTCGACCGATCTGTTCGCCGGTAAGTCCGCCCCCGTCACCGACTATGACGCCTCGTCGATCGAGGTGCTGGAGGGGCTGGAACCCGTCCGCCGGCGCCCCGGCATGTATATCGGCGGCACCGACGAACGCGCGTTGCACCATCTGGCCGCCGAAGTGCTCGACAATGCGATGGACGAGGCGGTTGCGGGCCACGCCACGCGGATCGAAGTGACGCTGGGCGAAGGCAATCGCCTGACGATCAGCGACAACGGCCGCGGCATTCCGGTCGACCCGCACCCGAAGTTTCCGGACAAGTCGGCGCTGGAGGTGATCCTTTCCACGCTGCATTCGGGCGGCAAGTTCACCGGCAAGGCCTATGCAACGAGCGGAGGCCTGCACGGCGTCGGCATCAGCGTGGTCAACGCGCTGTCGAAGGACACGGTGATCGAAGTCGCGCGCAACCGCGAACTGTACCGCCAGCGCTTCGCCCGCGGCCAGACGCTGGGGCCGATCGAGCATCTGGGCGGCACCCCCAACCGGCGCGGGACCACGGTCGCCTTCACGCCCGACGAGGAAATCTTCGGCGACCTGATGTTCAAGCCCGCGCGGCTCTACAAGCTGGTGCGGTCGAAGGCCTATCTGTTCGCCGGCGTCGAAATCCGCTGGAAATGCGCAGCCGAGGTCATTTCCGACGATACGCCGGCCGACGCCGTCTTCCAGTTTCCGGGCGGTCTCGCCGATCATCTGAAGGAGCAGATCGGCACGCGCGAATGTGCGACCGCCGGCTTCTTTTCAGGCTCGCAGGATTTCCCCGACGCACAAGGCCGCGTGGAATGGGCGGTCGCGTGGCCGCTCTGGTCGGACGGGTCGTACAGCTGGTATTGCAACACCATCCCGACGCCCGATGGCGGTACCCATGAACAGGGGCTGCGTCAGGCGCTGACCCGGGGCATGCGCGCGTTCGGCGATCTCGTCGGCAACAAGAAGGCGAAGGACCTGACTGCCGACGACGTGATGGTCGGTAGCGAGCTGATGCTGAGCGTTTTCATCCGCGAGCCGCAGTTCCAGTCGCAGACCAAGGACCGGCTCACTTCACCCGAGGCGACCGGCCTGGTCGAGCGCGCGATGCGCGATCATTTCGACCATTTCCTCAGCGACAATATGGAGCGCGGCAAGGCGCTGCTCGGTTATGTGCTGGAGCGGATGGACGATCGCCTGCGTCGCAAGCAGGAACGCGAGGTCAAGCGCAAGACCGCGACGTCGGGCCGCAAGCTGCGGTTGCCCGGCAAGCTGACCGACTGCGCCGCGGACTCGCCCGAGGGCACCGAGCTGTTCATCGTCGAAGGCGATTCGGCGGGCGGATCGGCCAAACAGGCGCGCGATCGCAAGACCCAGGCGATCCTGCCGATCCGCGGCAAGATCCTGAATGTGGCATCCGCGACCAGCGCGAAGATCCTCGCCAATCAGGAAATCGCCGACCTGGTGCTGGCGCTCGGCTGCGGCACGCGCAAGGACTGCCTGCCTGATAACCTGCGCTACGAACGCGTCGTCATCATGACCGACGCCGACGTCGACGGCGCGCATATCGCGACGCTGCTGATGACCTTCTTCTTCCAGGAAATGCCCGAGCTGGTGCGGCGCGGGCATTTGTACCTCGCCCAGCCCCCGCTCTACCGTCTGACCGCCGGCGCCAAGTCCCTCTACGCCCGCGACGACGCCCACCGCGCGCAGATCGAGGCGAAGGAGTTCCGCGGCAAGAAGGTCGAAGTCGCCCGCTTCAAGGGCCTGGGCGAGATGAACCCCGCCCAGCTGCGCGAAACCACGATGGACCCGAAAAGCCGCAGCCTGATCCGCATTACCCTGCCCCAGGAATATGAGGAACGCGCCGGCGTGAAGGACTTGGTCGACCGGCTGATGGGCAACAACCCGGCGCACCGCTTTGCGTTCATTCAGGAAAATGCGGCGCGGCTGGAGGAAGAGGCGATTGACGCCTGAGGGGAAGCGCGATTTCCCGAAAATGATGGTGCAAAGAGAACGTGACGGGGTTCTCAAAGCCCATATTCATAGGGCGAGAAGCGCGTGAAGTGGGGACATACCAAGGCATGAAGATGATCGGACTGATCGGCGGCATGAGCTGGGAGAGTTCCGCCGAGTATTATCGCATCCTCAACGAGGGGGTGCGAGACAGGCTCGGCCCGACCGCATCGGCCCGGTGCCTCCTGTGGTCGTTCAACTTCGCAGAAATCGAGGACTTACAGCACAGGGGCAATTGGCCGGGTTTGACTAAGCGCATGATCAACGCGGCACAACGCCTCGAAGCGGGGGGCGCGGACGTACTGCTGATATGCACCAACACCATGCACCGGATGGCGGCAGACGTTGAAGCCGCGGTTGACGTGCCCATCCTTCACATCGCTGATCCCACGGCCGAACGCATCAAGGCGGCCGGCTTCAAGACGGTTGGACTGCTCGGAACCGCGTTCACGATGGAGCACGCCTTCTACAAGGGGCGGCTAATCGATCTGCATGGCCTCAACGTCATCGTCCCAGACGACGAAGACCGCGCTACCGTCCATCGCATCATCTATGAGGAACTGGTCGCCGGGAAGATTTTGCCGGCGTCGCGTGATGCGTACCGCGCAGTCGTCTCTCGCTTGGTCAAGAACGGCGCGGAAGCGGTCATTTTGGGATGTACCGAAATCATGCTGCTGGTTCGGCCAGAAGACAGTGAAGTGCCAATTTTCGACACGACCGCTCTCCATGCGGCAGCGGCGATCGAGATTGCGTTATCCAGCTAACCGCCACGTTCCCTCGAACGAACCGCCAGCGAGGAGCCCGGAGCTTTCCCGGTCGGATCGAAACTGGGAAACGGAATGTCGGTAACGAATAGTTAGGTTCGATGAATTGAGATTATTCGACAGCGGAATTCATGTCCGAACATTATTCGAAGGTCAGGAGGTTCAATGCCCAGCAGGATTGAGTCGCTGATACCGACGCCTCCGCCGGAGCGGATTGACGCATTGCAAGAACTCATTGTCCGGATCGTGGATTGTTTGGATGCTGACGAAGACTGTGACGCGCTCATCGCCGAAGCCGATGCGTTAGCGGGATCGCAGGGGTATGATCGCGTCACGTTTTGCGACCTGCACAGTTGGACCAGCGAACGTGATTTTGCCGCGTTAGCAGCGATGGGACCTCCTCCGGCTATCCCCGATCTTACCGTTCAGGAAGTTGCGGAATGCATCGGCGTTATCGAAGCCGCGGACGAACCAAGGAGTAGCTTCTGTCTCGGTATTCTTGAGCGTACTTTCCCTAACATACCTGTCTGCGACATGATTTATTGCGCTAGGGCAGCAGCATCTTCCGATGATCTAGCCGCAGATATTGTCAGGCTAGGCAAGGAGCCTCTCCCTACTCTGCCCGCCCCATAAGCGCCCAGGAATGATTTCTGCAGGTCTAATTTCTCGATCAGGAACGAAGACGGGAAGCCGGCCGCGCCGACGCTCTGACGACCACCTGCGGCATCAGCTTTCCCGAAACCCGTTCCCAATTCGGCATTCCCGAAGCGGCCGTCATCGACGGGAAACGGGGAACCCACGCCCACTCAATTCCCGCTGATTAAATCCCCGAACCCGCCCAGCACGCTCCCCTCGCCCCGGTTCTGGCCGCCGCGGGATCCGGCGGCCGCCAGCATCCGGCCGGCTAGCCGGCTGAACGGCAGCGACTGGACCCACACCTTGCCGGGGCCGGTCATGCGGGCGAAGAAGGCGCCTTCGCCTCCAACGATCATGCTCTTGACCCCACCCACGCGGACCAGGTCGAAGTCGACGCTGGGGGTGTAGGCGGCCAGACAGCCGGTATCGATGTGGAGTTCCTCGCCCGGTGCCAGGTCGCGTTCGATGATCGCGCCGCCGAACTGGACGAAGACCCAGCCGTCACCGGTCAGCCGCTGCATGATGAAGCCTTCGCCGCCGAACAGGCCGGTCATGATGCGCTGCTGGAAATGGACGCCCATCGTCACGCCCTTTGCGGCGCACAGGAAGCTGTCCTTCTGGCAGATCAGCGTGCCGCCGACCGTGTCGAGCTTCAGCGGCACGATCGCGCCGGGCGTCGGCGAGGCGAAGGCGACGCGGGCCTTGCCGCGGCCGTGGTGGGTGAAGACGGTGGTGAAGAGCGATTCGCCCGTCACCAGCCGCTTGCCGGCGCCGAGCAGCTTGCCCATAAAGCCGCCGCCCTCCCCGCCCGAACCGTCACCGAAGACGGTCGTCATCTCGACGCTCGCGTCCTTCCAGACGAGCGACCCGGCCTCCGCCACCGCGCTTTCGCCGGGGTCGAGTTCGATCTCGACGAATTGCAGTTCCTGGCCCTTGATCTCGAAGTCGATATCATCGGCAAGGCCGCTGCGCTTTGCGTGGGACCAGGGGCTGGGGGCGGGCATTGGCGGAGTCCTCTCGGGTGGTGTGTCAGAAGGGTAGGACACAGCGGGAGATGGCGCAACCGACCGAAGCCCATCTGCCGTCATTCCGGCGACAGCCGGAATCGAGGGTTTCTCGGCTTTGACGGGGATGCTGCTTGGCTCTGGATCCTGACTTTCGTCAGGATGACGGTCCCCACCCCTCAGCGCTGGTTGCGCATGTGCCGCACCTGCATCTGGATGCGGCGGATCGTGCCGATGACCATCAGGCCGAGCGCCAGCGCGATGCACAGCACGGGCACGACGCGCGGGATGCCGGGAAGGACGGTGCCGCGCACGACCGCGATCACGACACCGACCGCAGCGAGGACGAGGCCCAGACGGTGCGGCCCTAACACGGCGTGGGCGAGCGCAAGCTTGTAATCCTCCGACCGTGGATCGGGCAGGTCGCTCATCGTGGCCATTCCTCGCGCAGCAGGCCCCAGATGAAGCTGTCGCGGATGCCGATGTGCGTTTCCCATTCGGCGCGCAGCCGCCCTTCGCAGGTGAAGCCGAGGCGGGTGAGTAGCGTGTTGGAGGCGATATTGTCGGGATCGGTATCGGCCATGATGCGGCGATACCCTTCGGCGAACAACATATCGATCAGGCGCGAGACGCCTTCGCGGGCATAGCCGCGGCCCCAATGACAGCGGAGCAGCAGATAGCCGATCTCGGCAACGCCTGCGCGTTTCTCGCCTGCCGCCAGCGTACCGATCGGCGTGCCGGTGTCGCGTGCGATCATCGCCCAGCCGCGCCAATCGGGCTTGGCTATGCGAGGGGCGAGGTAAGCGCGGGTCTCAGCGACATCGGCATGCGGGGCGCTCGACCACCAGGTCATCAGGTCAGCGTCGCCATAGCCTTCGAACAGCCAGTCGGCATCGTCGACCGTCTGCGGACGCATGGCGAGCCGCTCGCTCGCAAAATGCGTGTCCGCAACGGCGTCGATCATGCCGCCAGCGCGTCGACCAGCGCCTTCACCTTCCTCTGGCGCCACTGCGGCAGTGGAGCGACGAGCCAATAGCCCTGCGCCGATGCACGCGGTTCGCCGATCACGACGACACGTCCCGCCGCAATGTCGCCGCGGGCGAGCAGTTCGGGAACGCAGGCGCGACCCAAGCCGGCAGCGGCGGCGTCGATCGCCAGGCCGGCATCACCGACGCGGACGAGTGCGGCGGCATCCTCGCCCTGGCAGCCGGGCCAGGCGATGGCGGTATCGGCCCCGCCGCCAGGGGCCGCGACCGTGACCATGCCGTCGCTTTCCAGCGCCTCGCCCTCATGCTCGCCCGGCCCCGCGCCCCAGCGGACGGCGAGGTCGAGGTTGGCCTGGGTGAAGTCGATCTCCTCATCCGCGACGATCGCGAAGCGCAGGTCGGGGTCGCCGGCGGTCAGCGCGGCGAGGCGCGGCATCAGCCATTTGGCGGTCAGGTCGCGCGGGGCGGCGATGGTCAGCACCTTCGACGACTGACCCGCCTGCATCGCGCGGACCGATTCTTCGAACTGGAGGAAACCGGAGCGCAGCGCGGCAAGGCCCGCCTCGCCCTCCGGCGTCAGTTCCAGGCCCTTGGTCGTGCGGCGGAAGAGGACTGTGCCGAGCGTCTCCTCCAGCGCGCGGATCTGCTGGCCGACCGCGGCCGGCGTCACCGCGAGCTCGTCGGCGGCGCGGGTGAAGGACAGGTGGCGCGCGGCGGCGTCGAGCACCCGCAGGCCGTTCAGGGGGAGGTGGGTTCTTTTCATCTTACTCAACCTCAACCTTCCCACCCGGCTGCGCCGGGCGGGCCCCTTCCCTCTCCCAGCGGGAGAGGGAGGGAGGCGCGCAGCGCCGGAAGGGTGAGGGTGATACGCTCATAATCACGCCCCCACCGCCGGCGCCATCAGCGCGAACTTGGGGATCGCAACGTCAAAGGCGCGGCCGGTTTCGTCGACCATGCGATAGCTGCCCTGCATCGCGCCGGTCGGGGTCGAGAGCGGACAGCCCGAGACATAGTCGTAGCTCGCGCCGGGGGCGATCACCGGCTGTTCGCCGACGACGCCCTCCCCCTCCACCGAATGGCGCGCGCCGCGGCCGTCGGTGATGATCCAGTGGCGGGTAAGCAGTTGTACCGTGCGATCGGAGCCATTCTCGATGCGGATATGGTACGCCCAGAACCAACGCCCTCGGCCCGGTTCGGACTGGTCGGCGAGATAGCTGACGGAGACGCGGACGCCCACGCCATCGGTATCGGCGGCATGCGGGAACAGGGCGTCCATCATGCCGCTTTCTCCATTACAACCCGGCGACCTTCAACGCCTGGTCGAGATCTTCGATCAGATCGTCTGGGTCTTCCAGTCCGACGTTCAGGCGCAACATACCCTCGGTCACGCCCATCTCGATGCGCTTGTCCTCGGCGACGCCCGAATGGGTGGTCGAGGACGGATGAGTCATCAGCGAGCGCGAATCGCCGATGTTGTTCGAGATATCGATGAGGTTCAGCGCGTCGAGCAGGGCATGCGCCTGGATCCGGCCGCCATCGAGTCTAATGGCGAAGATGCATCCGGCCATCGCCATCTGCGACATGGCGAGATCATGCTGCGGGTGGCTCGGCAGGCCGGGGAAGAGCACCTGCGGCACGCGGGTTTCGAGGAAGCGCGCGACCTTCAGCGCCGACTCGCTCTGGCGGCGGATCCGCAGGTCGAGGGTTTCGAGCCCCTTCAGCACCACCCAGGCGTTGAACGCGCTGAGCGTCGGGCCGGTGTTGCGGGTGAAGGGCAGCAGCGTGTTGGTGATGAACTCCTCGGTCCCGCACACCGCGCCGGCGAGCACGCGGCCCTGGCCGTCCATCATCTTGGTCGCGGAATAGGCAGTGACGTCGGCGCCATAGTCCATCGGCCGCTGGAGCGCGGGCGTCGCGAAGGCATTGTCGACGACCGTGGTGATACCGCGGTCGCGCGCCAAGCCGCAGACGGTGCGCAGGTCGACCACGTCCATCGTCGGGTTGGCCGGGGTTTCGAAGAACCAGACCTTCGTATTCGGCTTGCTCGCGTCGACGAACGCCTGTGCGTCACGCGCATCGACGATCGTCGTTTCGATCCCGAATTTCGGCAGTAGCGTGTCGGTCAGCCAGCGGCACGAGCCGAAGGCGGCGCGCCCGCCGACCAGATGGTCGCCCGCCGACAGCTGGCTGAGCAGCGCGGCGGTCATCGCCGCCATGCCGCTCGCCATCGTGCGGCACGCCTCCGCCCCCTCCAGCAGCGCGATGCGATGTTCGAGCATCTCGACCGTCGGGTTCTGCAACCGCGAATAGGTCATGCCCGCCTGTTCGCCGGCGAAGCGCGCCGCCGCGTCGCCCGCACAGTCGTACGCATAGCCCGAGGTGAGGAAGAGGGCCTCGCTCGTCTCGCCGAATTCGCTGCGCACCGTGCCACCGCGCACGGCCTGCGTCGCCGGGCGCCAGTTGCGGGTGATCGAGGGGTCTTGTCCGGTTCGCCGCTTCATGAAATCGCCCTTGCCGGACACGAGGCCCGCGCGCAACCTTGTGCGTATGCGCCTGTCCCTAGCCCGCCCCGCCCTTGCCGCACTGCTGATCGGAATCGCGGCGCAACTGCTGTTCTCCGTCGGCGTCACGCGGCCGTCGAAGCTGGTGTTCGACGAGGTCCATTATGTCCCCGCCGCGCGGGTGCTGGCCGCAGAGGCGCGGCCGGCCAACACCGAGCATCCGTTGCTGGGCAAGACGCTGATCGCGGGCGGCATCGCGGTGTTCGGCGACACGCCGCTCGGCTGGCGGGCGATGTCGACGATCGCGGGCACGGCGACGGTGCTCGGCGTCTTCGCGATCCTGTTGCTGTTGTTCGGATCGGTCGCGACCGCGAGCTATGGCGCGCTGTTCGCCGCGGTCAGCATGACGGTGTTCGTCCACGCCCGGATCGCGATGCTGGAGCCGTTCCTGGGCGCGCTGCTGACATTGGGCATCGCGGCGCTGCTGTGGGCGATGCGGGCGCCGCGTGGACAGGTCGTGCGGCGGTGGCTGCTGGGCGCGGTGCTGCTGGGCCTGGCGACCGGCGTCAAATGGACCGCGGCGCCCTATGTCGCCTTTGCCGGGATCGCCTTTCTGGTTGTGCGCGAGAAGCAGCCGGAGGCGTGGCCCGGACTGGGGCGGATCACGGCGCTGGCGCTGCTGGGGTTTGCGAGCGTGATCGCCTATTTCGCCACCTTCTGGCCGGCGTTCCTCTACCGCGACAATCCGCTGACGCTGGCACGGCTGATCCCGTTCCATCGCGACATGTATCTGCAACAGACGCAGGTTCTCAGCCCCCATCCCTATCAGTCGAGCTGGATCGGCTGGCCGTTCGACGCGCGGCCGATATGGTATCTGTACGAGCCGGTCGACGGGGCGGTGCGCGGCATCCTCTACCTCGGCAATCCGGCGATCATGTGGGGCGCGCTGATCGCGATCGTGTGGCTGGGCGTCCACTGGCTGCGGACCGGCAGCCGTGCGGCGGCCGGCGTCGCGATGCTCTGGGCGGGGAGTCTCGGCATCTGGGCGGTGATCCCCAAGAGCCTGGGCTTCTATTACTATTATTATCCGAGCAGCATCTTCGCCTGCATCGCACTTGCGGCGGCGTTCCACCTGGCCGGCGCGCGGCTATGCCTGTTCTGGTTCGCTGTACTGGCGACCGCGCTGTTCCTCTATTTCTACCCGATCATCTCGGCGGCGGCCCTGCCGAACGCGCAGGCGTTCAATCGGTGGATGTGGTTCGACAGCTGGCGCTAGGATCGGCGATATTCAGCCCATACCGGCCTGCAAATGGCGGTTTCGCGCGCTTCCGGTGCTAACGTACCTTGAGTACGCTGCGCTCCGGGTCACGCAAAACCACCATTTTCGGCTCGGTCTGGCCTAAATATCGCCAATCCTAGTAATCCCGCTATTTGGGATTTGCATTCACAATACGATATTTTCTGGACGCCGCGGCCGTTATCCCCTATCGCGATCGATAGAGGGGTAACGTGTTGTGTCCGCGGAACCGGGGAAGTTCCGCGTGGCCTGAGAGGATGTTGAAATGAAGGCGAGCGTAGCTGTCGTGGCACGGACCACCGTGTCGAGCGTGGCCCTGTCGATGATGCTGACCATCGGCGTCGCGGCGGCCCAGACCCAACCTGCGCCGGGCCAGTTGCCGGCCCCCGTGCAGCAGCCCGTTCCGCCCGCGCAGACGCCGGTGACCAACCCAAGCCCGGCCGAAGCGAGCGACGACACGCCTACGAACGAGATCATCGTCACCGGCATCCGCAACTCGCTGGCCAACGCCCTGAGCGCCAAGCGCGACGCCGCGCAGTTGCTCGACGCCATCTCCGCCGAGGACATCGGCCGCTTCCCCGACAAGAACATCGGTGAGGCGTTGCAGCGCGTGACCGGCGTCCAGCTGACCCGCACCAACGGCGAAGGCTCGGGCATCACCATCCGCGGCGCCGACGCCAATCTGAACCGCGTCGAAGTGAACGGCATCACCGCACTGTCGACCACCGCCGGCCAGCGCGACGTCGACTTCCGCGACCTGCCGGTCGAATTCGTCAACCGGCTGGAAGTCGTGAAGTCGGTCACGCCGGACATGACCGAAGGCGGTCTGGGCGGCACCGTGCGCGTCATCACGCGCCGGCCGTTCGACAGCAAGGACAACAGCTTCCTCGCAGGCTCCGCGCAGGGCATCTACACCGATATCTCGAAGACCTTCGACCCGAAGTTCGCGCTGATCGGCAGCAAGAAGTTCTTCAACGACACGCTGGGCGTGCTGCTGTCGGGCACCTACGAGCGCCGCCGCGTCGAAAGCCATGAGGCGCGCACCACCGGCTGGCGCCAGATCGACGGCAACCCCGCGCTGGCCGGATTGCAGGCGATCGATCTCGACAACAACGGCCGCGGCGACTTTTTCCCCGACATCCCGCGCTACATCGTCAACCGGCTCGACACGAAGCGCTATGCCTTCAACGGCGTCGTCGAATGGCGGCCGGAGGACGGGCTGCGCGCCTATGTGCAGGGCAATTACGCGCGTGGCGACCAGGAGGTGAATTCGCAGTATCTGCAGATCACTACCGCCGGTTCGACGCTGGACCGCGCCAACACCCGGATCGGCCCGGACGATACGGTCAGCCATGTCGAATTCGTCGACAATCCCGCGGTCGCGCGCAGCAGCCGGCTCCAGGTCTCGCACCGCAACATCCTGGGTCAGATCGATCGCACCCAGTGGAACGCGGCCGGCGGCGTCGACTATGAAGTCGGCGACTGGAAGCTGAACACGATGACGTCCTACACCCGGGCGAAGATCAACAACAACTACATCAACGCCACCGCCGACGCGATCGGCATCGGCCGCGTCATCGTCGACTATTCGAACGGCCAGCAGGCGCCGAACATCACGCTGCCGATGGACCCGACGACGACCGCCGGCATCAACAGCGTGACGGCGCAGTACCGCCCCGTCATCAACGTCCAGACCGAAGCGGCGACCAAGGGCGACATCGAATATCGCGGCGCCGCCCCGTGGCTGACTTCGCTCAAGGCCGGATACCAGATCCGCCAGGGCACTGCCGACAGCCGCGAATTCAACGCGACGACGACGATCGACGGCTTTACCACCCCGTCACTGCTCGGCCGCGTCCAGCAGGTCGCCGGGTTGATGACGCTGGACGATACGCCGTTCTTCAAGACCGGGGACCTGGGCTATGACGGCGGTATCCGCGGCTGGTTGCAGCCGGGCTATGCCTTCGTCGACTCGATCGGCCTGCCCAACCCGTTCGGCACGCCGACGTTGCTCAACACCTGGAAGGTCAGCGAGCGCAACATCGCCGGCTATGCGCAGGGGTCGTTCGAATTCGACCTGGGCGTGAAGGTTCGCGGTACGGTCGGCGCACGCGTCGTCAACACGCGGACGATCGCCGACGGCTATCGCACGCAGACCGGGCGCACCCTGCCGGTGCAGTTCCGTGGCGAAGGGACCGAGTTCCTGCCGTCGCTGAACGTCCGCGCCGACCTGATCCCCGAAAAGCTGCTGTTCCGCGGTTCCGCGACCGAAGTCATCGCGCGTCCGACCCCGCAGCAGCTCGCGCCGCGCTTCTCGATCGACGTCGTCGGCCTGACCGGCTCGCGCGGCAACCCGGAATTGCAGCCGTTCCGTGCGCGCCAGTACGACGCCGGGTTCGAATATTACATCAACCGCACCAGCTTCCTGTCGGCGACCTATTTCCGCAAGGAGATCAGCTCGTTCATCGAAAACCGGACCCAGGCCGAAGTGGTCGACGGCGTGACCTATGCCATCACCCTGCCGGTCAACGGCGCGCAGCGGGTGACGATCAACGGTGCCGAAGTCGGCGCGCAGGTGGCGTTCGACTTCCTGAACGTACCCGTGCTCAACCACATGGGTGTGATCGCCAACTACACCTATTCGAAGGACACGGGCTATGCCGGTCGCGACTTCTTCACCGGCGGGGCACTGCCCTTTCCGGGCCTGTCGCGGCACAGCTACAACCTGTCGGCCTATTATGAGGACAGCCTGTTCAGCCTGCGCGGGTCGTACAACTGGCGCTCTAATTACCTGATCACGGCGCTGGGCCGCGGCAATAATCCGGAGTTCGGGGAAGCGTTCGGCCAGCTCGACGCATCCGCCAGCATCAACCTAACGCCCAAGGTCTCGATCTTCGCCGAGGGCGTGAACCTGACCGACGCGACGCGCGCGGAGAATGCGAACAGCGTGTATCGCCGGACGCTGCTGGAGACCTACGGCCGCCGCTTCTACGGCGGGGTGCGGTTCCGGTTCTGACGGGATCGCGCCTCACCCGTTCGGGCTGAGTCTGTCGAAGCCCTGTCCTGCCTTCGTGCCGCATCGCCTGTGGCACGAAGAAGGGCAGCCCTTCGGCAGGCTCAGGGCGAACGGGATTGGGGAGCGATTTGGTCCCAACCTCTATTTCGTCATCCCCGCGGAGGCGGGGATACATTCTGGCTGACTTTCGTGAGACTCACTGAAGTCAGCCAGAATTGATTCCCGCCTTTGCGGGAATGACGGACTTGAGAGCAGGACTTACTTGTACCGCCCCCAGGTGAACCGCGAGCTGAGCGCGAAATTCCACACCGCGGCGACTAGGATGCCGGCGAGCGAGGAGGCCGCCCAGCCGCCGTCGCGCATCTCGTGAAGGAACGACGCGACGCCGACGTTCGCCGCACCCCCGACCGAGCAGACGAGGCAGAAGCTGACCCAGCCGCTGAGCAATGCCTTCGCCCCCGTCAGACGACGGTCGCGATAGGTGAGTGCGTTGTTCAGGAAGAAATTGAACGTCATCGCGACGAGCGTGGCCAGCACGGTTGCGGTGATGAAGCCCAGCCCGACCGCCTGAAACGCCAGCCATACGGTACCGAGATGCACCGCCGCCCCCAGCGCGCCGATCGCGGAGAACATCGCGAAGCGGACCGGCACGACCTTGCCGAACATCCGGTCGTAGAGCGCGATCAGATATTCCATCGCGACGACGTGATCGAGCTTGCTCTCCCCCGCCTCGCGCAAACGGAAGACGTACGGAAGTTCGCGGAAGCGCAATGGTTCGGGGCTTGCTGTCATGATGTCGAGCAGGATCTTGAAGCCGATCCCCGACAGCTTGGGCACGATGGCGCGCAGTCGATCGGCACGGATCGCAAAGAACCCCGACATCGGGTCGCTGAGATCCTGCGCGAGCACGCGGCGGGACAGCTTGGTCGCGAACGCCGATTTGGCCACGCGGTCACTGTCCCAATCGCCCAGTCCGCCGCCCGCAACGAAGCGCGATCCGACGACGACATCGAGCGTCGGGTCCTCCGCAAACGCCGCCAGCATCTTTGGCAGCACGGTTTCGTCATGCTGGAGGTCGCCGTCGATCACCGCGACGACAGGCGCTGCGGTCGCGCACATCCCCTCGATACAGGCCGACGACAGGCCGCGACGGCCAATGCGCTGGATCACCCGCACCCGCCGGTCGATCCGGCCGAGTTCGCGCGCGACGTCCGCGGTACCGTCGGGAGAATCGTCGTCGACGAAGATCGCTTCCCAGACGTAACCGGCAAGCGCCTGGTCGAGCTTTGCGATAAGGGTGGCGACATTGTCGCGCTCGTTGAACACGGGCACGACGACGGCGATGTCGAGCAGGTCGCTCACAGCTTTGCCACTACCGCATCGCCCATCGCCGAGGTCGACAATGCGCCGCCAAGGTCGGGCGTTCGGGAACCGGCGACGAGCGCAGCGGTCACCGCTGCCTCGACCCGGTCGGCCGCCGCCGCCGCGTTCAGCGAATGGCGCAACAGCATCGCCGCCGACAGGATGGTGGCGCAGGGGTTGGCCTTGCCCTGCCCCGCGATATCGGGCGCGGAACCGTGGATCGGCTCGTACATGCCCTTGCCTGTCCCGTTCAGCGAAGCCGACGGCAGCATGCCGATCGAGCCCGCGCACATGCTCGCCTGGTCGGACAGGATGTCGCCGAACAGATTGCCGGTGACGATCGTGTCGAACTGGCCGGGATTGCGCACCAGCTGCATCGCGGCATTGTCGACGTACATGTGCGTCAGCTGGACGTCGGAATATTCGGCCGACACCTCGATCACCACGTCGCGCCATAGCTGCGAGGTTTCCAGCACATTCGCCTTGTCGACCGAACACAGCTTGCCGGTGCGGCCGCGCGCGGTCTGGAAGCCGACATGCGCGATGCGGCGGACCTGGTCCTCGTCATAGGACATGATGTCATAGCCCTCGCGGCGACCGTCCGCGGTCTTGCGCTGGCCCTTCTCGCCGAAATAGACGTCGCCGTTCAGCTCGCGGATGATGACCAGGTCGATCGCGCCGGCGACTTCGGGCTTGAGCGCGGAGGCGTCCTCCAGCCCCGCGAACAGCTTGGCCGGGCGCAGATTGGCGAACAGGCCGAGCGCCTTGCGCAGTCCAAGGATTGCCTGTTCGGGGCGGAAGGCCCGCTCCAGGCTGTCGTAACGCGCATCGCCGACCGCGCCGAACAGCACGGCATCGGCACGCTGCGCGAGGTCGAGCGTCGAGGGCGGCAGCGGATGGCCGAGCGCTTCATAGGCGGCACCGCCGACCGGCGCGCTCTCGAACGTCAGGTCGAGGTCGAGCGCCTCCAGCACACGCCGCGCTTCGGCAACGACTTCGGGTCCGATCCCGTCTCCGGGCAGCAGGGCGATCAGCGGCATTGGTAAAAACCCCCGTTAAGGCGGGCATGCCCTCTCTTCCGAGCGCCCGCCTGTCAAGAGAGGGCGCGTTTCATTCTCTCTACGAGACGGTTGCGTGCCGACAAAGGGTCGGCGGCGCGGCCATGCAACAGATCCCGCTCGAGGAAATGGCCGGTCAGCGCCAACCCGTCGAGGATAGCGTCCCACTCCGCCGCCCCGCCCTCGCGCAGGAACGGCGGGCAGCGCAGCAGGCGCGCCTCGTACCCGACCGCCGCCGCCCGGCTGACCGCGCCGCCGCTCTTGGGGCTGACATAGGCGAGATCCCCGGTCGCGCCGGTCGCGACGCATTCGGACAGGTCGAGCCCGAAGCCGAGCTCGGCCAGCAACAGCAGCTCGTAGCGGACCAGTGCCACCGCCCAGCCCCGCGCGCCAGGCGCCGCCTCCACCGCGTCGATAACGGCGGCGAGTGCGGCGTGGACCTGGGGGTATGGCTGCGCCTCGGGCAACGCGGCAGCGGTCAGTGCGGTCGCCCAGTCGAGCGCGGCGGCGGCAAGCGGCTCGGCATAGAGCGCCGCGCGACTGGCGATCAGCTCGACGGTCAGGCTGGGCAACGCATCCTCAGTCCGCGCGCGCCATTCGCCGAGGATCGTGTTGGCGGGTTGCAGCACCGGCCGCAACGTCCGCCCGTGCCCGCCGCGGACGTAACCGGGCCGCACGCCGTCATCCGGGGTCAGCGCCCGCACGATCGCGCCATGTTCCCCATGCGCGCGGACGGCCAGGACGATCGCGGGGGTGCGCAGGTGCATAGGCCTTTCTAACCTTCTCCGGAGGGAGAAGGATACGAAGACTTGGCAGCGTGCTGCCTGGTCGGAGTTGGATGAGGCCGATGGCGCTCTCTTAACGCACTGCCCTCACCCTTCCGCGGCTGCGCCGCTCCCTCCCTCTCCCACGGGGAGAGGGCGCTTCCAGCCTATGCCGCGCGCCCTGACACCAACGTCGACCAGAGCTGCTCGGCCTGTCGCCAGCGGGTGCGCCGCGGATCGGGGCCGAGCGGCGTGTCGGCGGCATCGAGGCGCAGCGGCGGGCGGTCGGCGAAATGGGTGGTGGGCATCTGCCCGGCCCATTCGGCGAGCAGGACGCACAGCGCCTCGAACCGGCGGACATGGAGGCCGTTTGCCGCCGTGCCTGCGCAATTGGCGAGGTCGGCGCCGGGAATGGCGATCGTTACCGCCGCGTGGTTTTCGCGCGCGGCGTGGTCCAGCGCGGCGCGCATCTCCGCCACCGACACGGCGCCGAGGTGAAAATCGCGCATCATGCCGGCATGGTCTTCGATCAGCGTTACCGGGACTTCGGTCAGGCCGCCGCGTGCCAGTGGCGCTATCTGGCGGGGCGGTAGCGGGATCGCGCTCGCTTCGGAATGGCGTGCGCCGTTGTGGCTGCTGTCATAGGCAAACCGGAGCGCGGCAAGGGCTGCGAGCGTGTCGTCGTTGGCGGCGTAGTTGCCGGCGCGAAAGGCGATCGGGGTCGGTGCGCCGGCGGTCGTCAGCAGATCGCTCGCCTGTTCGATCAGCGCACGCTGCTCGGCGGCGGAATAGTCGCTCAGCTCGAAGCGGTCATGCCGGCTGCGGTCGTCGATGTCGGCACCGCTCCAGCCGGGGTTGAGGTGAAGCTGCACCTCCTGCCCCGCGATCAGGATCTCGTCGACCACGCGCGCAACATGGGCGATGCCATGGACGAGCGCCGACATGGGATCGACGAAGAAGCTCGCCTTCAAGCCATACCGGGCGAACATCTCCAGCTGATAGCCGATCCCGACGCCGGCCGGATCGAACGAACGCCGCGCGACCTCCGCACCCGACAGCCCGGCAGCGTGGTGGCGCCACGCCATTGCCGTATCGATGGTGAGGAAAACGCGGGTCGCCATGGCACCTTCGCGGTACCGGATCGGCGATGAACGAAATGGAAATATCGCCCTGCCATCGCAGGCGGTTCGTCGCTTTTGGGCCGGTTTCGATCGGCTTTGTTCAACCGTTGCGCTCAGCGACGTCGACGCACCTGGCGGCGCGCTGCCCTTCGACTTCGCTCAGGGCGAGCGAGGTGAGTTGCTGATACGCTGGCTCACGCTGCAAACGAAACGTGCTCCCGCGCAGGCGGGAGCCCAGGGTGACGAGTGATGTCCTCCATCACCCTGGGCTCCCGCCTGCGCGGGAGCACTGAATGGTGCCCCCTCCCCGTTCGCCCTGAGCCTGTCGAAGGGCCGTACTGCGATACGCCCGCTACGACCTTGCGGCTCGAAGAACGGTGTTTCGACAAGCTCAGCACGAACGGGGGTTTAGGCGGTCTGAAGGGAGGTTGGGCGACACGAACGGGGTTGAGAGACGCTCGCGAATCTTGCCCAACAAACACCCCGCGCGTCAGCGCGTGTGGTAATAGTCGTACACCTGCTGCGCCACCGCCGCGCTCACGCCCGGCGCCTTCTGCAAGTCCGCCAGCGACGCGTTGCGCACCGCCCGGCCCGTGCCGAAGTGCATCAGCAACGCCTTCTTCCGCGCCGGGCCGATGCCCGGCACCTCGTCGAGCGGGCTCGCGCCGATTGCCTTCGCGCGCTTCGCCCGGTGGGCGCCGATCGCGAAGCGGTGGACCTCGTCGCGCAGGCGCTGGAGGTAGAACAGCAGCGGCGAATTGACCGGCAGCGTCAGTTCGCGGCCGTCCATCATGTGGAACACCTCGCGCCCCTCGCGGCCATGGTGCGGCCCCTTCGCCACGCCGACCAGCACCACATCCTCGATCCCCAGATCCTCCAGCACCGCCTTCGCCGCGTTCAGCTGCCCGCGCCCGCCGTCGAGCAGGACCAGGTCGGGCCATTCGCCGGAATCACGGTCGGGCGACTCTTCCAGCGCGCGGGCGAAGCGGCGGGTCAGGACTTCGCGCATCATCGCATAGTCGTCGTCGGTGCGGGCCTGCTTGATGTTGAACTTGCGATACTGGCCCTTGCGGAACCCCTCGGGCCCGGCGACGACCATCGCGCCCAGCGCGTTGGTGCCCTGGATGTGGCTGTTGTCGTAGACCTCGATGCGGTCGGGCGGCTCGGCCAGTTCGAATAGCTCGGCAAGCTCGCGGTTGAGCCGCGCCTGGGTCGTGCTTTCGGCGAGGCGGCGTTCGAGCGCCTCCTTCGCGTTGCGGCACGCCTGTTCCATCAGCCGCTTCCGGGTGCCCCGCTGCGGCACCGCGATTCCGACCTTGTAGCCCGCCGCGTCGCCCAAAGCCTGGGCGAGCAGCTCGGCCTCGGGCAGTTCGCGGTCGAGCAGGATGGCCCGCGCGGGCGGCACGTCTTCGTAGAATTGGGCGAGGAACTGGGTCAGCACCTCGTCTTCCGCGACCTCGCCGGTGTGCGCAGGGAAGAAGCTGCGGTGGCCCCAGTTCTGGCCGCCGCGGATGAAGAAGGCCTGGATGCCCATCACGCCTTCATGGCTGGCCAGCGCGAAGATGTCGGCGTCGCCCACCCCTTCGGCGTTGATGAACTGCGTCCCCTGAATGAAGGTCAGCGCGCGCAGCCGATCGCGCAGGATCGCGGCAAGCTCGAAGTCCATCGCCGCCGCCGCGGCCTCCATCTGCTTGCCGAGCTTCGCCTGGACGTCGGTCGCCTTGCCGGCGAGGAATTTCTTCGAATCCTCGACCAGATCGGCATAGCCATCCTTGTCGATCCGCCCGACGCACGGCGCCGAGCAGCGCTTGATCTGATAGAGCAGGCACGGCCGGTCACGGGTCTTGAAGAAACCGTCGGTGCAGGAGCGCAGCAGGAACAGCTTCTGCAGCGCGTTCAGCGTGTTGTTGACGCTGCCTGCACTGGCGAACGGACCATAGTAATTGCCCTTCGCCCGGCGCGCGCCGCGATGCTTCTGGATGCGCGGAAAATCGTGATCGGCGCGCAGCAAGATGAAGGGGAAGCTTTTGTCGTCGCGCAGCAGCACGTTGTACGGCGGGCGATAGCGCTTAATCAGCTGCGCTTCGAGCAGCAGCGCCTCCGCCTCGTTGTTGGTCGTGACGATGGTCATCGACCGCGTCTGCGACACCATGCGCTGGAGCCGCTTCGTCAGCCGCGCGACCTGGGTGTAGTTGGCGACGCGGTTCTTCAGCGCGCGCGCCTTGCCGACGTACAGCACTTCGCCCTTCGTATCCTGCATCCGGTAGACGCCGGGGCGGACCGGCAATGTCTGCACGACGTTGCGGATCGCCGCGACGCCGGCATCCAGGTCGGGCGTATCGCTGCCGCGGACGGTATAAGTGGCGGCTTCCTCGTTGAACCGGTTGGGGGATGTGGGATCGATCACGGATGCGACTTAGGAATCCCAGACGCATAGGGCAACGTCGATACGGCTGGTCGTCGCGGTGGATCGATGACATTCATCGCCGCATGAGCGAATGGCAGTTCTGGATCGACCGCGGGGGCACCTTTACCGACGTCGTGGCGCGGCGCCCCGATGGGACGCTGACGACGGCGAAATTGCTGTCGATCGATCCTGACCGCCGGTACGACGCGGCGGAGGCGGCGATCCGGCAGGTGACGGGCGCGGGCGATGGGCCGCTGCCCCAATGCGCGATCCGCATCGGCACGACGATCGCGACCAATGCGCTGCTGGAGCGGCAGGGTGAGCCGGTGCTGCTGGCGATCACGCGTGGGTTCGGCGATGCGCTGACGATCGGTTATCAGGACCGGCCGGACATTTTCGCGCGGGCCATCCGCCGGGCGGCACCGCTGTTCGCGGACGTGGTCGAGATCGACGAGCGGGTGACGGAGGATGGCACCGTGCTGCGCCCCCTCGACCGCGAGGCGGCGGCGGCGGCGTTCGGACGCGCCTATGCGGCGGGACTGCGTGCGGTGGCGATCGTGCTGGTGCACGGGTGGAAGCATCCGGCGCATGAGGCGGCGCTGGCCGATCTCGCCGCCGCCGCCGGCTTCACGCAGATTTCGGTCAGCCATCGCACTGCGCCGCTGATCCGGCTGGTCGCACGCGGGGACACGACGCTGGCGGATGCGTATCTGTCGCCGGTCCTCGGGCGCTATGTCGACGGCTTGCAGGCGTCGCTGGGCGACGGCCTGTTGTTCATGCAGTCGAGCGGCGGGCTGGTCGCGGGCGAGCGGTTCGGCGGCAAGGACGCGCTGTTGTCGGGGCCGGCCGGCGGGATCGTCGGCATGGCGCGGACCGCGGCTGCGGCCGGGTTCGACCGGGTGATCGGTTTCGACATGGGAGGCACGTCGACCGATGTGTCGCTCTATGCCGGGGCCTATGACCGGCGGTCGGATGCGGTGCTGGCGGGCGTGCGCGTCGCGGTGCCGATGATGCGGATCGACACGGTCGCGGCGGGGGGCGGATCGATCTGTCACTTCGACGGCGGGCGGTTGCTGGTCGGGCCGGCATCGGCGGGGGCCGATCCGGGGCCGACCTGCTATCGCCGGGGCGGGCCGCTGACCGTAACCGACTGCAATCTGGTGCTCGGCAAGTTGCAGCCCGAACATTTCCCCGCGCTGTTCGGACCCGGACGCGATCAGCCGCTCGACCGGGCGGCCTCGGTCGCGGCGCTCGATACGCTGCTCGACGAGGTCGAAGCGGCGACCGGCGAGCGATTGGCGCGGGAAGCGGCGGCGGAGGGGCTGGTCGGGATCGCGGTCGCCAACATGGCGCGGGCGATCCGTGCGGTGTCGGTCGCGCGCGGCGAAGATCCGGCGGCCTATGCGCTCGCCTGTTTCGGCGGGGCGGGCGGGCAGCACGCCTGCCTGGTCGCCGATGCGCTGGGGATGGGCCAGGTGCTGATCCATCCGCTGGCGGGCGTGCTGTCGGCGGTCGGGATCGGTCTCGCGGAACGCAGCGTGGTGCGCGAGGCGACGGTCGCCTTGCCGCTGGCCGATGCCGCCCTGACCGAGGCGCTGGCCGCGCTGGAGGCGGAGGCCGCGGCGGCGCTGGCGGCTCAGGGCGTGACCACGCGCCGGACGACCGTGCTGGTGCAGATCCGTTATGCACGCAACGACCAGACGATCGCGGTCGACTGGGATACGCCCGAAGCGATGGCAGCGGCGTTCGCGGCGGCGCACCGCCAACGGTTCGGCTTCGTCGGCGACGACGGACTGGTGGTCGAGCAATTGCGGGTCGAGGCGAGCGCGGGCGACGGGGCACAGGCCCTTCCCGCCCCCGCCCTGCCCGACGTATCCGCCGATCCGGTCGGGCAGGCCGAGATGTATCTTGCCGGTGCGCCCCGCACTGCGCCGGTACATCGACGCGGCGGGCTGGCGGTAGGCGCGATCGTCGCCGGGCCGGCGCTGATCATCGATCCCGTCTCGACGGTAGTAGTTGAGCCGGGCTGGCGGGCGCGGGTTCTGACGGACGGCACGCTGCTGCTCGACCGGAGCGAGGCGCGCGCGGAGGCCGCCGCGGACGGCGCGGTCGACCCGATCCGGCTGGAGATTTTCGCCGGCCTGTTCATGGGCATCGCCGAGGAAATGGGCGCCGCGCTCCAGCGCAGTGCCGCGTCGGTGAACATCCGCGAACGGCTCGATTTCTCCTGTGCGTTGTTCGATGGCGATGGCGCACTGGTCGCCAATGCGCCGCACATCCCGGTGCATCTGGGGTCGATGGGCGAAAGCATCCGCACCGTCATCGCCGCGCGCGCCGGCACGATGCGCGAGGGGCAGGTCTATGCGCTGAACGATCCCTATCGCGGCGGCACGCACCTGCCCGACATCACCGTCATCATGCCGGTCTTCGCCGGCGGCGACGCGCCCGCCTGGTTCGTCGCGGCGCGTGGGCATCATGCCGATGTCGGCGGGACGACGCCCGGATCGATGCCGCCCGACAGCCGCACGCTGGCGGAGGAGGGCGTGGTGTTCGACGATGTGACGATCGTCGACGGCGGGGTGTTGCAGGAAGCCGCGATCCGCGACCTGCTGGCGAACGGCCCGTATCCAGCGCGGAACATCGACCAGAATATCGCCGACCTGGCCGCGCAGGTCGCCGCCTGCGCACGCGGGGCGGACGGCCTGCGCCAGCTCGCCCGCCAGCAGGCGGCGGCGGTCGTCACCCGCTACATGGCGCATGTCCAGTCCCATGCCGAGCGGGTCGCGCGGCGGATGATCGCAGGGCTGTCGGACGGGCAGTTCCGCTATGCGCTCGACGATGGTGCCGTCGTCGAGGTGCGCGTGACCGTCGACCGCGCGGGCGGCACGGCGACGATCGACTTCACCGGTACCAGCGAACAGCGGCCGAGCAACTTCAACGCGCCGCTAGCCGTCACCCGCGCGGCGGTGCTCTATGTCCTGCGGTTGCTGGTCGACGACGCGGTGCCGCTGAACGAAGGCTTCCTGCGTCCGGTGACGATCATCGTGCCGGAGGGGTCGATGCTCAACCCGCGCGCCCCGGCCGCGGTCGTTGCGGGCAATGTCGAGGTCAGCCAGGTCGTCACCGACGCGCTGCTCGGTGCGCTCGGCGCGATGGCGGCGAGCCAGGGGACGATGAACAACCTGACCTTCGGCGACGAGGCCTATCAATATTACGAGACGATCGCCGGCGGCGCGGGCGCCGGGCCGGGCCATGCCGGCGCCGACGCGATCCAGACGCACATGACCAACAGCCGGCTGACCGATCCGGAAGTGCTGGAGACGCGCTATCCGGTGCTGGTCGAACGGTTCGCGATCCGCCGCGGATCGGGCGGCGCCGGGCGATGGCGCGGCGGCGACGGGACGGTGCGCCGACTGCGCTTCCTCGCGCCCTTGCGCGCCGGCATCCTGAGCAACCGCCGGGTCGTGCCGC
Organism: Sphingomonas floccifaciens; assembly: GCF_042681125.1. Taxonomy (NCBI): domain Bacteria; kingdom Pseudomonadati; phylum Pseudomonadota; class Alphaproteobacteria; order Sphingomonadales; family Sphingomonadaceae; genus Sphingomonas; species Sphingomonas floccifaciens. The sequence goes on along the minus strand of NZ_JBHUFC010000002.1, from coordinate 35,170 downwards.
CGTTCGGGCTGGCCGGCGGCGCGGACGGGCGGGTCGGCGTCAATCGCGTCGAGCGCGCGGACGGATCGATCGAGCCGCTCGCGTCGACCGCGCGGATCGACATGGCGGCCGGGGACGTGCTGGTGATCGAGACGCCGGGCGGCGGCGGATATGGGGAGGTTGGCTGATGCTGGTCCTGGCAGGCATCGTCGTCATCGCAGGCGGCTTTCTGCTGCGGTTCAACCCGTTGCTGGTCATCCTGGTGTCGGCCCTCGTGACCGGACTGGCGGCGGGGCTCGATCCGGTGCGGGTACTCGCCACCTTCGGCCATGCGTTCAACGAGACCCGCTACGTCACCGCCATCTACATGGTGCTGCCGGTGATCGGCCTGCTGGAGCGGCGGGGCCTGCAGGCGCGAGCACGCTCGCTGGTCGCGGGACTGCGCGGTGCGACCGCGGGGCGATTGCTGATCGGCTATCTGCTGTTCCGCCAGATCACCGCGGCGCTGGGCCTGACCTCGGTCGGCGGGCCGGCGCAGACCGTTCGCCCGCTGGTCGCGCCGATGGCGGAGGCCGCGGCAGAACGCCAGCGCGGGGGCGCCAGCGACGAGGCCGAGCGGGTGAAGGCGCTGGCGGCCGGCACCGACAATATCGGGCTGTTCTTCGGCGAAGACATCTTCATCGCGATCGGATCGATCCTGCTGATGAAGGGGGTGCTGGAGGGGTACGGCATCGTGCTGGAGCCGTTCCAGCTCGCGGTCTGGGCGATTCCGACCGCGATCGCCGCGTTCCTGATCCACGGCGTCCGCCTGATGCTGCTCGACCGGCGGCTGGCGCGGAAGGGGCGCGGCGCATGATCGGGCTGAACCTGGTCTATGCCGTCGCGGGGCTGACCTTCGCCGCCTTCGCCGCGCTGTCGTTGCGCGACCGGCGCTGGGCGAACGGTGCCTTCCACGCCCTCATCGCGCTGTCGTTCCTGGCCGGCGACCGGCTGGGCGACGTCGCCAACGGCGTGCTGGTGCTGGCGCTGGTCGGCATCGCGGCGTCGGGGCGGATGCGGCGCGCGGTCGCGACCGAGCCGGCCGAGGATCGTCATGGCGCGAAGGTGTTCGTCCCCGCGCTGGTCATTCCGGCCGCGGCGCTCACCGGCACATTGCTCTTCAAGCAGATGCCCGGCATCGTCGATCCGAAGCAGGCGACGTTGGTCGCGCTGACCGGCGGGACGCTGATCGCGCTCGTGCTGACCCGGCTGATGCTCCAGGCCCGCCCGACCGAGCCCTTCGCGGCCGGGCGTGGCCTGATCGACGACATCGGCTGGGTGGCGGTGATGCCGCAGATGCTGGCGAGCCTCGGCGCGGTGTTCGCGCTGGCGGGGGTGGGCGACGTCGTCGGACGCCTGATCGGCGAGGTCATTCCCGCCGGCAGCATCATCGGCGCGGTGCTGGCCTATGCGTTGGGCATGGCGCTGTTCACGATCGTTATGGGCAACGCCTTTGCCGCCTTCCCGGTGATGGCGGCGGCGGTCGGCGTGCCGCTGCTGATCAGGCAGGCAGGCGGCGACCCGGCGATCGTCGCCGCGGTCGGCATGCTGGCGGGCTTCTGCGGGACGCTGATGACGCCGATGGCGGCGAACTTCAATCTGCTGCCCGCGGTGTTGCTCGACCTGAAGGACAAATATGGCGTCATCCGCGCGCAAGTGCCGACCGCCCTCCCCCTGCTCGCGTTCAACATCGTGCTGCTCTACGCGATGATCGCATGACCGGGATCGACCGCAGCACCGCAGAACAATTCGCCACGCTGACGCTCGGCCATGTCGGGCGCGAATATCCGAATGTTCTGCTGCATGTGCTGAACGGACCGGAGGATGTGCGGTCGCCCGCCGAACTCCATCCGATCTTCTACGGCAGCCTTGACTGGCACAGCTGCGTGCATGGCTGGTGGCAGCTGCTCCGGCTGATCCGCCGCTTCCCCGACCTGAGCGTCGCCGGGGACGTGCGCGCGCGGGCCGACGCGCTGTTTACCGCCGACAAGGTCGCGCGGGAGGTCGCCTATTTCACCGCACCCAACCGCGGGTCGTTCGAGCGGCCCTATGGCTGGGCCTGGGCGCTGGCGCTGCATGAGGAGGCGTGTCGGCACGATGCCGCCTGGGGCGCGGCGCTGGAGCCCCTGGCGACGACGCTGGCGGCGCGGTTCTGCGATTTCCTGCCGCGGCTGACCTATCCGCTAAGGGTTGGCACGCATTTCAACATCGCGTTCGCGCTGACGCTGGCGTGGGACTGGGCGGAGACGCGCGACCAGCCCCTGCGCCGCGCGATCGCGCGGGCCGCGGTCGGATGGTTCGCGAACGACCGCGACTGCCCGGCGTGGGAGCCGGGTGGCGACGAATTCCTGTCGCCCGCCCTCTGCGAAGCGCTGCTGATGAGCCGCGTGTTCGACGCCGCGACGTTCCGCGACTGGTTCGACGCGTTCCTGCCGCGCGTCGCATCGGGCGAGCCGGCCACCCTGTTCCGTCCCGCCGTCGTGTCGGATCGTAGCGACGGCAAGATCGCGCACCTCGACGGACTGAACCTCAGCCGCGCCTGGTGCTGGCGCGCGATCGCCGCGGCGCTCGGGGCCGATCACCCGGTCGCCGCGCGGGCGGCAGCGGCGGCGGACGAGCACCTCGCCGCCAGCCTGCCGCATCTGGGCGACGACTATATGGGCGAGCATTGGCTGGCGACCTTCGCCCTGCTCGCCCTCGATACCTAGGGCCGGTTTCGATCAGCCTCTCCCACCATTTCTTCCAAGCGCAATCTTAGCACCCGGCGGTGGGCGGCCCTTCGACGTCGCCCCGGGCGAACGGCGGTGAAGGACCTGCAGACAACGCCCGGATTGGACGCCCGACCGGTCCTTGATTACGGACTGCGGCACGCAGGCAAGGCGGCTCGGTAAAGTGACACCGCCCACGCGAACGAGAGGGAAGGCGATTTTGCAGAGGTTCGATGTTCTGATCGTCGGCGCCGGCCACGGCGGGGCGCAGACCGCCATCACGTTGCGGCAGAAAGGCTTCGCCGGTTCGATCGCGATCGTCGGCGAGGAACCGGAACTCCCCTATGAACGCCCCCCGCTGTCCAAGGAATATCTGGCGGGCGACAAGAGCTTCGAGCGCATCCAGATCCGCCCGGCGGCATTCTGGGCCGAACGCGACGTCCGCATGTTGACCGGCAAGCGGGTGATCGCCGTCGACCCGCTCGCGCACACGGTCGCCGTCGAGGGCGGCGAGACGATCGGTTACGGCACGCTCGTCTGGGCTGCGGGCGGTCATGCGCGGCGCCTGCCCTGCCCCGGTGGCGACGGCGGCGACATCCATGCGATGCGCACGCGCTTCGATGCCGATGCGGTGATGGCCAAGCTCGACCGGGTCGAGCGCGTCGCCGTGGTCGGCGGCGGCTATATCGGGCTGGAGGCTGCCGCCGTCCTGACCAAGCTGGGCAAGCAGGTGACCCTGTTCGAGGCGCTTCCGCGCGTGCTGGCGCGGGTGGCGGGTGAGCGCCTGTCCCGCTTCTTCGAGGCCGAGCATGTCGCGCACGGCGTCGATCTGCGGCTCGATGCGCAGGTCCAGGCCTTCGAACATGTCGACGGCCGGCTGGCGGGCGTGCGAATGGCGGACGGCGAAGTCGTCGCGGCGCAGATGGCGATCGTCGGCATCGGCATCATTCCCGCCGTCGAGCCGCTGATCGCGGCGGGCGCGGCCGGTGCGAACGGCGTCGATGTCGACGCTCAGTGCCGGACGAGCCTGCCCGACATATTCGCGATCGGCGACTGCGCCGCGCACCATAACCGCTTCGCCGATGGCGCGCGGGTTCGGCTCGAATCCGTCCAGAACGCCAGCGACCAGGCCGCGATCGCCGCGCGGACGATATTGGGCGAGACGGTGTCCTATGACGCCACGCCGTGGTTCTGGTCGAACCAATATGACCTGCGCCTGCAGACCGTGGGCCTGTCGAGCGGACACGACAAGGCGATCGAACGAGGTGACCCGGCCTCGCGCAGCTTTTCGATCGTCTATCTCAAAGCCGGGCGCGTCATCGCGCTCGATTGCGTCAATTCGGTCAAGGATTTCGTGCAGGGCCGAAAGCTCGTCGAAACCGGTTTGCAGGTCGATCCGGACCGACTGGCGGATGTATCGACACCGCTCAAGGCGCTTGCGGTTTAGGTTCTGTCGACAGTCAGCCCATGCCGCAGTTACGGCTCAATCTCCGCAATCGCAGTCCGAGCCGGCAGGTGACGGCCTCTGTGCCGCCAACTCACCCTGAAACCAAGCCTCGTTTCTAGGCCAGTCCTATCATCTCGTGAAAATCCGCGCTTTTGAGCGATTTCCTCAGAGTGGTGCCCCACAGGGAACAAAACTGGGCACTCAAATCATTGAAGAATTTCGATCTCGCGCCAAACGCCCAACAGGATGTGACCTACAAGCCATAGCTCTGAAGTTCGTCGTCCGTGGGTAAGGGTGGGTAGACGATCGGCTTCTCTCCGAAATGTCGCCGCAGCGCACGCTCGCAGCGCTCGATCACGTTTTCCTGCGGATCGATTTCGTCCGGGTAAAAATAGGCCACTTCGAATTGGCCGTCGCGAAGCACGTATTCCAGTTCCGACCATCGGTCCTGACCGTCCTGCGCCTCCCACAATTCGAGGAGTGCGTAGGGAAGGCGTTCGTTCACCGGCCACCGAAAAAGGAGCTGATTGCCAAGCTCCTTGAAGATCGACTCTCCGATCATGTTGTAATTGAGTTGGGCGTAGAGCAGCGTAGGTTCTGAAGGATATTCGCCATCCTCCATCAGCAATCCGCCGATCTCCTTCAGCAGACGTTCCGATTCAGTTTCCGCCACGGCGCTTCTCCGATCGTTCGTTGGGAAATTTCACGCTCTTTCTTTCCCCATCGACTGTCCACCACACATTGATCGTCGATGGCCGCACAGAACCGCCGCTGAATTGTGGAACGATCTTCACCGTAACCACCCGTCCGGCACGCTTGTCCCGCGCCCACTCATCCTCGAGCAGGCGATAACCGCCCCGATTGAAGTTGGCATCCTGCGCGAAATGGTTGAACGCCTCGGTCGGACCGTTGAAGCGCGCCGCGATGTAATGGCCACCGTCGTCGCTCGTGCGGCGCTCTGCTCCACCAGCGTGTCGCTGTGACGTACGAGACCGCGATGGGGCATCGGCAACCGTCAACGTGCCGGATACTCTCCGTGTCCGCTCTCGCGCGTCTATCTGATACGTATAGCCGTTGCGAACGACCGTACGGAATTGCTCGCTTTGTGCGATTGCAGGTCGTGGCGATGCCGTGTTCGTCGCGCCGTAACGATCCGAAAACCCGATGGCAGTCGCCGAACCGCGTGAAACCGGCCGACGTGTCGCCTCGGGGGGTCCCCACGTGCCGGATGCTCCCGCCCCACCAAAGCTACCACCGCCACCTCCCGTGAACCCACCACCGGTCCATGTGCCTCGAGCGGACGGCTGCGAAGGTGCCGGCCGCTTGCTCGGAGAAGCAGTCTGCATCGAGCTTTTTGAAGTCGTGTGATTTGCCGAATTCTGCGATCTCGGTTGCAATGGTCGAGCCGGCCGATCCCCTGATCCGGTCGCACCCCCACCCCCGCCCTTCCCGCCGCCACCGCCGGAAAAACCACCGCCGCCCCACTGATCGTAATGCCGCCCAGCACCGGCGAAGGTGAACCGTCCGGTTTCAGTGTCATGCCACGGATTGAATTTAAGCTCTATCCCATCAGCACTTCTGACCGATGGCAGCCTACCGCTCCGCAGCCACACCGAGAAGGCGCGTCGCCGTTCGTCGTCTGAAATGTCGATCATGCTGCTGCCCCGCTATCCACGCGGCAAGAACATCTGAGCAACATTCTCCAACATGTCAAGTGGGAGCCCCCCGGGGGAGGGAGTAGCTCGGCACCTGGGATGGTGCCCCGTTTTGTCCGCTACGAGGCTCGCTTTCACGAGTATGGTGCCCCTGGCCGCACCCGAATCCTATCGCCAACATGTTGTAACATAGTCTGACTTTTCGAAGCGGATATCGCTTGGCCACCGTCGTGGCCCCCAAAATAATCTGACCGCCGGTAGAAAGTTTCGCTTCACGATGAAGAGTGCCGCCATCGATATTCATGGCTTTCCCTGCGCTTTCCCGAACCGATGACCCGCGAATTACACGCGACGGCAGACGGGCCACGGCGGTTGCGGACGCACTAATCGATGGCATAGTCGCAGTATGAGGATCGTACTCCCCGAACCCGTCGCAGGTATCTACGCCGCTGTAGAAGAGCTCAAAGCCATGTACCCCGGCATGCCCTTCACCCCGGACGGGCATATGGACGCTTCGATAGGCGAACTGGTCGCGGCCGAAGCGCTCGGTATTACCTTAAACCCGCCATCAAAGGCGATCCACGACGCCTACGATGCCGCTGGCGACGTGCAGATTAAGGTGACGGCGGACAGTCTGTTTCGATCTACTCCTGCTTTGACCGTTGTCGTCCTCAGTGTGGTGAGTCCGGCAGAAGCAAAGGTCGTTTACGATGGTTCCGGCCAACCAGCTTGGGACCGGGCAGGTAAGATGCAGAAGAACGGTCAGCGGCAGCTTAGCCTCTTCGCTTTGTAAAGCTTTGGACCGGCCTGAGCCTGGCGGTGTAAAGCTGATTAAATGTGACTAGGTTCTGCATAACATAAGCCTATCGCGCTACTAGCTATACAAATTGTTTCGAAGAATTGTCTATTGCAATTGTATCAGTCATTATCGTAGTCATCATCTTCACCGTCATCTACCATAATATCTCTTACGGCTTCCATTCCGAATTCCTCCCTTAATATTTGCCTCATTAGTCCGGTGCCATTTAAGAATTTTCCAAGACTTAGCAACTTTGAGCTTGTGAAATCATGAAGATCCTTATCATCGTATAGCGACTTATCGACCTCTAGCGACCTTTCTAGATTTTCGGCGATTATTTTCTTCAATTCTCCTACAGTCTTTACGCCCAGCCGTCCTAGTTCAGTAGCAACAACGTCGTGTCTGTCACTTCGCACCTGATTTTCCTTCGGAAGCGATAATTGCATAACTTTTCTTACAACATCGACGTTTAGAGGTAGGCTATCAGGCAGGTTTATATTAATATCGGCCTCGTACGTTTCTCTTTGATCCATAACCCGGTCAAATTCCAAATCAATCAATTCCAAGATCGCAGACGACCGGTTTATCGCCCGTTGTAATTCCGACGGGACTGCATCCTGAACCTTATATTGAAGCTTGTGTGACACAGCCGCCCACATATGTTGAGCGATTGTCCTCACCTGGATTTCGACCTTAAAATTTGCTAGGTTTTTCAAACTAGGTATCTTCATCCACCCCTCGGGAAGATGAACTACATAGTGATTAGATTGATAACCAAACGAATTATCCGACAATCGGCGGCCCGTATCTTCGAATTCTATCACATCAAATGTCGATTTGATAAATTCATCAAATTTTGTTATATCGCGTTTAAATAAGAGAACAACTCTTATACCAACAAAATCATGGAATTGGTCTACGTTTATAAGATCAAGGTTTTTCCGTGTTGATTTCTCTATGATCAAGTCGAAATCTTTAACTCTTCCTGAGACAGGAAAGCCTATAGCTATATCGGCCTCGGCAATAAAAGTTTCCATTTGCAATTTAATGAAGTTAATCAGCGCTTCGCCAAGTGACGCTTTTGCATCGTATTCTTGTCGCATATCACCTGCGCCAACGGGGGGGGCTTTGCTTAAGCCTCGCTCCGAAGCTTTTTTCGGCGTTTGCGGCTTGCCTGTCATATTACGCTCTCCAATCACGCTTGAAGCTTCCACAATTCACCGGCGATCGCGACTCCTAAATCGGCCGGTTCGAATGGAAAACGCCAGCCTAACGAAAATCCAGGTCGGGCGCTTTGTGATGGTGGGCGGGCTAGAGGCAAGGTGTGCACCAACACCGTTTTATTGTCGCCGTGGACGAAGCAAAGCTTTACGCCGTCGCCGCAATGCCCCCCCCCATTCACCTACCGCACTGACGAACCCCAGCCGCGTCAGCAGCAAATGGACGCCCTAGGTAATCTCACCGCCGAACTTTGACTTCAAAGTCGTTCGCTGCCTTCATACCAATTCGCATCCGGGGCCGGCTGTTGGAAAATTCGTGCGCTAGCGTAGCGATGCGGTCATCCTTACAATTTGCAAATAAAAACTCTTCGGCATTAGCCGCGCGCATGCGGTTAAGCTGTTCTAAGGTACGCCATCCGATAGCATGATCGCCCCCTTCACTGGTATGACCGCCTATCAGAAGCATCTTCGTCGCAGACAGCGGCAACGTTATCTCCGCGCGACCATTCATAAACCCGCCGTCACCATAAATAGCATGCGCGGTGTTGGCTGGCACCCAACGATAAACGGGATTGTCGCAGGTAATGAAGTATCCGTCCAAGGCTGTAACTACGTTCCAAGTCCGCTCGAATAGAATCGGAGTCAGTTCGTCAGCAATGGCGATAGCGCGCAGACCGAGCTTCTCGCTGACCCCGATGCTGTATCGGGATGGGTCATTGATAAACTTCATTACGGCGGCCCGATCTTCCACCGCACAGCCCGTTTCACGCTCCAATTCATTCATAAGCTGATTGAAGCTCGCCGGATTTTGAGCACGCACCCTAAGCTCTAGTACCTCCATACGAGCAATGCTTTCGGCATAGGCCCTGATGAGCGCTGGAGAACGAGAATAGCAAGTCGCAACGAACGCGGCGAAGTCTGCGCGATCCTGGCCATCGGGTATCTCGCCGGCAAGCAAGCGCTCATAGACCGGTGCTGCCTTGCTTTCGATACCGCCCAGAAGTGTGTCTAGATCGTCGACGTAATCCCCATTTCCGGCACGCACTGAGTAGAAATTCTTCTTAAAACCCGTTTCCTCCACCCGAGAGGGACGCACTGTGCCCCGGCTTTTACTGTAGGTCCAAATCATATTTTTTGGGGAATCGCCCCGAAAGTGCCGAAGGTGCATCTGTGGCACGTAGTGCTGGTCTTTTGTGCGCTTCACCTGCCCGTTGATTCTCATAGTCAACAAATAGCACTACGGGGGCGCGACAGCCAATCGCACAGCCATGTCCAAAACGGTCGATTCCGATACACACGCCTATGCTGTATCGAAATTAGGACTCGACGGCATTAGTTTACAACGGCACTATCGAGCTACCGATTCGATACAGAGAGCCGACCAGATGAGCCGAATTTTCGCATACTGTCGCGTCAGCACGACCGATCAGACCACCGACAACCAAGTGCGCGAAATTGAAACTGCTGGCTTCGCGATCGATCCCAAGCGCATCGTCGTCGAAACCGTGTCGGGTTCTGTTGCCGCTATCGAGCGCAATGGCTTCGCGAGGCTTCTGAATCGGTTGGAAGCGTCAGACGTACTCATCGTCACGAAGCTCGACAGGCTCGGGCGAAACGCGATGGACGTGCGTGGGACCGTAGAGCGACTAGCTGCCGAGGGTGTCCGCGTTCACTGCTTAGCGCTTGGCGGTGTCGATCTGACCAGCGCTGCCGGCAAAATGACGATGGGCGTCATTGCAGCCGTTGCCGAGTTTGAACGCGACCTATTGATAGAGCGCACTCAGGCAGGGTTGCAGCGCGCTAAGGCGGAAGGGAAGCGCCTAGGCCGTCCACAGACCCTTACCGGCGATCAACAACAGGCGATTGTAGCCGCTCGAAAGGAAGGCGTGTCGCTTGGCGTGCTGGCTAAACGGCATGGTGTGTCGCGGGCGGCTATCCAACGGGTTGAGCGCCGCGCTGTGGCTTAGGGTTTATCCCTTAGGCTGTAACCCCAAGAAGCACTCCCCTTCCTTGTTCTGCCACGACGCAAATTCGTTGATCGCTTGCATTTCAGCCACGGAATCGCGTCCTTCTGCTCGGCGCTGATTCAGAGTACGAAACGTCGGCTCTTCGGGAGCGATACCGCCGACTCCGGTTAGTTCGTTGTAATAGAACTTCGAAAAACCTACATATCCTCCCATTCGATTCTTGCCGTTAACCTCGCCGGTTACGCAGTTTTCGGTAGTCTTCATATTTCTGAATTGCGCCGAACTCGGATCAACAAATCCCCGCAGAATGTACTCTTTGCCCTTTTCCTCAAGGGCCAGATATTCTCGCGGCGTTGCGTTTGGATCACGCTGGGTAGCGATCATAAAAGCGGCAGCCGTCCCTAGGATAGCTAGGACAGCCAACACGGTCTTTACGATCTGACGTGTAGTAAGCTCTTCTGTATTATCTGCCCGCGCTAACGGCTGTGTGTAGACAGTCGCCTCAAACCGCTTTCCGCAATGTTTGCAAACTTTAGCCGCTGCCTTAACCGTTTCGGCGCAATCAGGACAAACCTTGGTATCAGTATCGGTCATCACGCCCCCAGATTGTGTTAGGGGCGTCCCGGCGAAAAGCCGGGTGTGGTTACCAAGCGCTAGGGCAAGGCCCGTCGCTTTTGGGACGAGTCCTTGGACAGCACGACGGCACCCGGCCGAAACCTGTTCGACCGGACCTAGCATCGGTGGGGTAACCAGCCCCACGTCCCGGATTTTGCCAGAACGCGGGGCTACGATGATGCAGAGACGAAGCGGGATCAACCCCGATAGCGATCCTAATCCCGCAACCGCTTTATCAACCGCGCCCATCCCGCCTCATCACGCGGAAACCTTGACGGGGCGGTAGGTCGCGCAAACGAGGGTCGAAGATGGTTTGGCCTTCCCCCGCAGCGCGAACACCGTAGCCGCTTTCCTATGCGCGCCAGATGCATATCGAACCTATGCGCCATGAACCACCTAGCGGTCTTATGGCTGTCAATTACGGACGTGTTCCCGCACGCACAGCCAACCTCTAAGTTCGCGCCTTTGCCGGTGATATCGAGCAAGGTTTCCAGCTTCGCGTTCGCGCCCATCGTGTCACAGCGACAGGCTTAGCTGTCTGGGGTCATATGGCGGCTGGTCGCGGTCGAGTTGATTGATAATCGAGACGGCCAATGCCCGTGCGGCCTTCTCCCTCAATCGCCGGTCGGGAACGGTTATGCCTAGCCTTTGCCACGCGGGCGCATTCAAAACGGCACTGGCGAGCGGATCGGGGGCTAAGGCTTGCATCCCGCCTTGGAACATAACGTGAACATGATTCGCAAGCGGCTTGTGGCGGCCTGATTGTCGAACGATTCAACCGCGATTCGTCGTGGCATCAATGTTCAAAAGTTAGGCAAGCCTTTGGCTTATAACGGCAAATTATTTTCCTGACGCGAATCCGTGAGTCAATCGCGTATATTTTAATTTTCTGACGTGTAGCCCTCTTGATCCCGAGTCAAAAATCGGATGCATAGTCCGCAGGACTTCGGCTCTAGCTCGGTCACCATCGTCGAGCGCTGTAACTCTCTTCCCGTCTGTAATCGGGTTCAGAATTTTAGCGCGAGAAGGCGATATGTTGGGTCTACCTAATCCGAATGAAGGCGAGGACAAGCTCGTCGAGAGCTTCAATAAACGCGGGCGCTATCGAGAAGCCCTCTTAGCTATGCTGATCCGCCGAATTGGACCGATTACGGCTTTTGCTGCACTTGTTCATTCGTGGTGGTTGTACACAAAGTAGGGCCAGCGCCGGTTAGGGGCGGAAGCCTCGGTTATGGTCGATACCTTGAACGCGATGGGAACGGCGAGGGTTGTAAGTGATTAACTGCCCGCACTCATAGCGTCCGACCAAATAGGTCTTTCGAGATTTTCACCGTTTAGAATTTTTCGCACTAGATCAAGCCGAGCCGCCAGGAACTCGACGATAAGGTCACGCTCTTCTTCGGTCGCCTCGCGATCCACGATGCGCTCGGAAGCATCATCAAAAACTAGCTTTGTCCCTATTAACGTCGCGTTCAATGCGATTAAATTTCGAGCTAGAGAGCGACTACCTTGGTCATCCAATTCATAAATTGGAAATCTCGCTATTTCATCTATCACGGCGCCAATGGCGAGCGCCCCTCCACGCAACGTTAAAGAAACGGGTAGAAAATTAGGCGTTGTACGATGATAACTCTCTAAAATTTCGTAGCCGTTCATTAGCAATCGGCCACCAGCCTTTTTAAGCTGCCTCTTACGATGCCAAATTGGCATAAATGCAGTGAGATAGGTGACGATTAGCGCAACCATCGCACCAATGAACTGCGCCCAACCAGAAAGCCCGTTGTGAAGCTCTAACCATGCAATTATTTTTTCCATGCGGCTCCCATTCTATCGCTGGTCGCTAGCTTCGTCATTACTCGCCTTTTTCGCCCAGATGCGCCTTAGCAGCAGCACGCGCTTCCGCGACGGACTTACCCCGCTTCGTGCCAACCTTGCTCTCTACGGCGCCCCCAGTGCCTTCTACGGGCTGCTTTGCACCCACCTTCTGACCGGGCTTCCGGCCAAGCCCAAGCGTCTTCGCCATAGCCTTACGCGCGTCCGAATAGGCCGGCGCGACCATTGGATATGAAGGCTTAAGCCCGAACCGTTCGCGGTACTCGTCCGGCGTCAATCCGTGACGCGACAGGTGCCGCTTCAACGTCTTATAATTTTTCCCGTCGATCATCGACACAATGAAGTCAGGGTTAGCCAGCGACTTTCGCGCCGACACCGCCGGTTCATAGGTCCGCGCGCCAGTTTCTATAGCTGGCAGTGCGGGCGATGCTAACTCGCCTACCGCCTTATTCATCGAAGCGAGGAACGTCTTTACGTCCTCAGCGCCCGCTCGCGTCGATGGGTTAGATAGCCAAGCGACGGTAAGCTCGGTAGCGAGTTCAGCGTTAATCGTGTTGGACATAGCAACCTCCGTTTTACCGACAGGTACGCATAGCGGGCACAACCACGCAACGGCCCGCCTTTGAAACGCCGCTATATTCTATCGAACGACGCGGTGATGGGCTGGCTTTCCGCTGACCGGTCTAAACGCTTAACAAGTTCGCGCCAGTTAGGGAACGTGTTAGCATCAGTAGCGATAAAACCCCGGAACAGTCGCTAGCCGGTGACGCCACGCAAACCCTTGCTGTATCATTATGCCCAAATCTTCGATTTGAAGGGCGTAGGGCGCCAATGGTGAAAATTTAGCTACGCGCCTAGCCTAATTGGAAAACAGCACTGTACGGACTTCCTAGGGCAAAACAAAAGCCGCCAGTCTCTCGACTGACGGCTCTCTGCATTATCTGCGCGGACGCTTAGGCAAAGTTGACGGTGGCAACCTGCTTCACGCGGCGAAGCGACCAGCCAATGAACCCGAAGCCAATAAGCATCATAGCCCACGTCGTAGGCTCTGGGACGGCACTTGCAGCATTAAATGTAAAATTATCGATTGCTATATGGCCTAGGCCATCCGAATTATTCGGCGATACCCACGTAAAGCTAGTAATTGGGGCAAAACTAAAATTCCTGAGCGTCGGTCCAGAACTCACTACATTGAACGTTTCACTAAATACTTGGGTAGAGCCGTTAAACCCAGCCACAGTGACCGCACGATCCGACCAAGCCGCAGTAAAGTACGCACTGTTCAAGGTGAATGCAGAGGCGGAAGAGATCGACGCCAAACTTGCGTTACCGTTAAACATAACGTTCGGCGAGGAAACGACGCCAGCGGAGTAACCAGCGCCCTGAGAAGACCCTTTAACAATGCCAACATTGGTCATCGTAAAACCCTGATAACTGGCCACAGGGAAAACGTAAGAGTTCGTGTTTACATCATCGAAAGTGAGGACTTCTGCCTGAGCGGGCGCTGCAACTGTCACAAAAAATGCACAAGCGGCGATCGTCGTGATCCGTGTGAAATTCATATTCCCCCCTTTACGCGGCCCCTTCCGCGCATCAATCTAAACAGATCGTTATCAGAATGGGCGCTGGCGGTCCACAGCGCAAATAAAGTTGACGACAAACGAAGCCACACAGAGTGCCAGAATGGGGCAGTTCGACCGGCGAGCTTATTCCCTGCGCAAATGCTGCTTAGCGCGCTTGCAAACCTTCGACACACCGTCCCCCGCCGAGCGCCACCCTTGCCCTCTATGGCCTTCCGAGCGGCTTCTAACACCCATTCACCGCCACAATTTGTCCTACCCCCATGCCTTTCTACCGATTAAACCGGATCGCGCCCGGAATGGTTGGCACCGTATCCACTAATCTGCGTTGCCTTCGAAACAGCGGGACAAGTAGCATGGCAGCAGACGACGTTGTGGTTGTTAGCCGCCATAGCCAACGCGACCTAGATATCGTCGGTGACAAGCTAAAGCGCTGTTACCGCGCTAACGACAATGATGGTGCGTTCGACGACCTACTCGCACGGTTAGATGGGGCAGGTGTTGGGCAGAACGCTAGCAACGGCGACCTGTCCGTAGCGTGATGGCACGTACAGATTAGCCGAAGCTATCGCGGTACATGCCAGCGCGGCAGCAGTTGGTCACTTATGGAGGTAGGTAACCCTTAGACGGACGGAGTTACCTTTCACCCTTTGCCTTTCTAATTTTGGCCCGGAATCATCATGAACCTCACAAGGGTAACTCGTATGGTTTCAAATTCCCTCTATCTCTTTTATATATCATTCTACACTTAGATAAGGATAAATACCTAGATAATGATGGAATGAGGATTTTAGTCTAAGCTTTACAATTCCAACCTTAGAAGCCGGAGCGATAAGTGAATCGTGAAGCGGATAACAAGGGCAGTTGAAATTCTTAACGAGTCCTAATGCGGCACGCAGGATAATCTCGCTTTCGATATGTTGAAGCTTTTGCCACCGGATGCTGCTAGTTTCCCACTTATCGAGCAAAGGGATTTTTGCTCTTACAAGAGCTTCGATCGTCCGAACAGGGTGCCGCTTCTGTAGGTCTGCGCCAAGGCGCTCCTTGATATCGGGCGACCACATATGGTGATACCCGGTATGACCGAGAGTCATCGCTACCCAAGCCTTGATAACTTTCCGATGAATAGCGGGGTCGAGGTCGAAGGGATCATTATCGCCACTGGGAAGCGGAACGCCTTCCAGCGCGTGCAAGATGGTCAAATGGCTAGCGCGAATATCGACTTCCACCGCCGGTTCACCGTTTATCGTCAGCTTCTTTCGATCCGCCTTCGAAACGTTCTGATACCCGCCGGCCGAATATATCCGACCACTCATATTCCAAGCGAAGTCGGGATCGTCGCCGCAATTGAACGTGCGATAGAATGCGTCATGCTCGGCACCACCGAGTACGTGGGGTGCCATGAGGCGGTTAAATTCGTTCATCAGGTTGGCAAGCACGACAACCCTCGGATCGGTTTTGTCGAAAGCCATATACTGCGCCTTCGGATGGTCACCGTTGGGCTTCCGCTTTGGACGCGTAACCTTCAATCGGATCGGAAAATCGCAGTCGGTCGGTTTGGTCGGCAACGTGAAATGCTGGCGCCAATCATCTGCGCAAAGGCCGCTTTCCGATAGCAAATTAATAAGGCTGGCGGTGGCCCAGATGCGGGTGACCTGCCCCTCTTTGGCGAAGACCCGGCCCGGTTCACACCACCCTTTCTCGATAGTAATGAAGCCGCTATCCAGAAGGTGCCGTATTGGCCGTTTAAACGCCTTGTAGGCTATGCGGCGGCCGGTGAAGTCGCCACACGCCATAGGACGGTAGCATGGCCGTATCGGGTCGTATGAGGCAGACTTGAGTAGGTCCGCTATTATAGCTGCCAACGCGGTTCGATACGCCTTAGTCGAGCGTGTTTTTGGTCCTGCTGCTTGACAGAGTTGGGTGGCGAACGTCGTGATGAAGGCATCCGCTTCCGCCGATGCAGCGACACGCAACAACGACATATTCACGGATGGCACGCTTTTAAGGTCGACGACCTCGACCGTTTCGAAGTCAATGACTCTATCATTTGCCGCGCTTGGGCATGCGGCATCAGTCGCCCCAATGTGGGGCGTCTCGGTATTTTTCATTTTTCACCTTATTTGGCTCGCCAATTGGGCGAGTGCAGACAGAATATCGAGCCGAGAAATGGCTGCAACCCCTCTTACAAAGCTTCTTTCCACCAGTCTTGTTTATTTTTGTTTATTCGGCGTTTAGGTATATTTCAAAATATATTAAGAAAGGTGTTTATTCTGGCCGAAATTGGCGAGCGTAGGCCGGGCACTTAAGATCGCGGCTTTGACAGACCGGGCGATAATCGGCGGAAGTCCGCATGGTATTGTCGGTTGGAAAGACACGTCGCTCAGTGATCGCGATCGGAAACGCGAAAGCTCACGACCCGTTGGTACGGCAAGCAATTTCGCGCTGATTAATCCACTCATCTACGGCCCGCGCTTTCCAGCCAACGGCTCGACGACCAAGACGAATAGGACGCGGAAAGCGTCCTTCCTCCATCATTAGGTACAGGCTCGACCGTGACAGGCCGATGAGTTGGCAGACTTCCGCACGCCGAAGGATGCGGTCGATCGCGGCGCTCTCAGTAAAATCGCTCATTCAAACAAATTAGCGGACCTTAGGTTGCGAGCGAGCGAAATGGCCGCGCTAACGCATAAAAAGACCGCTAGGCATCTACAAAATAACGATTTTTTGTCCGAAAGGTTGAGCGTTGCCCATCTACATGCCTACGCCAAAAACGACGGATTATGTCGGAATAGAGCTACGCAGACCGTCGAGATAGTCGGCCCACCACTGCGCCATTCTCACACGCTCGTCCCAATGCTGACCACGGTGATAGGCTGCCCGAACAGTGTCCCTGTCGTTATGGGCAAGTGCTCGTTCAATGGCGTCCGAACTCCACAAGCCGCTTTCATTTAACAGCGTACTAGCTATCGACTTGAATCCGTGACTTGTCATTTCATCCCCGCTGTATCCAAGCCTACGGAGCGCCGCATTCAGCGTATTTTCTGACATTGGTCGCGTACCGGGGTAAAGGGATGAAAAGACGTATTCAAAACGTGACGTAAGAGATTTAGCCTCTTTTAAGATGGACAGCGCTTGTTTACATAGAGGAACGTGATGCATCTTTCGCATTTTCATTTTCGATGCGGGTATTCGCCAGATTGCTTGCTCGATATCTATCTCATTCCACTTTGCCGTCCTTAGTTCGATTGGGCGAAGGTGTACGAGTGGTGCAAGTTTTAGCGCTAGCTTGGTCATTGGCTGACCATCGTATCCATCGATTGCACGTAGCAATGCGCCGACCTTTGCGGGTTCGATTAAAGCCGCATGATGCTTGACAACAGGCGCAGTCAGCGCACCTTGCAACACCGACGCGGGGTCGCCGGCTGCCCGCGACGTTGCCACCGCGTATCGAAACACCCGGCTCGCGAGCGAACGCATTCGACGTGCAGTTTCCAGATGCCCCTTTCGCTCGACTTTCCTTAGCGCTGCCAGCAACTCGGCAGGAGTTATCGCGTCTACAGCTAGATGGCCGATTGACGGCTCCAAGAGCGTGAGCAACCACCGCGATTTGCTGACCGTAACCGCCGCCCTGCCTTCGGCTTCAATTTTGTCGATGTATTCGGTGGCGACCAGCTTAAACGTCATGGCTTCGCGCTGAACCGCCGCAATTTTTGCGGCGCGGGCGGTTTGCGAAGGGTCGATCCCATCAGCAATTATTTTTCGTGCAGCGTCCCGCCGCTCCCTCGCTTCCTTCAAGGAAACCTCGGGATACCGCCCTAGAGACAGCTTCTTTTCTTTGCCAAGGTGTCGGTACTTTAGCCGCCAAAGCTTACCGCCGGAAGGCTGAACGAGAACGAACAGCCCCTTCTCGTCCGCGATTTTACGTGGCTTAGGACCAGCCTTCGCACTCTGTACAGCCTTGTCGGTCAGCGGCATTTGGTGGCCACCGTTTCACAGGCTAGCCAGTTGGCCCCAAAATTGGCCCCTTTAGGCTGCTGGAACTCGTCAGACGCTATCGGATCAAAAAGGAAAATCATTAGTCAAAAATGGCAGAAATCAGCCAGTTTTTCAATGATTTTGGGATCAGGTCGGATCGGAAGGTGGTGCCCCGTGCACCACCCTATAGGGCACTCGGATTGCTGGGAGATTTTAGTTCAATTATGACGCACTCTATCTCCGACTTGACGTGCTCCCCTGAAACTCCGCCAGTCTTGACGTGCTCCCCGTTTTCAGGCCGCTGATAGGTTAGCTTCGGTGTCCTCGTGCCCGTGGCGCGGGCGGTTGGTAAACTCGGCGGGTGCCATGCCGCCGAGGCTGCTGTGCGGACGCACGGTGTTGTAGTCCGTCCGCCATGCCTCGATGATCCGTCTCGCCGCAGCCAGCGAGGGGAACAGGTGCTCGTTCAGGCATTCGTCGCGCAAGCGACCATTGAACGATTCCACAAAGCCGTTCTGCTGCGGCTTGCCCGGGGCGATGTAATGCCACTCGACGCCCGTGTCCTGGCACCAGGCCAAAACGGCATGACTGGTCAGTTCGGTTCCGTTGTCGCTGACCACCATGCACGGCAGCCCGCGTCGCTCGGCAATGGCGGCGAGCTCGCGGACGACACGCCGACCTGACAACGAGGTGTCGACGATACACGCGAGGCACTCCCGGCTGTAATCGTCGATGACGTTGAGCATGCGGAACCGCCGGCCGCAGGCCAGTGCATCCGACACGAAGTCGAGAGACCAGCGCTGGTTGGGACCCTGCGGGATCGCCATCGGCGCCCGCGTGCCCAGCGCCCGTTTCCGGCCGCCACGCTTGCGCACCGTCAGCCGCTCCTCGCGATACAGCCGGTACACCTTCTTCAGGTTCATGCCCTTGCCTTCGCGCCTGAGCAGGACTGCAGACCGGCGATAGCCGAACCGGCGACGCTCGTTGGCAAGCTCGCGCATCCGCTCGCGGACAGCATCATCCTTTCCGCGAAGCGGCTCATATTGCCACGCCGACCGGTTGACCCCGACCAGCCTGCAGGCGCGACGCTCGGAGAAGCCGTGGTCGGTCATCAGCTTCTCCACCGCAGCGTAGCGATCCACAGACCGGGTCAGTTTTTTCCCAGCAGATCCTTCAGCGCCGACACGTCCAGCATCGACTCCGCCAGCAGCTTCTTCAGCCGCCGGTTCTCATCCTCCAGAGTGCGCAACCGCGCCGCTTCCGACACGGTCATACCACCGTATTTCGCCTTCCAGTTGTAGAAGGTCGCATCGCTGATGCCATGCTTTCGGCACAGCTCGGCGGTCTTCACGCCAGCCTCGTGCTCACGCAGCACGCCTATGATCTGATCCTGGGTAAAACGGCCTCGCCGCATCGCTCGTCTCCATCTGACGAGCTAACTTATCGATGGCATGATTTCCGGGGAGCACGTCACCCCGACCTCAATCCCATCGAGCAGGTCTTCGCCAAACTCAAAACGCTGCTCCGCAAGGCCGACACCAGATCGGTCGAGGCAACACGGAGGCAGATTGGTTCACTACTCGAGGCCTTCCCACCTCACCAATTCACCAACTACCTCCGCAACAGCGGATACGATTCAGCTTAGACGAATCAAACTCTAGGAGAGGAGCGATATCCGCAGAACTTTGGTCCGGTGGGGTTACGCCGGAACCTCTATGTCACTCGCCAAGCCATCTGCCGATGACAGCGCGATCCAAAAGCGGAAGGTGCCGGGTTCGAACATGGGCGACCCGTCAGGGCCGATGATCGCCAGCTGCGCGCGATCGATCACGAAGTGGACCCGATCGGCCGCCCCCCCCCTCATCGTCAGCCGGCGATAGGCGACCAGTTTGCGGCGCGGTTGGGTGCGGGACGCGACCAGGTCGTGGACGTAAAGCTGAACCGTTGTCTCGCCGGTGCGGTTCGAGCGATTGTGTACCTCCGCACTGACGGCGATGGTCGCGCCGTCGATCGTCGCCCGCGTCGGCCCGGTCGCAAAGGTCGCGTAGCCGAGGCCGTGGCCGAACGGATAAAGGACGGTGTCCCGGGCGTCGCGCCAACCTGCGCGGCCATCCTGGGGTGCGGGCGGCGGCAGGAGCGGGCGGCCGACGCTCGGCCGGTCGTAGGACCAGGGCTGTTGCCCGGTCGCCCGCGGAAAGCTGACCGGCAGGCGACCGGTCGGTTCATGGATGCCGAACAGGATATCGGCGATCGCATGGCCGGCTTCGCTGCCGAGGAACCAGGTCGCGAGGATCGCCGGCGCGGCGGCGACGGCTCCGTCGAGCGCCAGGGCGCGTCCGTGCGTCAGCACGACGACGATCGGCTTGCCTGTCGCGGCGACGGCAGCGGCCAGCTCGCGCTGCGGCGCTGGGATCGTGATGTCGACGCGGCTGTTGCCTTCGCCCGACATGCTGGCTCCCTCGCCGATCGCCAGCACGACGATATCGGCGGCGCGGGCTGCGGCAACGGCTGCAGCGACGCCGTCGGCGACGGGCGCCTCGATGCCCGAACCCGCGACGACCTCGATCCGCGCATCGACGCCCATGCGCGTGCGGATGCCGGTCGCCAGGTCGATCGCGTTCGTGCCGGTCGAGGCGAACGACCATGGGCCGTTCACCTGGCTGCGGTCCGCGCCGAAGGGACCGATCAGCGCGATCCGCTGGCCGGTACGCGCCAGCGGAAGCAGCCCGCCGTCGTTCTTCAGCAGGACGATCGAGCGCCGCGCCGCCATGCGTGCCGCCGATCGGATCGCGGCGCTGCCGACCGTTCGGCGTTCGACACCGGCGTTAAGCGAGCGCATCGGATCGTCGAACAGGCCGAGCCGTTCCTTCAGTATCAGGACCCGCGCGACCGCGTCGTCGACACGGGCCAGCGGGACGTCGCCCTTAGTGACCAGGTCCGGGAGCCAGCGTTCGTACAGGCCGCTCTGCATCGAGATATCGACTCCGGCCAAGATCGCGATCCGCGCCGCATCGCGGTCGTCGCGGGCATAGCCATGGGCGACGAGTTCGCGGTCGGCATCATAATCGGACACGACCGGTCCGGCGAAGCCGAGCGTGTCGCGCAGCAACCCGGTCAGGACCCGGCGATCTCCGCTCAGCGGGACGCCGTTCAGCGTGCCGAACGCCGACATCGTACTGGCAGCACCAGCGGCAAAGGCAGCCGCGAACGGCGGCAGCTGAGTTTCGCGCAAGGTGGCGTCGGACAGCTCGATCGCGCCATATTCCATGCCGCCGGTGACCGCGCCGTAGCCGACGAAATGCTTGGGCGTGGCGGCGATCGTTTCGGGTCGCCGCAGGTCGCTGCCCTGGAACCCGCGCACGCGCGCCGCCGCATAATGGCAGGCAAGCAGCACGTCCTCCCCCGCCCCTTCGGCGACCCGCCCCCACCGCTGGTCGCGGGCCAGATCGACCATCGGCGCGAACGTCCAGTGCAGCCCGCTCGCCGCCGCTTCGCGCGCGATCATCCGCGCGCTTGCCTCGGCCAGCACGGGGTCGAACGCGCTCGCCTCGGCCAATGGAATCGGAAAGATTGTCGTATGGCCGTGCAGCACATCGGCAGCGAACGCCAGCGGGATGCGCAACCGGCTGTCGAGCGCCGCCGCCTGCGCGCGCCGCGCGCCGGCGACGCCCAGGCCGTTGAAGATCATGCCGACCTGCCCCGCCCGGATCGCCGCGAGTTGCGCGGCGGCGTCCTGCGGATTGACCACGGGATTGAACACCGCGCCGACGGGTCGGATCGCGTCACTGTAGCAGCTGAGCTGTCCCGCCTTCTCCGCCAGCGTCATCCGCGCGATCAGGCCGGCAACCCGCGTGGATGGCGCGGCACGCCCCACCGACACGAGCAGCGACACACCCAATGCCGCCGCGCCGCCGGCGATCAGTTGGCGGCGATCAACGCGCACCGGCAGGCGGGTTCACCGCGAGATAGACGGTGCTCCACAATTGTGCCGCGTTCGATTCGTCGGCGTCGCCGCTCGACGCCCCAAACGGCGCGACGCTGTAGCGACCGTTCCTGTAGTCCCACGACCACAGTTCCGACGTGCGAACCGCACCACCGCCACCGATCGCCCGCCACAACTCGCCTTGCGCGCGCTGCAACACAGTACGCGTGGCCGCCGGCAGATCGCGCCGCTCCAGCTGTCGTGCCAGACCGGCGGCGAGCACCGCCTGCTGCCACGACCAGACCACCGTGCCATGATAGGCGGTACGCCCGAACCGAGCCTGGGTCGACGCGTCGGCATAGGCCGGATTGGCGACCAGCAGACCGATTGGCGTCAGCAGCCCCGCCGGAAACGGGCGCAGCATGGCACCGACCGACCGGTCGAGCTCGCCTGCGCTCGGCAGGCCGAACAGCAGCGCGAATCCATCGTCGGAATGGAGCACCGGCACCGTCCGACCGTCTGCTGTGAGCGACAGCGCGTTGAACGCGAGCGGGCCGGTCGGCAGGGTCGCGAGTGCAGCGGCCGCATCGACGCCCGCGGTGCGGGCATAGGCGGCGACGCTGCGCCGTGCGGCATCGGCAGGGATCGTCGCAGTGAACAGCGGCGGCGCTTTCGCCATCCACACGCCAGCCTGGGCATCGGCCGCGGCCAGGCGCGCACGCTGTGCGGAATCGAGATAGCGATCGAGCAGACCGCTGCGCGCGAACCGCGCGATCGCCGTCAGCGAGGCGGGCACGAACACCGCATTCACGTCATAGGCATATTTGCCGCGCCCGAGCCCTTCCTCGCTGTCGCGCCATTGGCCGGTCAGCCGATCGCCCTTCAGACCGACCAGATTGGCGACACGCGGGTCGCGGGCGAAGGCGGCGGTGCGCTCGACGACCCAGGCGAAGTTGCGTGCCAGCGCGGCGCCATTGGTCGTCCCGCCGGCATTGCGCCGGGCGAGGAACGCCGCCGCCCGCGCCTGTCCGCCCGGTCGATCGAGTAGCCAGGCCCCCGCGACCGGCGGCAGCATGAAATCGTCGTCGACCATCGCATAGTCGTAGATCGGCGTATCGACCCGCCCGCGGCCTTCCTTGGCGTTGCGCAACACTGCGAACTCGCCGATGTCCTCCTCGTGCGCGACCTCGCCGTTGGGCGCCAGACGCGCGAGGACGGAGGCGATGCCATCCTCGACCGCGACCGGCTGGAGCACCGGCATCAGCAGCCGCAGCGACATCAGCGTGTCGCGCCCGAAATAAGTGTCGAACCGCCACGACCCGGCGAGGAACTTCTCTTCGTAGCTGAGGAAGGCGAGCGCGTTGCGCGTCTTCGCGTCGGGTGCGGCGGCGGCGGTCAGCAGGGTCGCGCCCTGCAGCGGCGTCAACGGTCGCTCTCCGGTCAGGCCGACGACCTTGAGCGTGATCCGCCCGTTCCTTCCGCTGCGCAGTTCGCGCGTATCGACTCGTGTGCCAGCCACCCCGGTCAGCGCGAGCCGGTAGCCCGCCGCACCGTCGAGCCGGTCGCGTGCCCAGACCAGCGTGTCGCCGTTCATCCGCGGCGACGTCAGCACTTCCGCCGGCGCGGTCTTCAGCAATTCGTAATCGCGCAGCACGCGGATCGACGACAGCACCGCCTGGCGGATACGCAGCGCCTTCGCACCGGTCGATACGGTCGTCTCGAACCCGTGTAGCGCACGCCCCCTGGCATCGCGCAGCGTCACCGGTCGTGGTGCGGTGACGATCGTCCAGGTGACGGGCGCGCTATCCTCGAACCACAGGCCGACACCGCTGTTTCCGGCGGGGAAGCCGGCGAGGATGCGGGGGTGCGCCCCCGATCGCAGCAACAGATGTGCGGCCGCCGGCCCCTGCCGGACGAAGGCGTTGATGTTGCGCCCCTCGTCGATGCGGAATTCAAGCATCGGCGCCGCCTGCGGCGCGGCCGCCGCCAGGGTCAGGGGGGCGAGCGTCGCGATCAGGGGCAGGCGCATATCAGGCGTTCCCGAAACAAGACGGGCGGACACGGCCGAAACCATGCCCGCCCAGTGGGAGGAGTCTAGAAGTCGATACGAACGCTGGCCACCGCATTCCGCCCGAAGATCGGTCGGGCGAAATAAAAGTTGGAACCGGTGTTCTCGGTGAAGCCACCGCGCGGATTGCCTTCGGTCAGGCCGATCGCGTTGGTGATGTTCTCGACACTGATGTTCAGCTGGACGTTGGGCGCCACGTTGAACAGGACGCCGGCCGAGAACAGGTCGTACCCCGGCAGAACCAGCGAGTTGGAGATGTCGGCATAGATCTTCCCGATCCGCTTCCAGCTGCCATAGACTTCGCCCATGCCGTTCGGCAGGACAAACGACGGCGTGACGGTGACGTTGGTCGCCGGGGTGCGTTCGGGGCGATTGCCGTTGAACGTGTCGATGTTCTGGATGTCGCGCGCCGGCGGTGCCGATTCACGACCGTCGTCCAGATAGGCGCGATTGACCGACAGACGCGAGCGCTGGAGCACGCCGGTCGCCTGGATGCGGAACCAGTCGACCGGCCGCACGGTGATGTCGAATTCGCCGCCGTACACCTCGATATCCGAATCGGTCACGACGTTGCGACCGGTGACGACCAGGCTGGCACGGCTGAACGGATAATTCTTGAACCGGGTGTAGAAGCCCGCAAGCGTCGCCTGCAACCACGGCGCGCCGTAGCGAACGCCGGCCTCGGCGAACTCAAGCTCGGTCGGGTCGTTCTGCTCCTGCCCCTGGAAGCCTGTCGCGTAGCGGCCGTACACCGCGAAGCGATCGGTCACCAGGAAGTTGGCGCCCAGCGTGTAGGCCACCTTGTCCCAAGTCTTGGTCTGGGTGCCGAAAGTGCCGTCGAAGCCGCCCGAAATGTAATTGTTGGCGATAATGTTGTCGGCATCGACCAGCAGGTTGCCGTTCGCATCATAGGTACCCGACCCAGCGATCGGCGTACGCACCGTGTTGCCGAAACGGCGGTCGACGTTGAAATGCTCGTAGCGGATGCCGCCGTCGATGCGCAGACGGTCGTCGAACAGTTTCAGTTCGTCCTGGGCATAGGCCGAGATCGATTCGAACTTCAGATTGTTCGAACCCTCGCCCCAGGTGCCGTAGTTCAGCACACCGCGATCGGTCTGGTATCCGACGATCTGCCCCGCGGCATTCAGGGCAACGACGTCCAGCCGGCGCGCGTTGTCGCGGACATCTGTCAGGACGGTCGCCGTGCCGATCGAATCGTTGTAGCGGCTCGACTTGGTAAACAGCGCGCCGACCGTCAGCGAGTTCTTGTCGGCTTGCCAGCGCACGCCGGTATCGCTGTTGAACTCCTTCACGCTGGCGCGATTGTTGGCCGCGACATTCTCAGACACCAGGCCGTTGCCGTTCAGCGCATTTTGCGCGGCGGTCCCGTCGATGATCTGACCGGTGTCGACATAGCGGTAGGCAAGCCGGGTGGCGCCGGACGCGCGGAATCGTGCCAGCGCTGCGCGGGTCCCGTTGGCTCTGTCCGACGTGTCGGTTGCCGCAGGGTTCAACCGCTGACTACCCAGCTGCAGGGCATCGTTGTCATAGCTGAAGAATGCGTTGAAGTTCGTGCCGAACGACGTGTAGCGCCCCTTGGCGAAGAACGAGAATTGGTCGGACAGGTCCTTCGTCAGGTCATAGCCGAGAGTGTACGCCTTGGTCGCGACCCCGTCGCGCAGGTCGACGTCCTTTGTGCTCGATCCCGTCCGCGGCGACGTGAAATTGCGGAAGAACGACACGTCACGACCCGCCATCGTGCCGTCAAGCGCGCTGATGCCGGGGATCGACCGCGGCCTGCCCACACCCGTAACCGGCACCGGCAGGTAGAAGGTCGAGTGATCGTCGATGACCTTCGCCGACAGGATCAACTCGCCGCCGCTGGCGAACCGCTGGGCGATCGCACCGCGCCACTGAAAGCCGTGGTCGGCGGGGTAGCCCGTGTTTCTGAGTCCTTCGGAATAGCGATAGAACCCGCCGATCGAGATCGCGGTGTTCTCCGCGATCGGCTGGGTCATGAACGTCTCGAAGCGCGCCGTGCCATAGCTCGACGTACCGAGCTGGACCGACCCGGCGGCACGGTCGTAGTTCGGCTTCTTATTGATGAAGTTGATCGTCGCACCGGCACCGTTGACCGTCAGGATGCCCGACGAGCCGGACCGCACCGCCTCCAGCCGGTCGATGTAGACACCCTGCTTCAGCACCGTGTCGCTCAGCGCGTTGATGTAGAAGACGGGCAGACCGTCTTCCTGCAACTGCACGAACTGCTGCCCGCCGCCGGCGAGACCGCGGACCGAGAAATTGTTCGACGCCTCACCGCCCGACCCTTCGACGAAGATGCCGGGGATGAGCTCCAGCGCCTGCGCGGTCGAACGCGGCGCCTTGCGGTCGAGGTCCAGGCGATCGGCGACTGTGATCGCCGATGACGAGGTCAGCACGGTCGCGCCGCGCGTGCGGGTGCCGGTCACGATGATTTCGTTCAGCGGATCGGCCGCATCGGGCGTCGGGTTCACGCCGCGCTGGTTGCTGGCGTCGTCGGTCTGGGTGGTGCCGGTAGTGGCGGGCGCCGTCTGCGCGGCGGCCACGCTGGCCCACGCCAGAGCGCCGAGCGACGTGGCCAGACCGAGAGTGAAGGTGCGGGACATATCTGATCCTCTCCCCTGAGTGCTGATACTGCTGACGCCTTCGCTGGTCGGGCGCCTTGACGGTCACTGCTATGCGATCATGAAATGCATTTCAAGGTTGTTTGAGTCGAACTGCGTCCAGCCGTTGCACCGCTCTCACCAACCGCCTAGGCTGCTAGCGATGGCAGGGAAAGCGGGCACGACACGCGGCCGGTCGATGACGGTCAACATGGACGATATCGCGCGGTTGGCAGAGGTGTCGAAGCCGACGGTTAGTCGCGTGCTGAACGGCAGCCCGCTGGTGAGCGAGGCAACGCGTGAGCGGGTGCTGCAGGTCGCCCGCGCGCACGGCTATGCCGTCAACCGCAACGCACAGAAGCTGCGCCAGGCGCGAACCGAGACGATCGCAGTGATGCTCGATTTCGGGTCGCACCGCCACGGCCGCATCGCCGATCCGTTCGTGTTCGAACTGCTGGCGGGCGTGTCGGAGGCGCTGTCGGTCCGCAACCAGGACCTGCTGCTGTCGCCCCCCGGGCTGAGCGACGCGCAGGCGTGCATCGACCTAATCGCCGGGCGGGCGGCGGACGGTTTCATCTTCCTGGGCCAAGGCGGACGCGAACCGATGCTGCGCGACCTCTCCCGCAGCGCGACGCCGTTTGTCGTGTGGGGCGCGGTGAACCCGGAGAACAGCTATTGCGCCGTCGGCAGCGACAATCGCCTGGGCGGACGGCTGGCGGGCGACCTGTTCGTCACGCGCGGCGCGCGGCGCTGGCTGTTCGTCGGCAATGTCGAGCATGAGGAAATCCGCCTGCGACACGAAGGGTTGCGGCAGGCGGGCGATGCCGCCGACGCCAGCATCGACCTGCTACTGGTCGAGCATATGGCCTATTCCGCGGTCTATGCCGGGGCCGCCGCCTGGCTGACGCGCCACCCCGCCCCAGATGCCGTCTTCGCCTTTTCGGACACCGCGGCGATGGCGGTCATCGCGGCGTTCCGCGACGCTGGGCTTAGCGCCCCCGACGATTATGCGCTGGTCGGATACAACAATATTCCCCCCGCCGCCGACTTCACACCGGCGATCACGACGATTGAGCAGGAGACGCATTTGGCGGGCGCGATCCTGGTCGAAAAGCTGATGCAGCAGATCGAAGGCAGCCGCGCGAAATCGACGATGCTGCCGACCCGGCTGATAGTCCGGGATACCTGAGGATCAGCCGAACGCGCGGTCGATGTCGATGGCGTCAGTCGTCGGATAGACCTGATCGGCGCCCGGCAAGTCGGTCGCCGCGCCAATGCCGATCGCGCGCATGCGCGCCGCCTTGATCGCGACGACCCCGGCTCCGGCATCCTCGAACCCGACGCATGCCTGCGGATCGATACCCAGGAAGCGTGCGCCATCGAGAAACAGGTCGGGCGCGGGTTTCGGCGCCAGCCGCGCGGGGTCGGCGACATGCGCGAAGACGTCTGCGATCCCCAGCCGTTCGAGCACGCGCGGCGCATTGCGACTGGCGGACGCCAACGTCGCAGGCATCCCGCGGGCGCGGACCGCGTCGAGCAGCCGCCGCGCGCCCGGCAACAGGTCCTGCGGCCCCATCGTCTCGACCACGTCGAGATAGGCGACGTTCTTTCGCGTCGCCAACCGCTCCATCTCGTCCGGCGGCAGGTTCACGCCCCCGATCGCCAGGATCGCACGGAGCGAGCCCATGCGGTCGACGCCCTTCAGCGCCTCGTTCGCGCGTTCGCCGAATGGGATGCCAAGCTCGTCGGCGATCGCCTTCCAGGCGACGAAATGGAGCCGCGCGCTGTCGGCGAGGACGCCGTCCAGGTCGAAGACCGCGAGCTGGAATGGGCCATTCACAGCGCGCGCTCGATCGTTTCGCCACATGCGATCGTTAGCGCCTCGTCACTGTGACGGAAGGCGACCGGCCCGCCGCTGTCGAGCGTGTATCGCACCCGCGTGTCCGACACCGTCACCTTCAGCGCGCTGCCGTGCCAGAGGATACCGAACGCGTAGCCGCCCAAGGCGGGCATTGCGATCGGCGCGAAGCCGAGGCCGTCGAGCACCGTCATCCCGGCGAACCCATAGACGAGTGCGCTCCACGCCCCGGCCAGTGCGGCCATGTGCAGCCCGTGCCCGCTGTTCGCGAACAGGTTGGACAGGTCGGTCATCACCGACCGGCGCCAATAGGCCAGCGCGCGATCGGCATCTCCGACCGACGCCGCCAGCATCGCGAACGGTGCGGCCGACAGGGTCGAATCGTGGACGGTGACCGCTTCATAGACGTCGAGCATCCGCGTCCGCGTGTCGCGATCGAACCGCCTCGGCAGGATCGCGGCCGCCAGCACCGCATCGGCCTGTTTGGCGACGCGGTGGCGGTAGATCGTCAGCGGGTGGTAATGGATCAGCAGCGGGTATTTGTCGGGCAGCGTCGCGGCAAACGGCCAGGGTTCGAGTGCGAAGAACCGGTCGTCCTGCGCGGGGATGTTGCGCTCCGCATCGAACGGTACCGCCATCGCATCGGCCGCTCGCCGCATCGCCGCCACTTCGTCCGCGGACAGATGTGCGCCGGCGACTGTCGCGGCGAAGCGCAGATGCTCGGCCGCCATCAGGTTGGTATAGAGGTTGTTGTCGACGATCGCCGAATATTCGTCCGGCCCGGTCACCCGGTTGATGACGAAGGCGTCGCCGCGGGCCGGATCGTGCCAGCCGATCTGCAGCCAGATGCGCGCGGTCTCCGCCAGCATCTCCGCCCCGCCCTCGTCGAAGATCGCGGTATCGCCGGTCGTCGCGACATAGAGGCGCAGCGCGTGCGCGATGTCGGCGTTGATGTGATATTGCGCCGATCCCGCCGGGAAGAAGGACGAACATTCGCGTCCGCCGATCGTGCGCCACGGGTACAGCGCGCCGCGCGTCTGCCCCATCGCCCGTGCATTGGCGCGCGCGTCGTCGAGGCCTGCGATCCGCCAACGCAGCATCGCCCGCGCAATGTCGGGCGCGACCAAGGCCAGGACGGGCAGCGCATAGCTGTCGGCATCCCAGAACACATGGCCTTCATAGCCTTCGCCCGTCTGCCCCTTCGCGGCGAGCGACGTGCGCCCGTCCCGTCCGGCCGCCTGTATGAGCTGGAACAGCGCATGTCGCATCGCGCGGGTGCCGCCGACCGTGTCGGGCAGGTCGATCCCCACGACGCGCCAGATCGCGTCGAACCACGCGCATTGTGCGGTACAGGCCGTATCGAAATCGATCGCGGTCACCGCGCGCGCGGTCGCGATCAGCGTGTCGGGCGACGCATCGCGGGCCGCGGCAATGCCTGCGACGACATCGATCTGCGCGATGCCGGCCGCCCCGATATCGATCGCGCCGCCGCCGGAGACGCAGACCGCGACCTGCCATCCGCTCACGGGCAGGCGATCGACGCGGTGGTGGTCGGCGGTCAGTAGCGCCTGCCACGGCGATCGGGCGAGTGCGGGACCGACGCGGGGGTCATACGGTGCGTCGGCGTCGGGCGCTTCGGGACCGGGCGGCGGCAGGATGTGCGGCACGACCGACAGCGGCGTTCCGACCGGCCCCTCCGCGCGGATCCGGGTAAACACCGCATCGCGGTCCATCGCCACCAGTCGGTCGAGCGTGACCCGCACCGCGCCCAGCGACGCCGACAGTCGGAGGCGTCCCGCAGCCATGTCTAGCTCGGCCTCGTCCCACGCCCGCAGCGGACGGCCGTCGACCAGGATTCTCAAACGCGTCGGATCGGCGGTCGCCAACCGCGTGTCGCTCGACCGGGCATAGCCGTGCGCTGCCTCGTGATAGGGGATCGGCTGTTCTTCGTAGACGCCGTTCAAATAGAGCGTCGGCTCGTCCCGCCCGCCAGGCCCCCGCAGGCCGATGAAGCCGTTGCCAAGCGACAGCAGCGGAGGCGTCTGCTCGAACGCGAGGGCCGCCGCATCCGCCGTCAGCCGCCAGCTGTCGCCACCATAGGGCGAGGCATCCGGGTCCGGTACCGGCAGCGGCCGTGCCTCCATCATTACCCCTCCCTCGCGCGACGTTGCTTTGAAATCCGTTTCATAATAGCTGATGCGAGAGGCGCAACCCGGCAAACGCGATGTGCCGAGCTTGGGAGGGGAGTGTCTGGTGACGCACGCACGGCTGAAGCTCGCACTGTTCCTGACCTACGCGGTGTTCGCGATCCTGCTGAACAGCGTCGGCACGGTCATACTGCAATCGATCGCGCATTTCGGCGTCGACAAGGTCGCGGCCAGCACGCTGGAGGCGTTCAAGGACCTGCCGATCGCGGTGGTCAGCTTCCTGGTCGCATCGTTCCTGCCGTGCATCGGCCTGCGCCGCGGAATGATCGCCGGGCTCGCATTGGTGTCGGTAGCCTGTCTGGCGATGCCGATGCTCGACAGCTTCGCGGCGACCCGGCTGCTGTTCCTGGCGACCGGCGTGTCGTTCGCGCTGGTCAAGGTCGCGATATACTCGTTCGTCGGCCTGCTGACCGATACCCCACACGCGCATGCCGCCCTGCTCAACGCGATCGAAGGCGTGTTCATGCTCGGCGTGCTGGCGGGCTACTGGCTGTTCGCGCTGTTCATCGACCCCGCCGACCCCGCCGGGGCGGGCTGGCTTCGCGTCTATTGGTGGCTGGCCGGCATCGCGGGTGCGGCGATCCTGCTGCTGCTGACCGTCCGCTTCGACGAGCGCGCCGCGTTCGCCGCCGATGACGCCGACGCCCGACCCGCGACACCGTCCGGCGAGTTCGTCGCCATGCTCCGGCTCGTCGCGACGCCGCTGATCCTGGTCTTCGTCGCCAGCGCCTTCCTCTACGTCCTGGTCGAACAGGGCGTCGGCACGTGGTTGCCAACGATCAACCGCGAAGTGCTCGGCCTGTCCGCGCCGATGAGTGTGCAGGCGGCGTCGATCTTCGCCGCGGGCCTGGCGGCGGGACGCCTGGGTGCGGGCGTCGTCGTCCGTCGGACGGGCTGGCAGGCGCTGCTGATCGGATGCCTCGTCGCGATGGCGATGCTGCTGGTCCTCGTCCTCCCGCTGGCGGAGGCAGAAGGGGGCCGGACCGTGACGAGCTGGGCCGATGCGCCGCCGGTCGCGTATTTGCTACCGCTGATCGGGCTGTGCATGGCGCCGATCTATCCCACACTCAATTCGGCAATCCTGTCGGCGATGCCGAAGCGAACGCAGGCGTCGGTCGTGGGGCTGATCGTCGTCTTCTCCGCGCTCGGCGGCACGACCGGGTCGTTCATCGTCGGGCGGGCCTTCGCCGCGGTCGGCGGCATCCAGGCGATCTACGCCATGCTGGTGCCGATCGCGGCGTTGCTGGTTCTCGTCGGCCTGCTGGGCCGGCTGCGCACACGCGATCAGGACACCGACAGCCGCTCCAGCCACGCCGTGTGATCGGGTAGCGATGCCGCCAGCGCCGCCGCCTCGCGCGCGGCGCGGGTCATCGCCGCTGACACTTCGGCATCGCTCGCGGCATTGGCGATCGGATGCCAGCCGCGGGGCGCGATCCCCTGCCCGTGCAGCACCTGCGTCCAGGCGACCGGGCTGAACAGTTCCTCGTCGAACCGGATCACGCGGCCGCCCGATCGATACAGGTCCAGGCGGGCGGCGAGCGTATCCGGCAGCGTCATCGACCGGCACGCCTCCCACAGCGGCCCTTCGCGCCGGGTGGCGTGGTAGTGCAGCATCACGAAATCGCGGACGCTTTCGAATTCGAACCGCATCCGGCGGTTGAACTGCGCACGCTCGGCCGCCCAGTCGCGCGTCGCCGGCATCAGCCGCAGCAATTCGGCGATGCCTTGCTGGATCAGGTGGATGCTGGTCGATTCGAGCGGTTCGACGAACCCCGCCGCCAGCCCCAGCGCGACGCAATTGCGCGACCACTGTGTCCGCCGCATGCCCGTCGTGAAGCGGATCGGCCGCGGATCGCCGATCGCCGGCGTGTCGAGCCCGGCCATCAGCGTGTCGGCCGCACACTCGTCGGACAGATGGGCGCTCGCATAGACCAGCCCGTTGCCGGTGCGATGCTGCAGCGGGATGCGCCACTGCCACCCGGCCACCTTCGCCGTCGATCGGGTTAGCGGGATGATCTGCGCGGCGCGTTCACTCGGCACCGCCAGCGCGCGGTCGCAAGGCAGCCAGTGCGTCCAATCCTCGTATCCGCTGGCGAGCGAACGTTCGATCAGCAACCCGACGAAGCCCGAGCAGTCGACGAACAGGTCGCCGGCGACCGTATCCCCGCCGTCCAGCCGGACCGCCGTGATGTCGCCGCCCTCGCCGTCCCGCAGGACTTCGACGATCCGCCCCTCGCGGCGCACTACGCCCTGTCCTTCGGCCCGCCGACGCAGATAGGCGGCGTAGAGTGAGGCATCGAAATGATAGGCCCAGGCCAACGGCGTCGCGCCCTGCGGTGGGGCAAACCGCCCGGCGCGAGCCGCCAGTGCCGCGGCCGAGAAGTCCCACAGGTCGAGCGCCCCGCCCGCCGCCCGCCAGCGCTGCCAATAGGGGACGAAGCCGATCAGGCCGAGCGACGGGCCGATCTCGCCGAACGCATGGACATAGCGCTCGCCCGGCACGCCCCAGTCGACGAATTCGATCCCCAATTTGTAGCTGCCGCCGGTCGCGCGCAGGAAATCGGCTTCGTCGATCCCGAGCCCGGCGTTGAACGTTCGGATGCCGGGGATCGTCGCCTCGCCGACCCCGACCGTGCCGATCGCGTCTGATTCGACGAGCGTGATCGTCATCCGTGGCCCCAGAAACCGTGCAAACGCCGCCGCCGCCATCCACCCCGCCGTTCCGCCACCGACGATGACGATCCGGCGAAGTGCATCTGCTGTGGAGTCGGGTCCGGTCGGGCGAGGTTCGGTTGTCATGGCAGGCGATTGTGTCGCAGCGCGCAGGCTGGATCAATCATTCGTAAGCGGGGAAAAACCCGACGTCTTCCATGGCTGCTCCAACGGGCCATTGGACCTGAAGTTTATTCATGGCTAGGGTCAGGACTCGTTGATCACAGCCAGAAGATGACGGTTGCTGCCAAGGCGATGGCAGAGAAGAAGGCGGTTGGGCAGCGATCGTAGCGGGTAGCGACGCGTCGCCAGTCTTTGAGGCGGCCGAACATGATCTCGATGCGGCTGCGACGGCGATAGCGGCGCTTGTCGTACCTGGCGGGCTCATTGCGCGATTTGCGGCCCGGGATGCAGGGCTGGATGCCCTTGGCCTGCAGGGCGTCCCTGAACCAGTCGGCGTCGTAGCCGCGGTCGCCAAGCAGCCACTGTGCCTTGGGCAGGTCATCCAGCAGTGCTGCCGCGCCCGTGTAGTCGCTGACCTGGCCCGCGGTCATGAAGAAGCTCAGCGGGCGTCCGTTCGCATCGGCGAGGGCATGGAGCTTGGTATTCATGCCGCCCTTCGTGCGCCCGATCAGGCGGCCGAGATCCCCTTTTTAACCCGCAGGCTCGATGCCGTGCGGTGCGCCTTCAAATAGGTAGCGTCGATCATGACCGTTGCTGGCTCCGCGCCCGCGGTCGCCAACCCCTCCATCATGCGCGTGAACACGCCTGCCGCCCCCCAGCGCTTCCACCGATTGTAGAGCGTCTTGGGCGGACCGTAAGCGCTCGGCGCATCACGCCAGCGCAGCCCATTCTTGTTGACGAACACGATGCCGCTCAGCACCCGCCGGTCGTCCACCCGAGGCTTGCCATGGCTCTTGGGAAAGAACGGACGCAGCCGCTCCATTTGCTCGTCCGTCAGCCAAAGCAGGTCGCTCATTGCAGTCTCCTCACGGAGTCTGAATCAGATCGCGGCACTCACATCAATGGGTCCTGACCCTAGCTCGACACCGGCGCGTAGCGCGGCGATTTCATCGGATCGCCGCTCAGCACGTTCACCCATCTTCCAGGTGCCTTGACCCATTGAAGGAACCACTTCCCCGCCGAGCAATGTCACGTGTTTCATGTGCTTTCGTCCAATGAGATGAGTTCGACTGTTCGGTCGCGGGAGGCGGATTGGCAGATGACCACCATGTAACGATCATATCGCGGCCGGCCATCGATCGAGTGCCATTTTGGCGATGGAGAGCAGTTCGTTGATCGTAGCGCCGTCGCGCGCCTGAACGGACATGCCTTCCATGACCGTATTGATGAATTTGCCTAGCACGGCCGGATCGGTGTTGGCCGCAAGCTCGCCCTGCGCGGCGCCGCGTTGCAGACGCTCGATCAGGAGGGCCTCCGCCGCGATACGCTTGTCGCGCAGCAGGCATTCGATGGCGGCGGACGCCGGCGAAACGGCTGCCGCTGCCGAATACATGAAGCAGCCGGCCGGCGTTCCAGGTTCCGAGAATGATGACGCCGCTCGTTCCAGCAGGCCTTTGACGGCCTCGTAGGTGGACAACGCCGGATCGTTGATGGGTGCATAGAGGTGGACGCTGAATGTCGCGGCGTAGCGCTCGATCACCGCCGCAAACAGCCCCGCCTTGTTGTCAAACGCTGCATAGAGACTGGCAGCGGCGACGCCAGTCTCCGCCACCAGATCGGCCATCGATGTCGCCTCGTAGCCGCGCTGCCAGAACAGCCGCACCGCCTTGTCGAGCGCAGCGTCAGTGTCGAACACACGAGGGCGGCCTGCGCGGCGACGGGCTTTCGTCTCTGTCATCTCTGGTGCACGATATGGAACGATCGATAAATAATATCTTGAAACGGGTGGTCTTCTCCCTTACAGAACGATCATTCAAT
>NZ_JBHUFC010000001.1:603272-608244 GCF_042681125.1 Sphingomonas floccifaciens | reverse complement strand
TAGCCGCGTAGCGACGCTCGCCGACAAATAGCGCGATCAGAATGCCGCCACTTAGCGCGAGCGTTTACATCTTCGGCGAGAACTTGTTGAACCCTTCCGAATAGCTGTCGTAGCGGCCCGACACGTTGACGCTCAGCTGATCGAAGATCGGCGCGGCGGCTTCGAAATAGGCGGCCCACACGTCGCGGTCGCCGAACGCCTGCGCGGTCGACAGACCGGGCACGTCGAGGTTCGGGTTGGCGCTGCGGTTGTTCAGCTTCTCCTTGCGATACTGGCCACCGACCGCGAGCTGGACGTTGCCGCCCGGCAGCGCGAACAGGTCACGCGATACCGACGCGTCGGTCGTGAAGATCGACGAATCCGACAGCGAGGTGATCGGCGGCAGGACCGAATCGCGCACCGCCTGTGAATTCAGGCTCGGATTCACGAAGTTGTACGACCCCGTGTTGATCGCGCGGACCAACCCGTTCAGGTTTGCGAAGCCGGTCTGGATGAGTCCAGATCGTCGCGCGAATAGCCGACGTCGACCGCCCAGCGCCACGTATCGGCCAGCGTGCCGTGCAGGCCGCCGGTGATGCGATACAGCTCGTTCGTCCGCTCCGACCCCGCCTTCACGTCGCCGAACAGGTAATAGATGCGTGCCGCATTCGCCGCCGCGATCGCCGGCGTCGCCGCCGCGTTGGTGGCGTAGGGGTTGTTCGGGTTCAGCTGGCGATCCGCCGCGGTCGCGCAATTGGTGCCCGCCGAGCAGATGAAGTACGGCAGCACGATGCCCGGGTTGCTGGTCGAAGTGCTGGGCGCGCCACCGAACGCCTGGTTCTGGCGGATGCCGCGCGGCAGCAGCTGGATGTCGACTTTGTTGTTCGAATAGCTGCCCTGGACATAGCCCTCGACGGTATCGGCCACACGGAAGCTAAAGCGGGCCTGGCCGGCGAAGCGGCGCTGCTTCGGCAGGATCTGGACGTACTCGCGCGTCAGGTCGTGCGCGCAGGCCGTGCCGACCCGCGACGAGGTGTTTTCCGAGAAGGTGCCGAACGGGCAGTTCGCCAGCGGGGTCAGCGAGGTGAAGATCGCCGGCGACGTCGCGTTGGCGATGCTGCCTGCAAGCGGGTTGTTGAGATCGGTCTGCGTGGTGCGCGTGACCACCGCATTGGTCGTCGGGCTGGTCAGCGTGTCGTCGGCACGGTTGTTATCGTTGCCGCCGGCTGCGCGCAGGTCGAGCGTGTTGAACGGGAAGCCGCGCGAGTCCGCGGTGACCTTGCCGCTGTCCTCATATTCGCCGCCGACGTAGAAATTCCACCCCTGGGTGTCATAGTCGCCAATGCCGCCGAGCAGGCGCAGGCGGTACTTGTGGCCGTCGCCCTTCTCGGTCACGCCGGCTTCCGCGCCGCCGTCGATGCCGGTGAACTTCTTGCGGGTGATGATGTTGACCACGCCGCCGATCGCGTCCGCGCCGTACAGCGACGAAGCGCCGTCCTTCAGCACCTCGATCCGATCGACGCCGACCTGCGGGATGCTGTTGAGGTCAACGTAGCTGTTATGGCCGTCGTCGCTCAGCGGGAAGTTGGCGACGCGCAGGCCGTCGACCAGTACCAGCGTCGAGGACACGCCCAGGTTGCGCAGCGAGATCGCCGAGCCGCCGGCCGAGAAGCCGCTGGTGAAGCCGATGCCGATCGAACCCGCGCCGTCGGCCGCCGCCTGGCGGATCGCGTCTGCGGTGTTGGTGATGCCGGCGCGGGTCAGGTTCTCCGCGGTCACGACGGTGACGGGGAGCGCGGTCAGCGTGTCGGCGCCGCGGAACAGCGTGCCGGTGACGACGACGTCCTGCGGTTCGTCGGCGGTCGTATCGGCGGTCTGCGGCACCGTGGCGGTCGTATCCTGCGGGGCGGGCGCGGTCTGCGCGAGCGCCGGCTGCGCGACCGCGGCGGCCGACAGCAGCAGCGTCGACGCCAGCATGCGCCGGCGGAACTGGGTGATCATGGCAATGTCCCTTCGTCGTTTCTTTTTATGGCGCGAAACCGCGCGGCCGATTTGCTCGGTCCGTTGCGGATATCCGCTCATTTCGAAGGCGGGACAATCAGGTGAAGGATTGCCTTGCTACCGTGTTGCTTCCGCACAACACAAGGCACCAGGCATTTGTTTTATCTCGATTATTATAGTTAGTTTCGTTCAAGTCCGCGTGCAAATTTGCCCTTCGGACCGCATCGCTCAGGCCGACGTCTAACCGTTGCGCGAGACAGCGATGACGGTGTCGGCCACCGCCGGCGAGCAGATCAGCAGGTCGGGCAGCCAGGTATCGGCTCGATTGTAAACCAGCGGACTGCCATCGAGACGGCTGACATGCAGCCCGGCGGCCAGCGCCACGGCCGCAGGCGCGCAATTGTCCCAGACATATTGGCCGCCGGAATGGAGGTAGATGTCCGCCTCCCCCAACACCACCGCCATCGCCTTGGCCCCGGCCGACCCCATCGGCACGAGTTCGCCACCCAAAGCCTCCGCCACGCGGACGGCTTCCGCCGGCGGCCGGCTGCGGCTGACGACGATGCGGGGCGGCACGCGCACCGGGGGGGCGGCGCGGCACCCGTCGGTACACAGGGTCACGTCGCGCGCCGGGAGTGCAACTGCGCCGACTTCCGGGCGGCCGTCGATGCTAAGGCCGATATGGACTGCCCAGTCGGGCCGCATGGCCGCATATTCGGACGTACCGTCCAGCGGATCGATGACCCAGCAGCGACGCGCCGAACAGCGGCGCGGGTCGTCCTCACTTTCCTCCGACAGGACGAAGTCGTCCGGCCGCGCCGCGCGCAGGCGATCGAGGATCAGCGCGTTCGCCACCCGATCGCCCTCGTCGCCCAGCGCCCTGCCCTCCAGCAGACCGGCGTGCTGAAGGTGGTGGAGCAACGCCCCCGCCTCGGTCGCGATCTGTCGCGCCAGTTCGGCATCCGTGAGGGCGGCTGCGCTCAAATCACCGGGCTCCACATGCCGACCACGCGGTCGACGATCAGTTCGGCGGCATCCTCTGCCGAAATCCGGCTGGTGTCGATGCGGACGTCAGGGCTTTCCGGCGGCTCGTAGGGGCTGGAGATGCCGGTGAAATTCGCGATCTCCCCTGCCCGCGCCTTCGCATAGAGCCCCTTCACGTCGCGTCCCTCGGCAACGCTGAGCGGCGTGTCGATGAAGATTTCCAGGAACTCGCCCTCGGGCATCAGCGCGCGCACCATCTCACGCTCGGCACGGAACGGCGAGATGAAGGCGGTCAGCACGATCAGGCCGGCGTCGGTCATCAGCTTGGCGACCTCGCCCACGCGACGGATGTTCTCGATCCGGTCGGCGTCGCTGAACCCAAGGTCGCGGTTGAGCCCATGGCGGATATTGTCGCCGTCCAGCAGGAAGCTGTGCTTGCCCAGCGCGTGCAGCTTCTTCTCGACCAGGTTCGCGATGGTCGACTTGCCCGATCCGGACAGGCCGGTGAACCACAGCAGTTTGGGCGCCTGCCCCTTCTGCGCGGCGTGGGCTTCGCGCGTGATCTCGATATTCTGCCAGTGGACGTTCTGCGCGCGGCGTAGCGGGCGGGCGATCATGCCGGCGGCGACAGTCGCGTTGGTCAGCTTGTCGATCAGGATGAAGCCACCCAGGTCGCGGCTGTCCTCGT
This sequence comes from Sphingomonas floccifaciens, assembly GCF_042681125.1. Classification (NCBI taxonomy): domain Bacteria; kingdom Pseudomonadati; phylum Pseudomonadota; class Alphaproteobacteria; order Sphingomonadales; family Sphingomonadaceae; genus Sphingomonas; species Sphingomonas floccifaciens. Next base: position 604,592 of record NZ_JBHUFC010000001.1, on the reverse strand, counting down.
AGGGCGCGAACGGGATCGCGCGGTCGGCATGGACATGCGCGACGCCGATGTCGTTCAGACCAAGCGTCTTGACCGACAGGTGCGCGAGCGAGTTGACGTCGATCGCATGTTCGGGCGGGCGGACGCTGGCGCTGACGGTGGTCGCGCCGGTCTTCAGCCAGTAAGCGCGGCCGGGCAGCAGCGGCGCCTCGTCCATCCAGACGATCGTCGTCTCGAACTGGTCGGCGGCCTCGACCGCAGCTTCGGCGGTCGCGATCACGTCGCCGCGCGAGCAGTCGACTTCGTCCGCCAGCGTCAGCGTGACCGACTGGCCGGCTTGCGCCTCGCTCAGGTCGCCGTCGGAGGTGACGATCCGCGCGACCCGGCTGGTCTTGCCCGAGGGCACGATCCGGACCGCATCGCCCGGCCGCACGACTCCGCGCGCGATCCGGCCGGCAAAGCCGCGGAAGTCGAGGTTGGGGCGATTGACCCATTGCACCGGCATCGCGAAGACGCCCGCGGCGTCCCGCTCGGCATCGACTTCGACCGTCTCCAGATGTTCGAGCAGGGTCGGCCCGGCGAACCACGGCGTATTGTCCGAACGGCTCGCGATATTGTCGCCGCCCAGGCCGGAGATCGGAAAGGCCGTGGGCGGCGCCATGCCGATCGACGCGGCGAACGCCCCGAACTCCGCGACGATCGCGTCATAGGCCGCACGGTCCCAGCCGATCAGGTCCATCTTGTTGATGGCGAGCGCGACGTGGCGGATTCCGAGGAGGTTGACCAGGAACCCATGCCGCCGCGTCTGCGTCAACACGCCCTTGCGCGCATCGATCAGGATGACGGCCAGATCCGCGGTCGACGCGCCGGTGACCATGTTGCGGGTATATTGTTCGTGGCCCGGCGTGTCGGCGACGATGAACTTGCGTTTGTCGGTCGCGAAGAAGCGATAGGCGACGTCGATCGTGATCCCCTGCTCGCGCTCGGCGGCAAGGCCATCGACCAGCAGGGCGAAGTCGATGTTCTGCCCCTGCGTGCCGAGACGCTTGGAGTCCGCCTCCAGCGCGGCGAGCTGGTCGTCGAAGATCGTGCGGCTGTCGTAGAGCAGCCGGCCGATCAGCGTGGACTTGCCGTCGTCGACCGACCCGCAGGTCAGGAACCGCAGCAGCGACTTGTCCTGATGGCGCGCGAGGTACGCGTCGATGTCGGACGCGATCAGCGCGTCAGGGCGGTAGGTGGTCATGCTACGATCCTCCCCGGCACGGGGAGGGGACCGCGACGCGCAGCGGCGTGGTGGAGGGGGCGGGCCGCGAGCGGGTCGCTTGCGGCGCTCCCCCTCCA
>NZ_JBHUFC010000001.1:377023-603221 GCF_042681125.1 Sphingomonas floccifaciens | reverse complement strand
CCCTCCCCGTGGCGGGGAGGATGTTGACGGTCGCCATCAGAAATACCCCTCCGCCTTCTTCTTCTCCATGCTCGCCGCCTGGTCGTGGTCGATCGCTCGCCCCTGCCGCTCGGACGTGGTCGTCAGCAGCATTTCCTGGATGACCTCGCTCAGCGTGGCCGCCTCGCTCTCGACAGCGCCGGTCAGCGGATAGCAGCCGAGCGTGCGGAAGCGGATCGAGCGCTCCACCGGGACTTCGCCCTCGCGCAGACGGAAGCGGTCGTCGTCGACCATCAGCAGCATGCCGTCACGCTCGACGGTCGGCCGGGGGGCGGAGAAATACAGGGGGACGATCTCGATCCCCTCGCGCAGGATATATTGCCAGATATCCAGCTCGGTCCAGTTGCTGATCGGGAAAACGCGGATGCTTTCGCCCTTCGCCTTCTTCGCATTGTACAGCCGCCACAGCTCGGGCCGCTGCGCCTTGGGGTCCCAGCGGTGCGCGGCGGAGCGGAAGCTGAAGACGCGTTCCTTCGCGCGGCTCTTTTCCTCGTCGCGACGCGCGCCGCCGAACGCCGCGTCGAAGCCGTGGAGCGTCAGCGCCTGCTTCAACCCTTCAGTCTTCCACAGATCGGTGTGGAGGCTGCCATGGTCGAACGGATTGATCCCGCGCGCCTCCGCTTCCGGGTTGCGATGGACCAGCAATTCCATCCCCGCCGCCGCTGCCGCACGGTCGCGAAGCTCGTACATCGCGCGAAATTTCCACGTCGTGTCGACGTGGAGCAACGGGAACGGCGGCGGCGCGGGATAGAACGCCTTCTTCGCCAGATGCAGCATGACCGCCGAATCCTTGCCGATCGAATAGAGCATCACCGGGTTTTCGGCCTCGGCGACGACTTCGCGCAGGATGTGGATCGATTCGGCTTCGAGCGCGTCGAGATGGGTCAGGCGGGACATGATCGCGTCTATCTAGCCACGCGCTCGCGCTCTGCCGCAAACAATTGCTTGCCGCGGAAATAGGTGCGAGCCTGCGCGCCATGCTGACCGCCCTCCTCGCCCTGCTGCTCCAGGCGACCGCCCCAAACCAGCCCTCCCCCGCGCCGCAAGCGCCAGCCCCGGCAAAGACGTGGCCGACGCGAGAAGCGGATTATGTGGCGAAGGCGCATCGCTTTACCGGCGGCCGGACGATGGACGTCCGGATGCATTATACGACGCTGGGACAGCCACACCGCAACGCGACGGGCGAGATCGATAATGCCGTGCTGATCCTGCACGGTACGGGCGGCACGGGAAAGCAGTTCCTGAACCCGATCTTCGCCGACGAACTCTACGGGCCGGGCCAGCCGTTCGACATCACGAGATACTGGATCATCCTGCCCGACAACATCGGCCACGGCGCGTCGTCCAAGCCATCGGACGGGATGCGGGCCGCGTTTCCGGACTATGGCTATACCGACATGGTCGCACTCCAGCACCGGCTGGTGACGGAGGCGCTGGGCGTGAAGCGGCTGCGGCTGATCTTCGGCACATCGATGGGCTGCATGCACGCCTTCGTCTGGGGCGAAACCTATCCGGACGCGGCGGCCGCGCTGATGCCCATGGCGTGCGAGCCGGTGCAGATCGCCGGCCTCAACCGCATGTGGCGGCAGATGGCGATCGATGCGGTAAAGGCCGATCCGACCTACGCCGGCGGCAATTACTCAACCCAGCCGATGCAGGGCCTGCGCACCGCCAGCTCGCTGCTGATCGTCGCAGGAGCCGCGCCGCTGGCGCTGCAAAAGACCTATCCGACCCGCGATGCCGCGACCGCCTACGTCCGCGACCGGCTAGCGAGGGACATGGCGACGCGCGACGCCAACGACATGATCTATCAGCTCGACGCCTCGCGCGATTACGATCCGTGGAGCAAGTTGGAGGCGATCACCGCACCCGTCCTGTGGATCAATTCGGCGGATGACTTCATCAACCCGCGCGGCCTGCCCTTCCCGGAGCAGGCGGTGAAGCGGATGCGCCGCGCAACCTTTCGCATGATCCCGGAAAGCGAGACGACCCGCGGCCATGGCACGCATACCGCGGCCAGCTTCTGGAAGGCAGATCTGGCCGCGTTCCTCGCCCGGACACGCTGATACCCGCGGCGCCGTTTCGACGGCTCCACCCCGGTAGAATTGCCAGCCCCCTTGCCGCAGCCAGCGGCTTGTAGGATCAGACGCTTGGAGTACGCAATGTGGACTAACGGATGAAGGCCGTCTTCGACCGCGCTCGTGCGGCACTCGCGTTTCTGGAATCGCACCAGATCGCCCCTACGCCGGCCCATTACGACCTGGCCCTGCGCTATCTGGCGGACCCGACCGGTCCGCTCGGCCGCCAGATTGCTGCTTACACCGATGGCGGATTGCGGCTGACCGGCGAACAGGCGGCGCTGCTGATCGCGAGCTTTGCCGACGACGGCACCCCCGCATCGATCGGCGCGCGCGAACAGGCAGTGTCGGAACAGACCGCACAGCTGAGTTCGCTGACATCGGGCGCGCATGAACTGACGAGCGCACTGGGGCGCGACGTCGGTGCGTTCGCGGCGGATCAGGCGAGCTGGCCGGACAGCGCGACCGTCTTTTCCGACCGGCTCGGCCAGGCGGAGCGCGAGCTTGCCGACATGCGCAGCGAGATTTCCGCCCTGCGCAGCCGCATTGCGGCGCCCGCCACCGATGCCGGACGCGGCGGCGCATCGGACCGGCTGGCCGACCCCGTCATCGACACGCTGACCGATGCGCTGACCCGGCGCGGGGCCGAAGCGGTGCTGGCGCAGCTGGCCCATTACGACCGCGGCTTCGCCCTGATCCTGGTCCAGCTCGATGGGCTGGTCGCGATCAACGAGCGGTATGGCCAGTCGGTCGGCAACAATGTGCTCAGCGCGCTGGTGTCGACGCTACGACAGCATTTCCCCGATCAGGAACTGATCCGGTGGAGCGGCAACGAATTCGTGATCGTCATCCTCGACACGGCTGTCACCGTCGTGCGCACCCAGCTGCGCGAGGCGCTGGATGCGCTCGCCAAGCGGCGGCTGCGGCTTCGCGACAGCGGGGAATATATCGGCACCGTCACCGCATCCGCCGCGCTGCTGACGGCGCGCGGCGAGTCCGGCGAAGATGTGCTGGCCCGCGCGCGGGCGCGACTGGCCGACACGGCGGGACTGGGCGGCAATCGCCTCGAGACCTGACCGCCGGGGACGCTGAGCGTAGTGAATAGAGGCTTTCCAAAACCTCACCGCATCTCAAAGAGATCGCCTAAATAGAGTTTTTCTATTTCCGATCTACCCATCGTCGAAGATTTAATACAGATTTTCCATTTGCATGCGGATGGACCGTCAAGCCTCGTCTATGCGATGTCCCAATGGTGAGGGATGCCTTCTTCGGCGATGATTCTCTTCAAAGAGGCGGGATCGGACTTCGCAGTCTTCGCCGCTTTCCAGAAAGGGACGCCGGCGAGCGACGTCTCGAGGATGAAGCGGGCGAGCGATGGCCCGAACCTCAAGCGGAACGGCTTGGTGCTGCTTCCATCCTCGCGCGTGACGATCGAGTACTCGTAACCACAGGCGCAGCGAAGGTGCCGGAATTCGCCCTTCCCACGATGATAGACTTTTTCTGTTCTTACCACTTCGGTGACGATCGCCTCACCGTGATGGGCGGCCAAGGGGTTCTCGCAGCGCCATGGCCCCTGCGTAGACGTCGTGACCACGACCGATACTGGTCGTGGACAAATGCCCTCTAGAAGAAGCCCGGCCAAAAGCACTGCATCCGTACTTGTTCGACGCTTCGGGTTCAAAGCGTAGGCCAGCCAACCACCTTCCTTCCGACTGAGAGCACGTATCGCCGGAAAGGCGGGAGCGAGACCATCGATCAGGTCAGCAGTGCTGTCGGCGATGCTGGGCCAGTCGAGATCGCCGCCTGTTCTAACCAATCCCTTTTCCGCGAACGCGGTCCTGAGGCCCATATGGCCGTCAGATCCGATGTCGAAAGGATAGGTACCCTCCAATAGCGATACCGCGTCGAGCGACAACCGCTTCAGCAGGTCCCAAGCGGCGTGTTTGGGAAGAACCAACGGGGCGTCTGCGGGGCATGAGCGGCTGGATGGGACGTCCAGCCGCATCGACGTGCTGACCCGGCAGTTGCTGTTGCGCAGAGGCTCGTCGTGAATGGTGCAGAAGGTCATAATCGGAAGCTGGTGCGCGCGTAGCCAATGCGGATCGCGACCCTTCTCCCGCGCATCCTGCAGACATTTTCGACAGAAGCGGAGAAATTTGATCGGGGGAATTGGTTTGATGCCCTTCCCGACGCGGTTACCGACCAGGCCGCTTGATCCTAGTGCCGCCACTCGCGCTTCAGATAAATATTCAGCATCCAGGAACGCCGAGTAGTACGGAAAGAGGGTATGCCGATCCAGCAGCATGTCCCCATCGAGACCAACCCTGCGCGGCAACCGCAGAGCAAGATCCGCAAGCCTGAACGGAAGATCGACCGGGTTTGATCTGTGCGACTGACCAAACAACTCGTCCGACACAGTGCAATGGCTTTGGCCGGTGTAAAAGCGGTAGCGCGCCATCATGCTGTGAAGCAGCTCTCCCGGATATGGTTCGGGAAAGACCGCCAACTTGGCCGGTAGGGCGCCACTCATGAGTGCCGTCTGCATCAGTTGTGGTTGCCACGGGTATAATATGAATAGTAAACCGTTAACAACGGTCATCACCACGCCCCTTCCGTGACGCGGGTGAGCACCGACTAAGCTCCCCCCGCCTTGGCTTCCAAATGCCGGAAGTTCGCCCCAGTGTTCGCGGCTCCAATATCAATACGGTAAAGCGAAAAAATCGCAGCGCAGACTGACGGCACGCGACCCAGTGCCGTTCGCGCGTATCGGCCGCCCGAGGACAAACCGAGCCTTTTCCGTGGCTAATTAGTTTGCCAGCCGGCAAGCCCCCCACATTGGCGATCGCTGATCACAGCCGATGTGCGTTGACCGCCTCACGTACATTCAAGCACCTTCGGCGACGAACGCCTAATGGTGCTAACTGGCAATGGTCAACGACCGTTCGATCAGAAAAAGATTGTAGCGCGACGATGGCTAGAACACCCCTGATCCGACGTCTCAGAATGAGCCGTCCAACCCTCGCGCTGCACCTCGCAGCGCTCGCCTTGCTGCTGGCGATCCTGACGCCGGCGTTGTTGCTGTTGCGGACGGTGGACGAGGCGGTGACCGTTTTCCGTCGGGCGGAGATCAGTCAATCGCAGTTCACCGATGTGATGGCACTGCAAAGTGCGATGCGGAGTGGTGAAGAGGCCGAGCTATCCGCTGCGATTGCGCGCTATCGTGCGGGCATTGACGCGGAGGTAGCGCAGGTCGGGCGCGACACGCGACCGGAACAGCGGGAGGAAATTGCAGAGGCGCAAGAAATGGCCGTGCTTGCGACGCGACGTCCATTGGACATCCCTCGCATCACGCGCCTGGTCGCCGCCGCTTCGGTCCGTGAGCGTGATGAAGCCGCAGCGATGGCGACCGCAATAGAGGATCTGCGGACCCGCAGTCGCCGCTACGCCCTGGCTTTGGCTGCGATTGCAATCTTTGCCGCGGTGGGTGGGGCGGCGGGATTGGTCACAGCAAATCGCCGACTGGCCAGCGCCGTCACCGACCGTACCCGTCGGCTTATGGCCATCGATGCGTCGCGTCGGCTGTTCTTCGCCAAGATCAGTCATGAACTGCGATCGCCGATCACCGTCGTGCGCGGCGAGGCGGAAGTGGCTCTAGCGACCGCGGCGCACGATCCATCGGCTCTCACCGCCGCGCTTGAGGAAGTGGTGGTGCAAAGCGAACAGCTCGACCGGCGGGTCGGCGAACTGCTGGCCCTGTCCAAAGCCGATGACGGGGCGCTGGAACTCAGGTCGGCCTCAATCGACCTGCCGGTGTCGACGCAGCGGGCGATGGCGGCGGCGGAGCGCTTCGCCAGGTCGAACGGCGTTCGGCTGACCGCTGGTATGCTTGCTCCGCTGTACGCGATGGGCGATGCCCGTTGGCTGGAACAGGCGATCGTCGCGATCATCGATAACGCGGTCAAATTCTCGACGAATGGGGACATTGTGGAGGTATCACTCGTTCGTCGCGACGACCATGCAATCCTCTCGGTCGCCGACCGCGGGCTCGGCGTGTCGCCGGACGCATTGCCGCGGCTCTTCGACGCCTATTACCAGGGCGCCGAAGGTCGGGCGCGCGGTGGAACCGGGCTCGGGCTAGCGCTGGTCCGCTGGGTTTCGGAACGACATGGTGGGACAGCGGCGATCGCGCAGCGCGACGGCGGCGGCTGCGTCGTTACGCTGACGCTGCCGGTGGCGGCATGAACGTCCTGCTGATCGAGGACGATCCCGGAATCGGGCGCTTCGTGACGCGCGGGCTCGCGGCGAAGGGGTATCGCGTGGCCTGGGAACGGGACGGATCGCGTGCCGCTGCGCTACTGGCGAGCAATGGCTTTTCCGCGGTCCTGCTCGATCTGGGATTGCCCGACGGCGACGGACTCGACCTCGCCCGGTCGCTGCGCAGTTCCGGTATCGTGGTGCCGATCCTGATGCTGACCGCGCGCGGCGCTTTGCAGGATCGATTGGATGGCTTTGCGGTCGGGGCGGACGATTATCTGCCCAAGCCCTTTGCCTTCGACGAGCTTGTTGCGCGCCTCGCCGTCCTGATCCGGCGCGGCACGCCCGCTGTAGCGCGGCCGTTGCGGTTCGGTGCGCTCGAACTCGATCCCGAACGGCATGCCGCCCGCGTCGGCCCGGCGGCGGTGCCGCTCAGCCGACGGGAATATCTGTTGCTCGCCGCGCTGGTCGCGCACGGCGGCGATACCGTGTCCCGCGCCAGCCTGTCGGCCGCAGTCTGGGAAGATGAGGCGGTCAGCGACAACGCCCTCGACGTCTATGTCGGCTATGTCCGCCGCCGGCTGGCCGAACAGCCGGGTGCACCGGTGATCGTCACCGTCCGCGGCACCGGTTTTCGCCTGACCGACCCCACCTAAAATGTTAGCCGCAGCCCCGCCTGCACCGACCGCGGCGCGCCGGGGGCAAAGAAGGTCGAGCCGACCAGCGGCCGTTCGCCATCGATCACCGGCGCGCTGAACGGCCGCGCGACGAAATTGCCTGACGCGTCGAACCCGGTCGCGCCGAGTTGCGCGGCGGTGGCATAGGCCTTGTCGAGCAGGTTGTTGACCTGGACGTAGAGCGCCACCCCCTGCGTCGGCCGCAGTTCGGCCCCGGCATTCAACACCGCATAGGGCTGCGTCCGGCCTTCCCCCAGATAATAGACACCGTCGGGGCGGTGCGCGCCATTCTCGTTTCCGCGGGCGATCACGCCGGCGCTGGCGACGACGTCGGCGGACAAGGTCAGCCACCGCGTCGCGTCGAGCGTGACCGCGCCTTTCAGCAGATGCCGCGGGATGAGCGGGATGCGGTCGCCCTGAGCAATGTCGATCTCGCCTTCGAAGCCCGGTGCGGGGTCGTCGTTACTGCTGTTGGCGGCGCCGCCCACGGTTTCGGGGCTTCGATAGGTCGCGTCGAGGAAGGTGTAATGCAGCGTCACGCCCAGCGCCCCTGTTCGCGCGGACAGGTCGACGTCGGCACCCTGTCGGCGGGTTCGGCCGAAATTGCGGAAATAGCCGAAGCCGGTCTGATCACTGGCGACGAACAGAATGTCGTCGCGGCTGACCGTACGAAATGCGCCGGCGCGCAGACGAAGCGGTCCGGTCGCCAGCGTCACGCCGCCCTCCGCCGTCTGCGCGATCACCTGATTCAGCGGCGGATCGCCGGCCAACGCGTTCGGCAGGCGACACGGGCTCTGCGGATCGGCACAGCCAAGCTCGATCGCGGACGGTGCGCGGCTGGTCTGCGCCAGCGCCGCGTCGAGCGCGACCGCCGCGGTCGGGGTCCAGCGCACGGCGATTGCCGGGTTGAAGCGGTGGAAACGATGATCGCCGTCGAGCGAGCCCAGCCCGCCGCCGGGCGTGATGCGGTCGCGGTTGCGCACCACCGTGCGGTCGAACCGCCCCGACAGGTCGATATGGATCGTCGACGTCAGGTCGATCGCATCGAGCGCATAGGCGCTGAAGACGCGGGTGCCGCCGCGAAGATCGACGCGCGCGTCGAAGGCGTTCTCCGAATCCTGCGTTCCATCGGCAAAGGCGCCCGGCCCCGTCACCGTGACGACGCCACGATCCGGCGTCAGATAGCCGAATTGCGACGATTGCGCGAAGTCGGCCCGCCCGTCGACATAGGCCGCACCGATGGTCAGCCGGTTGGCGCCTGCCACCCAGGTCAGCTCGGCCGTTCCACCCCATTCACGCTGTCGGTTGGCGGTGCGATTGGCCAGGCCGTTGCACTTCTCGTTCGGTTCCTCGTTCGTCAGTCCGTTGGCGATGCAGCGCCAGCGCGGGAACGGCGTGTTCGCCTGCGTCTCTCCCGACACCGGAAAGCCGGCAAAGCCCGCCGCCGCCAGCGCGGCGCGTTCGGTGGCATTGGGCTGGTACAGATTCTCGCCCAGGGCACCTTCGTTGACGTCGCCGTTGAAGGTGCGCGTACGGATGCGACGGTAGAAGGCGTTGGCCGAGAGCTTCAATCGATCCGACAGGTCGTGCGTCAGAGTCGCATTGCCGTACCACGCCCGGTTCCGTGTGGTATCGGGGTGGGTGTAGACGCTGGCACGGTCACGAGCGAGCAGGCGCATCTCCTGCAGGCCGTTGCCGTTCAGATTGCTGTCCGCAAAGCTGCCCGACAGCGCGAAATCGGTGCGGGCGTTGGCCCATCCCAGCTTCGCAAAAAGCTGTCCGGCGCGCGACGGCGAAAAGTCGCGCCAGCCATTCTCGTGGACGTAATCGGCCGAGGCGAACCAGTGCAGACCCGCGGTTGTCCGCCCCCCGACCGTGGCGCGGGCGATCTTGCGATCGAAGCTGCCGTAGCTGACGTCGGCGGTCATGCCCGGATCGGACCGTCCGTCCTTCGTGCGGATCGCCAGCGCGCCGCCCAGCGAATTGCGCCCGAACAGCGGGTTCGATCCCGGCACCAGCGTGGTCGATCGGATCGCGGAGGTCGGGATTAGGTCCCAGCTCACCACGTCGCCGAACGGCTGGTTCATGCGGATACCATCCACGTACACCGACAGCCCTTGCGGCGTGCCGAGCAGGGGTGATGCGGTGAAGCCGCGATAGTTGATGTCGGGTTGCAGCGGGTTGCCCTGAACCTCGTTCACGAACACGCCGCCCACCATGCGGCGCAGATAGTCGGAGAGGTCGAGCGCGTGCGTGCCGGCGATCTGTTCGTCCGAGATGTGCTGCGCCGGATAGCCGACGATATCCTCGCCCGGATCGACCAGCGGCGTCGCGACGATCACGACGTCGGCGCCCCCGTCGCGCGCCGCAGGGTCAAGCGTCTGCGCTGCGGCCGGCATCGTTATAAGCGCCGTACAGGCAAGCAGATGATGGCGCATGTCGATGATCCTCCCCGTTTCGTTGCCCCCAGGCATAGCGGCGGCGGCGCCGGGAAAGTCTTAGGAAGTTCTCAGACTGGTCTCGTCCTGTTGGCCGGGGCGCCCGTCAGCGGGCATCGACGCGCGGCAGCAGGGCGCCTTCCAGTGCGGGATAGAGGTGCGAGACCGACCGCTGAAGTTCGTAGCGCGCCGCCGCCACATGGGCGAACCGCGGCGGGATCGGCAGGTCGCCCGCCTCCACCATGTCCAGGCCATCGGTGACTGCCCGGCGCAGCGTCGCATCGACCCAGTCGATCCAGTCGCGCGTCTGATCGATCGCGGCAGTGGGCGTCGGATCGAACGGGCCGTGGCCGGGGATGAGCGTGCGGTGTCCCAGCCCCTTGAGCGTGTCGAGCGAGCGACGCCAGACCGGCAGATCGGCATGCGGCGTAGAGGGCGCGCGATCGTGAAACACCAGGTCGCCCGCGACCAGCGTCCCGGTCGCCGGGTCCAGCAAGGCCAGGTCGTTCGCGCTGTGGCCGGCCAGCGGCAACAGGCGGAACGTTCGCCCTCCGACTACCTCCTCCGACGTCGATACGACATGGCTCGGCAGGCGCAGTTCGGTCCCGCGCATCCAGTCGCCCAGCAGTCGGTACATGCCGTCGGCAAACCCTGGCCCCTCCGCCTTCAGCTCGGCGATCAGGCCAGGCGTCGCGGCGATGATTGCCGGGGCGAACGCCGCGTCGCCATAGGTATGATCGGGATGCAGATGGGTCAGATAGACGCGCGCCACGGGCTTGCCGGTCAGCGTCTTCGCCAGCGCCTGCAACGCCTCGCCATAGCGCAGCGACGGGCCGGCATCGACCAGAACCGCGCCAGCTTCGGTGGCGATCAGCGTGATGTTGGCGATGGCGCCGCCGTTGTCGCGCTCGATCGGAGCGTCGGCCCCGCGGATCAGCCAAATCCCGTCGCCAACCTTTTCCGGCACCAGACGGTAGGCCAACGCCTGCCCCAGCACCGGTGCGGCCAGCGCGACCCCGGCAGCGGCCAGTAGCGAGCGGCGCGCGATCATGCCGCGGGGCCGGCGCGATCCGTCAGCGTGCCCCGATATTCGATCCCATTGGTGTCGCGGGCGTGAAAGCGCACCGCTTCGCCCGCCCGCGCGCGCGGCAGCATCGTCAGCACTGGGTCTTCGGACACCGCGGCCTGAATTTTGACCTTGCCGAGCGACCGGCCATCGGCGCCGGTCAATGCCAGTTCGTCGACGTAATAGCTCGAGATATTGTTGACGAAGCCCGTGTCCATCGGGTGCCGGAAGGCGAGTTGCGCGCGGGTCGTGCCGGCGCTGCGCCACAGCGCGCCGCGCACTTCGCCCAGATGCTGTGCCCAATCGCCCTTCACCCGACTGGCAGGCGGGGCCGAACAGCCGCCGCCGGCCGCATCGATCCAGCCGCCCGACACCAGCCACGACCCATCGGCAAGCTGCACGGCGCCGCGGACCGGCGTGCGCTGATCGAGCTTGATCCGCGTCGCGACGAAGGCGTCGGCATCGTCCAGCCGATAGTCGATCGGGATCTGGATCGGGTTGAGGTCGACCAGAATGACGATCCGCTTCACGTCGGGAATGCCGCGTGCGTCGACCTGAACGGGGAAGACGCGCTGGTTCTCCGCAATCCCGGGGAAGCGCACCTTCACCCGTGGATCGAAGGCGACCCGCGCGCCCGCGCCGAAGGCCTGGTCGGCGACGAAGTCCCACATCGGCGACGCCAGCGGATCGGCCGGCAGGGTTGCGGCCGAAGCCGAGGCAGCGGCTAGCGCAAGTGCCGCAATGAACGAGCCTGATGCGATCCTCATCCCTAAGTCTCGTAGGCATTCCGCGCGGCCACGACCATGACACCTTGGTAGGATGACACGCTATCTCCCCTTCTGCCTTTTGGCCTTGGCGGCCGGCGCGGCGACCGTACCGGACGCACGGTTCGATCCGCAGACCGGCTATCGTATCGCCGAGTATCGCGGCATCATTCCCGAGCCGCCCCCCGGCGTGCGTCGGATCAATGCGGCAGCGGTCGCGAGACTGGTCGATACCGGCCGCGCGACGCTGGTCGACGTGGTTCCGGCCGAGGGCGCGGTGCGGGAAGCGAACGGGCGATGGCGGCTGGCCCGCGAACAGCGCGGCATCCCCGGCGCGGCCTGGTTTCCGGAGGCTGGGCGCGGGCGGGTCGACCCCGCAATCGAACGCTGGTTTCTGGCCGGCGTCGCTCGGCTTCATGCCGCGGAGCCGCGCCGCACATTGATCGTTTTCTGTCTGGCGGATTGCTGGATGAGTTGGAATGCCGCATGGCGATTGAAGCGGGCGGGCTATGCGCAAGTGCGGTGGTTCGCCGAAGGTGCCGACGGCTGGCGCGACCTCGGCCGCCCTCTGGTACCGATGACCCCTTATCCGGAGCCCCTATGACCGTTCGCGCCATCGCTTTGATACTGTCGGGCACCGCCACTCCGGCCGCGGCCCAGGATCGCCCCGCCGCCACGGCCGACGTGGTGGTGATCGGTCGCGGCCTGCGCGCCCGTCCTGGCGACCGCACCGCGGACGTGGTGGCGATCGACGCCGCGCGAATTCAGGAAAGCGCCAGCGGACGGCTGGAGACAGTGCTGGCCGACGTCGCCGGGCTCCAGCAGTTCCGCCGCAGCGATTCGCGATCGGCCAATCCGACCAGCCAGGGCATTTCGCTGCGCGGCATCGGCGGCAACGCCTCCAGCCGCGCACTGCTGGTGCTCGACGGTGTGCCGCAGTCCGACCCGTTCGGCGGTTGGGTGCCCTTCCCCGCCTATGCCACCGACCGCATCGGGCTGATCCGCGTCACCCGCGGCGGCGGCAGCGGCTATTTCGGCCCGGGCGCGCTGGCGGGCACGGTCGAGATCGAAAGCGCCGATCCGGCCGGCCAGCCGGCGCTGGCGGCCGACTTGTCCTATGGCACCCGCGATTCGGTATCTGCAGCCGCATCCGGGCTGCTGGCGCGCCCCGGCGGCTTTGCCACGCTTTCGGCGGCGTACAGCCGCGGTGATGGCTTCATTCCCACGGTCGTGGAGAGCCGCGGCCCGGCCGACCGTCCGGCGCCCTTCGAACAATTCTCCGCCGCTGCGCGCGGCGTGATCGCGCTGAACGGGCGGACCGAGCTTCAGGCCAACCTGTCGGGCTTCACCGATACGCGCGAACGCGGCACCGCCTTCACCCGCAATCGCAGCGAAGGTGCTGACGCCAGCCTGCGCCTGATCGGCCGCGGTGAGTGGAACTGGTCGGCGCTTGCCTATCTTCAGACTCGCGCCTTCGCGTCGCAATTCGCCAGCGTCGATGCCGCACGGACGGTCGCGACGCAGACGCTGGACCAGTACAACACCCCCGCGACCGGCGTGGGTGGGCGGATCGAGGTCGTACCACCGGTCGGCGAAGGTCGCGACCTGCGTATAGGGGCGGATGTCCGCCGCGTCGCCGGGCAGACGCAGGAGGCTTATACCTATGTCGCGGCCGTGCCGACGCGGCGCCGCGTGTCGGGCGGCACCGCGCTGACCTATGGCCTGTTCACCGACGCCAGCCTGACGACCGGCCCGGCGACGCTGACGCTGGGCGGACGGGTCGACCGCTGGCGCTTGTCGGACGGCATGTTGCGCGAGGCCGTGTTGGCGACGGGCGCATCGCTGACCAACGCCGTGTTCCCGGAGCGGTCCGGAACCGAGTGGACAGGGCGGGCGGGCATCGCCGTGACCCCGGTAACGCCGGTGACGTTGCGTGCGTCGGCCTATCGCGGCTGGCGGTTGCCGACGCTCAACGAACTCTACCGCCCGTTCCGCGTCGGGGCGGATGCGACCGCGGCCAATGCGATGCTGTCTCCAGAACGTCTGCAGGGCATCGATGCCGGCATCATGCTAACCCCAGCCGCCGGACTGTCGCTTGCCGCGTCGGTGTTCTGGAACGAACTTGACGGTGCGATCGCCAACGTCACCGCCGGTCGCGGTCCGGGAACGTTCCCCGGCGTCGGCTTCGTCGCGGCCAACGGCATCTACCGCGTTCGCCAGAATTTGAACGCAATCCGCTCCACGGGGCTCGAACTCGATGCGCGGTGGCAGAGCGGGCCGATCCTGGCGCAGGCGTCGTGGAGCCATGTCGATCCCCGCGTGGCCGCCAGCGGGGCCGCCGCCGCACTCGACGGACTGCGACCGGCCCAGACCCCGCGCGACATGGTGTCCGCCTCGCTCGGCTGGCGAAAGGGCGGGGCCGCGATCTCGACGACGCTGCGCCACGCTGCCCGCCAGTTCGAGGACGACCAGAACAGCCGCTCGCTGGCGCCCGCGACGACGGTCGACGGCTATGCGGCGCTTCCGCTGACCCCCGCGCTCGGGGTCGAGCTGCGGGCGGAGAATCTGTTCGATGCGCGGGTCGAGGCGGGGATCAGCGGCGCCAATATCGTCGAACGCTCGACGCCGCGAACCCTGTGGGTCGGGCTGACGCTGCGGACAGGCTGAACCCAATCGTGCTCCCGCATCAGGCGGGAGCACGATTGGGTGCGGTCAAGCCACCGTCATCGGCATCGGGATCGGCGATGCCGTGGTGAAGTTCGCGATGTCGGCGAACACGGGGGCCGCCTCCGCGGATGCGAGCGCGGAATCCCGGCGCGCGGCATCGGTGAAGGTCAGGATGGCGACCGCCAGCAGATCGCCCGAGGCGTCGGGGAAGTAGCCGGCGACGTCGGTCAGCCCCTGCGACGCGAACGCGCGGCGCACGAGCGGCAGGTGGGTCGCGACATAATAATCGCGGTCGAAATGCGCCCCGTCCCCGGCGGGATAGGCGACCATCAGCGCGGCCGGCATCGATGCGTCCCCGACCCGCTTACTTCGCCTGCGCCAGCATCGGCGTCATCCGCTTGGCGGCGAACGGTGGCAGCTTGACGGCGCGGGCGGCGGCCAGATTGGACGACGGCCCCTTGCCGACCTGGATCAGCGCGACCATGCCCATCGAATAATGCGGCATACACTTGATGCCGTAGAGGCCCGGCACCGTCACTGGCAGGACGAATTCCTTGTTCATCGCGCCCTTCGCCGGCGCGACGCCCGCGGGCAGCATGGTCGGGATCGTCTCGGCATTGTGGCTGGGGTCGGTCGGTTTGAAGCGGATGGTGTCGCCCGGCTGCGCCTTGATGAACGCGGGCTCGAATACCATCGCGCCGCCTGCGCCCTGGTTCTTCATCTGCACGACGATGTCGCGAGCCACAGCCGGGTTGGCGAAGGCTACTACAGCCACGGCGCCTGCGATGACGAGCCTGAACATACTGATACTCCTCTTTTTGCGGACCCGCGCACAGGATCGGCGCCGATTGCGGCGAGGTGCCCGCATCGATGCACGCGCTGCAATTACCCTTTGGTGCAATGGCGCGCGGCGGGGGGAAGGCAGACACTCCCCCATCGAGACGACGCGGCGACCGACCCGCGGTCCATAGGAGAAGACCATGCTGCAACAGGCGCTAGACGAGCTGAAAGGGCAGATCGCGATCCGCCCGCGCTACGATAATTTCATCGGCGGCGACTGGGTCCCACCGGTACGTGGGCAGTATTTCGACAATCCCTCGCCGGTCACCGGCAAGACTGTCTGTTCGGTTGCGCGCGGCACGGCCGAGGACGTCGAACTGGCGCTCGACGCCGCGCACAAGGCGAAGGACGGTTGGGGCCGAATGAGCGCGACCGAACGCTCGCGCATCCTGCTCAAGATCGCCGACCGGATGGAAGAGCGTCTGCCCCTTCTCGCGCTCGTCGAGACGATCGACAACGGCAAGCCGATCCGCGAGACGACCCACGCCGACCTGCCGCTGGCGATCGACCATTTCCGCTATTTTGCCGGCTGCCTGCGCGCGCAGGAAGGCTCAATCGCGGAGATCGACCATGACACGGTCGCCTATCACTATCACGAGCCACTGGGCGTGGTCGGCCAGATCATCCCATGGAACTTTCCGCTGCTGATGGCGGTATGGAAGCTCGCCCCCGCTCTCGCCGCCGGCAATTGCGTGGTGCTGAAGCCCGCCGAGCAAACGCCCATGTCAATCATGGTACTGATGGATATCATCGGCGACTTGCTGCCACCCGGAGTGCTTAACGTCGTCAACGGCTTCGGCGTCGAAGCGGGCAAGCCGCTGGCGCAGAATAAGCGGATCGCGAAGATCGCCTTCACTGGTGAGACGACGACCGGCCGCCTCATCATGCAATACGCTACCGAAAACCTGATTCCGGTGACGCTGGAGCTGGGCGGCAAGAGCCCGAACATCTTCTTCGCCGACGTGATGAACGCCGACGACGACTACTTCGACAAAGCGCTGGAAGGCTTCGCGCTGTTCGCGCTGAACCAGGGCGAAGTCTGCACCTGCCCCAGCCGCGCGCTGATCCATGAATCGATCTATGACCGCTTTATGGAAAAGGCGATCGCGCGGGTCCAGGCGATCAAGCAGGGTAGCCCGCTAGATGCCACGACGATGATCGGCGCGCAGGCGTCGAACGACCAACTCGAGAAGATTCTGTCGTACATCGACATCGGCAAGGCGGAAGGTGCTAAGGTGCTGACCGGCGGCACCCGAGCGCAACTGGGCGGCGAGCTCGACGCGGGTTATTACGTCACGCCGACGATCCTTGAAGGCCACAACAAGATGCGGGTGTTCCAGGAGGAGATCTTCGGACCAGTCGTCGCGGTGACGACGTTCAAGGACTTCGACGACGCGATGGCGATCGCCAACGACACACTCTACGGCCTGGGCGCAGGCGTCTGGTCGCGCGACGGAACGATCGCCTATCGCGCCGGCCGCACCATCCAGGCAGGCCGTGTTTGGACCAATTGCTACCACGCCTATCCCGCACACGCGGCGTTCGGCGGCTACAAGCAGTCGGGTATCGGGCGCGAGACTCACAAGATGATGCTCGACCATTATCAGCAGACCAAGAATCTGCTGGTCAGCTATTCGCCCAAGGCGCTCGGTTTCTTCTGACCCCTGCCCGCGGGAGGCGACCGACACTCTCCTAAAAGCCTCTCGCATCCTCGGACGGCGGCCCTCTTGGCGGGGGTCGCCGTTCCCTTCTTCGGAGACCGCCGATGATTGCCCCGCCCCGCGTGCTTTCTACGGTTCAGGCCGACGCGATCATGGCGCAGCTGACCGCCAGCCATGGGCCACTGATGTTCCATCAGTCGGGCGGATGCTGCGACGGGTCGGCGCCGATGTGCTATCCGGCGGGCGAATTTCGTGTTGGTGGGCAAGATGTCCTGCTCGGCCACGTCGGCGCGGATCGCGGTATTCCGGTGTGGATCGGTGCCGCGCAATTCGAATATTGGCGCCACACCCAAGTTACGATCGACGTCGTGCCCGGTCGCGGCGCCGGTTTTTCGCTCGAAGGGCCGGAGGGAGTGCGCTTCATCGTGCGCAGCCGCGTGTTCGACGATGCCGAGGTCGATGCGCTGGACGCCGCTGCCCCGCCCCCACGCGGAGATGGGGCGTGACGCCTGCACTAACCACTGTCATCATTGGCGATGTGCCGACTCTTACGCCCCTTCGCGTCGCCGCGACGCGCGAGCATGACCCGGAACTGGCGATCCGCGCGCTGTTTCGCCAACTCGACGTGCCCGAACTGTCCGGCATTCTGCTGTTCTGCTCCAGCCGCTATCCGCTGGAGGCACTGGCGCGGTCGATCGCGGACCGCAGCGACGGGCTGACCGTCGTGGGCTGCACATCGTCGGGCGAACTGACGCCAGATGGATTGGGCGAGGGAACGCTGACCGCGATCGGCTTTCCGGCCAGCGACTTTCGCCTAACCGCCGCCTGCTTCACCGACCTCGACCATTTCGACGCCGGCGATGCTCAACAGCGGGTGCGCTCGATGGTTGCGCAAGCGAACGAGGAAACACGGCATTTCGGCGGACGCGTCAATCATGCCGCGATCTTCCTGGTTGATGGCCTGTCCCACCGCGAGGAGATGCTGACGCTGACGCTTCAGGATGCACTGGGCGACGTGCCGCTGATCGGCGGATCCTCGGGCGACGGACTCGACTTCCGCGAGACGTTCGTTCTCTACAATGGCGCCTTCCGTCGCGATGCCGCGGTCATCGCCATCTTGTCGACCACCCGGCCGATGACGGTATTCCGTACCCAGCATTACCGCCCCGGTGCGACGAAGATGGTCATCACCGCCGCCGACACGACGCGGCGGATCGTGCACGAGATCAACGCCGAACCCGCCGCCGCCGAGTATGCCCGGCTGGTCGGCACCACCATCGATCAGCTCGGCCTGCCTGTGTTCGCCGGCCACCCGCCGATGGTGCGCGCCGGCGGCGAATATTACGTCCGGTCGATCCAGTCAGCCAATCCGGACGGCAGCCTGACCTTCTATTGCGCGATTGACGAGGGCATCGTGCTTACGCTGGGCGAGGCGGACGATATCATCGCCGGTCTGGGCAGCCTGTTCGATCGACTCGATGCCGACGTCGGCGGGATCGACCGGGTGCTGGGTTTCGACTGCGTGCTTAATTCCGTCGAGATCGAGCAGCGTCAGTTGCGCGGACCCGTGTCCGAGCTCTACGCGCGGCGCGGCGTCGTCGGGTTCAACACCTATGGCGAGCAGTTTCGCGCGCTGCACGTCAATCAGACTTTCACAGGCCTGGCGATCGGGCGGCCATGACCAACCGCACCGACGAGGCCGCCACCATTGCCGCGCTGGAAGCGCGGATCGCCAAGCTGGAGCGGATCAACGTTTCGCTGATGGACCGCGTCGAACGGTCGACCGACCTTCAGGGCAACGCCTTCTCCGTGTTCGAAACCGCGATCGCGCTGGAGAGCAAGGTGCGCGAACGCACGGCCGACCTGGAACGGGCACTCGACGATCTTGCCGCAAGCAACGCCGCGCTCGCCCATGCTCGCGACGCCGCGGACGCCGCGCGGCGCCGACTGGGCGACGCGATCGAGGCGCTGGACGAAGGTTTCGCGATCTTTGACGCCGACGACCGGCTGGTGCTCTGCAACCGCACCTATCTGTCGCTTTGGCCGACGATCGCCGATCGTATCCAGCCGGGCGTCGCCTTCGACGAGATCGCCGGGGCGATCTGCGAGGTCGGCTCGACGCTCGGCCCGCTGGTATCCCCGGCGCGCTGGGTATCGGAGCGCATCGGTCGCCATCAAGTGGCGGACGGCGGACAGGTCATCCTGCTTGCCGACGGCCGGTGGATACAGGTCAACGAACAGCGCACCAGCGAAGGCGGCATCGTCGGCGTCTATACCGACATCACCGATATCAAGGCGGAGGACGCGCGCGAGCGCGCCCGCGAACTCGCCGAGCGTGCAGTGGTGTTGCAGGGCACGCTGGACGCCATGCCGCAGGGGGTCTGCGTGTTCGCGCCCGATCGGTCGCTGGTCGCCTGGAACGACCCGCTACTCACCCTGCTTGACCTACCGCCGCAGCGCGCGCGGCATAGGATCTTCGATCACACGGCCTTGCTCGAATGGTGCAAGGCGAAGCTGCCCCGCGCCGATGCGGCCAATACGCTCGGCTGGATCGATACGACCGGTGCCGACCCAGCGGACCGGGCGGAGGTTGTTGCAGTGCGCCGCCTGTCCGATGGCCGCTCGATCGAAATCCGCCGCCAGCCGATGGGGGACGGCGGCATGGTGATGAGCTTCGACGACGTGACCGAACGCTTGCGCACCGCGGACGCGCTCGAACAGCGGGTGGCGGCCCGGACCCGACAGCTAGAGCTGGAGGTTCGCGAGCGTCACGCGGCCGAACTCGCAATGCGCGCAGCGAAGACCGCGGCGGAACAGGCCAATCTTTCGAAGACCCGCTTCCTTGCCGCCGCCAGCCACGACCTGCTCCAGCCGCTCAACGCCGCGCGGCTGTTCGTCTCCGCGCTCGCCGGCCGACGCCTGGCCGCGAGCAACCGCAAGATTGTCGATCAGGCCGCGTCCGCGCTCGATTCAATAGAGGGGCTGTTGGAAGCGCTGCTCGAAATCTCCAAGCTCGACGCCGGCGCGATCACTCCCGAATTGGGCGATATTGCGCTCGACGAAATGTTCGCTGCACTGCGCGCCGAATTCGCAGTGGTCGCTGCCGAACGCGGCCTGATGCTGAACGTCTTACCCACGCAGCTATGGGTCCATTCCGACCGGCGCCTGCTGCGCCGCGTGCTCCAGAACTTCCTGTCCAACGCGGTCCGCTATACCCAGCACGGCAGCATCACGATGTCGGCGCGACACGATGGACGATCGGTTGCGATCACCGTCGCCGACACCGGACCGGGCATCGACCCCGCCCATCATGCCGAGATTTTCGAGGAATTCCGCCGGCTCGACACCGGTGCGTCGCAGGGCATCGGCCTGGGTCTTGCGATCGTCCAGCGCGCCAGCCGGATGCTCGGTCATCCGATTACGCTCAGCAGCGCGTTGGGCGCCGGCGCGACATTTTCCATCGAAGCGCCCCTCGCCGCGAGCGGTATCCTCCGCCTGCCCGCCACGGCGACGCCGACGCGCGGTATCGGCGTGTCCACGGTGCTGGTGCTCGATAATGAGGAATCGATCCTGGCGGGCATGCAGGCGATGCTCGGCGGCTGGGGCGTCCGGGTCCGCACCGCCGCCAGCCTGGACGACGCGCGCGCGATTGTCCGGCGATCGCGGCTGCGGCCGGACGTCATCCTGGCCGACTATCACCTCGGGTCGGAAACGTTGGGCGACGTCGCGGTGGCGACCCTGCGCGCGGATATCGGTGCGGAAATCCCCGCCGCCATCATTACCGCCGACCGCATGCCCGACCTTCGCGAACGGCTGATCGCATCGGGGTTGCACGTGCTGCAGAAGCCAGTGAAGCCAGCGCAGTTGCGCGCGCTGCTGGCGAGCGTACGCTGACGTCTGATCTACGGGTTTGACACATCCACGCTCCACCGGCGTGAATCGACGTTCAGGCGCCCAGCCCGACCTTATTGACCAGGATCACTGCCTGGGTGCGGCTGTATACGTTCAGCTTCGACAAAATCGCGGATACATGCGCCTTCACCGTCGTCATCGACACGTCGAGTTCAAAGGCGATCTGCTTGTTCAGCTTGCCCGCGACGACCAGCCCGAGCACGACGCGCTGCTGCGGTGTCAGCGTATCGATGCGGCTGCGGATGCTGCCGATCTCGGCTTCGGCGTCCGACGGCGAGCTGAAAGCGTCGGGAATGAAGATGTTGCCCGACAGGATCGACTGAATCGCGGCGACGATCTGACTGCGCTTCAGCGATTTGGGAATAAAGCCCGCCGCGCCATTGGCGATCGCGCCGTTGACCACCTGACTGTCCGCAGCCGCCGACACCATCACAATCGGCAGGGCGGGAAAGCGGTCGCGCAGTGTCTGCAAGCCGGAAAAGCCGCGCGCGTCCGGCATGTTGAGATCGAGCAGGACGAGGTCGAAATCCCCCTCGCGATCGACGATCTCGACCGCTTCGGCGACCGACGACGCCTCGAACAGGTCGGCCTGGTCGAAGGCGACGGCAATGACGGTGCGCAGGCCGTCGCGTACCAGCGGATGATCGTCCGCGATCAGCACTCGTTCCACGTCCCCTCTCCCCGCAGACGATGCTAGCAGCACGCCCGTCGAATGCGAAGGGAGCGTCGCACCGGACGACGCTCCCAACAACGCCCTTACGCCTTGGGCAGCTTAAACACCCACAATGCGCCGCCCTGGTTGATGTGTTGCACCGCCTTGGCGACTTCACCACCCCACAGCGGCACCGCACCGCCCCAGCCGGACATGACCGCGACATATTGTTCGCCGTCCTGTTCCCAGGTGACCGGCGATCCGACGACGCCCGATCCGGTGTTGAACTTCCACAGTTCCTTGCCGGTCTTGGCATCGAATGCCTTCAGAAACCCCTCCGGCGTGCCGGTGAAGACTAGGTTGCCCGCGGTCGCCAGGACGCCGCCCCACAGGGGAGCCTTGTTCTTGTATTCCCACGCGATCTTGCCCGTTTTCGGGTCCATTGCGCGCAGCACGCCGATGTGATCCTCGTAGAGCGGCTTGATGGTAAAGCCCGCGCCCAGGTACGCGGCGCCCTTCTTGTAGGCGATCGGCTCGTTCCAGATATCCATGCCCCATTCGTTGCTGGGGATGTAGAACATGCCGGTCTGCTGGCTGTACGCCATCGGCATCCAATTCTTGCCGCCCAGGAAGCTGGGAGCAGCGAACACGCTCGATCCCTTCTCCGCGCTCGGCGCCGGGGGCCGCTTGGCGGGGTCGTAAATCGGCTTGCCGTCCTTGGTGAAGCCGGTTGCCCAGTCCGTCCGGGTGACGAAGCGGTTGGCCGACTGGAACTTGCCGTTGGTACGGTCGAGGACGAAGAAATAGCCGTTGCGATCGGCCTTCGCGCCCAGCTTCTTGCCGTCCATGTCAAAGGGGATGAATTCGTTCACCCCGTCGAAGTCCCAGCCATCGTGCGGCGTCGTCTGGTAATGCCACTTGATCTCGCCCGTGTCGGGATCCAGCGCCAGCGTCGACGAGGTGTAGAGGTTGTTGCCGGGCCGCAGATGGCTGTTCCACGGCGCAGGATTGCCGGTGCCCATATAGACGAGGTTGGTTTCGGGATCGTAGGTGCCGCCCAGCCAGGTCGCGCCGCCCCCCGTCTTCCACTGATCGCCCTGCCAGCTCGCATTGAGCTTGCCGGTCATGGTCGAGTCCTTGCCGTTCAGCTGGCCCATGTGGCCTTCGATCGTCGGCCGCGACCAGACGAGTTCGCCGGTGTTGACGTCGCGCGCCTCGACCTTGCCGACGATACCGAATTCGCCGCCGGAATTCCCGTAGATCACCTTGCCCTTCACGATCATCGGCGCGGCAGTGAAGCTGTAGCCGGCGTCATAGGGGGCGAGCGTCTTGTTCCAAATCACCTTGCCGGTCTTGCGGTTGAGCGCGACCATATGCGCATCGAGCGTGCCGAAGATGATCTTGTCGCCATAGATGGCGGCGCCGCGGTTCACGACGTCGCAGCACGGCATGATCCCATCAGGCAGCCGTGCGTCGTACTGCCACAGCTCCTCGCCCGTCCGCGCATCGAAGGCGAACAGGCGGCTGTAGCTGCCGGTCACGTAGATGACGCCGTCATAGACAATCGGCTGGGCCTCCTGCCCGCGCTGCTTCTCGCCGCCCAGGCTCGCTGAGAAGGCCGGCACCAGCTTGGCGACATTGGCGGCGTTGACCTGGGTCAGCGTGCTGAATCGCTGTCCGCGCGGCCCCATCCCATAGGTCAGGATGTCGCCGGGCGTCGCGGCATCGTTCATCAGGTCGGCATCGGTCGGCCCGACCACCGACGCAGCCGTCGCCACCGCGGGCGTCGTCACCGGATCCTTGTTCTCATGCGCGGTCGTCGCCGTCGCCAGCATCGTGCCGGCCAGCAGCACGGCAATTCGGGTCGCAATCGTCGTCATCGATCTGGTCTCCCCTCCATATGGTCTTGAATGCGACCTTGGTTGACGATGCTGAGCGTAATCTCAGATTCGCGATCGTGGCATTGGACCTTCGATCAACCCGCCAGCGGCTCGCGAGGCGTGACACCGTAGCGTGCCAGGGTCGCCGCGATGGTGCCGTCTGCGCGCAGCCCCGCGACGATCTGGTCGAGCTTGTCCGCCAGGTCGCGGCTGTCGTCCTTGACCGCCAGCCCTACGTCCCATCCCGCGCTCGGCAACGCCGGCAGCGGCCCCTTGCGCGTCTTCACCCGTAAGGCGCCGGCGGACAGGCCGTGTTCGATCTGCGCGCGGGTGGCGAGCACCACATCGGCCTCGCCCGCCTTTACCGCATCGACCGCTGCAGCCCCGCTCATCACATGCCGCGTGTCGCTGCGCAGCACGCCACCGAAACTGCCGGAGAAATAGAAATCGGGCACGCTATCTAGTTCGGCAACCAGCCGCTTGCCCTTGAACGCGGGCGGCGCGACCTCGCAATCCGTCTCGACCCCGCAGGCCATCAAAAAACCTTCGCGGTAATAGGGCGCGCCGATCACCGCGCGATCATTGGCCCGCGCGAGCTGCCGGTCGACCGGCACATGCATCATGATGTCGCAAGTCTGGCCGCCGACCAGCGACCCGCGCCACACCATGTTGCGCAGGTCGTCGCCGACATCCTCGTCCGCCATGAAGTCGACGATCTGCGCGCGCACGCCCAACGCCTTGGCGATGGCATGGCCCAGGTCCACGTCGATACCGGTCACGGCTCCGTCGGCGCCCTTCCACGACCAGGGTGCGAAATCGCGATAGACCGCGATGCGGACGACACCTTCGGCCGCAATCCGATCCAGCCCCCGCGCTGCGGCGCGATACGGCACCAGCGCCGCGACGATCGCGCCGGCCAGGACGGCGCGGCGGGTCGGTGCGCTCATTCCTCGTGCTTCGTATCGAGCCAGGAGCGGATCGCCCAACCGGCCTTCTGGCCCAGCGCCTCGCCCATCGGCGGCATGTACACCTTGCCGTCCCGCGACGAGCCGTGCTGGAAGCGCTGGATATACCACTCGTCGCCCGCCTCGCCCTTGTCGAGGTAACGCAAATCAGGCGCGATGCCGCCGGAGATCGCCTCCAGCCCGTGGCAGCGTGCGCAATTGCCGCCATAGGCGCTCTCGCCGATCTTCTGCGCGATAGCGTAGACCTTGGGGTCGTCACGATACGGATTCTTGGTCAGCCACGTTTTATTGTCGGGCTTGATATCTGGCAGCTTGCTGGTGTCGACCGCCTGCGGCGTCACATTGCCATGCGCCCAAACATTGTATCCGGCCGAAGTCGCGAAGATCAGCGACGAACAGACAAGTGCGATACGCGAACCCTTCACCGACAACATCCTTTCCGAACATGCCGTCCGAGCGGCTTTGGCGGGACAGTAGCCCGCTGACCGCATCGGCCTTATTGGACTTTGGTACGAAGGGGTTGCTCGCCGGGATCAGCTAGGATGGCGCGATGCGACGCCTGCTTCTGCTCGCGGCCCTTGCCGCCGCGCCCGCCTCGGCCGAGACGATCTACGTCTCCAACGAACGTGCCAACACGATCAGCGTCATCGACGCCGCGACGATGAAGGTCACCGCGACCTGGCCGGTCGGCCGCCGCCCCCGCGGCATAGTCCTGTCGCGCGACGGCAAGCAACTCTACGTCTGCGCCAGCGACGAGAATGCGGTGCAGGTCATCAACCTCGCGACCGGCAAGGTCGTCGCCGACCTGCCATCGGGCGAGGACCCGGAAACGTTCGCCTTGTCCCCCGACGGGAATTTGCTGTTCGCCTCGAACGAACGCGATGCGA
This sequence comes from Sphingomonas floccifaciens, assembly GCF_042681125.1. NCBI lineage: Bacteria > Pseudomonadati > Pseudomonadota > Alphaproteobacteria > Sphingomonadales > Sphingomonadaceae > Sphingomonas > Sphingomonas floccifaciens. The sequence goes on along the minus strand of NZ_JBHUFC010000001.1, from coordinate 578,441 downwards.
CGGTAACGGCGATCGACGTGCCCGGCCGCAAGGTAGCATTCCAGGTCGTCGTCGGCGTCGAACCCGAAGGCATGGCGGTCAGCCCGGACGGACGGTTCGCGGTATCGACGTCCGAAACCGACAATGCGGTTCACTGGATCGACATCGCCCGGCGCGAGGTCGTCGCGACGACTGCGACCGAGGACCGGCCGCGCCACGCCGAATTCACCGCCGACGGCAAGCAGCTCTGGGTGTCGGCGGAATTGGGCAACAGCGTGCAGGTGATCGACGTCGCCAGCCGAAAGGTCATCGACACGCTACGCTTCACCGTACCCGGCATCCCGCCGGAAAAGGTCATGCCGGTGCAGATCCGCTTTACACCCGATGCCCGGCAGGCGGTGATCGCGCTCGGCCGAGGCAATGCGATTGCCATCATCGATGCGGCCACCCGCAAGACCCGCGCGATTGTTCCAGTCGGCCCCCGCGTGTGGGGCGTTGCGATCACGCCCGACGGACGCCGGGCTATTTCCACCGACGGCCTGTCCGACACGGTCACCGTGGTCGACATCGCCAGCGCGAAGCCTATGGGCAAAGTAGTGGTCGGTCGCGCGCCCTGGGGCGTCGTCGTCGCGCCCTGACTGCACTTTGGTCCAAGATCGAAAGTCCAATTTCGCGACGCGCCCGTCTCGCTCAGCCTTCCCGACACGAGCCCGACGCCACGGGCCGAACAAAGGGGAGGATCCGCATGAAAGCTGTTGCCCGCCTGCTGGGCGCCGTCGCGCTCGCGTCCGTCGCCGTAGCCAGCCCGGCGGCCGCGCAGGACGCCAGCGATGCGCTGCTGCTGAAGCTGAAGGAAAAGGGCATCCTGACCGAGGACGAATATCAGACGCTTCTCGCTCGCAAGGCGTCGCAGCCGACCGCCGTCCCGCCTTCCAACACCGCCGAAGCCCCGCAACAGGCCGCCGCCGAACGGCTGGACGACAAGAAGCTGGTACGCATGGCCGACAGCGGCGTCGGGCTGATGATCGGTGACGTGGCGCTTAAATTCTCGGGCTCGGTCAACGGCTTCTACGTCCATGACAACGCCGACGCGGCGATTGCCGCCAACACCGTCGCAGGCGGCCTCGCCAGCGTGGGCAATGACTCGTCGGCTGTGCGCAACGGCCTGCTGCCCGGCTTCCTGAAAGTCGACGTTTCGACCACCCAGGGTGGCTGGGACGTCGGCGCGCATTTCGGCATGTACCCCGGCATCAATTCGGGCCTCGGCAATTCGGGCGCAAATGGCGCGGGCGCCCCGCAGGCGCTACAGACCTCGGGCATCGATTTCCGCCAGACCTATCTGACCTTCGGCCGCAGCGGCTTCGGTGAGATCAAGATCGGCCGCGACATCGGCCTGTTCGGGTCGGATGCGATCCTGAACGATATCACGCTGCTGTCGGTCGGCACGGCCGCCGGCAACGGCGCGCCGTCGAACACCTCGCTCGGCCGGATCGGCCTCGGCTATCTCTACACCGACTTCCAGCCGCAGATCACCTATTCGTCACCCAAGTTCGGCGGGTTCCAGTTCGCTGCCGGCGTCTTCCAGCCCCTAACGACGATTGGCCGAACGGAGACGAACGAGACGATCGGGTTCCAGGCCAAGGCGACCTATGATCTGGTGCCGACCGATGGCGGCTTCGGCGCGCATGTGTGGGTCGGCGGGCTGATCCAGGGGCATGACGCGATCGGCGCCCTACCGGCCTACACTGGCCGCGCGATCGATTTCGGGGCCAAGCTGTCCTACGGCCCGGCCAGCCTGACGGGCTATTACTACACCGGGACCGGCGTCGGTACGATCGGCCTGTTCCTGCTGTCGACCGATGCCTTGGGCCGCAAGCGCGACAGCGACGGCTTCTACGTCCAGGGCACGTACGGCATCGGCAAGCTGACGTTCGGGGCCAGCTACGGCGCCAGCACCCTGTCGCGCGCGAACGGCGAAGCGGTATCGACCCTCGTCAGCCGCAATTCGAGCTGGGTCGGACAGACCCGCTATGGCCTGAACAGCTGGGTAACGCTAATCGGCGAATACACCCACACCCGGTCGAAGGCGCACAACGGCAACGACGCGAATTCGGACGCGCTGGCGCTCGGCGCGATCCTGTTCTTCTGATCCTAACCGCACCATCGGGCCGCGCATCGACACCGGTGCGCGGCCCGCATCACGAAAGGCGCCCCCATGCTCGATATCGCCCCTGCGCCCACTGCCCGGCCCGGCGGCATCGACCGCGCGGACTATGATCGGCAATGTCAGGCGGCGCTCGTTAGCCCCGACGCCTATTGGCGCGAACAGGCGACCGCTCTCGACTGGATCCGGCCATTCGACACGGTGAAGGACGTGTCCTTTGCAGCGGAGGATTTCCGTATCCGCTGGTTCGACGGCGGGCAGATCAACGTTTCGGCCAATTGCCTCGACCGCCATCTGGCGACGCGCGGCGACCAGGTGGCGATCATCTGGGAAGGCGATGCTTCGGGCGAAGGGGCGCGGATCACCTATCGCGAGCTGCACGATCGGGTGTGTCGCATCGCAAACGTCCTGAAAGCGAAAGGGATCGGGCGCGGCGACCGGGTGACGCTCTATCTGCCGATGGTGCCCGATGCCGCGGCGGCGATGCTGGCCTGCACCCGGATCGGCGCGATTCATTCGATCGTCTTCGGCGGCTTCTCCCCCGAGGCGCTCGCCGACCGGATTCGCGACTGCGGGTCGCGCCTAGTCATCACCGCCGACGAAGGCTGCCGTGGTGGACGGCGCATTCCGCTCAAAGCCAATGTCGATTCCGCACTCGAGCGGTGCGAGGGCGTCGAGCATGTGCTGGTCCTACGCCGCACCGGCGGCGATGTCGGGATGACACCCGGTCGCGACGTCTGGCTCGACGCGGCGATGGCGGACGTGTCCGCCGATTGCCCGCCCGAACCGATGGAAGCGGAAGACCCGCTGTTCATCCTCTACACCAGCGGATCGACCGGCAAGCCGAAGGGCGTGCTCCACACCACCGCCGGCTATCTTCTCTGGGTCGCCAAGACGTTCCGCGACGTGTTCGATCACCGCGACAGCGACGTATTCTGGTGCACGGCCGATATCGGCTGGGTCACCGGGCACAGCTATGTCGTCTATGGCCCGCTGGCCAATGGGGCGACGACGGTGATGTTCGACGGCGTGCCCAACTATCCCGACCACGGGCGACTATGGGAGACGGTCGATCGTCTCGGGGTGACGATCCTCTATACCGCGCCCACCGCGATCCGTGCGCTGATGCGTGAAGGCGACGACTGGGTGACGCGCCACAGTCGCGCCAGCCTGCGCCTGCTGGGCAGCGTCGGCGAACCGATCAACCCGGAGGCTTGGGCTTGGTATCACCGCGTCGTCGGCGATGGCCGCTGCCCGATCGTCGATACCTGGTGGCAGACCGAGACCGGCGGCATCCTCATTTCCCCCCTGCCGCACGCGACCGACCCGAAACCGGGTGCGGCAACCAAGCCGCTGCCCGGCGTCCAGGCGCAGATCGTCGATTCCGAAGGCGCGGTGCTGAGCGGTGCAGTGGAGGGTAATCTGGTGCTGACCGATAGCTGGCCGGGGCAGATGCGATCGGTCTGGGGCGATCACGACCGCTTTATTCAAACCTATTTCACCACCTATCCGGGCAAATATTTCACCGGCGACGGATGCCGCCGGGACGACGACGGCGACTATTGGATCACCGGCCGTGTCGACGACGTCATCAACGTTAGCGGCCACCGCTTGGGCACGGCGGAGATCGAGAGCGCGCTGGTCGCCCATCCCAGGGTCGCCGAAGCCGCTGTCGTCGGTATGCCTCACGAGGTTAAGGGACAGGGCATCTACGCCTTCGTCACCCTGCGGGTCGGCGAAACTTCGACGGACGCGCTTCAAAATGAGTTACGTCAATGGGTCCGAAAGCAGATCGGACCAGTCGCCACGCCGGATGCGTTGCACTTCACGCCGAGCCTTCCGAAGACGCGGTCAGGCAAGATTATGCGTCGCATTCTACGGAAAATCGCAGAAGGAGACACTGCGGCGATCGGCGATACGTCGACGTTGGCTGACCCGACGATACTCGACAAGCTCCTTGGCGGTTGCAAGAATTGAAGCCAGTCATGGGGCTGTTGCGAATTCACCTGTGACGCGCTCGGCCGCGCGCAACGGATGCCCGGGCGGCGAAGGCTTCGGACGGCTGGTAACCATCGGTTCGCATCCCCGGCGTAGCACAGGCCTCCTCGGTCGACTTCATCACCGGCCGAAACGGGGCGTGTAACTTTCGATCAAATCGTCGAGCTCGTCCTCCTCAGCGCGGGCGATCTCTTCGATATGCAGCAGCACCGTTTGAAACGTGTCCCGCTGGTTCATGACCTGAATGCGCATTTGCGGCAGTCGTGATCGTGCATCGGCGCGCAGCCATGCGGCGGCGGCGGCGTTACTCCAGCCCCCGAGGGTGACTGCGGCCCGGATGCAGTCGGTCGGAGCATGATCCCCCGGTCGCACGGAAAGCGTCGGAAACGACCGGGACGGGCGTGCGTACCTGATCCGTCCACCACGAAGGAACACGAAGGCGCACGCCTCGGCAGTCAGTTCCGCGTACCGGTTGGCGGCGGCCTCGAGGCTGACCGAGTAGGTGGCGGCGAGGATGCGAAGGTGCTCGAGCGCGGGAGGCCCAAGGTCGTCCGTCTGTGCGACGAACCATGGCTTGGGCATCAGCAACCCCGCGGCGAAGCGGTTGGCCTGCACCTCCTCCTTCTGGTGCAGCGTCTCGCGCCGCGTCTCCATCAGGTCCTTCGATGTGCACTGCTTGTCGCCACGATGCGCCGCGATCAGGAAATGCCCGAGTTCGTGGGCGACGGTGAAGCGTCGGCGTACCGCGGGTAGACCGGCCGCCGACAGGATGATGCCCTTTGTCTTTTCGAGGTCCGTCATCAGCGCGCCGACGAAGCCATCGACCTCGAGGTCGCGGAATTCGAGAATGCCGACCGTGCGTGCGAACGTCTCGATGTCGACCGGCGGCTTCCAGTCCCGGTGATGATCGAGAATGACGCCGAGGAGGCGTTCCGGGGACCCGCAGTCAGCGAGGTCCATCAGAAGCGCCTCGTTGACCGTCACCGGTCCTTCAGCCTTTCCGCCACGGTCCGCAGCGTTTCCCAATCGCGCGAGGACAGGTCACCCCCGAATTCGCGGAAGAACTGCAGCGCCGCCGGGTCCTGCTCGCCGCCTTCACCGTCGCCGGTCAGGAACGCTATGCTGACCGAGAAATGCTCGGCGAGCTTTCTTACAAGCTCTATGCCGGGATTCCGGCTCTTGCCCGTCTCCAATTCCCAGATGTGCGCCTTCGACACGCCGACGTCGTCGGCGACCTGCTGCAGCGACTGACGGCTTCGCGTGCGCAGCTCCTTCAGCCTGATGGCGAGTGACACGTTCGTTCCTCCTGACGCGCTAGGCGTCGTTTGATTGATCTTACGCACCGGCTGCTGCGGTTTGCAAGTTTCTTGTCGTTCACTATATCTTACGGGATGTAGGAAAGGGCAGCACATGTCGGTGGAGTCGCAAGCGCAGGATGCACGGGCCGAGGGTCTGCCCCGCCGGATTCTGACGATCGACGGTGGCGGACTGAAGGGCGCCCTACCGGCGGCGTTCCTCGCCGAACTCGAGCGCGTCACGGGCAAGCGGGTGGTCGATCAGTTCGACCTGATCGCGGGCACGTCGACTGGGGGCATCATCGCGCTGGGCCTCGGTCTCGGTATCAGCGCCGCAGAGATCCTTCGCTTCTATCGCGAGCGAGGACCGACCATTTTCGACCAGGCACCGCTGACCGGCGCGTTCGCCGGCACGCGATCATGGCTGCGCGGCTGGCGTCGCTCGGCCCGGCACCTCCGCACGGCGAAGTACGACGCAACCGAGTTGAAGCGCGCACTGGAGGATGTGTTCGGCGCCCGTCGCATCGGTGACAGCGCCACCCGTCTCGTCATTCCGGCCTACGACTCGGTCAACCGGGGACCTTACGTCTTCAAGACGGCCCACCACGAACGCTTCCGCGTGGATCACGAACGCAGTGCGGTCGACGCGGCTTTGGCGACCGCGGCCGCGCCGTCGTTCCTGCCTTCGCACAGCTTCGACGGCGCGTCGCATCTCCTCGACGGCGGCATCTGGGCGAACAATCCCATGGGCTCGGCCGCGATCGAGGCCGCCGCCGTGCTCCAGTGGCCGATGGAGGACGTGCGATTGCTGTCGCTCGGTTGCACCGACATCGTCCAGCCCGTGAAGGCGGTGGCGGGCATGAAGGACGTGAAGTGGCTCCTCGACCTCATGTTCCAGGGTCAGGATCGGCTGAGTCATGCGACCGCCAAGTTGCTGCTCGGGCATCCCCACACCAATCCGCACCTGCGCCGGATCAATCAGACGGTCGAGCCGGGCTTCGCGTCGCTCGACGACGCGTCGAAGATCGAGACGCTCATCGGCATGGGCGTCTCCAGCGCCCGGTCGCACCTTCCGGAAATCGAGAGGTGCTTCTTCATCGGCACACGGGAGCCGTTCGTCCCGTTCCATCCAGGAAAGGACGACTGAAATGCTCCACGCCAAACCCGTCGACCGCTTCTACGACGACCTGCTCGCCGACGTAGCGCGTCGTATTCAGCTGACGCCGACCGCCTACAAGGAGGCCGTCGCCCACTTCGATGCCGTCAGCCGGTATCTCGACGAGCACGATAGCGGTTTTCCGGACTATTCGCCCGTCATCTATCCGCAGGGCTCGTTCCGCATGGGGTCGACGATCTCGGCATATGATGACCGCGAGGACTACGACATCGACCTGATCCTCGAGTTGGCGCTCGATCCGCGGGCGGATCCCGACGCCGTCCTTCAGCTCGTTGCCCGCTCGCTCCAGGCGGGCAAGGGTCGACTGAAATTCACCACCTGCGAGATCAAGAAGCGTTGTGTCACGCTGGGTTATGCCAACATGCATCTGGATGTGACGCCCGCCGTGCTGATCCCGGGCCGCATCCCGCGCGTCGTCTCGATCTTCGACCGCCATCCCGAGCGGCCGGATCACGCGCTGGCCAATCCCGAAGGGTTCGCGCGCTGGTTCGACGGCCGCGTCCGTCCGCGCGTGATGATCGACGAGCGCAAGGTCCGGGCCCAGATCGTGCCGGTTCCGCAGCAGACGCCGGCGGAGGACAAGCCCGATCGGCTGTTGGCCGTTCAGCTGCTGAAGCGGTTCCGTGACATCCGATGCGATCGCGGGGACTATGACCGCTGTCCGTCGGTGCTTCTGTCATGCATCGCAGCGGACGCGCAGCCGGGGGCGGGTCTGGTTTCCGACCTTCGCAGCGCCGCCTTGCATGTGGCGCAGGTCGTGTCGGCGGACGATCTCCACATCGAGAACCCCGCGTGCCGCGAAGATGTCCTGTCCGACCGTTGGCCGAAGAGGCCGGGTTCGAACCGCCGCTTCGCCGCCGACCTCGGCGTCCTGGTCGATCGTCTTGATGAACTGGTCCGCGCTGATGGAACGCAGGTGCGCAAGCGCGACATTTTGATGGACCTCTTCGGCGAGAACGCGGCCCGCGACGGCTATAATCAGGCGCGTGAACGTGCAGGCATGCAAAGCCGTTCGGGACAATTCGCGGCTGCCGGGACCGGTGCCGTCAGCTTCTCCGGCATCGTGCCGAAGGGAAGCACGGCGGCGCCGACGCACAAATTCTACGGGGGCGCCGCGCGATGATCGCCGACGTCGGCTCGAGCTGGTCGGCACCGCTGTGCACGGCCGGCTCGACCGGCTGGCGCCCGCGCGTCGCGCGCTTCTTCGCCGACATGCAGATCCGCGCCATGACCGAGCGCTTCCCGACGTTGAAGGTCGTGCTGGATCTACTTTGGGTAACCATATGGGAAGGCGAACTCACGCCGCTGTCGCAGCCCTACCGGGTGCGGATCGTCGATCACAGAGGAATGGACGACGGCAGCTTCCGCTTCACGAGCCCGTGGCCGAGCGCGCGTCTGCTGACGCCGATCGCGCGGCGCCCGGAAGCGCCCGACTTGCCGATCCCCCACATCTACGGACCGCACGACGACCCGCGCGGCGCCGACCTGTGTCTTTTCCATCCGCGGAGTCGGGACTGGACCGACGACATGCTGCTCGCCGAGTCGATCGTCCCGTGGACCGCCGAATGGCTCTTTTACTACGAGATGTGGCTCGTCACCGGCTTGTGGGGCGGTGACGAGGCGGAGCACGGGGCCGTCCCCGTTACCCGTCAGGGGTCGACAAGGCGAGGACGTGCCGCCTCGCCACGCCCCCATATCGATGCACCCGTAATGCGGAGCTTCGCTTATCTGCTGAAGGACTGACGCGGGGAAGTTTGTTCCCAATTTGTTCATGTCGTCCTACAACGCATGCCGAAGAGATTTTGGAAGCGTTGAAATGACTACCCTGATCCTGCACGACGTGCCCTTCGACGCGATAGCCAGCGAGTTGCCGCTATTCGTCTGCACGACGCCCGCCGGCTTCCCCTCGCCCGCTCAGGACGACATGGAGGAGCCGATCGATCTGGCGGGGTGGCTGATCGACCATCCGGCCGCGAGCTACGTGATGCGGGTCGCTGGTCATTCGATGGAGGGCGCCGGCATCAGCGACGGCGACCTCGTTGTGGTGAGCCGAGCCGTCGAGGCGCGTAACGGCGACATCGTGGTGGCGCTCGTCCATGGGGAACGCACGATGAAGCGCCTGCGCCGCCGGGGCGACCGGCTCTGGCTTGTCCCCGAGGCTGAGGGCTACGACGCCATCCGCATCGACGAGAACGTGGAGATCTGGGGCGTGGTCGTCGCCCTCGCGCGCCGTTACCGCGCGTGACCGCCATCGCGCTCATCGACTGCAACAATTTCTACGTCAGCTGCGAGCGCGCGTTCGACGCGAAGCTGGTCGGCGTCCCCGTCGTGGTGGCGAGCAACAACGACGGCTGCGCCATCGCGCGGTCGAACGAGGCGAAGGCGCTGGGCGTGAAGATGGGCGATCCCATCCACCTGATCCGCGACCGGCTTGACCGCCACGGCGTGGTGGTCCGCTCGTCGAACTATACGCTCTACGGCGATATGCAGCGGCGCATCCTGGCCGCCGTGGACGAGTTCGCCAGCGAGGTCGAGATCTACTCGATCGACGAGTCGTTCCTGGACCTGACGCCCTTCGCCGACCGCGACCTGGTCGGACACGCCAACGGCATGCGTGACCAGGTTCGGCGGTGGACGACGATCCCGACCTGCGTCGGCATCGGCCCGACGAAGACGCTGGCCAAGCTCGCCAACGCGGCCGCGAAGAAGAACCCCTTGTTCGACGGCGTAGCGGATCTGCGCGACGAGACGATCCGCAGCTTTGTCCTCGACCGCTTCCCTGTCGCCGACGTCTGGGGAATCGGACGCGCCACCGCGGCGAAGCTGGCCGGTTTGGGCGTCGGCACCGCCGGCCAGTTGCGAGACATGCAGATGAAACAGGCGCGGGGTCTCGGCACGGTCGTGCTCGAGCGCCTGGTGGCCGAACTCCAGGGCGTCGCGGCAAGCGTCGTCGAGATGGTCGAACCCCAGCGCAAGGGCATGGCGGTGACGCGCTCGTTCGGCACGCCCGTCACGGACCGCGAGACGCTGATGGGTGCGGTCGCGCAGTATGCGATGCGCGCCGGCGAGAAACTACGGTCGCATGGCCTGGTGGCCGGACAGCTGACCGTGTTCTTCCATACCAACACGCACAAGCGCGACCGTCCGCAGCATCACGGTACCCGTCGCCTGTCGCTCCATCCGATGACCGACGACTCGCTCGAGCTGCTCGCGGCCGCCCGGCGTGGCGTCGAGGCCGCGTGGCGCGACGGCTTCGCCTATACTAAGGCCGGCATCATCCTGGACGACCTCGTTACGGCCCAGCTGCGTCCGCGCACGCTGTTCGAAGGCGATGTCGATCGTCGTGCCCGGCTCATGACAGCGCTCGACGAGGTGAACGGCAGGTTCGGTCGGTTCACCGCGGTGCCCGGCGCGCAGGGGTTCAAGCGGGAGTGGCGGATGCGCGCGGAGAACAAATCCCCCGCTTGGACGACGAGGATCGCCGAAGTGCCGGTGGTGAAGGCGTGACGCCCCGACGGTCGGCCATCCGTCCTCATGATGCGCTTCGCTTCTGCCCGGAATGCCTGCGGACGCAGATTGAGCGGATCGGAGAGCCGACTTGGCTGACGTTGCATCAGGCCCCGGGGGTCGTGGTCTGCCCCGTCCATCGCTGCATGATCGAGACGAGCAACGTCACGAGGGCATCCGCAGGTCGCCACGGCTATCTCATGCCCGATGGCGCCGCCCGCGCGATCGAAGCGACACCGATGCCGGATGGTCTGGCCGGAAAACGACTCTGCGAAATCGCCGGTGCGGTCGAAACGCTTTTGATCTCGACGCCGGTGCCGATGGACTTCGTCGACAGGCGCGATGATTACCGCAGGCAGCTCGACGACGTCGGACTGATGCGGTCGTTCGAAAAGGCGGACGTCGTCGGCCTAGTGGAGGCGTTCCGCACCCACTGGGGCGCCGCCATCCCCTATCTTCCCTCAGCGTGCGACGTGCCTGACGATGGGGGTTGGCTGGCATCGATCGTCCGCACGCACAGAAAAGCCTTCCACCCGCTCCATCACCTCATGCTGGATGGCGTACTCGGGTCTCTCGACACGACGTCGGTCATCACTAATCCGTTCGGTCGAGGGCCTTGGCTCTGTAGCAACCCGCTGGCGAAGCACTTCGGCTTGGCCACCGGCATGACCCTCTCGATGCACAGGGAGCGCTATGGCAGAGTTGCGACGTTCGAATGCGGATGCGGCTATTCGTTCACCCGCTCGGTGCGGACCGATGGCACGATCGGCGAACCCCGTTTGCGCGATGCGGGGCCTCTGCTGGTTCCGGCGCTCCGGCGGCTGGTGAAGCCCGGCGCGAAGCTCCGTGCGGTCGCCAGGGAAGTCGGGCTGGATCCCAAGACGGTGGTGCGTCAAGCCCTCGCCGCCGGCATCGCTGTCCCTTGGTCGACGAAACCTTCCGGCCTCCCGGCCGGGCCAACCGCACGTTCCGCGACCGGCCGGAGTAGGCGTGCGTCGCGCGCACGTCGCCCCCGACGCGACTGGCAGACGATCGATCGCGAGATCGCCGCGCAGCTGAAAACGTCGTTATCCGTCATCTACTCATTGGAGCCGCTCGTCCGGGCAAGCCGGGCTGAACTCGAGCGGCGCGTCGCGAAGCCGGGGTACTTCGCGAAGCGTAAGGCCAAGCTCCCGCGTTCGTCCGCCTTGCTCGATCAGCTTGCTGAGGACGTTGAGACGTTTCAGCGTCGCCGGGTGCGTCATCTGATCTCGCGTTACGGCGCGGATCTCAAGCCTTGGTGGGTCGCCCGCGCCGCCGGGCTGAAGGCAGGATGCCTGCCCATGGTCCGCGAGGAGATGGCGACCCTGAGTCGGCCAATTGAGGGGTGACGGCATACCCGCAAGGGAGAAGGCCTTCGCTATAGCGCTGCTCACCGCAGAAAAACTCTATTCCGGCGGAAGTCATATCGAACGGCGCGGTCGCTTCAGAATGGAAGGACTATTTTAGCCGGCTCGAACCGGCCGCGAACCAAACGACCAGAAACGGAAAAGCTATTTTACGACGGTTAACGAGCGCGACGAGCCGAGTTTTTCCAAAACCACTTGAACGCTGCGACATCCCCAACGGAAATTTTTAAATAAAGATTTTCCAATCTCGATCTTTCGGAAGTGTCTTGACCCTCGAGCCTGGCGGGCACCAGCCGACACAGAGGCTAAAAAACTTCGCGAGCGTCAGGACTGGAAAATCTTCGTTTCAGAACCGCTGAGTTCGAAAATGGAAAAACTCTAGTTTGGAAAGACTTTATTCAAAACGGAAAAGCTCTTTTCAGTCTCCACAGACGCGCCCCGGCCGGTCGGCTTCGTCATTCGACGGTGACCGACTTCGCCAGGTTGCGCGGCTGGTCGACGTCTGTGCCCTTGGCGACAGCGACATGATAGGCCAGCAGCTGGACCGGCACCGCATAGACAATCGGCGCGATCAGCGGGTGGACCTGGGGCATCTCGATCGTCGCAATGGTGTTCTCGCCCGCCTGGGCGATGCCGGCCGCGTCGCTGATCAACACGACCTGCGCGCCGCGCGCCTGCGCTTCCTGCATGTTGCTGACAGTCTTGTCGAACAACGGCCCCGACGGCGCCAGCACGATCAGCGGCACGGAATCGTCGATCAGCGCGATCGGACCGTGCTTCATTTCGCCAGAGGCATAGCCTTCGGCGTGGATATAGCTGATTTCCTTGAGCTTCAGCGCGCCTTCCAGCGCCAGCGGATAGTCCGGCCCGCGCCCTAGATAGAGCACGTCGCGTGCGCCCGCGATGGTGCCCGCCATCGCCTTGATCTCGTCATCATGCGCCAGCGCCGCGTTGATCGCCGCCGGGCTTTCGGTCAGCTGCGTCACGATGTCGGCCTCTTCCTCCGGCGTCAGCTTGCCCTTCGCACGCGCCAGATTGACGCTGAGCGCGGCCATGACGGCGAGCTGGCAGGTGAACGCCTTTGTCGACGCGACGCCGATCTCCGGCCCGGCATGGGTGGAGAGCAGAAGGTCGACCTCGCGCGCCATGCTCGACGTCGGCACGTTGATGATGCCCGCGGTCGTCACGCCGTTCGCCTTCATGTGGCGCAACGCCGCCAGCGTGTCGGCGGTCTCGCCCGACTGGCTGACGACGACGCCCAGCGTGTTCAGCGGCAGGACGGGGTCGCGATAGCGATATTCGGACGCGACATCGACCTCGACCGGCAGGCGGGCGAAGCGTTCGATCCAATATTTGCCGATCATCCCGACATAGCTGGCCGTGCCGCAGGCGATGATGACGACACGTTCGATCGCGCCCAGGTCGAAATCCATCTGCGGCATCGCGACGCGCTGCTCGACCGCGCGCAGGTAGCTCCGCAGCGTCTGAGCGACGACGACCGGCTGCTCATAGATTTCCTTGAGCATGAAATGGGCGTGGTTGCCCTTTTCGATCGCGGCAGGCGACACGCCCGACGCCACAATTTGGCGGGTGACGGGATTGTTGTCGCGATCGAAAATCTCGATGCTCTCGCGCGTCAGCACCGCCCAGTCGCCCTCGTCGAGATAGGCGATCCGCTGGGTCAGGCCGGCAAGCGCGTGTGCGTCCGATCCCAGGTAATTCTCGCCATCGCCGTAGCCGACCGTCAGCGGCGCACCGAGGCGCGCGGCGATCAGCAGGTCCGGCTCGCCCGCGAACAGCGCAGCGAGGGCGAAGGCGCCGTGCAGGCGCGGCAGGACGGCGGCGACCGCGTCGCGCGGGGACTTGCCCGCCTTCAGCTCGCGGTCGACCAGATGGGCGACCACCTCGGTATCGGTCTGCGACTTGAACTCGCGGCCTTCGGCGATCAGCTCGTCGCGCAGCGGCTTGAAGTTTTCGATGATGCCGTTGTGGACGATCGTCACGTCACCGACGATGTGCGGGTGGGCATTGTCCTCGGTCGGCGCGCCGTGCGTCGCCCAACGGGTGTGAGCGATGCCGATCGTGCCGGGCAGCGGGTCGCTCGCCAGCTTGGCGGCAAGGTTGGCCAGCTTGCCCTCGGCGCGGCGGCGTTCGATCTTGCCGTCGACCAAAGTCGCGATACCGGCAGAGTCATAGCCGCGATATTCAAGGCGCTTCAGCCCCTCGAACAGGCGTTCGGCGACGGAGTCGGTGCCCAGAATTCCTACGATGCCGCACATGTCAGTCTTCTCCTCGGCCCGGGCGTGTCGCCTCTGAGCCCTCCGTTAAATCAAATTACCGCGGAAACTTGCTGTCGACGAACGAGCGGGTGAATTGCTCGGCGCTGGGTTCATAGCCTTCGCTGGCCAGAAACTTGTCGCGCCCCTTCTCCCACACCTCGCGGATGGCGCCCGCCATGCCGTCGGGAAAGCGCATCTGGGCCGCGCACAGCGCACGCCAGTCGCCCGTCCCGCCCCAATCGCGGCGCAACTGCGGCTCCATCGCCTTGAGCTCGGCCGCCTCGGCCGGGTCGAGCTTGCCGATCGCGTCCATGACGTACCCGTCCAGCAGGCGCAGCAGCGGCTTGCCTTCGTGTCGCGGACTCATTTCGCGGCCTTTCGTGCGGCCATCATCTGGCGGAAGCGGGCGGCCCAGCCGGGCTTGGCGGTCTGCGGCGCGCGCACCAGCGCCAGGGCATCGCCCTCCACGTCCTGCGTCACGGTCGACCCCGCACCGACGATCGCACCCGCGCCGATCGAGACGGGAGCGACCAGCGCGGAGTTGGAGCCGATGAACGCCCCTGCCCCGATGCTCGTGCGATATTTGAAGAAGCCGTCGTAATTGCAGGTGATCGTGCCTGCGCCGATGTTCGCCTTCGCGCCGACCTCGGCATCGCCGATGTAGCTCAGATGGTTCGCCTTGGCGCCGACGCCCAGCGTCGCATTCTTAACCTCGACGAAATTACCGACCCGCGCCGTCTCGCCCAGCACCGCGCCGGGGCGCAGGCGGGCATAGGGGCCGACGTCGGCACGCGCGCCGACGGTCGCGCCTTCGAGGTGGCTGAACGCATGGATCGTCGCGCCGTCGGCCACCGTGACACCGGGACCGAAGACGACGTTCGGTTCGATCGTCACGTCGCGACCGATCTTCGTGTCATGCGAGAACCAGACCGTATCGGGCGCGATCAGCGTCGCGCCGTCGACCATCGCCTGCGCCCGCCGCGCCGTCTGCCACTGCCCCTCCAGCGCGGCCAGTTCCCCGCGGCTGTTGACCCCGGTCACTTCGGCGACTCCCGTTTCGATGACGGCGGAGTGGCGTCCGTCTTCCTCGGCGAGCATCACGATGTCGGGCAGATAATATTCGCCCGCTGCATTGGCGTTGCCGACGCGCGCGAGCAGCGCAAACAGATCCTCGCCGCGCACCGCCATCAGCCCGGAATTGCACAGGTCGACCGCGCGTTCGTCCGACGAGGCGTCCTTATACTCGACCATCTTGGCGATACGACCGCTCGCGTCGGCGATCACGCGGCCATAGGCGCCTGGATCGGCGGGGCGGAAGCCAAGCACGACCGCGGCGGGCGCGTCGTCGCCGTGCAGCCGCTCGACCATCGCGCGCATCGTGTCAGCGCGGACCAGCGGCACGTCGCCGTAGAGGATCAGCACATCGCCGGCGAATCCGCCCAGCGCTGCCTCGGCCTGCGCGACGGCATGGCCGGTGCCCAGTTGCTCACGCTGCTCGACGATCTCCGCGCCCAGCGGCGTCGCGAAAGCCTCGACCTGCTCACGTCGCGCGCCGACGACGACCATCGTGCGGGCAGGCGCGAGTTCGCCGACGCTCGCCAGCAGATGCCCGAGCATCGGGCGGCCGGCGATGGGATGGAGCACCTTGTGCAGATCGGATTTCATCCGCGTGCCCTGGCCGGCGGCCAGGACGATCGCGGCGAGCGGGCGCGTGGTCATGGGCGTGGCCCTGCCATGAAAGCCTTGCCAATTCCATAGCATCGCCGATTAAGTCTGCGTCATGCAGCAGCCATGTTTCGATATCGTCGGCTTCGACCTGGACGGCACCTTGATCGACACCAGTGCCGATCTGACGGCGGCGGTCAACCATGCGCTGGACAGGCTTGGGCGTCCCCGCCTGGACGTGCGGCAGGTAATCCCGATGATCGGGCTTGGCGGTCGCCATATGATGGGTCAGGCGCTGGCCGCGACGGGTGGCGGCGATGACGCGTTGCTCGATACGGTCATGCCGACGATGCTCGACTATTATGCCGGGCACCTGTGCGTCGCCAGCCGCCCCTTCGCCGACTGCCTGGCCGCGCTCGATACGCTGGCGGCGCAGGGCACGAGGCTGGCGGTGGTGACGAACAAGCGGGAGAGCTTCGCCCTGCCGTTGCTGGAGGCGCTGGGGATGACCAGCCGCTTCGCCTGCATCATCGGCGGCGACACGCTCGGCCCCGGCAAGACCAAGCCGTCGCCCGAGCCCATATTGGCGATGATCGATCGCTGCGGCGGTGGACGCGCCGCGTTCGTCGGCGATTCGATCTACGACGTTCGTGCGGCGCAGGCGGCTGGCGTGCCGGCAGTCGCGGTGTCGTTCGGCTTCCTCGCCGGACCGGTCGGAGATCTGCGCGCGGATGCCGTCATCGATCGCTACGACCAGCTTATTCCGACACTCGACCGTCTCTAATCGATCGTCACTACTGACGTCTCCGCAATCGAACGCTTGGCCGCGGGCGCCCATCTCGGCTATCGAACGCGGTCATGGGGATGGGGCGCCGCCTGCCGATGCTGCTCGCGATGGCGTTGGTCGTGGTCGCCACGGCCGCGATGGGCGTCGTCACGCGTGATGCGTCGGCATCAGCGATCATGCTCGTCTTCGGCATCGCCGCAGTGCTCGTCGCCGCCAGTGCCCCCGCCCCCGCCTATCGTCCGCCGGATGACGATCGCAAGAGCGACGGGCCGGATGCCGACATGTTGCTAGATGCGCTCGACGATCCGGTGGTGGTGATCGCAGGAACCCGCGTCGTCCGCGCCAATCGCGCCGCACGCGCGCTGCTGGGCGACCATATCGCGGGCGAGGACGTGCGGCTCGCCATCCGCCACCCCGCCGCCGCCGAACGCCTGTTGCAGGTGTCGCCCGACGACGGGATGATCGAACTCGTCGGGCTGGGCGCGCGCGACCAGCATTGGGCGATGCGGGTGAAGACCGCGGGCGAGCACCGGCTGATCCATTTGTCGGACCGCACCGCCAGCGCCGCCGCCGATCGCATCCGCGTCGATTTCGTCGCCAACGCCAGCCATGAACTGCGCACTCCACTCGCCTCGCTGCTCGGCTTCATCGAGACGCTGCGCGAGGGCGCGGGAGAAGAACCCGCCATTCGCGACCGCTTCCTCGGCGTGATGAACGACGAAGCGCGGCGGATGGAGCGGCTGGTCGGCGACCTGATGAGCCTCAGCCGGATCGAGGCCGAGAAATTCCGGATACCGGAGACGCCGGTCGACCTCGCCCACCTCGGCCGCGACGTGTGCCGCGAACTGTCGGCCGCAGGCGGTCCCCGCGCCGCCGACCTGACGCTCGACGTGACCGAGCCCGCGCAGGTGCTGGGCGACCGGATCCAACTGTCGCAGCTGCTCCACAATCTGATCGGCAATGCGATGAAATACGGCCGTGCGGGCACGCCGGTGACGATCACGGTCGCCCCGGATGGCGAGGCGATGGTGCGGATCGCGGTGGCCGACCAGGGCGACGGCATCCCGCCCGAACATCTGCCGCGCCTGACCGAGCGCTTCTACCGCGTCGATCCCGGCCGCAGCCGCGCGGTCGGCGGCACGGGCCTGGGCCTCGCCATCGTCAAACATATCGTCGAGCGCCACCGCGGGCGACTGCGGATCGACAGCGCGGTCGGCGAAGGCACGACGGTGACCGCGCTGATCCCGGCGGCGGTGCGGCCGTAACTGATCCTCCCCTGCAAGGGGAGGTGGCAGGCCGCAGGCCTGACGGAGGGGTGTCCAGCTATCCGGATAGGGGTGACACCCCTCCGTCGCGCGTACCGCGCGCCACCTCCCCTTGCAGGGGAGGATTCAAGATCCCCCCTAATCCAAGGCAAGGCGCTGTCATCACCACGTAACGAAACCGCAACAGGGGACGTATCGGCGCGCGCTGAGTCGCGCCGGGGAGCCTTGGGGGAACGTGAAAGCACCGGTGCGATCGATGGCGGCAATGGGCGCGGTGCTGCTGGCGCTGGCCGGCTGCGACGGCGGCACGACGCGCGATCAGATCCGCATCGTCGGGTCGTCGACCGTCTATCCCTTCACCACCGCAGTCGCCGAGAATTTCGTGAACAGCCGCGGCCTGAAGCCGCCGGTGATCGAATCGACCGGCACCGGCTCCGGCGTGAAGCTGTTCTGCGGCGGCATCGGTCCGGCACACCCGGACGTGCTGAACGCCAGCCGCCGGATCAAGCCGGCCGAATATGAGACGTGCCGCAAGAACGGCGTCACCGACATTCTGGAAATCCGCATCGGCACCGATGGCATCGCGCTCGCCGAATCGAACAGCGGCCCGAAGCTGAAGCTGACCCGCGCCGACGTCTATCACGCACTCGCCGCCGCGCCGGACGGCAAGCCGAACACGCGCCGCACCTGGGCCGATGTGAACCCCGCGCTGCCGGCGATCCCGATCCAGTTCTACGGCCCGCCCTCGACCAGCGGCACTCGGGACGCCTTTGCCGAGCTGGTGCTGGTGCCGGCGTGCGAGGCGGAAAATCCGCAGGCCAAGGCGCTGAAGGACAAGGACCCCGACGCCTTCGCCAACCTCTGCACCAAGTTGCGCGACGACGGCGCCTATGTCGACAAGGGCGAGAACGACAATCTGATCGTCCAGAACCTGACGACCAACCCGAATGCGATCGGCATCTTCGGCTACAGCTATCTGGAGGAAAACGCCGACCGGCTGCACGGCGTGCCGCTCGACGGCGTCGCGCCCAGCTATCAGACGATTTCCGACGGCAGCTATCCCGGCGCCCGCCCGCTGTTCATCTATGTGAAGAAGGCGCATCTGCGCGCGGTGCCGGGGCTGCGCGAGTTCGTGTCGGACTATGCCAAGGCCTGGAACCCCGGTGGGCAGCTGACCCGCCGCGGCCTCATCGCCGCATCGGCCGACGTTCGCGCCGCGTCGGCCTGGATCATCGCGGAGGGCACCATCCTCACCGCAGGTGACCTGAAATGACGCCGTTCGCGCTGTTCTTCGTCATCCTGGGGCTTGGCCTGATCGGCTGGCTGACCGCCCGGACCCGCGCTCTGGCGCAGGCGGCGACCAGCCCGGTGCGGCCCAATTCGCTGCCGGGCCAGCATGGTTTCTACGTCGCGCTCTGGACGGTGTTGCCGGCCCTCGCATTTCTCGTGATCTGGTCGGCGCTCAGCCCGTCGCTCGTCACCTCGACCGCACTGGCCGACCCCGCCGCCAACGTCCTGCCGGCGAGCGGCTACGAGCGGGAGATGATCCTGAACGAGGCACGCAGCCTAGCGGGCGGCAGCGCCTATGGCGCCTTCTTCACCCAGTCCGAAGCGCTCGCCCCCGCCTTTGCCGCGGCGATGGCCAAGTTCCGCTGGATCGGCGCGATCGTGGCGCTTCTGCTCGCCTTCGCCGGTGGCGCCTTCGCCTACAGCCGGGTGTCGCCGAGCCTGCGCGCCCGCACCCGGGTCGAGCGCGGAGTGATGCTGATCCTGCTCGTCGCCTCGCTGATCGCGATCCTGACGACGCTCGGTATTTTTCTCAGCCTCGTCTTCGAAAGCGTACGCTTCTTCCGCGTCGTGCCGGTCACCGAATTCCTGTTCGGCACGCACTGGAGCCCGCAGATCATCAGCGCGAAGGACCCCGGCGCGTCGCTGGGGGCGGTGCCCTTGTTTTGGGGCACCTTCTTCATCGGCGCAGTGATCGCGATGATCGTCGCCATCCCGTTCGGACTGATGAGCGCGATCTACCTGACGCAATACGCCAAGCCCGGCTTCCGCCGCTGGATGAAGCCGGCGCTGGAGATGCTCGCCGGCGTGCCGACCGTCGTCTACGGATATTTCGCGGCGCTGACGGTCGGGCCGGCGATCCGCCAGGTCGCGGTGATGCTGGGGATGCCCTATGCATCGTCGGAGAGCGCGCTGTCGGCCGGCCTCGTCATGGGCGTGATGATCATCCCGTTCGTGTCGTCGATGGCCGACGATTCGATCGCCGCCGTTCCGACCTCGATGCGTGACGGCAGCCTGGCGATGGGGGCCACGACCAACGAGACGATCCGCAAGGTGCTGCTGCCCGCCGCCCTGCCCGGTGTCGTCGCAGGCGTCCTGCTCGCGGTCAGCCGCGCGATCGGCGAGACGATGATCGTCGTCATGGCCGCATCCGGTGCCGCGACGATCACGCTCAACCCGTTCGAAAGCGCGACGACGGTCACCAAGCAGATCGTCGACCTGCTGACCGGCGAAGCGGAGTTCGAAAGCCCGAAGACGCTCGCCGCCTTCGCGCTCGGCCTCACGCTCTTCGCGATCACCTTCCTGTTGAACGTCGTCGCGCTGAACGTCGTGAAAAAATACCGGGAGGCTTATGAATAGCGCCACCTTGGTCGTCGGCGTGCCCGCGCAAGGCACCGAGCCCGCCCGCCGCGCGCCGACCGATTGGCGGACGGACGCGATGCAGCGCCGCATCCGCCGCCGCTACGCCGCCGAACGCCGCTTCCGGCTGATGGGGCTGGCTGCGGTGGTGCTGTCGGGCGCGTTCCTCGCCTTCCTGCTGGTCACGATGATGGCGAGCGGGCTGCGCGGGTTCCAGCGCACCGAAGTCACGCTGTCGCTCGATTTCCAGGCGATGGCGCTGCCCGTCACGCCTGCCCAACTTGCCGGGCCGGGCGCCGACCTCGCGCTGGCGGGCGCCGAGTTGCAGGACAAGGTCTCGGGCGCGGCGGAAGCCGCGTTCGGCCCGGGCGGATCGGGCTTCATCGCCGACACCGCCTGGCTGAGCGTCCGCGATGCGATCAAGGCCGATCCGGCGATCCTGAAGACCCGCACCGCCATCAAAGTCCCCGCCTCCACCGGCATCGACCTGGCCGCCCGCGGCGAAGGCAAGCCCGCCGATGAAGCCGTCGTGGCCCGGCTCGAAGGGCTGAAGCTCATCTCGACCGGCTTCAACTGGCCGTTCTTCACCCGCGCCGATGCGACCGATCCGGGCGCCGTCGGCATCTGGGGCGCGCTCAAGGGCTCGCTGATGACGATGGCGATCACGCTGCTGCTCGCCTTCCCGGTCGGCGTGCTGTCGGCGGTGTACCTCGAAGAATATGCGCCGAAGAACCGCTGGACCGACCTGATCGAGGTATCGATTAACAACCTCGCTGCGGTGCCGTCGATCATCTTCGGCCTGCTCGGGCTTGCCGTCTTCCTCGGCACGCTCGGCCTGCCGCGGTCGGCCCCGATCGTCGGCGGGATGACGCTGGCGCTGATGATCATGCCCGTCATCGTCATCGCCGGGCGTAACGCGATCAAGGCCGTCCCCCCCTCGATCCGCGACGCCGCGCTCGGCATTGGGGCCAGCCGCATCCAGGTCGTGTTCCACCACGTCCTGCCGCTCGCCCTGCCCGGTATCCTGACCGGTACGATCATCGGCATGGCGCGCGCGCTGGGCGAGACGGCACCGCTGCTGATGATCGGCACGCGCGCCTTCATCGCTTCCCCGCCGGAAGGGTTCAGCGATCCCGCGACCGTCCTGCCGGTGCAGATCTTCCTCTGGTCGGACGAGGTCGGGCGCGGCTTCGTCGAGAAGACGTCGGCCGCCATCCTGGTGCTGCTCGCCGTCCTGCTGGCGATGAACGCGCTCGCCATCTACCTCCGCAACAAGTTCGAGACCCGCTGGTGACGCTTCAGACTCCCAAGCTTTCGGCACAGAACGTCAGCGTCCATTACGGCGCGAAACAGGCGGTGCGCGACGTGTCGATCACCATGTCGATGGACGAGGTGACGGCGTTCATCGGCCCCAGCGGCTGCGGCAAGTCGACTTTCCTGCGCACGCTGAACCGCATGAACGACACCATCCCGTCGGCGAAGGTATCGGGCGAAATCCTGCTCGACGGCGAGGATATCTACGCCCCGTCGATGGACGTCGTGCAGCTGCGCGCCCGCGTCGGCATGGTGTTTCAGAAGCCCAACCCCTTCCCGAAGTCGATCTTCGAGAATGTCGCCTATGGCCCGCGCATTCACGGCCTTGCCAGCGGCCGCGCCGAACTGGGCGAGATCGTCGAACGCTCGCTGAAGCGCGCCGGCCTGTGGGACGAGGTGAAGGATCGCCTCGACGACAGCGGCACCGCGCTGTCGGGTGGCCAACAGCAGCGGCTGTGCATCGCCCGCGCGATCGCGGTCGATCCCGAAGTCATCCTGATGGACGAACCCTGCTCCGCGCTCGACCCGATCGCGACCGCGCGGATCGAAGAACTGATCGCCGACCTGCGCGGCAAATATGCGATCGTCATAGTCACCCACAACATGCAGCAAGCCGCCCGCGTGTCGCAACGCACCGCCTTCTTCCACTTGGGCGAGTTGGTGGAATACGGCCTGACCGACGAGATCTTCACCGCGCCGCGCCAGCCGCGGACGAAGGATTATATTACGGGGCGGTATGGGTGATCCAAATACGCCGTGCTCCCGCGCAGGCGGGAGCCTAGAGTCACAAACGACCCGCTCCGTTACCTTGGGCTCCCGCCTCCGCGGGAGCACGGTTGGAAGGAACAACTGACATGCCCACCGGCCAGGAACATACCGTCAAGGCGTTCGACCAGGACATCGGTCACCTGCGCGGCCTCATCAGCCAGATGGGCGGGCTTGCCGAGGAAGCCATTGCGGACGCGATGACCGCGCTTTCACGCGGCGACGCTGAACTCGCTAAGCAGGTCCGCAGCAAGGACAAGGCGATCGACTTGATCGAAGCCGAGGTGGAAAAGCTCGCCGTCCGCGTCATCGCGCTGCGCGCGCCGATGGCCGACGATCTGCGCGAGGTCGTCGCCGCCTTGAAGATTGCCGCGGTCATCGAACGCATCGGCGATTACGCGAAGAACATCGCCAAGCGCGTGCCGTCGATCCACACCGGCCCCGACCGGATCGAGGCGATCTCGATCCTGCCGGCGATGGCGAACCTGGCCAGCGACATGGTCCGCGACGTGCTCGACGCCTTCGCCAGCCGCGATGCCGAAGCCGCGCTGGAGGTCTGCCGCCGCGACCGCGCGCTCGACGATTTCTACAATTCGATCTTCCGCGTCCTCCTGACCTTTATGGTCGAAAATCCGAAGACGATCAGCGAAGTCGCGCACCTGTTGTTCGTCGCCAAGAATCTTGAGAGGATCGGCGACCACGCGACCAACGTCGCCGAAATGGTCTATTTCGCCGCGACCGGCAAATATCTGGCCGATCGCGATAGCCTGGAGGGACGCGCATGAGCCGCGCGACGATGTTGCTGGTCGAGGACGATCCTGCGCTGGCCGAACTGGTATCGTGGAATTTCCGCCGCGAGGATTTCGAGGTCCGCCACACCCCCGATGGCGAGGAAGCGCTGCTGCTCGCGCGCGAAGCGACGCCCGACATCGTGCTGCTCGACTGGATGATCGAGGGGCCGATCTCCGGCCTGGAGGTCTGCCGCCAGTTGCGCCGTACCGCCGCCACACAGAACGTGCCGATCATCATGCTGACCGCGCGCGGCGAAGAGGAGGACCGCGTCCGTGGCCTCGAAACCGGCGCCGACGATTACGTCACCAAGCCCTTTTCTCCGCGCGAGCTGATCGCCCGCGTCGGCGCGGTGCTGCGCCGCGTCCGCCCGGCGTTGGCCGGCGAGACCTTGAGCTATGCCGATCTCGAGATGGACACCGTCGGCCACAAGGTGAAGCGCGGCGGCGAGACGGTCGCGCTCGGCCCGACCGAATTCCGCCTGCTCAAGCATTTCCTTGAACATCCCGGCTGGGTGTTCTCCCGCGAACGGCTGCTCGACGCGGTCTGGGGCCATGATTCGGATATCGAGGCACGGACCGTCGACGTTCACATCCGCCGGCTGCGCAAGGCGATCAACGTCGGCGACAAGCCCGATATCATCCGCACCGTCCGTTCGGCCGGCTACGCACTCGATTCGGGCGGGTGAGGCAAACCGCTTCGGCCCTTCCCGTTCGTGCTGGATATTGTCGAAGCACTGACCTGGTTCTTCTTGCCGAGCAGCGTGCGGCACCAGGAAAGGCAGCCCTTCGACAAGCTCAGGGCGAACGGCTCTGGGCTTAGCGATGCCCTCCCCATACGAGCAATTGATCGGGATTAGGCTCGGACGGGCAACGACTCCGCTCGTGCGGCGTTACCCATGCCGACGCACGCACAGGTGCGCCCCATTTCGAGGACCCGATCATGGCCTTCAAGACCTTGCTGCTCGCGAGCGCGCTCGCGTTCGGCGGCTCCGCCATCGCGCAGGACACGACGACCACCACCCCGCCGGCCGATCCCGCCGCGCAGACTCAGCCGATGACGCCGCCGCCGGCCGACCCTGCCGCTCCGCCGCCTACCGATCCGGCCGCGCCTGCGCCGATGGGCCAGACCGCACCGACGACACAGCCCGCCCCGATGCCGGGCGCGCCGATGACGCCTGCGCCGAACGGACAGATGCCGATGGCACCCGCCCAAGGCGGCCAGATGTCGACGATGACTGCGCCGGACGGCTTCCAGGCCAAGGAATCGGCCGGCGGCTACATGCCCGCCAACCCGCCGGTCGCCGGCATGGCGCAGCCGGGCCAGCAGGTCCAGTTCGTCCCCGCGCCGCCGGTCGCCCAAGCCTATCCGGCCCCGGCGCCTTTGCAGAGCTATCCGATCTGCAAGAAGGGTCAGACCGACAAGTGCCGCCAGCGCGGCGGCTGATAGGACTGGACTGACCCGACACGAACGGGCGCGGCCTCCCCACGGAGGTCGCGCCCTTTCCGTTTCGCGATTCGCCTCTCCCGTTC
This sequence comes from Sphingomonas floccifaciens, assembly GCF_042681125.1. Taxonomy (NCBI): domain Bacteria; kingdom Pseudomonadati; phylum Pseudomonadota; class Alphaproteobacteria; order Sphingomonadales; family Sphingomonadaceae; genus Sphingomonas; species Sphingomonas floccifaciens. The sequence goes on along the minus strand of NZ_JBHUFC010000001.1, from coordinate 553,891 downwards.
GTGCTGAGCTTGCCGAAGCACTGCTTTTTCCGTGACGAGGAAGGACAGCCCTTCGACAGCCTGAGGGCGAACGGTCTAAGCAACGGCCCTATAATCACGCAGGAGCAGGACAGCATGACGATCTCGTTCGAGGGCAAGGTGGCGATCGTGACCGGTGCAGGCGGTGGGCTCGGCCGGGCCTATGCGCTCGATCTTGCCCGGCGCGGGGCGAAGGTCGTGGTCAACGACCTTGGCGGATCGCGCGACGGCACCGGGACCTCGGACGCAGCGGCACGGGTGGTGGCGGAAATCGCGGCGGCGGGCGGCACGGCGATGGCGAACGGCGGTAGCGTCACCGACTATGCCCAGATGGTCGACATGGTCACGCAGGCAAAGGACGCCTGGGGCCGCGTCGACATCCTCATCAACAACGCCGGCGTCCTGCGCGACAAGAGCTTCGCCAAGATGGAGCCCGCCGACTTCGCCTTCGTCATCGACGTCCACCTGAACGGCTCGGCGAACTGCACCAAGGCGGTGTGGGACCTGATGCGCGAGCAGAATTACGGCCGCATCCTGATGACCGCATCGTCGACCGGCCTGTTCGGCAATTTCGGCCAAGCCAATTACGGCGCGGCGAAGCTGGGCCTTGCCGGACTCACGAAGACGCTCGCGATCGAAGGGGCGAAATATAATATCCGCGTCAACACCATCGCGCCGACCGCCGGCACCCGCATGACGCAAGACCTGTTCCCGGCCGAAGCCTTCGCGCTGTTCACGCCCGAGGCCGTCGCCCCCGCCGCCGTCTATCTGGTCAGCGAGGATGCGCCGACCAACGCCATCGTCGGTGCCGGCGCGGGCGTGTTCCAGGCGGCTTATGTCACGTTGACGCCCGGCGTGGCGCTACGCGGCGAAGACCTGTCGGCGGAGGGCGTCGCGGCGCAGTGGGCGGCGATCACGGATCGGACGAACGAGACGGTGCCGCAATCGGGGGCCGAACAGGCGATGACGATCCTGCGCACCTTGCAGCGATAAACCGACGACATTTGGTGTATTGATACGGCAATACACGTAGGATAGACTGCCCCCAACAGGAGGACAGTCTATGTACAGCGAACAGGATCTGCTGACCGCCGTCCAGGCCGGGGCGATATCGCCCGAGGCCGCGGCCGCGCTCAGGCACCACGTCGCCGCGGTGCGCGCGACGCCGACCGTGGATGAGGAACATTTCCGGTTGCTGACCGGGTTCAACGACATCTTCGTCGCGATCGCCAGCGCGCTGCTGCTCAGCGCGATCGGCTGGATCGGGGCGTCGGTCTGGACGCCGCTGGGCGGTGTCGCGGTGGCGGCGGCGGCATGGGGGCTTGCCGAATATTTCACGCGACAGCGGCGCATGGCGCTGCCCAGCATCCTGCTGCTGCTCGCCTTCGTCGGCGGCGTGGCGGCAGCATTGGGCGGGATGATCGCCGACAATGCCGAGACGATCGAGCCCTGGCTGAAGAGCTTCCAGTCCGAACAGGTCCAGATCGCGATCGCAGGCGGAGTCGCGGCGATCATCGCGGCGCTGACCGCGCTCGCGGCCTGGGTCCATTGGCGCCGCTTCATGGTGCCGATCACCGTCGCCGCGGGGGCCGTGGCGGTGGTCGGAGTCGCGCTCTCGCTGGTGATCGGGCTGGTGCCGGGTGCGAAGGACGCGGTCTTCCCGCTGGTGTTCGCCGCGGGACTTGGCATGTTCGCCTTCGCGATGCGCTGGGATATGAGCGATCGCGAGCGGACGACCCGGCGCAGCGACGTCGCCTTCTGGCTCCACCTCGCCGCGGCACCGATGATCGCGCATTCGGTGTTCCACATGCTCGGCGTGTTCGACGCCGCGATCGGCGTGCCGACCGCACTGCTGGTGATCGCGCTCTACGTCGTCTTCGCCGCCGTGGCTCTCGCGGTCGATCGCCGCGCGCTGCTGGTGTCGAGCCTCGCCTATGTCCTCTACGCGCTGCTGTCGCTGTTCAAGACGGCGGGCGCGGTCGAGCTGTCGGCGGCGTTCACCGGCTTGGTCATCGGCTCCGCGCTGCTGCTGCTGTCGGCCTTCTGGCACAAAGGGCGAGCGCTGGTCGTCGGGCTGACCGGAGGGCTGGCCGATCGCCTGCCGCCGGTGAACCAGCCCCGCGTCGCGATGGCCTGAGGCTCACCTGTTCCGTGTGTGCTGAGCCTGTCGAAGCACCGTCCTTTCTTCGTGCCGCCTTTAGCGATGCACGAAGAAGGGCAGCCCTTCGACAGGCTCAGGGCGAACGGGGGTGGACGAAGCTGATCGCCTCAGGCTCTACTCACTCCTCGATCAGCTTCATCAGCCGCCGCTCTACCGGCGCCAGCACCGGGCCGAGGTCGTGCCCGCGCTTCAGCACCGCGCCATGTTCGCCGATCAGCGCCCATTCGCCCTGCTTCTGGCGCAGCGCCGGGCGCTTCTCGATCCGATATTCGGGCCGCTCCGCCGACCGGCGAAAAGCTGCGAAGATCGCGGCGTCCCGCCCCAGCTCGATCGCATAGTCACGCCAATGCCCCGCCGCGACCATCCGGCCGTAAAGGTCCAGGATGCGCGTCAGCTCCAGCCGGTCGAACCCGATCTGGTTGGGCTTGGCGCCCAGCGGAAAGGGCGTGACGGTGCCCATCAGGCCCGGTCGCGCGCCTCGCCGTCGCGCAGCGACTGCACCTCCGACCGCAGCGCGGCCAGTTCCCGCTCCATCTGGTCGAAGCGCGTCATGCTCGCCTCGCTCATCTCGCGGCACGGCGTCCCATAGGGTACGAAGTCGCGCTGATAGGTTTCGACCTCGACCAGCACCGGCCGTGCCGGGATGCCGACCATCACCGCGCCCTCGGGCACATCCTTCGTCACCACCGCATTCGCCCCGACCCGCGCGCGCGGGCCGACCGTGATCGGGCCGAGCACCTGTGCGCCCGAACCGATGATCGCGCCATCGGAAAGCGTCGGATGCCGCTTGCCCGCAACGCCGTTGTCCGGACTGGTCCCGCCCAGCGTGACGCATTGATAGATGGTGACGTCATCACCGATCTCCGCGGTCTCGCCGATGACGGTAAAGCCGTGGTCGATGAAGAAATTGCGCCCGATCTTCGCGCCCGGATGGATGTCGATCGCGGTCAGGAAGCGCGAGAAATGATTCACGAAGCGCGCCAGGAAGAACATATCCGCCTGGAACAGCCAATGCGCGACACGATGAAGACCGAGCGCCAAGACACCCGGATACAACAGGATTTCCCAGCGCGACCGAGGCGCGGGGTCGCGTGCCTTGATCGAATCGAGATAGTCGATGAGCCCTGACATGGCGGTAACCGGTCCCCTTATCGCGCCCGATGTAGGACGCGCATCGCGCCAATTCCAGCGTGCAAGCGCCCCACCTTGTCCGGGTTAAAGCCTATCTGTCTTGTGGGCATTCCCCCGGCCTCTATGCTGAGGGGCAATCGCGAACGGGAAATATTGAATGCTCGAAACTCTGGACTGGTCCGCGATCTGGACGTTCGTGGCGGTCGGATTTGCCGCCCAGATCGTCGATGGCGCGCTCGGCATGGCCTTCGGTGTCATCTCCAGCACATTGCTCGTCAGCGTGCTGGGCGTCCCCCCGGCAAGCGCGTCGGCGGGCGTGCATCTGGTCGAATGCTTCACCACCGGCGTGTCGGGGATCAGCCATGCGATCCACCGCAACGTCAACTGGCGGCTGTTCTTTCGCCTGCTGGTGCCCGGCGTCATCGGCGGCGTTAGCGGCGCCTATCTGCTGACCGCGCTCGACGCCTCGGTCACGCGCCCGTTCGTCATGGCCTATCTCGCGGGCATCGGCCTCTACCTGCTCTGGCGTGGCCTGCGCTTTCCGACGCAACAGCACCGCGAGCCGAAGATCATCGAGCCGCTGGGTCTGGCCGGCGGCTTTCTCGATGCGGCGGGCGGCGGCGGCTGGGGACCAGTCGTCACCTCCAACCTGCTGGTCCAGGGCGCGCAGCCGCGCACCACGATCGGCACCGTCAACAGCGTCGAATTCTTCCTGACGCTGACCGTCTCGATCACCTTCATCGCCAGCCTGGGCTTCGCCGCGTTCACGACGGCGGTCGTCGGCCTGCTGATCGGCGGCGTCATCGCCGCCCCCTTCGGCGCGATCATCGCCAAGCGCGTGCCAACCAAGACGCTGCTCGTGCTGGTCGGCGTGGTGTTGACCGCGACCAGCGCGTTCAGCCTGTATCGCACTCTGGTCTGATGCGCTGGCCGCGCGTAGACGGGAGGGCGTGACCACCTACCTCCCAACGCTCAAGCAGCTGCAATATCTCGTCGCGCTGCGCGATATCGGTCATTTCGGCCGCGCGGCTGAGGCGTGTTTCGTGACGCAGTCGACGTTGTCGGCGGGCATCCGCGAGCTGGAGACGCTGATCGGCATCACCCTGGTCGAGCGTACCCGCCGCGTGGTCCGTTTCACGCCGCTGGGCGAGCGCATCGCCGACAAGGCGCGGCGCGTGCTGCGCGAGGCGGAGGAACTGGGCGACATGGCCCGCGCCGCCGGTCAGCCGCTATCGGGCGAAATGCGGATGAGCGTCATCCCGACCATCGCGCCCTTCATGCTGCCGCAGATCCTGCCCCGCCTGCGCCGCGACTATCCCGACCTGAAGCTGTACCTGCGCGAGGAACCCAGCGGCGCGGCCTGTGAAGGGTTGCATCAGGGGCGCACCGACTGCGTGCTGCTCGCCCTCCCCTTCGGCTGCGGCGATGTCGAATCGGTACGGCTGTTCGAAGACCGCCTGTTCCTCGCCTATCCTAAGGGCGAGTTGTCGCCGCCCGCCGCCGGCGTCCGCCCGAGCGAGATCGACGAGAGCCGGCTGCTCCTCCTGGAGGACGGCCATTGCCTGAAGGACCATGCACTGGCCGCCTGCAACCGGCCCGAAATCCGCGCGGAGGCGACGATGCTCGGCACCTCGCTGCATACGATTGTGCAGATGGTCGACAATGGCCTCGGCATGACGATCCTGCCCGAAATGGCGCTCGATGCCGGCATTCTGGAGCGCACCCACATCGCCTCCGCCCCGCTGGCCGCCGACAACCCGTCCCGCAACATCGCGCTGGTGTGGCGCAAGGCGAGCCCGCGGGAAAAGGACTTCCGCCTGATGGCGAAGGTACTGGCGGAGCGATAGGAGCCGAGGGCGCTCGCCCTCGCGTCCCCCCCCTCACATCCGTCATCCCCGCCTTTGCGGGGATGACGGTTTCTGGAGCCGGGAGCGATCAGCTTTGTTCACCCCCGTTCGCCCTGAGCGAAGTCGAAGGGCAGCTCTCCGCAATGTGCTTCGACTTCGCTCAGCACGAACGGTTGAACAAAGCTGATCGAAACCGACCCTAGGGCGCTACCGCCACCGCGCCGCCGCATCCTCATCCCCGCCGCGCGCCTCGACCCATCGGCTTCCCTCAGCGGTCACTTCCCGTTTCCAGAATGGCGCCTCGGTCTTCAACCGGTCGATCAGGCTCGCGCACGACTCCAGCGCGGCGGCGCGGTGACGGGCCGACGTCGCGACGAACACCACCCGCTCGCCCGGCGCCATCGGCCCGACGCGGTGGACGATGGTGACGGCGAGCAGCTCCCACCGCACCGCCGCCCCTTGCGCCAGCGCCGTCAGCGCGGCTTCGGTCATGCCGGGATAATGTTCGAGGTCGAGGATGCTGACCCCGTCGTCCGCGCGGACCAGCCCGGTGAAGCTCGCGACCGCCCCCGCACCGTCCGCCTCGATCTCGGCCAGCGCGACCGCCACATCGATAGGCTCGCGCTGGACGACGACGCGGATCATCCGCCGGTCACGGGTGGGAAGATCGCCACTTCGCGCGCACCCGCGATCGATGCGTCGAGGGGCACGAACTTCTGGTCGACCGCCGCGCGCAGCTTCGCACGATTCGCGAACGCCGCGCCATGCGCCGGGCTGTCCGTCGCCAGCCAATCGAGCAATCCGGCGACGGTCGCGACGCCGGCCGGCGGATCGACCCGCTCGCTCCCGACGCCCACGGCCTCGCGCACCCAGGCGAAATAGAGCAGCTCGATCGCCATCAGCTGTCCATGTGGCGCAGGCCGACGCGCAGATAATCCCAGCCCGTCAGCAGCGTCAGCACCGCCGCACCCCACAGGCTGGCGAGCCCGACCAGCTTGACGAAGGCGATGCCCGGCAGCGCCCCCGCCAGGATCAGCGCGCCCAGCGACACGAGCTGCAACGTCGTCTTCCACTTGGCGAGCGCGGACACCGGCACCGACACCTGGATACCGCCCAGAAACTCGCGCAGGCCGCTGACCATGATCTCGCGCAGCAGGATCACCATCGCCGCGATCAGGTGGATGCCGGTGATGATCGCCCGGTCCTCGAACCGGGTTCCGACCAGCATCAGGATGACCGCCGCGACCATGATCTTGTCCGCGATCGGATCGAGGAACTGGCCCAGCTTCGACACCGTCCCCTGCGCGCGCGCCAGATAGCCGTCGAAATAATCGGTCACGCCCATCAGGCAGTAGAGCGCGAACGCCATCGCGTAACCCGCCTCCCACTGCGGCCACCACAGCAGCGCGACGAGCAGCGGCACGGTAACGATGCGCGACAGAGTCAGGAGGTTCGGAAGCGTAAGCATTGGAGTTGAACGGGCTTACGCCCGGCATGCCGCCGGGGCAACCGGGGATAGGCGGACAGGGCTGACAGGGATCAGGCGCGAAGGACATTGCCGCCCGCCCCCACGCTCGGCTATTGCCGCCCGCGGGGACAACGGCTTCGAGGCGCCACGTAACATGTTCAATGCCCTCGGGCTTCTCAAGGAACGGCGGTTCCTGCCGCTGTTCGTCACCCAGTTCCTGGGCGCGTTCAACGACAATCTGTTCAAGACCGCGATGGTGCTGTTCGCTACCTATGCGGTCTTCAACGACCCGAAAATGGAACAGCATTTCAACGCGCTCTCCAGCGCGCTTGCCATCCTGCCGTTCTTCCTGCTGTCCGCGCTCGCCGGCCAGTTGGCCGATACCTATGACAAGTCGCGGATCATCCGGCTGGTGAAGACCGCGGAAATCTTCATCATGGTGTTCGGGTCGGCCGGACTGCTGGCGGCGAAGGCGGGGTACGTCAATCTCGGCCTGGGCATGATGCTGGGCGCAGTGCTGATGCTCGGTACCCATTCGACCTTCTTCGGCCCGATCAAATACGCGATCCTGCCGCAGCATCTGAAGGACGACGAAGTGCTGGGCGGTACCGGCCTGGTCGAGGCTGCGACCTATCTGTCCATCCTGCTGGGCACGATCCTCGCGGGCTTCATATCGGTCGAGGCGGCGGCGGCGCTCGTCATCGTCGTCGCACTGGTCGGCTGGTTCACCGGCCGCATGGTCCCCCCCGCCCCGCGGCTCGGCGCCAAGCTGTCGATCAACTACAACCCGTTCACCGCGTCCTGGCATCTGGTCGCGGCCACCATGCACGTCCGGCGGCTGTTCCTCGCGATCCTGGCGATCAGCTTCTTCTGGATGATCGGCATGGTACTGATCGCGATCTTCCCGGTGCTGGTGAAGAACGTGTTGACGGCCGACGAACGTGTCGCAAGCCTTGCGATCGCGATCTTCTCGGTCGGCGTCGCGATCGGCTCGGTAGTCATCAACGCGCTGCTGCGCGGCAACATCTCGGCACGCTATTCGCCGGCTGCGGTGTTGCTGATGGCGGTGTTCGTCGTCGCCTTCTCGTTCGAGGCGCGGATGTTCCAGCCGGCGCCGGCCGGGCAATTCTATGGCATCGCCGACTTCGTCCTGCACCCGCAGGGTGCCCTGATCGCCGCCACGCTGTTCGCGATCGCGGTGTCGGGCGGCGTCTTCGTCGTGCCGCTTTACGCCTTCCTGACGACCACCGTCACCAAGGACCAGACCGCGCGCACGGTCGCAGCGAACAATGTGGTGAATGCCGGCGCGATGACGGTTGGCGCCGTCATGGTCGTCATCATCACCGACCTGGGCGTGACACCGCAGGACATGCTGCTGCTAGTCGCCGCGATGTGCCTGTTCTCCGCCTGGCTGGCGCAGAAGCTCCACCGCGCCTGCGACTGATTCCTTAAATCAGGAACGTGTAGAAGCAGATGAAGAAGGCGGCGAAGCTCAACGCGAAGAGCTTCACGTCCTTGTCGTCGTTCTTCGCCTCCATCACGCGCTGGCGGGGCAGCGATTGGCGGAAGGGATGCTGGCGGGCTTCGTCCGTGAGGACCAGATATCGTCTTTTCATAACGCGATGTTAACGCGCCGTTTACGAATTGGTCATCCCTAATGTGCGGTTAACGCCCGTCCGATTTCGAAACGTCTGACGGTTAACGGCCGCGCCCGCCCGCGTTCCCAGCCCTCGCGATTTGCACTTGCCGAACCTCGGTCGGCCGAATATGTCTCGTTCCTGATACCGGTGTCATCACCGCAACCACGAGCTTCGACGCAACGACGTCGTGGCCGAGCAGACGATCTGGGAGGGGTTTTCATGACGTTCTCGACATTCATCCGCCGCGCGAATGGCGTCTCCGTAACCGCGCTGGCTGTCGCCGCGCTGGTCGGCACCACGCCCGCCTGGGCACAGACCGCGCCGCCGCCCGCCCCCAACGCGCCGACCAACCCCGCCAACCAGCAGCCCTCGGCGATCGCGCCGGAGGAAAACGCCGCGGACGGTGTCGAAGCCAGCGAGATCGTCGTCACCGGCTTCCGCGCCAGCCTGGAGAACGCGCTCGACCTGAAGCGCAATTCGAACCAGATCATCGACGCGATCACGGCCGAAGACATCGCCGACTTCCCCGACGCGAACCTCGCCGAATCGATCCAGCGCCTGCCCGGCGTCTCGATCGACCGCGACAATGGTGAGGGCCGCACGATCACTGTCCGCGGTCTCGGCGGCGACTTCCAGCAGACGCGGCTGAACGGCGTCGATGCACAGTCGGCGGCGGGCGGCAGCAATTCGGACAGCGGCGCCAACCGCTCGCGCGGCTTCGACTTCAACACCTTCGCCTCCGAACTGTTCGGCGGCGTGAAGATCACCAAGTCGGTCGCAGCGGTGAACGACGAAGGGTCGCTCGGCGCGATCATCGACCTGACCACCGGCCGCCCGCTCTCCTACAAGGAAAGCCGCTATGCGATCGGCGGCGAGGCCGAGTATCGCGAGAACGGCAAGTCGATCAATCCGCGCCTCACTGCGCTGATCTCGCAGAAGATCGGCAGCAATTTCGGTATCCTCGCATCGGTCGCCTACCAGAAGCAGGAACAGCAGATCGACAGCTATCGCCGCAACATCGGCGCGTTCGAATATGCCTATCGCGGGTCGCAGCTGAACGGCGTGACGCCCGCGACCTACGGCTTCGCGCGCCCGTCGAGCGCCGGCACCGGCGCCACCTTCGGCTCCGACCCGACCGCCTACGGCCTGATCACGCCGACGACGATCATCCCCGCCCTGCCCTCGATCGGGCGGCAGGAGCTGGCCTATGAGCGTCTGGGCGCGACCGCGACCGCGCAGTGGCGCCCGACCAGCCGGACCGAGATCATCCTCGACGGCGTCTATTCGCGCTACAAGCAGGACAGCACCAACTACGGCATCACAACCATCGGCCTGAACCGCAACGGCACCAACGCCCGCGTCGCACAGAACACGCTGCGCGCGGCGAACACCGCCAACGGCCTCGCCGATCGCCTGGCACTTTATGCCAACTGCGTGCCGTCGGCGGTCGTCAGCTGCGCGGGCAGCCAGGGCAGCACGACCGTGTTGCCGGGCACGCAGTCGAGCTACAATCCCAACAACCTGAACCCGTACGACTATTACAACGCAACGATCTCGCCGGGCTATATCGCGAATGCCCAGTCGATCGCCTATTACAACGAGCTGATCGGCCGTCCGAACACCAAGATCCGCTCGGCCAACGTCAACAGCGCGGGCCAGGCGGACTATCTGGTACTGGACGACGTCGACTGGCGCAGCTTCGCCGACGCGCAGTTCGGCAAGACCGATTTCTACCAGGGCACGCTGAACGTGACCCAGGAAATCACCGACCGCTTCCGCGCGGACCTGACGCTTGGCTATTCGAAGTCGACGTTCAACGCGACCGGCCTGCTCGCGGAATTCAACGCGATCGATCAGGACGGCTATACCTTCGACGAACGCGGCGACGGCATCATGCCGGTGTTCAACCCCGGCTTCAACGTGGCGACCCCCAACAACTGGTCGCTGGTGAAGGGTCTGTCGACGATCCGCTACTTCACCAACATCGTCAGCAACGAATATCGCGTCGGCCGCCTGAACTTCGCGCTGGATGCCATTCCCGACCAGCTGACATTGCGCTTCGGCGCGACGTGGAAAAAGTTCGACTTCGACAGCGACCAGGGCCGCCGCAATCAGTCTATCGAGGCGATCAATCCGACGCTGGCGGAGGCAAAGCTCCAGATCACCGACCTCGGCCAGACGGTCGGCTTCGGCAAGGGGTTGGAGGTCAGCGCCGGCACGCCGACCAGCTTCTATGCGCCCGACCTCAACAAGTTCATCAACACCTTCGGCATCGACTGCAACTGCGTCAACAAATGGGGCGACTATCGCGCCGTGGTCGACGGACGCCAGCGGGCCGCGGTCACCGAACAGGATCTGTCGGGCTTCTTCCAGGTCGATTTCAACTTCGACGTGTTCGGGGCGCCCTTGCGCGGTGACGTCGGCATGCGCGTCGCCCGCACCCGCGTCCGCGGCTTCGGCAATGTCGGTGGCAGTGACGGCGTGCAGGGCCTGCCGGTCACCGCGACCAACCAGTATTTCGACTGGCTTCCCTCGACCAACCTGACCTGGGAACCGGCCCGCGACCTCCTCATCCGCTTCGCCGCGGCGAAGGTCATCGCCCGGCCGCAGCTGGCCAGCCTGACGCCCGGCACGACCGCCTTCCCCACTGGTCTCGCGACCAACGGCTCGGCACCGTCGGTGACGGTCGGCAATCCCTATCTGAACCCATTCCGCGCGACGAACTTCGACCTGAGCTTCGAAAAATACTTCGGTCGCGGCGGCCTGATCGGCGTCACCCTCTTCAGCAAGAACATCGACAGCTTCCCGCAGCAGATCGCCGGCGAAGTCCCGCTGTCGTCGGTGTTCGAACCGGCCGTCTATCAGGCGATCGTCAATTCGATCACCAACCAGCCGCTGCGCGACTATACGCTGGCGAACGGCGTCTATGCGGTGCGCCAGTTCAACGACGCGCCGGGCGGCACCATCCGCGGCGTCGAAGTGAATGTGCAGTCGAACTTCTTCTTCCTGCCCGCCCCCTTCGACCAGTTCGGCGTGACCGCCAACTACACGCATATCGCGTCGAAGCTGAACTATCTGACCGGCACCGTCCTCTCGACCGTGCAGGGCGCATCGGCATCGACCGCGGTCAATACGTTCGCGCAGGGGCCGTTCCTCAACACTTCGCCCGACGCCTTCAACGCGACGCTGTATTTCGAGAACAAGGTGTTTTCGGCGCGCATCTCCGGTGCGTATCGCACGCGCTACGTCAACCGCTTCCCGCTCGCCTCGGGCACCTGCTCGGTCGGCACGAACACCAATGCGGGTGCGGCCTGCAACTCGCCGGTGGTCGCGGATTTCGGCTATAATGAGAGCCAGCTGAACATCGACTTCGCGATGGGCTTCAACCTGACCGATTGGGTGAAGCTGTCGCTGGAAGGGCGCAACCTGACCAACAATGCCCAGTATCGCACGATGTACGCGGCCAATCCGGTGACCCAGACCTATGCCAGCACCGGCCGCATCATCACCGCCGGCGTGCGGATGACGTTTTAATCCTTCATCCTCCCCTGCAAGGGGAGGTGGCAGGCCGCAGGCCTGACGGAGGGGTGTCGCCCTCTCGATGACGGGACACCCCTCCACCACCGCTTCGCGGCGGTCCCCCTCCCCTTACAGGGGAGGATAGGAAGCGAATCGAACGATGAGGATAGAGACATGCGACTGACGCGGCGATCCGCCTTCGGGCTCCCTCTCGCCGCCGCGGTCGCGTCGCCCGTGCTGGCGACCACCCGCTCCGCCCCCGACTGGGAACGCGGGTTCGACAATCAGCGGATCGCCGATCTGGGCGACGGCCGGTTCCTCAACCCGATCATGGCGGGCGACCATCCCGATCCGACCATCCTGAAGGATGGGGCGGACTATTACATGACCTTCTCGACCTTCGATTCCTATCCGGGTCTGGTCATCTGGCACTCGCGCGATCTCATCAACTGGGTGCCGATCACGGCTGCGCTGACGATTAACATCGGCTCGGTCTGGGCGCCGGAGCTCGCCAAGCACAACGGCCGCTATTTCCTGTACATCCCGACCAAGAATCCGACGACCAACTGGGTGATCTGGGCCGACGACATTCGTGGGCCGTGGAGCGAGCCGATCGACCTCAAGCTCCCCGCGCACATCGACCCCGGCCATGCGGTGGGCGAGGACGGCAGCCGCTGGCTGTTCCTCTCGGGCGGCGACCGCGTCCGTCTCTCTGCCGATGGCCTGTCGCGCATCGGCGAGCCCGAGCATGTCTATGACCCCTGGCATTATCCAAACGACTGGGATGTCGAGGGCTTCAGTCCCGAAGGCCCCAAGGTGCTGCGCCACCAGGGCTGGTTCTACCTGATCCTCGCGGTCGGCGGGACGGCGGGTCCGCCGACCGGCCACATGGTCATCGCCGCGCGCTCGCGCTCGATCCATGGCCCTTGGGAGAACTGCCCACGCAACCCGCTCGTCCGCACGACCGACCTCAACGAGAAATGGTGGTCGCGCGGGCACGCGACCCTGGTCGAAGGGCCGGCAGGCGACTGGTGGAGCGTCTATCACGGCTATGAGAACGGATATTGGACGCTCGGCCGCCAGACCCTGCTCGATCCCGTCGAGTGGACCGCGGATGGCTGGTTCCGGATGAAAGGCGGCGACCTGTCGCAACCCATGCCCAAGCCCAGGGGCGGCACGAAGGTCGGCGCGCATGGCCTTGCCCTGTCCGACGACTTCCGCGAGTTGAAACTCGGCAGCAAATGGAATTTCTACAAGCCCGCCGCCGACGAGCGTAGCCGCGCGTGGGTCGAGGACGGCGCGCTAGTGCTCCAAGCGCGGGGCGTGGCGCCTTCCACCTCCTCCCCGCTCCTGCTGATTGCCGGCGACCAGGCCTATCAATTCGAGTGCGATATCGAGATCGCGCCCGGCGGCACCGCCGGCCTGATCCTGTTCTATGATGAAAAACTCTATTGCGGGTTGGGCTTCGACGAAACGCGGTTCGTGACGCACCAATATGGCATCGAACGCGGACGCCCGGCGAACCCATATGGCCGGCGGATGCGGATGCGCGTGACCAACAACCGCCATATCGTCAGCTTCCACACCAGCGCCGACGACGGGCGGACGTGGACACGGTTCGACCGCGGCATGGAAGTCTCGGGCTACCACCACAATGTCCGTGGCGGCTTCTTGATGCTCCGTCCGGGCCTCTACTCGGCCGGCGCGGGCGAAGCCAAATTCCGCGATTTCAAGTTCCGCGCGCTATAAATCGCGCCGGGCTCCCGCGCAGGCGGGAGCCCAGAGTTACGGGCGACATCGTCTCGACCGCCCCCGCGGCCGACGCGCGGCGTATTGCAATGTTGGACGCCATTTGCTCAGCCGGAGCTGGATCGACCGATCCCCGCTCCTTGATATCGTCCATGCCCCGCTTGCCAGGATACCCGCGGCCAAAAGTGTCAAAAGTGACAAAGGTGACGAAGGCTGACCAATTGACCGCGTTATCGCAACTTTTGACGGTCCACGATCAATGCGCCGATGCTCCTGCCGCTCCGATCCCCGTCTCCTGCCGCACCTGCTGCGCCGCGAAGCCCGCACGATCGACCGCCGCCCGCCCGCTGCGATCGGTGACCGACACCAGCCAGATGACGAAGAAGGCGACCGGCATCGAGAAGATCGCCGGCGAACCATAGGGGAAGATCGCGTCCGGATAGCCGAGCACCTTCACCCACACCGCCGGCGACAGCACGGTCAGCACGAACGCCAAGACCACGCCCGCCAGCCCGCCCGCGACGACCCCGCGCGTCGTGCAGCCGCTCCACAGCAGCGACAGCAGCAGCACCGGGAAGTTGCCCGACGCCGCCAGCGCGAAGGCCAGGCTGACCATGAAGGCGACGTTCTGCTTTTCGAACGCGATGCCCAGCGCGATCGCGATGACCGCCAGCACCAGCACCGTGATCCGCGACACGCGCAGTTCCTTGGCCGTATCCGCTGCGCCACGCTTGAACACGCTGGCGTAGAGATCGTGGCTCACCGCCGACGCGCCCGACAGCGTCAACCCTGCGACCACCGCCAGGATCGTCGCGAATGCGACCGCCGAGATGAACCCCAGGAACAGGTTGCCGCCGACCGCCTGCGCCAGATGGATCGCCGCCATGTTGCTCCCGCCCCTCAGCGCACCGTCCGCTTCGAGGAAGCCCGGATCGGTCGCCACCAGCACGATCGCGCCGAATCCGATGATAAAGGTCAGGCAGTAGAAATAGCCGATCCACCCGGTCGCCCATAGCACCGACGTCCGTGCCGCCTTGGCATCGGGCACGGTGAAGAAGCGCATCAGGATATGCGGCAGTCCGGCCGTCCCGAACATCAGCGCCATGCCGAGCGAAATCGCGCTAATCGGGTCCTTGATGAACCCGCCCGGCCCCATGATCGCCGACGATCCCTTCACCTCGACCGCCCGCGCGAACAGCGCTTCCGGCGAAAAATCGAACCGCCACAGCACCGCTATGGCGATGAAGCTCGCCGCGCCCAGCAGCAGCGCCGCCTTGACGATCTGCACCCACGTCGTCGCAGTCATGCCCCCGAACAGCACGTAACAGGTCATCAGCACACCGACGATGCCGACGGCATAGGGGTACGGCAGGCCGAACAGCAACTTGATCAACTGCCCCGCCCCGACCATCTGCGCGATCAGGTAGAACAGCACGACCGCCAGCGTGGAGATCGCCGCGAAGCTGCGAACCGGTCCTTGCGCGAACCGGAACGACGCCACATCGGCGAAAGTGAAGCGGCCGAGGTTGCGCAGCCGTTCCGCCATCAGGAACAACAGGATCGGCCAGCCGACCAGGAAGCCGATCGAATAGATCAGCCCGTCATAGCCATCGGCATAGATCTGCGCGGAGATGCCGAGGAACGACGCCGCCGACATATAGTCGCCCGCGATCGCCAGACCGTTCTGGAAGCCCGTGATGCCGCCACCGGCGGTATAGAAATCGGCTGCGGTCCTGGTCTTGCCCGCCGCCCAGCGGGTGATGCCGAGCGTGGCGACGACGAAGGCGGCGAACATCGCGATCGCGGTCCAGTTGGTCGCCTGCTGCACCGCCGGGCCGACGACATGGGCGGAAGCGGCCGTGCCGGTGCAGATGATCGCCGATGCGACGAGCCAGCGCTTCATGCGCCATGCTCCGCACGGATCGCGGCCAATTCGGCGTCGAACTCGCCATTGGCGCGGCGGACGTAGAGCCCGGTCAGGATGATCGACGCGAGGATGATCCCCAGGCCGATCGGTATCCCGACCGACGTCGCCCCGCCCGAAAGCGAGGCGGCAAGCAGCGGCTTGTCGAAGGCGACGAGTCCGATGAAGCCGAAATAGACGACCAGAATGATCGCGGTCAGCGTCCAGGCGAAGCGCCCGCGCTTTCGCAGCAGAGCCAGGTAGCGCGGGTCCTGCGCAATCGCCTGATGTCCGTCCATCGCTCTGCCCCGCCGTCGTTTCGCCGGACGATAGCGTGCGGCGGCGGCGGGGAAAGAAGTTTCACCACATGATGAACAAAAGTTTCGCTATATCGCGCGGCGGCCGAAGTGCGGGCGGCGCTCGACCAGCGGGCTGGTTTCCCGCTCCAGCAGCGCGAGCGTCTGTTCGAACAGCGCGCGCAAGCCCACCACATGCGGCAGCGCCTCTTCCGGCGCGTCATGCGTTTCGACGCAGTCGCGGGCGATCGTCTCGATGGCTTCGGCATGCGCCGACAGCAGTTCAGCCCCGAACTGTGCCGATTCGCCCTTCAGCGTGTGCGCGGGAATGACCATCGCCGCAGCGTTTCCGGCGCGCATCGCCGCTTCGATCGCAGCGACCGATTTCTCACCGTCTTCGCGGAAATAGCCGAGAATGCGAACGAAGTTCGCTCCCAGCTCGACCCGAGCCGCCGACAGCGCCGTCCAGTCGATCACCGTCGCGTCCGAAATTCCGACCGCCATATCACCCACTCCGCGGCGCACCACACGCCCCTTCCATTTCCACCGTTTTAGGGTGTGCGGGTAAACAGGCCGTTGACTTTGGGGTCGCGTGCAACACGAAAATGTTCGGGAGCTATCGTTTCGAACGTCCATCCCGCTGCAATCGCGACATTTTCCAGCTCGCGCGGCGCGATCGGATCGTCGGCCAGCACCTCGACGGCATCGTCCGCGTTACGCAATGCCTTGGCCAGCCTGAGCGCCGGCCAGGGGCATCGCATGCCGCGCGCGTCGATCCGCATCAGGACTTGCTGTGGTCGAACGGATTCTTCGGCGCGCGCAGGGACAGCCGGACCGGAACCGCGCCGAAATCAAACTCCTTGCGCAGGCTGTTGACCAGATAGCGGCGATAGCTTTCCGGCAACAGGTCGACGCGGGTGCCGAACAGGACGAAGCTGGGCGGGCGCGTGTTCACCTGGGTCACATAGCGCGGCTTGATCCGCTTGCCGCCGGGCGCGGGCGGCGGGTTCGCCTCGATCGCGCGTTCGAACCAGCGGTTGAGCTGGCCGGTCGACACGCGCCGCGACCACGCCTCGCGCGTTTCGAACGCGACGCGGATCAGCACGTCGATGCCCTTGCCGGTCGCCCCTGATACGGTGAGCAGCGGCACGCCCTTGACCTGCGACAACCCCTCGTCGAGCGCGCCCTTCACGCCGTTGAACAGGCTGGAGGCATTCTCCGCCACGTCCCATTTGTTCAGCGCGATGACCAGGGCACGCCCCTCCTGCAACACCCGGTCAGCGATTTTCAGGTCCTGGACCTCCAGCCCGCGGGTCGCGTCGATCATCAGCACGACGACCTCCGCGAAATCGACCGCACGCAGCGCGTCCATCACCGACAGCTTTTCCAGCTTCTCCTGCACCCGCGCCTTCTTGCGCATGCCGGCGGTGTCGATCAGCCGCACCGGGCGGGGACCATCCGGCCCCTCCCATGTCCAGTCGATCGCGATCGAATCGCGGGTGATGCCGGCCTCAGGCCCAGTGATCAGCCGGTCCTGCCCGAGGATGCGGTTGATGAGCGTCGACTTGCCCGCATTCGGACGACCGACGATCGCCAGCTTCAGCGGTGCGTCGGGCGCTTCGGAGTCGTCCTCGACCGCCTCGTCGCCGTCTTCGCGCTCGATCAGCGGGCGCAGCGCCTCGAACAGCTCGACCACGCCTTCGCCATGCTCCGCCGACAGCTGCACCGGCTCACCGAAGCCGAGCGCCATCGCCTCGATCACCCCGGTCTCGCCTGCGCGCCCCTCGGCCTTGTTGGCGACGAGCACGATCGGCGTGTCGGTGCCACGCAGCCAGCGCGCGATCTCCTCGTCGAGCGGGACGACGCCGGCGCGGGCGTCGACCATGAACAGCGCGACATCGGCGTCCTCGACCGCCGCCTCGGTCTGCAACCGCATTCGGCCAGGCAGGGTCGCGACATCCTTGTCCTCGAAACCGGCGGTGTCGACGACGCGAAAGTCCATGCCGATCAGCGTCGCATCCCCCTCACGCCGATCGCGGGTCACGCCGGGCTGATCGTCGACCAGCGCAAGACGCTTGCCGACGAGCCGGTTGAAGAGCGTCGACTTGCCGACATTGGGTCGGCCGATGATGGCGACGGTGGGAAGAGGCATGGTCAACAACTATCCGATAGCGAGTGCAATCGCACCCTACACCGTTCGTGCTGAGCTTGTCGAAGCACCGTACTACGATACCCGCGCGAATTGCTTGCGGATCAAAGAACGGTGCTTCGACAAGCTCGGCACGAACGGAAAATGGACGAACCCCGGTCGCTCTCGCAACCGGGGTTCGCAAAAATCAAGCGGGCGGGCAGATCACCGATAGGCGACCAGCGTGCCTTCATCCGAGAGCAGATAGAGCGTCTGGTTGGCGACGACCGGTGACAGGCTGAACACCGCCTTCTTCGACATCATCGTCGTCTGGACGGTGCCGTCTGCGACCGACGCCGCGACGATCTCGCCCAAGGAATTGGCCAGCCACAGCTTGTTGCCCGCCAGAACCGGGCCGATCCACGACACCGGGTCCTTCTGCGTCTTCTTCTTTTCGACGCGATATTTGCGCAGCTGGCTGATCCAGCGGATCTTGCCCGACGCACGCGCCAGGCAGATCAGCCGCGCGTCGTCGGTCACGACGAAGATCCACTCACCCGACACCCACGGCGTCGAGATGCCGGCGAGATTCTGTTCCCACAGACGCTGGCCGGTCGACACCTCCAGCGCGACCATGCGGCCGCCCTGGCCGATCGCATAGACCTTGCCCTCGTCGATCACCGGTTCGGCATCGATGTCCGACAGCGCCGACACGCTGGTCGACATGCTGGAGCGCGACAGCGCGTCGGCCCAGAGCGTGCGGCCGTTCTCGTAGCGATAGGCGTTCAGCTCGCCGCTGGAGAAGCCGGCGACGACGGTCCCCTGCGCGACGGCGGGAGCGGCGACTCCGAACACGCCCTGCGTCTCCAGGCTGCCCGACGAAGTCCAGGCGACCTTGCCGTCCGACTGGTTAAGCGCGAACAGCTGGTTGTCCTGGCTGAGGACATAGACCTGGTCGTTGGCGAGCGTCGGTGCGCCGCGCAGCGGACCGCCCGGCTTCACACGCCACAGCTCGGCGCCGGTGTTGGCGTCGAACGCGACGACATCGCCCAGGCCGTTGGTCGCATAGGCGCGGCCGGCCTCGACGCTGACCCCGCCGCCGAAGCGGGCACGGTTCTTGGGATCGTCCTTGACGGTCTGCGCCGTCCACAGCACCGCGCCGGTATCCGCGGCGTAGGCATGGACCGCGCCTTCGGTGTCGGTGACGTAGAGCTTGCCGGCATCGACCACCGGCGCGGCCGCCAGGCGGGTGCGCTTGTCACCGCCGGGGACGCGAACTTCCCACGCCCGGGCGGGCGCTTCGGCCAGCGCGACATGGCCCATCGCCTTGGCGGAGTTGCCGCCCGGCTGGTTCCACGAATCATTGGCGGTCGCCAGCGGCACCACGACATCGATGTTCGCGATCGTGCGGTCGATGCCGATCGAGTTTTCGGTCATCAGGATGGGCACGCGGTCGCCCAGCACCGGCGTCTTCTTGGCACCACCCTTGAAGATGCCGCAGCCACTTAGGCTGACGATCAATGCGATCGCCGCGGTGGTCCGAACATAGGACTTCATCCTGCCTTCTTTTCCTCAGTCTGGTCGACGGCATCGACGCCAAGAACACCCGCCATCTGAACCGCGCGTTGACGGATCGATGCAGGGACGGTTTCGTCCCGCGCCATTTCGCCGAACATCCGCCCGGCCAGATCGCGGCGGCCCATCCGGAGATGGGCGATCGCCGTCATCTCGCCGGCGGTGCCGAAATAGGGATTGCCCTTCACCGCCATCGGCCGCAGCCGGTCGATCACGACCTGTGGCTGGAGGCTGTCATATTCGGCGAGCGTCTGGCGCACGAGCGCCAAGTCGCGGAGCGGCTGCGCGGTGCCGCTGTCGCCGGCGACTTCGGCGAACAGGCGCGCGGCGGTCTTCAGGTCGGGCTTCTGCAGGGCGATAGCGGCCTGGGTGAACTTGGCGAGCGCCGAATAGCCCTCGCTGCCGCTCTTCGCCAGCTCGGCCAGGATCGGCTCGGCCTTGGCCGGCTGCTGGTTGCCCAGCGCGTTCATCGCCTCATTGAACTTGATGCCCTGTTCGCCGGCGACATTGCGGCTGTTCGACTGCCACCACAGATAGCCGGCGAGCGCGACCAGCCCGGCCACGACGACGGCGATGCCGAGCACGCCCCAGCGCTTCCACAGCTTCATCGCCTCGTCGCGACGCAGTTCCTCGTCGACCTCGCGCAGGAAGGCTTCGTTCGATTGCGGGGTCAACGCCACGTCAGACACACTCCGATACGACAAACAGCGCGCAGCCTTAGCCGCGGAAAAGGGGAAACGGAAGCGGCGCCTGCTCAGGCCTTGGGACGGTACACCTGCGCGTCGCCGGGAAAGCTGCGCGCCCGCACTTCATCGGCATAGGCGCCGACCGCGGCGGAAATGCGGCCGGCGATGTCGTCATAGGTCTTCACGAAGCGCGGCGTCCGCTCGAACAGGCCGAGCATGTCCTCGGTCACCAGCACCTGCCCGTCGCAATCGGCCGATGCGCCGATGCCGATGACCGGACAGGGCACCGCGGCGACGATCTCCTTGGCCAGGCTCTCCATCACACCTTCGACGACCATTGCGAAGGCGCCGGCCTCCGCAATCGCCTTCGCATCCGACAGGATCTTGGCGGCTTCCGCGTCGCTGCGTCCCCGCGCGCCATAGCCGCCGAGCGCGTTGACCGCCTGAGGGGTCAGGCCGACGTGACCGCAGACCGGAATGCCGCGCTGCGACAGGAAGGCGACGGTCGGCGCCATCGCCGCCCCCCCCTCCAGCTTCACCGCCGCCGCGCCCGTTTCCGCCATGATCCGCGCAGCACTCGCGAAGGCCTGCTCGGGCGACGCCTCATAGCTGCCGAACGGCATGTCGATGACGACGACCGCGTGATAGCTGCCCCGCACCACCGCCGCGCCATGTGCGCACATCATGTCGAGCGTCACCGCCAGCGTCGACGGCAGGCCGTAGATCACCTGCCCCAGGCTGTCGCCGACCAGCAGCATGTCGCACTGCGGATCGAGCAGCTGCGCCATCCGCGCGGTGTACGCGGTCAGCATCACGATCGGCTCGGAACCCTTGCGCGCCTGGATCGCCGGCACGGTCAGCCGCTTCATCGGCGCGGGCGTAGGGGTGGCGCGGCTGGTGGCGGTGTCGAGGGTGAAGGTCGTGGACATGGGGCTGACCTAGGCTCGGGGGGCGGCCGGGTCCAGCGCGGGCTGCGCCGACCCCAAAAGTTGCGATACTGCGGTCAATTCGTCAGCCTTCGTCACTTTTGTCACTTTTGGCGACGCGAGGCCGAAAGAGGTGCGTTTCGGAATCATCCGACAGGGTGAAGCAAATTGCGGGCGTGTAGGAAAATGGTTTCTACGCCGCGCCCTCCCCCGTTCGTGCTGAGCGTGTCGAAGCACCGTACTTCGTGCCGCGAGCGGTGAGCAGGCGTATCGCAGAACGGCCCTTCGACAAGCTCAGGGCGAACGTGTTTCTGCACCACCCGCGCTCACCCGATCCATTCCCGCCGCATCGCCAGCCCGGCCAGCCAAACCTGCGCCAGCGCCACGACCAGGATGAAAATCGGAAACCCCGCCGCGACCGCAAAACCGCGTACCGCGATCATGTCGGTCGTCGCGAACAGCCAGCCAAACTGGATGACGACGGCGATCAGCGAGACGATGTAGAGCGGCCGCGCCGACCGCGAGCGCATCAGCAGCGCGATGCTCCCCAGCAATCCCGCGCCCGTCGCCACCGCATAGACGATGTTGTACCACGCCGGCAGCGCTGCATAGAGCGCGCGATAATAATCATCCGCCGGCCCCATTGCATCGGCGCCGAGCCGGAACTGCTGGACACACGCGAACACGCCCATCGCGCCCCACAGCACCAGCACCACCGCCACGATCCAGAACCACGCCGGCGCCTTCGCGCGAACCGTCACCGTCATCGCATCCCTCCCCAAGTTCCGCCGGCAAGCTATCGAAACGCAAGCGTTTCGACCATCCCGCCGCGGATCAGGCAAAGGCGGCCGCGTACACCTCCGGCTTGAACCCGACGAGCAACGCCCCCGCCCCCTCCACCACCGGCCGCTTGATGAGCGACGGCTGCGCGACCATCAGCGCGATCGCCTTGGCTTCGGTCAGGTCGACACGATCGGCGTCCGGCAGCTTGCGAAACGTCGTGCCCGCGCGGTTGAGCAGCTTTTCCCAACCGACTTCGCCGGCCCATGCAGTCAATTTGTCGCGATCGGCGCCGAGCTTCTTATAGTCGTGGAAGGTGTAGACGATGCCGTGCGTGTCGAGCCAGGTGCGGGCTTTCTTCACGGTGTCGCAGTTGGGGATGCCGTAAAGGACTAGCGTCATTCTCCATCCTCTCTGAAGATTGTCGATAAGGACGCGGATATTACCGAAGAATGCCTGCCGCGCCTCAATTCGAAACGTCAGCCCGTCACGTCTCGCTCATAAATATCCAGGTCAACGAGCAGCCCGCGTTCGCCGATGCGAAGCAGTGTTTCGGGCCGTAGCGTCAAGCCTTCATTGCCGCTGCCAAGAAAAATCCCACAAAATACTCGTCCACGATATCGCTGTGCAAAGGCTTTCCACGCCGAGAGGTTGTTTGAAAGACCGTCAAACAACGCGTTAATTTGACCGTCGACATCGCCGGGCTGACAGTTTTCGCTGCTGACACGCCATGAACCAGTCCGGGCAGGGTTAGAAGCTCCGGTCGCGGATGGACACGCTTCACCCTTTTTAACCCCGACCGTCGGTTCATCTCCTAAGCTTATGGTAATCTGCTCAGGCTCGAGATCGTCGCCATAGAAGCCGATACTAACCGTCGACATAAACAAAATGCTCATCGGCATTACATGTCACGATGTTCGCGATCTACGAAAGCAATTCTGGTTCTAAGGGGAGGTTGATCGACAACAATCGTTACGTCGCGTGACCGAAGAACCGCCCGTAGGTCACGACCGCCTGCCGCTCTAAACCGAGCGCTTCATAGAACCGAGCCGCCGCCTCATTCCCTTCGCGCACCATCAGCTGAATCTTCGGCGCCTCGCGCGCGGTCAACCAGTCTTCCGCCGCCGCCATCAGCGCGCGGCCGAGGCCGCCGCGGCGGGCTTCGGGGTGGACGGCAACGTAGTAGACCCATCCGCGATGGCCGTCGAAGCCGACCATGATCGATCCGATGACGCCCCCGCCGTCGCGGACGACCAGCACCGCCGAGGTCGCGCCGCTGACGGCTTGGAGGAAGTCGCGGTCGGGGTCGTTCCAGGGCCGCGTGAGGTCGCAGGCGCGCCATAGGGCGACAACTGCCTCGCGGTCGTAGGCCGTTGCGGCTTCGATGCACGGCGCGGCGGCTGTCGCCGCCGAGTGACGCTGCCGAAACCCTCCCCCGGAGGGTTTCGAGTCAGGCGTTACGGCAGCTGTTTGCTGCCGAGCGACCGGGCCGGGCTCGCGCCCCGCGCGATCCCGAGTCCCGGTCACTCCCATTCGATCGTCCCGGGCGGCTTCGACGTATAGTCGTAGGTCACGCGGTTCACGCCCTTCACCTCGTTCACGATCCGCGTCGCGACGCGCGGCAGGAAGTCGCCGGGGAAGCCGAACACTTCCGCCGTCATGCCGTCGGTCGAGGTTACAGCGCGCAGGGCCAGCACGCTGTCATAGGTGCGACCGTCGCCCATCACGCCGACCGTGCGGACCGGCAGGAGCACCGCGAACGCCTGCCAGATCGCGTCGTAGAGGCCGGCGTTGCGGATTTCCTCGAGATAGATCGCGTCGGCCTTGCGCAGGATATCGCAGCGTTCGCGGGTCACTTCGCCGGGGATGCGGATGGCCAGGCCCGGTCCGGGGAACGGATGGCGGCCGACGAACACGTCGGGCAGACCCAGTTCGCGGCCCAGGTCGCGGACCTCGTCCTTGAACAGCTCGCGCAACGGCTCGACCAGCTTCATGTCCATGCGCTCGGGCAGGCCGCCGACATTGTGGTGGCTCTTGATCGTCACCGACGGCCCGCCGGTGAAGCTGACGCTTTCGATCACGTCTGGATACAGCGTCCCCTGCGCCAGGAATTCGGCGCCGCCGATCTTCTTCGCCTCGGCCTCGAACACGTCGATGAAGGTCTTGCCGATGAACTTGCGCTTGGCCTCCGGGTCGGTGACGCCGGCCAGGCCCGACAGGAACAATGTGGAGGCATCCACATGGACCAGCGGGATGTTGTAGTGGCCGCGGAAGAGGCTGACGACCTGATCGGCTTCGCCCGAGCGCATCAGGCCGTGATCGACGAAGACGCAGGTCAGCTGCTCGCCGATCGCTTCGTGGATCAGCACTGCGGCGACCGCCGAGTCGACGCCGCCCGACAGGCCGCAGATCACCCGGCCCTTGCCGACCTGGGCGCGGATTTCCTGGATCTTGGTCTGGCGGAATTCGGCCATCGTCCAGTCGCCGGTCAGCCCCACGACATGGCGCGCAAAATTGGCGATCAGCTTGCCGCCGTCGGGCGTGTGGACGACTTCGGGGTGGAACTGCATCGCGTAGATGCGCCGCGCGTCGTCGGCGATGATGGCGTAGGGCGCGCCGGGGCTGGAGGCGACGGCGCGGAAGCCGGGCGCGAGCTCGATCACCTTGTCGCCGTGGCTCATCCACACCTGATGCGTGTCACCTTCGGCCCACAAGCCGTTGAACAGCCCGCAGCTGTCGGAGACTTCGACGAACGCCTTGCCGAATTCGCCGCTGTTGCCCTTCTCGACTGTCCCGCCCAGCTGCGCGGTCAGCGCCTGCTGGCCATAGCAGATGCCGAGCATCGGGAGCCCCGCGTCGAGGATCGCCTGCGGAATGCGGGGCGAGCCTTCATCGACGACCGAAGCCGGGCCGCCCGACAGGATCACGCCCTTAGGCTTCATCCGCGCAAAGGCGGCTTCGGCGGAGGTGAAGGGTGCGATTTCGCTGTAGACCCCCGCCTCGCGCACGCGGCGCGCGATCAGCTGGGTTACCTGGCTGCCGAAATCGACGATGAGGATGGAATCGGGATGGTCGACCATGCGCCCATCTAGCGGGTCGGGCGCGTGGGGCAAGGGTGGGCTTTGCCGATCCTCACCCCACCGCAGCAGATGGTGGCCGCGCGATCATTCGCTCGGCCACCAAAGGCATCACTTCACCGGCTTCACGTCCATCCCCGTCCACTTCGCCGAGAACGCCCAAAGGTCGGCGGCTTCCTCGATGATCTTGTCGGTCGGCTTGCCGGAGCCATGGCCGGCGCGGGTTTCGATGCGGACGAGGTGCGGCTTGGGGCCGATGTCCGCATTCTGGATCGCCGCGGTGTATTTGAACGTGTGGCCGGGGACCACGCGATCGTCGGTGTCGGCGGTGGTCGCGAGGATCGCGGGGTAGGTCTTGCCCGACTGGACGTTGTGGTAGGGCGAATATTTGTACAGCGTCTTGAAGTCGGCTTCCTTCGACGGATAGCCGTAATCGTCGACCCAGTAGCGGCCGGCGGTCCAGCGGTCGAAGCGGGTCATGTCCATGACGCCCACCGCCGGCAGCGCGGCGGCGAACAGGTCGGGACGCTGGTTGATGACCGCGCCGACCAGCAGGCCACCGTTCGATCCGCCCTGGATGACCGTCTTCTGCGGCGATGAAATCCCGGTCTTGTCGAGATACTCGGCCGCGGCGATCATGTCGTCGAACACGTTCTGCTTGTTGGCGAGGCGCCCGGCGTCATGCCACGCCTTGCCGTACTCGCCGCCGCCGCGCAGGTTCGGCTGGGCGATCACCCCGCCCTGCTCCATCCACGCGATGCGCGTCGCCGAGAAGCTGGGCAGCAGAGAGACGTTGAACCCGCCATAGCCATAGAGGATCGTCGGCGCCGGCCCCTTCAGCCCCTTCTTGTGAACGATGAACATCGGGATCTTCGTGCCGTCCTTCGACGGGTAGAAGACCTGTTTGACTTCGTAGTTCGCCGGATCGAACGCGACCTTCGGCGCCGCCCACACGGTCGCCTGGTTGGTCTTCACGTCATAGCGATAGATGGTCGAGGGCGTGGCGAAGCTGGTGAAGGCGAAGAAGGTCTCGCTATCCTCCGGATCGCCGCCGAAGCCACCGGCCGAGCCGATGCCGGGCAGCGTGACCTTGCCGGCCGGCTTTCCGTCCATCGCGTAGCGACGGATGTCGCTCTTCACGTCGGCCATATAGTCGGCCAGCATCATCCCGCCGATAATGCTGACGCCATCGAGCACCGCCTTGTCCTGCGCGATGACTTCGACCGGCTGCGGGTTGGCCGCCGCGATATCCATCGTGACGACGCGGCCGCGCGGGGCGTCCTTGTTGGTCTTGAAGTAGAATTTGGTGCCGACGTTGCCGAACGCCGACCATTCGTTGTTCAGCCCGTCGATCAGCTTGCGGGGCTTCCAATCGGCCGACTGGAGATCGACGATCGACACCTCGTTACGGTTGTCGGTGCCTTCGCTGGTGTAGATGATGAGGTAGCGGCCGTCGTCGCTGACGCCGGCATAATGCCCGCGCTTGGGCATGTCGGGCGTTTCATAGACCAGGCGATCGGCCGACTGCGGCGTGCCGAGCTTGTGGAAATAGACCTTCGAATTCAGCGTCAGGGCCTGATATTTCTGCCCCGCCGGCGGCTCCGGGTAACGGGTATAGAAGAAACCCGACCCGTCCTTCATCCAATCCCCGAGACCGCGGACCCATTCGAGCTGGTCGCCGGTGTCCTGTCCGGTCGCGACGTCCATCACCTTCAGCGTGCGCCAGTCGGTGCCGCCGTCCTGGATCGAATAGAGCAGCTTCGTGCCGTCATGCGACGCGGTGTAGCCGCCAAGCGCCGTCGCGCCGTCCTTGGCCCAGGCGTTTGGGTCGATCAGCACACGGGGCTCGCCGTTAAGCCCGTCGCGGACGTAAAGCACCGACTGGTTCTGGAGGCCGGTATTGCGCGAGTAGAAATACTTGCCCCCCTTCTTCGACGGCAAGCCGAAGCGCTCGTAATTGTAGAGCGCCTTCATGCGATCCTTGAAGATCTGGCGGCCGGGCAGCGTCGCGAGATAGGCGTCGGTCACAGCGTTTTGCGCGGACACCCAGGCGCGGACCTTTTCGTCGCTGCGCACATCGGCTTCCAGCCAGCGATAGGGATCGGCGACCTTGATGCCGAATTGTTCGTCGACGGTCGTGCCGCGTTCGGTCTGCGGATAGGTCAGCTTCGGCATGGCATCCTGGGCGATGGCGGGAGAGGTAGCGGCAAGCAGGGCGACGAGGAACGCGCGACGCATCGGTATCTCCGGATACGAAAAGGGAGGCCACACCGTAGCCGGTGTGGCCTCCCCTTCAAGCGCTTAGGCTGCGAAGTGCAGCGCTATCCCTACCAACCGTTCCTGGAAACGACTGGGAGGAAAAGAGACTTACGCCTCTTCGAATTCCTCGGTCATCACCGGACCCGAGTCTTGGCCCTTGGCCGAAACGTCGCGGTCGACGAATTCGATGATCGCCATCGGCGACGCGTCCGACGCGCGGATGCCGGCCTTGATGATGCGGGTGTAGCCACCGTTGCGGTCGGCGTAGCGCGACGCCAGGACATCGAACAGCTTGGTCAGCTGCGCATCATCGAGCAGACGGGCGTGGGCCAGACGGCGATTTGAAAGACCACCCTTCTTCGCCAGCGTGATCAGCTTCTCGACGTAGGGACGCAGTTCCTTCGCCTTGGCGACGGTGGTGGTGATCTGCTCATGCTTGATGAGCGCGGCCGACATGTTGCGGAACAGCGCAATACGATGGGCCGAGGTACGCTGCAGCTTACGGCCGCCGACGCGATGACGCATAAAAAGTCCTTCTCAGTTCGTCAGGGGGCCGTCTCACGGAACCCCGAGCCTGGTGGGGACGGTGGCCCACCTTCCAAACCGTCGCCTCAGTTGCCCGAGACCCTATCTCTGCGAAGCCCGCCGCGGCAAAGCCGCGCCGTCGGACGGGGCCGAAGCCCCGCCGTCCGCCCGGCAGCGTCTCCGGAATAGCGCGCGCTATTCCGGTGCGCTTAGCCGAGGATCTCCTGTTCCAACTTCTTCGCCATCTCTTCAATGTTCTCAGGCGGCCAGCCCGGGATTTCCATCCCGAGACGAAGACCCATCGATGACAACACTTCCTTGATCTCGTTAAGCGACTTGCGGCCGAAGTTCGGCGTGCGCAGCATCTCGGCTTCGGTCTTCTGGACCAGATCGCCGATGTAGATGATGTTGTCGTTCTTGAGGCAGTTGGCCGAGCGGACCGACAGTTCGAGCTCGTCGACCTTCTTCAGCAGGAAGCGGTTGATCGTCGCGGTGTCGCCGGTTTCCGCCGGAGCGGCCGACGGCACGGCCACGCCGATCGGCGCCGAACGCGTGACGCTCGAATCGTCGAAGTGGACGAACAGCGCGAGCTGGTCCTGGAGGATGCGGCCGGCATAGGCCACCGCGTCTTCCGGGGTCACCGTCCCGTCAGTCTCGACGGTCAGCGTCAGCTTGTCATAGTCGAGGTCCTGGCCGACGCGGGTCGGGTCGACCTTGTACGACACCTGACGGACCGGCGAATACAGCGCATCGACCGGGATCAGACCGATCGGCGCATCGGCCGGACGGTTGTTCGCGGCGGGAACGTAACCCTTGCCGGTGTCGGCGGTCAGTTCCATGTTCAGCGTCGCGCCGTCGTCGAGATGGCAGATGACGAGATCGGGGTTCATCACCTCGATGTCGCCCGACACCGCGATGTCGCCCGCCTTCACTTCGGCCGGGCCGGTGGCGCTGAGCTGGAGGCGCTTCGGCCCCTCGCCCTGCATCTTCAGCGCGATCTGCTTCACGTTCAGGACGATGTCCGTCACGTCCTCACGGACGCCGGCCAGCGACGAGAACTCGTGCAGCACGTTCTCGATCTTGATCGAGGTGACGGCGGCGCCCTGAAGGCTCGACAGCAGAACGCGACGCAGCGCGTTGCCGAGCGTCAGGCCGAAGCCACGCTCCAGCGGCTCGGCGACGAAGGTCGACTTGCGCTTGCCATCGCCGCCCTTCTTCTCGAGGCCGTTGGGCTTCTTGAGTTCCTGCCAGTTCTTGGGATTAACGGACACGGGCTACCCCTTGCTCTTGGACGCCGGCTGATCGGGCTGGCGCCGTAAAAAAATTCGGTCCGCGCAGCGCGATCAACCGCGCGCGGACCGACGAACGGTAATCAGACGCGGCGGCGCTTCGACGGACGCACGCCGTTGTGCGGGATCGAGGTCACGTCGCGGATCGAGGTGATCTGGAAACCGACCGCCTGGAGCGCGCGGAGAGCCGATTCACGACCCGAACCCGGACCCTTCACTTCGACTTCCAGCGTGCGGACGCCGTGTTCGGCGGCCTTCTTGCCGGCGTCTTCGGCTGCGACCTGCGCCGCATAAGGGGTCGACTTACGCGAGCCCTTGAAGCCCATCATGCCGGCCGACGACCACGAAATGGCATTGCCCTGGGCGTCGGTGATGGTGATCATGGTGTTGTTGAAGCTGGCGTTCACGTGCGCGACGCCGGCGGTAATGTTCTTGCGCTCGCGACGGCGAAGGCGCTGCGGTGCTTGTGCCATGTGGTATTCCTGACCTTATATCTCAAGAGGCGCCGGAAGTTCACGAAGTTCACGCCTAAGCGCGCTTCCCCGCTTCCGGCGGGAGAAGTAATCGCGTCAGCGATTACTTCTTCTTGCCTGCGATCGGCTTCGCCTTGCCCTTGCGGGTGCGCGCGTTGGTGTGCGTACGCTGACCGCGGACCGGCAGGCCCTTGCGGTGACGCAGGCCGCGGTAGCAGGCCAGGTCCATCAGACGCTTGATGTTCATCGCGGTCTGGCGACGCAGGTCGCCTTCCACGGTGTAACCGGCGTCGATCGCCTCGCGGATCTGCAGGACCTCCTGATCGGTCAGGTCCTGGACACGACGCTCCGGCGCGATCGCCAGCTTCTCGGTCAGTTCCTTGGCCTTCGACGGGCCGATGCCGTGGATATACTGAAGCGCGATGATCACGCGCTTGTTGGTCGGGATGTTGACGCCCGCAATACGTGCCATGAAATTTGGTCTCCCAGCTCCACACGCCGGCATGGCCGCCGACGCATCTCAACGCGTTGATGTGCTCCGAAACGCACGAATACCGACGTGCGCCAAAAGCGCCGCCGGTGGGCCGGTGGTTCGAAGTGGTGTGCTATTACGCCGCGTCCCCGGTCGAGTCAACCGGCGTGAATAGGCGTCTCCACAGACAGACAGGCGAAACGCGGCCGGGAGGGCGGGAGTATCCCTCTCCGGCCGCGTCGATCGGGGAAGCAGGGGGATAGCTTCACCGAAAGGCTTATGTCGAAACGCTTATCTGGTCTTCTTGGTCGTCGTCTTCGTCACCTTGACCACCTTCGCGGTCGCGGCCTTGTGCGTCGCGGCCTTTGCCGGCGCGGCGGTAACGGGCTTGGTCGCGGCCAGCGCAGGCGTCGCGATCATCGCGAGGGCGGCGGTCGACAGCAGCAGACGGTTCATCACCACTTCTCCATCTCTTCACGGCTCGGCGTATCGCCGTTCCGAGAGACGCTATGCACCCCCGCCCCCATCGGCCCGGTGGCGGGGAGGTTACAAAAGCGTCATTTTGATGGGGCGGTATGCGGCCGGGCGGGCGGCCGATGATAGCTCGACCCATCTATTTGGATCATCGCGCTCCGGCGGACGCCGAAGCGCGAGGCGGATCGACATTCGCATCTTCCTCCCCTGCAAGGGGAGGTGGCAGTGCGAAGCACTGACGGAGGGGTGTCGCGCTTTCGATAGCGAGACGCCCCTCCACCCCGCGCTGCGCGCGCGGTCCCCCTCCCCTTGCAGGGGAGGATCGACGTTAAATGTCCATCCGGTTTAGGCGATCATAAGGGCTTCGACTGCCACGGCTCCGGCCTGCGCCGGAGCAAAGTTACGTCTCAAATCAGATAGACGAATCGCGGGCGCCGCGACGCCCCTGCCCTTTATCCCAACCGGTCGAGAATCGCTTCGATCTCGGCCGTCACCTGCGCGATGTCGGCCATGCCGTCGACGCGGTGGACAATGCCACGGGCTTCGTAGATCGGCAGGATCGGCGCGGTCTTGGCGCGATATTCGGCCATGCGGGTGCGGACCGTCTCGGCATTGTCGTCGGGCCGGCGCTTGAACTCTTCCGACCCGCAGACGTCGCAGACGCCATCGACCTTCGGCTGCTTGAACCTGTCGTGATAGCCGGCACCGCACTTGGCACAGGTGAAGCGTCCGGTGATGCGATCGACCAGCGCATCCTCGTCGACCGCCAGTTCGATGACAGCGTCGAGTTTGCGCCCCCGCTCGTCGAGCAGCAGGTCGAGCGCGTCCGCCTGGGCAGCGGTGCGGGGATAGCCGTCGAAGGTCGCGCCCTTCTCGGTATCGGCC
The DNA here is from genome assembly GCF_042681125.1 of Sphingomonas floccifaciens. Lineage (NCBI taxonomy): Bacteria > Pseudomonadati > Pseudomonadota > Alphaproteobacteria > Sphingomonadales > Sphingomonadaceae > Sphingomonas > Sphingomonas floccifaciens. The sequence continues at coordinate 522,610 of NZ_JBHUFC010000001.1, read as the reverse complement.
ATGTCGAGCCGCTCGCCGATCAGCGCCGAGACGATCGCGTCGGAGACGAGCTCGCCCGCCTCCATCACCGCCTTCGCCTTCAGCCCGACCGGCGTCCCCGCCTTGACCGCCGCCCGCAGCATGTCGCCGGTCGACAGCTGAACCATGCCGCGGTCGTTCTCCAAGCGGCTCGCCTGCGTGCCTTTACCCGCGCCCGGAGGCCCCAGAAGGATGATGTTCACGTCTCGCGGCTCCCCTGTCGCGATTGGGTGTCAGAGAAGGTGGGTCGGGCTCAGCGGAGCCGTCCCCCCTTCAGCTTGGCCTTCTTGATGAGATCGCCATACTGGTGCGCCAGCAGGTGCGACTGGATCTGCGTCACCGTGTCCATCGTCACGTTGACGACGATCAACAGGCTCGTGCCGCCCAGATAGAACGGGATGCTCAGCGCCGACACCAGATATTCCGGCAACAGGCAGATGACCGTCAGATATGCCGCGCCGATGACGGTGATGCGGGTCAGGACGTAATCGAAATAGGCTTCGGTGTTCTTGCCTGGACGGATGCCCGGGATGAACCCGCCGTAGCGCTTCAGATTGTCGGCCGTCTCTTCCGGATTGAACACCACCGCGGTGTAGAAGAACGAGAAGAAGATGATGCCCGCGCCGTAGAGCGCCATGTACACCGGCGACCCGTGCGTCAGATACTGGTTCAGCGTAATGACGAAATCGCCGAACGCGCTCTCGCCCGCGACGCGCTGGCCGGCGAACTGCGTGATCGTCAGCGGCAGCAGCAACAGCGACGAGGCGAAGATCGGAGGGATCACGCCCGCGGTGTTGAGCTTCAGCGGCAAGTGGCTGCGCTCAGCCTGGACGCCGCGTGCCGTCTGGCGCTTCGGGTACTGGATCAGGATGCGGCGCTGGGCGCGCTCCATGAAGCAGATGAACAGGACGAGCGCGACGACCGCGACGATGATCGCGGCGACCGACAGCGGATTCAGCGAACCCGACCGGCCACCCTCGAACAGCTGGATCAGCGTGCGCGGCAGATGGGCGACGATACCCGCCATGATGATGAGCGAAATGCCGTTGCCGACACCGCGGCTGGTGATCTGCTCACCCAGCCACATCAGGAACATCGTGCCCCCGATCAGCGAGATGATCGCAGTGATGCGGAAGACCATGCCGGGCTCGACCACCGCGCCGCCGGCTTCGAAGCCGGTCGCGATGAAATAGCCCTGGATCGCGGTCAGCAGCACCGTGCCGTAGCGCGTGTACTGGTTGAGCTTCTTGCGGCCCGATTCGCCTTCCTTCTTGATCGCGGCGAGCTGCGGGCTGAGCGACGTCGCCAGCTGCACGACGATCGACGCCGTGATGTACGGCATCACGCCGAGCGCGATCAGCGACGCACGTTCCAGCGCACCGCCCGAGAAGGTGTTGAAGAAATCGAGCACACCGCCCCGCGAACGGTTGGCGAGCGCGGCGAGACCCGTCGCATCGACGCCCGGCAGCGGCACATAGCTCAGCAGGCGGAACACGATCAGCGCACCGATGGTGAACCAGAGACGCTTCTTGAGGTCGGTCGCCTTGCCGAATTTCGACAGGTTGAGCCCGGAGGCCATGTTGTCGGCTGCGGATGCCATGGGTGATGAGTTTCCCGGAAACAAAGACGGCGGGATGCGTTGTGACCCGCCCCGCCGCTCATATAGGCGCCATTGGGCGCTTGTCTAATGCGTGGCGTCGCTTTCCTGTCGCCAAATAATCTCACCGTTCGTGTCGAGTAGGGATCGAGCTTGTCGAGAGCCCGTATCGAGACAGATTTCTCGATACGCCGTCTCGACTTCGCTCGACGGCTACTCGAAACGAACGTGAGATAATGGCGCGCTTACGCCTTCGGCGCGGCGCGGCCGGTGCGGTGCTTGGCCTTCGCCTTGTCGGCTGCCGGAACGATTTCCGGGATCGTGACCGAACCGCCGGCCTTTTCGACCGCTTCGATCGCCGACTTCGACGCACCGGCGACGGTAAGGGTCAGCTTCGCGGTCAGTTCGCCCTTGCCGAGCAGACGGACGCCGTCCTTGCCACCACGGGTCAGGCCGGCTGCGTTGAGCGCTGCCTGGTCCAGAGCCGCGGACGCATCGAGCTTGCCCGCGTCGATCGCCTTCTGGATCGCGCCGATGTTCACCTCGGCATAATCCTTGGCGAAGATGTTGTTGAAGCCGCGCTTCGGGATACGCATGTGGAGCGGCATCTGACCGCCCTCGAAGCCATTGATCGAAACACCTTCACGGCTCTTCTGACCCTTGACACCGCGACCTGCGGTCTTGCCCTTGCCCGAGCCGATACCACGGCCGACCCGCATCCTGCGGTGACGGGCGCCTGCATTGTCGCGGAGATCGTTCAGTTTCATGTCGTGCACTCGCTTTCGCTATGTTCGCGCTGGAAAAACAATAAAGCCCTCCCCCCGCTGGGGAGAGGGTTTGGGTGAGGGGCGGCGTCTCGCAGAGACCGGAGCCTATTGCAAGGCCACTCTCCCAACCCTCTCCCCGATGGGGAGAGGGCTATGAAGGCTTAGCCTTCGACGACTTCAACCATGTGCGGCAGCTTGCGGATCATGCCACGGACCTCCGGGCTGTCCTCGAGCTCGCTGACCTTGTGCATCTTGTTGAGGCCCAGGCCGATCAGCGTTGCGCGCTGATCCTTGGTGCGGCGGATCGGCGAACCGATCTGCTTGATCTTGATGGTAGCCATTGTCGCTTACTCCGCGATCGCAGCTGCATCCGCCTCGGCGGTCTGCGACCCACCGCGGCCGAGCAGGTCGGCGATCTTCTTGCCGCGACGCTGGGCGACCGACTTCGGCGAAGTCTGTTCGGTCAGCGCCTCGAAGGTGGCACGGATCATGTTGTACGGGTTCGACGTGCCGACCGACTTCGTCACGACGTCATGGACGCCGAGCGATTCGAAGATCGCGCGCATCGGGCCGCCGGCGATGATGCCGGTACCGGCAGGCGCCGTACGGATGGTCACGCGGCCGGCACCGAAGTGGCCGTTGCCGTCGTGATGCAGCGTGCGGCCGTCCTTCAGCGGAACGCGGACCATGGCCTTCTTCGCGGCGGCAGTCGCCTTGGAGATGGCTTCCGGCACTTCGCGCGCCTTGCCGTGACCGAAGCCAACGCGGCCCTTGCCGTCGCCCACGACGACCAGCGCCGCGAAGCCGAAGCGCTTGCCGCCCTTCACCGTCTTCGAGACGCGGTTGATGTGAACCAGCTTCTCGATCAGCTCTTCGCCGCCGTCGTCCTGGCCAGGACCGCCGCGACCGCGACCGTCACGACCACGACCACCGTCGCGACCACCACGATTGCCGCCCGGGCCACCCGGACCACGACCACGACCACCGCCCGGACCGCCGCGACCACGGCCACCGCCCTGGTAGCCGCCCTGGTAGCCGCCCTGCGGAGCGTCGTTGGTTGCAGCCGAAGCATCGACCGGCGCGCCGGTTTCCGGCGTGTTGTTCTCGTCGGCCATCTTAGAACTCCAATCCGCTTTCACGCGCGGCTTCCGCCAGCGCCTTGACGCGACCGTGGAACAGGAAGCCACCGCGGTCGAAGACGACCTGGGTGACGCCCGCGGCCTTCGCCGCCTCGGCCACGCGCTGACCAACGGCCTTGGCGGCGTCGATCGTCGCGCCGGTCTTGCCGGCATTGTCCTTGCCCAGCGTCGAAGCGGCAGCGAGGGTCTTGCCCTCGGCGTCGTCGATGACCTGTGCGTAGATGTGCTTGCCCGAGCGATGCACGCTCAGACGAGGGCGAGTACCCGAACGCGCACGCAGCGCGGTACGGTTGCGGCGACGCCGCTTCTCGAAGAGGGAGAGACCCTTGGTCATTACTTCTTCTTCCCTTCCTTGCGGAAGATGAACTCGCCGTCGTACTTGATGCCCTTGCCCTTGTAGGGCTCGGGCTTACGCCAGCGACGGATTTCCGCGGCGAACTGGCCGACCGCCTGCTTGTCCGACCCCGAGATCTCGACCGTGGTCTGATCCGGAGTCTTCACCTCGATGCCTTCCGGCACGTCGAGGTCGACGTCATGCGAATAGCCCAGCTGCAGTTTCAGCTTCTTGCCCTGCGTGCTCGCACGATAGCCGACGCCGGTGATGAGCAGCTTCTTCGAGAAGCCCTCGGTCACGCCGGTGACCAGGTTCTGCACCATCGTCCGCTGCATGCCCCAGAAGGCGCGCGCCGACTTGCTGTCGTTGGCCGGCTGCACCGAGATGCCGCCGTCTTCGAGCGTGTAGCTGATCTCGTCACGCATCGCGAGCGCCAGGGTGCCCTTCGGCCCCTTCACGTTCAGCGTCTTGCCGTCGATCGAGGCGGTGACGCCTGCCGGTACGGTGACCGGCTTCTTGCCGATGCGGCTCATCAGAACACCTCCGCCAGCACTTCGCCACCGACGTTCTGCTCACGCGCTTCCGCGTCCGAGAGAACGCCGTTCGGCGTCGAGACGATCGTGATGCCAAGGCCGTTGCGGACGCGCGGCAGTTCGGTCGAACCCGAATAGACGCGGCGACCCGGCTTCGAGACACGCGCGACGTGCTTGATTGCGGGCTGGCCCTCGAAATACTTCAGTTCGATGCGGATGCCGGCGGCGGGGCCCATCTGCTCTTCGCTGTAGCCACGGATGTAGCCTTCGCGCTGGAGCACATCGAGCACGCGCTGGCGCAGCTTCGAACCCGGGGTCAGCACGCTGTCCTTGCGGGCACGCTGTCCGTTGCGGATGCGGGTGAGCATGTCACCCAGGGGATCGGTCAATGCCATCTTGCTACCCTTACCAGCTCGACTTCGTGAGACCCGGGATCTGGCCCTTGTTGGCCAGTTCACGCAGCATCACACGGGCGAGGCGGAACTTGCGGTAATAGGCGCGCGGGCGCCCCGTCAGCTCGCAGCGATTGCGGATGCGCGTCGGGTTACCGTTGCGCGGGATTTCCGCCATCTTCAGGCGGGCGATCAGACGCTCAGTCTCGTCGAGACTCTCGTCATTCGCGGTCGCCTTGAGCTTCGCATACTTGCCGGCGTACTTTTTCACCAGCAGCTTGCGCTTCTCGTTCTTGTTGATCGAACTCAGTTTCGCCATTGGACTTAAGCTCTCTTTATGCCGCTTGCTTCTCGGCCTGGTCGCCGACCATGCCGATGAAGGGGAAGCCGAACAGACGGAGCAGCTCGCGCGCTTCCTCGTCGGTCTTCGCGGTGGTGGTCACGATGATGTCCATGCCGCGGATCTTGTCCACGCTGTCATAGCTGATTTCCGGGAAGATCAGCTGTTCCTTCAGACCCATCGCATAATTGCCGCGGCCGTCGAACGACTTGGGGTTCAGACCACGGAAATCTCGGATACGCGGCATCGCGATCGTCACGAGACGATCGAGGAATTCGTACATGCGCTCGCGGCGAAGGGTGACCTTCACGCCGATCGGCATGCCCTCACGCAGACGAAACTGCGCGATCGACTTCTTCGCCTTAGTGATGACAGGCTTCTGGCCGGCGATCTTCTCCATTTCGGAGGCAGCCTGGTCGACCTTCTTCTTGTCCTGGGTCGCCTCACCGACGCCCATGTTGATCACGATCTTGTCGAGACGCGGCACTTCGAGCGGGTTCTTGTACCCGAACTTGGCCTGCATCGCCTTGGCGATGCTGTCGTCATACTGCTTGCGCAGGCGCGGCTTGTACGAATCAGCCATTGATCGCCTCCCCGGTCTTCACGGCCACGCGGACCTTCTTGCCGTCCTTGGTCTCGAAACGGACGCGCGTCGGCTTGCCGTCGGCGGTCACGTGCGCGACCTTCGAGATGTGCAGCGGCGCTTCCGAACGCTTCAGGCCGCCCTGCGGGTCGCCCTGGGTCGGCTTGGTGTGGCGCACGGCGATGTTCACGCCGGCCACGACGACCTTGCCGTCCTTCGGATGCGAAGCGGTGACTTCGCCGACCTTGCCCTTGTCCTTGCCGGACAGGACGATCACGCGGTCACCCTTCTTGATCTTCGCGGCAGCCATTACAGCACCTCCGGCGCGAGCGAGATGATCTTCATGAAACCCTTCGTGCGCAGTTCGCGGACGACCGGGCCAAAGATACGGGTGCCGATCGGCTCCTCGTTCTTGTTGACCAGGACGGCGGCGTTGCCGTCGAAGCGAATGACCGAGCCATCGGCCCGGCGAACGTCCTTGGCGGTGCGGACGATGACGGCGCGATGCACGTCACCCTTCTTCACCTTGCCACGCGGTGCAGCTTCCTTGATGCTGACGACGATGACGTCGCCCACGCCGGCGAAGCGACGCTTCGACCCGCCCAGCACCTTGATGCACTGCACCCGCTTCGCGCCGCTGTTGTCAGCGACGTCGAGATTGGACTGCATCTGGATCATCGATCCGTATCCTTCTCTCTCTTCTGGGCCCGATACCGACCGGAGCCCGCCTTGGATTTCGTCATCCCGGACTTGATCCGGGATCCAGGGTCACGAGCGATGCCGCCCCTGGCTCTGGATCCTGACTTTCGTCAGGATGACGACGTTGCGTTTAAGCAGCTGCGGCTTCTTCGCCGGACAGCTCGACGCGTTCCGGGGTCGCGTGGGTGTTGACCCGCTCGACGACCTTCCACGTCTTCAGCTTCGACATCGGCGCAGTCTCTTCGATGCGCACGGTCTCGCCCTGCTTGTACTCGTTCGCCTCGTCATGGGCGTGGTACTTCTTCGAGCGGCGGATGATCTTGCCGTAGAGCGGGTGCTTGACCTTGCGCTCCACGTTCACAACCACCGTCTTGTCGGTCTTGTCCGAGACGATCACCCCGGTCAGCACGCGCTTCGGCATGTCTCTCAGTCCTTACTTGGCCGCTGCGGCGCGCTGCGCCTGCAGGGTCTTGATGCGTGCGATGTCGCGACGGACTTCGCGGACGCGGCTCGGCTTCTCGAGCTGGCTGGTCGCCGCCTGGAAGCGCAGGTTGAACTGCTCGCGCTTCAGCTGGCCGAGCTGCTCGTTCAGCTGATCGTCGCTGTTGGCGCGAAGATCGGTTGCCTTCGTCATTGTCTTATCCTTCCAGGTGCGACGTGTCGCCGAGGCGCGCGACGACCTTGGTCTTGATCGGCAGCTTCATGGCCGCACGCTCGAACGCTTCGGCGGCGAGCGGACCCGCGACACCGTCGAGCTCGAACAGGATGCGACCCGGCTTGACGCGGGCGGCCCAATATTCCGGCGCACCCTTGCCCGAGCCCATGCGGACTTCGGCCGGCTTCGACGAAACCGCGACGTCCGGGAAGATGCGGATCCAGAGGCGACCCTGGCGCTTGATGTGGCGCGTGATCGCGCGGCGGGCCGCTTCGATCTGGCGTGCGGTGATCCGCTCCGGCTCCATCGCCTTAAGCCCGTACGAGCCGAAGTTCAGGTCCGTGCCGCCCTTGGCCACACCATGGATGCGGCCCTTGAACTGCTTGCGGAACTTGGTCTTTTTCGGTTGCAGCATGATCTAGCCCTTAGTTCCGGCGATCGTCGCGCATCGGGCGAACGCCCGAGGTCTGCGCTTCCATCATCAGCCGCTCCTGCGCGAGCGGATCATGGCCCAGGATTTCACCCTTGAAGACCCAGACCTTCACGCCGCAGACGCCATAGGCGGTGTGCGCCTGGGCCTCTGCATAGTCGATGTGCGCACGCAGCGTGTGCAGCGGCACGCGGCCTTCGCGATAGCTCTCGGTGCGCGCGATTTCGGCGCCGCCCAGACGGCCACCGCACATCACCTTGATGCCGTCGGCACCAAGGCGCATCGCCGACTGCACCGCACGCTTCATGGCGCGGCGGAAGGCGATACGACGCTCGAGCTGATCGGCGATGCCCTGCGCGACGAGCTTGGCATCGATTTCCGGCTTGCGGATCTCGACGATGTTCAGCGAGACTTCCGATGAGGTCATGCCGTTCAGCGTCTTGCGCAGCTTCTCGATGTCGCTGCCCTTCTTGCCGATGATGACACCGGGGCGAGCCGCGTAGATCGAGATGCGGGCGAGCTTCGCCGGACGCTCGATCACGACCTTCGAGATCGCGGCCTGCGGCAGCGTCTTCAGGATGTACTGGCGGATCTTGAGATCCTCGAGCAGCAGGCGGCCGTAATCGGCGCCCTCTGCGAACCAGCGGCTATCCCAGGTCCGGTTGATCTGCAGACGCAGACCGATGGGGTTGCTCTTGTGACCCATTACGCTTCTTCCTGCTCGCGCACGACGATGCGCAGACGGCTGAACGGCTTCAGGATGCGGGTGGACTTGCCACGGCCGCGCGTCGCGAAGCGCTTCATGGTGATCGACTTGCCGACCGACGCCTCGGCGACGACGAGCGCGTCGACGTCGAGGTTGTGGTTGTTCTCGGCGTTGGCGATCGCGGAGGCGAGCACCTTGCGCGCGTCAACCGCCATCGCCTTCTTCGAGAAGGCGAGGATGTTGAGCGCCTGGCCGACCGGCTTGCCGCGGATCAGGCCCGCGACTAGGTTCAGCTTCTGCGCCGAACCCCGGATCTGCGTGCCGACCGACAGCGCTTCCTTGTCGCCAACGCGGCGACCTGCTGCTGGCTTGCTCATTAGCGCTTGCCCTTCTTGTCGGCGGCGTGGCCCGGGAAGAACCGGGTCGGCGCGAACTCACCGAGCTTCATGCCGACCATGTCTTCGTTGACCGACACCGGCACGTGCTTGCGGCCGTTGTAGACGCTGAAGGTCAGGCCGACGAACTGCGGCAGGATGGTGGAACGACGCGACCAGGTCTTGATCGCACCGGCACGGGTGCCGGCGTCCTGAGCGGCTTCGGCCTTCTTCAGAAGGTTCAGGTCCACGAACGGACCCTTCCATACGGAGCGAGCCATTACTTCTTCCTCGCGTGGCGGCTGCGGATGATCATCTTGTCCGTCGCCTTGTTGTGGCGGGTGCGCGCACCCTTCGTCGGCTTGCCCCACGGGGTGACCGGGTGACGGCCGCCCGAGGTCCGGCCTTCACCACCGCCGTGCGGGTGGTCGACCGGGTTCTTGGCAACGCCGCGGGTCAGCGGGCGCTTGCCGAGCCAGCGATTGCGGCCGGCCTTGCCGAGGTTCTGGTTCTGGTTGTCGGGGTTCGACACCGCGCCAACGGTCGCCATGCAGTTCGCATGGATGTAGCGCTGCTCGCCCGAGTTCAGACGGACGATGACCATGCCGCGGTCACGACCGACGACCTGGACGTACGTGCCTGCCGAACGGGCGATCTGGCCACCCTTGCCCGGCTTCATCTCGACGTTGTGGACGATCGTGCCGACCGGCACCGAGCCCAGCTCCATCGCATTGCCCGGCTTCACGTCGGTCTTCTTGCCCGCGATCACCTTGTCGCCGACGCCGAGGCGCTGGGGAGCGATGATATAGGCCTGCTGACCTTCGCCGTAGCTGACGAGCGCGATGAAGGCGGTGCGGTTGGGATCATATTCGATCCGCTCGACCGTGCCTTCGACGTCCCAGGTGCGACGCTTGAAGTCGATGATGCGATAGCGCTGCTTGTGACCACCGGCGATGCCGCGCGAGGTCACATGGCCCTTGTTGTTACGGCCACCCGTCTTGGTCTTGCCCTCGGTGAGGGACTTGACCGGACGGCCCTTCCACAGGCCCGAGCGGTCGACCAGGATGAGGCCGCGGACGCCGGGCGAAGTGGGGTTGTAGTTCTTAAGTGCCATGGCCCTCAGATCCCCGTGGTGACGTCGATCGAGTCGCCGTCCTTCAGCGTGACAATCGCCTTCTTCATGTCGCTGCGGCTGTAGGGCGTGCCCTTCCAGCGCTTCGTCTTGCCCTTCTGGACCAGCGTGTTCACACCGGTGACGGTGACGTTGAACAGCGCTTCGACGGCAGCCTTGATCTCAGGCTTCGATGCGTCGTTGGCGACCTTGAACACCACCGCATTCGCCTCGCTGACCAGCGTCGACTTCTCGGTGATGTGCGGCGCCAGGATGACGTCGTAGTGGCGGTTCGCGACCGCGGCTTTCTGCGGCTTAGCCATTGAAGCGCGCCTCCAGCTTCTCGACAGCGGCGCGGGTCAGCACCAGCGTGTCATGCTTCAAGATGTCGTACACGTTGGCGCCCATCGCCGGCAGGACGTTGACCTGACGCAGGTTGCCAGCGGCCAGCGCGAAGCTCGTGTCGATCGTGTCGCCGTCGATGACGAGAGCGGTCTTGCCGAAGCCGAGCTTCGTCAGATCGCCCTTCAGCGTCTTCGTCTTGTTGCCGTCGACCGTCAGGCTGTCCATGACGACCAGCGTGCCGGCCTTGGCATGGCTCGACAGAGCCATCTTCAGACCGAGTGCGCGGATCTTCTTGTTCAGCGACGGATTGAAGTCGCGGACGCGGGCGCCGTGCGCCTTACCACCGCCGATGAACACCGGAGCGCGGCGATCGCCGTGACGAGCCGTACCGCCGCCCTTCTGGCGACCGAGCTTCTTGCCCGAACGAGCGACATCAGCACGCTCACGCGTACCGCGTGCAGTCGCGCGACGCTTCTCGAGCTGCCAGGTGACGACGCGGTGCAGAATGTCGGCGCGCGGCTCGAGGCCGAAGACCTCGTCGTTCAGCTCGACGTCTGCTGCGTTGGTCCCGGCGAAGGATTGAACCTTGACCTTCACGTTCAGCCCTCCTGGCCGTCGGTCGCGGGCGTTGCCGGAGCAGCGTCAGCGGTATTGGTGTTGGCGGCCTGCTTCAGCCCTGCCGGACGCGGCGCGTCGGCATTCGGCTTCAGCTTGACCGAGTCCTTGACGAGCAGCCAGCCACCCTTCGAGCCGGGCACCGAGCCCTTCACGAAGATCAGGCCGCGCTCTGCATCCGTCGAGACGATCTCGAGGTTCTGCTGGGTGCGGGTGCGGGCGCCCATGTGCCCGGCCATCTTCTTGTTCTTGAAAACGCGACCCGGGTCCTGGCGGTTACCGGTCGAACCGTGCGAACGGTGCGAGACCGACACGCCGTGCGTCGCGCGCAGACCGCCGAAGCCCCAGCGCTTCATCGCGCCGGCGAAGCCCTTGCCCTGGGTCGTGCCCTGGACGTCGACCATCTGGCCAGCGACATAATGCTCTGCCGAAATCTCGGCACCGACGTCGAGCAGGTTATCCTCGGTCACGCGGAATTCCGCCAGGATCGCCTTGGGCTCGACCTCGGCCTTGCCGAACATGCCGCGCTGCGGCTTGGCGACGTTCTTGGCCTTGGCGCTGCCCGCGCCCAGCTGCACCGCGACGTAGCCGTCACGGTCGTTTTCCTTGCGTGCGATGACCTGGAGACCATCAAGCTGCAGGACGGTCACGGGCACGTGGCGCCCATCGTCCTGAAACAGCCGGGTCATGCCCAACTTCTTCGCGATCACGCCTGTGCGCATGATGCGTATTCCTTCCAAACAGAGGCTCCCGTTCCCAGGAGCGTGCCAACGAAAAGACCCCCCGACTACGTCGAAGGGCCAGCCCAATTCCAAGTGCCCCCGTCAGGGCTAGCGTTTTCGCTTCATCATAAAGCGAAAGACGGGGACTCAGGCGCCAGCCCGTAGACTGACCGGTATCCCTGCTTTCGTGAGGATCGCCGAAGCGATTCTCAGCACGCAGCGGGTTCAACCCGATGCGGGAGATGGCCCCTTAGTGGAAGCGGCTGCTTCCGTCAACAGGACCATCAGCATTCCAGCGTCTTCCCGGACTTGGTCCGGGATCCAGGGTTATCTCGCGCAACGCTGGGTTGCTTGGCCCTAGATCCCCGCTTTCGCGGGAATGACGATTGGAGGGGAATTCATGACCCCGGCCTTCGCCGGGGCTAGAGGCAGACTGACTTACGCCAGCTTGATCTCGACGTCGACGCCGGCGGCCAGGTCGAGCTTCATCAGCGCGTCGACCGTGTTGGCGGTCGGCTGCACGATGTCGAGCATGCGCTTGTAGGTGCGCACTTCGAACTGCTCGCGGCTCTTCTTGTCGATGTGGGGACCACGGTTGACCGTGAACTTCTCGATCTTGGTCGGAAGCGGAATCGGGCCACGGATCAGGGCGCCGGTGCGGCGCGCGGTGTCGGCGATCTCGCCGGTCGCGGCATCGAGCACGCGGTGGTCGAACGCCTTCAGACGAATGCGGATATTATTGTCCATGTACCCTACCGATGCGAAAGAGCGGACCCCGTTGCCGGGGTTCTTGCTGTTGCGGTGAAATTCGAAGGCGCGCCCTTACAGGCGACTTGGGCGCGGATCAAGCCCGACGCGCGAAAAAGCGACGAATGGTCGAGTGCCTCACCAGCATTTTCCGGTCGGTTGCCCGGCTTCGGGAAGGACGCGCAGGCGGCGCTTGCCCCAGTAGCTGAGGTCCATCGAGACGCGGACGGGCGCGCCGGGTTTGGTCCATATCTCCTGATCGCCCTGGTTCTCCGACCCCGTGCGGCAGCGCCGCCAGCCCCGAGCAGCGAGCGCCTCGGTCGCCTTGAAGACGGCGGATTGGTCGGTGTCGTGCCAGAGCGTGAGTTGATTGAAGCCCGACTCTTGCCGCCGCGCGACATCGACGGCCGCCTGATACGGCCCCGTGCCGAGCAGCCGGACGCCGTCCCGGCGGCACCGCAGCGCGCTTCCGGTGTCGGCACAATGGGTAAAGCTGAGTCGCTCGGCAAAGGCGCGTGTGCCGGTGACCGGCAGGCCATCGAAGGCGACGTCAGGCGGCGGCGGCGCTGGGGCGGGCTGGCAGGCCGCGAGGGACGCCAGTGCTATGGCAATGAACGTTCGATTTCGGACCACCGCCACGCCCCCTCCCCGTTCGTGCTGAGCTTCTCGAAGCACCGCTCTTAGTGCCGCAAGGTCGCAGCGAGTGTATCGTAGTACGGTGCTTCGACAAGCTCAGCACGAACGGGCGATGGGCGGTGGCACGCCCGCCCTACCAGCCCCAAAACGAAAAAGCCCGGCCTCCCTGTCGGGAAGCCGGGCTCTTCGAACTCAGCCCTTACGGGCGAAGCTTACTTCTCGATCGTCGCGACGACGCCGGCGCCGACGGTGCGGCCGCCTTCGCGGATCGTGAAGCGCTGACCGACGTCCATAGCGATCGGAGCGATCAGCTTGATGCCCAGAGCGACGTTGTCGCCCGGCATGACCATCTCGGTGCCTTCCGGCAGCTCGATCGTGCCGGTCACGTCCGTCGTACGGAAGTAGAACTGCGGACGATAGTTGGCGAAGAACGGCGTGTGACGGCCACCTTCGTCCTTCGACAGCACGTACACTTCCGACTTGAAGTCGGTGTGCGGCTTGATCGAACCCGGCTTGGCGAGAACCTGGCCACGCTCGACTTCTTCACGGCCGACGCCGCGGATCAGCGCGCCGATGTTGTCGCCGGCCTGGCCCTGGTCGAGCAGCTTGCGGAACATTTCGACGCCGGTGACGGTGGTCTTGCGGACCGACTCCTGGATGCCGACGATCTCGACTTCTTCACCGACCTTGACCACGCCGGTCTCGACGCGGCCGGTCACGACCGTACCACGACCCGAGATCGAGAACACGTCTTCGATCGGCATCATGAACGGCTTGTCCAGCGGACGCTCCGGCTGCGGGATCGACTCGTCGACAGCGGCCATGAGCGCGAGGACGGCGTCCTTGCCCAGCTTCTCGTCGGTGCCGTTCAGAGCGGCGGTCGCCGAACCACGGATGATCGGAATGTTGTCACCGTCGAACTCACGCTTGCTGAGCTCTTCGCGGACTTCCATTTCGACCAGCTCGAGGATTTCCTCGTCGTCGACCAGGTCGCACTTGTTGAGGAAGACGACCATCGTCGGCACGCCGACCTGACGGGCGAGCAGAATGTGCTCCTTCGTCTGCGGCATCGGGCCGTCGGTCGCGGCGACGACCAGGATCGCGCCGTCCATCTGCGCCGCGCCGGTGATCATGTTCTTCACATAGTCGGCGTGGCCCGGGCAGTCGACGTGGGCGTAGTGACGGTTGGCGGTCTCATACTCGACGTGCGCGGTCGAGATGGTGATGCCGCGCTCGCGCTCTTCCGGCGCCTTGTCGATGTTGGCGAAGTCGACCGCGGCGTTGCCCGCGACGTTCTCGGCCAGGATCTTGGTGATCGCTGCGGTCAGCGAGGTCTTGCCATGGTCGACGTGACCGATGGTGCCGATGTTGAGGTGCGGCTTGTTCCGCTCGAATTTTGCCTTGGCCATTGTTTCCTACCTTCTGGTCTGAATTGTCTTGTTCGCGAGCGGCGCCGCGGAGTGGACGCGGCCCCTTAGCGAGTGTTTTCCCGTAATTCCAGCCCCAACCCCACCGTTCGTGTCGAGTAGGGATCGAGCGAAGCCGAGAGACCATATCGAGACGGATTTCTCGATACGCCGTCTCGACACGCTCGACGGCTACTCGAAACGAACGGGAGGAAGTGTGACGGAATGGCTTATGCCATTTTCGCCTTCACCTCGTCGGCCACGTTCTGAGGAACCTCATCATAGTGGCTGAACTGCATCGAGTAGTTCGCGCGACCCTGGGTGAACGAGCGCAGCGAGTTCACATAGCCGAACATGTTGGCCAGCGGGACCATCGCCGTCACCGCCTGCGCGTTGCCGCGCGTGTCGGTGCCCTGGATCTGGCCGCGGCGGCTGTTCATGTCGCCGATGACGTCGCCCAGATAATCCTCCGGCGTCACGACTTCCACCTTCATCACCGGCTCGAGCAGCGTGATGCCGGCCTTCTGGGCCGCTTCACGCATTGCACCGCGCGCGGTGATTTCGAACGCCAGCGCCGACGAGTCGACGTCGTGGTACGCGCCGTCATACAGCACGATCTCGAAGTCGATGATCGGGAAGCCGACCAGCGAACCGGTGGCAGCCGTCTCGCGGAAGCCCTTTTCGATCGCCGGCAGATATTCCTTCGGAATGTTGCCGCCCTTGATCTCGTCCTTGAAGATGATGCCCGCACCGCGCTCGCCCGGCGTCAGCTTCACCTTCACGCGACCGAACTGGCCGGTACCGCCCGACTGCTTCTTGTGCGTGTAGTCGATGTCGACCGGCTTCTTGAGGTATTCGCGATACGCCACCTGCGGCGCACCGACGTTCGCCTCGACCTTGAACTCGCGCTTCATGCGGTCGACCAGGATCTCGAGGTGGAGTTCGCCCATCCCCTTGATGATGGTCTGGCCCGATTCGTGATCGGTCGAGACGCGGAACGAGGGGTCCTCGGCGGCCAGGCGGTTGAGCGCGATGCCCATCTTTTCCTGGTCGGCCTTGGTCTTCGGTTCCACCGACAGCTCGATCACCGGTTCCGGGAACTCCATGCGCTCCAGGATGATCGGGTTCGACGAATCGCACAGCGTGTCGCCGGTCGTCGTTTCCTTGAGACCCGCGATGGCGACGATGTCACCCGCACGCGCCTCATCGATGTCCTCACGGCTGTTCGCATGCATGAGCAGCATACGACCGATCTTTTCCTTCTTGTCCTTCACCGAGTTCAGATACTGACCCTTGGTGAGGGTGCCCGAATAGATGCGGGCGAAGGTGAGCGAGCCGACGAACGGATCGTTCATGATCTTGAACGCGAGCAGCGACATCGGCGCATCGTCCGACGCGGGGCGCGAATCCGGGGTTTCGCCGTCGAGCTTCACGCCCTGGACGTCCGGAATGTCGAGCGGGCTCGGCAGATAGTCGACGACGGCGTCGAGCAGCGGCTGCACGCCCTTGTTCTTGAACGCCGAACCGCAGACGATCGGCACGAAGTCCATTGCCAGCGTGCCCTTGCGGATCAGCTTCTTGAGGGTGGCGGTGTCCGGCTCGTTGCCTTCCAGATACGCTTCCATCGCCTCGTCGTCCTGCTCGACGGCGAGTTCGATCAGGTCGCTGCGATACTTGGCAGCCTTTTCCTTCAGGTCATCCGGAATGTCCTGATATTCGAACTTCGCGCCCAGCGACTCTTCGAGCCAGATGATCGCGCGGTTCTCGACCAGATCGACCAGGCCCTTGAAGCCACCCTCGATGCCGATCGGAAGGTACAGCACGGCAGGCTTGGCGCCCAGGCGATCGATGATCGTGTCGACGCAGTAATAGAAATCGGCACCGGTCCGGTCGAGCTTGTTGACGAAGCACATGCGCGGCACGCCGTACTTGTCGGCCTGACGCCACACGGTTTCCGACTGCGGCTCGACGCCGGCCACGCCGTCGAAGCAGGCGACCGCGCCGTCGAGCACGCGCAGCGAACGCTCGACTTCGATGGTGAAGTCGACGTGGCCGGGGGTGTCGATGATGTTGATCAGGTGCTCTTCACCCTTGCCCTCTGCCGCGCGCCACTTGCAGGTGGTCGCCGCCGAGGTGATGGTGATGCCGCGCTCCTGCTCCTGCTCCATCCAGTCCATCGTCGCGGTGCCTTCGTGCACTTCGCCGATCTTATAGGACTTGCCGGTGTAATAAAGGATGCGCTCGGTCGTCGTCGTCTTGCCGGCGTCGATGTGCGCCATGATGCCGATATTGCGGTAACGCTCGAGCGGATGGCTGCGGGCCATGATCGTTCACTCCTGTGCCGACTGTGCGGCGGGGCTAAATAGTCTTTAGGGCCTCGCGCCCCAGCCGTTCGGGCTGAGCCTGTCGAAGCCCTGTCTTTCCTTCTTCCGAAGAAGAAGAGCAGCCCTTCGACAAGCTCAGGGCGAACGCGTTGGGGGAGAGGCTTTCGCCTCGCCCCCATATAGTAACCGAAATTACCAGCGGTAGTGGCTGAACGCGCGGTTCGCTTCCGCCATGCGGTGCGTGTCTTCGCGCTTCTTGACCGCATTGCCACGGTTATTCGACGCGTCGAGCAGTTCGCCCGACAGACGCGCCGACATCGTGTGCTCGCTGCGGTTGCGCGCGGCCGTGATCAGCCAGCGAATCGCGAGCGCCTGCGCACGCTCCGGACGGACTTCGACCGGAACCTGGTAGGTCGCACCGCCGACGCGGCGGCTGCGGACTTCGATGCCCGGCTTGATGTTGTTCAGCGCGTCATGGAACACGCCGACCGGATCCTTCTTCGCGCGCTGCTCGACGGTTTCCATCGCCGAATAGACGATGCCTTCCGCCACGGCCTTCTTGCCGTCCAGCATCACGCTGTTCATGAACTTCGACAGGACCTCATCACCAAACTTGGGATCAGGCAGAATTTCCCGCTTCTCGGGACGACGACGACGAGCCATGTGCTCTTCCTTTACAAAACCTGCGGAGCGCTTGGCGCCCTGGATCCCCGCCTACGCGGGGATGACTCTACGCGGGGCCACGGCCCCGCTCGGTCACTTCGGACGCTTGGCGCCGTACTTGGAACGCGACTGGCGGCGGTCCTTCACACCCTGCGTATCGAGCACGCCGCGCAGGACGTGGTAGCGAACGCCGGGAAGATCGCGCACACGGCCACCGCGGATGAGCACGACCGAGTGCTCCTGCAGGTTGTGGCCTTCGCCCGGGATGTACGAAATGACTTCGCGCTGGTTGGTCAGACGGACCTTGGCGACCTTGCGGAGCGCCGAGTTCGGCTTCTTCGGAGTCGTCGTGTAGACGCGCGTGCAGACGCCGCGCTTCTGCGGGTTCTGTTCCATCGCAGGGACCTTCGACTTGGCCTTCTGCGGTTCGCGACCCTTGCGGATCAGCTGGTTGATCGTTGGCATGAAGCCCTTCACCTTTGTGTTTACCGGCGAATTCCGGCGGTTACTTTGCTGGAGCCCTTGATGTTTCTCGAAACAGCGGAACGGGCCGTGGGAAGCATATCGCCCCCCGGGCCCGGTCAGTCTCCAGCAACGTTCAGCTCTGTCCCGGCGCGAGCGGCGAGGCGGATTCGCCCCTTCGGTCACATGCCGGAACGCGGGCGCCTATAGCAGAAGGGGGATTTCGGTCAACCGGGGCGGCTGAATGGCCTCAGGGGCTTAACCGCGTTGAAACGGGTGCCGGGGTAGAGGGCGGCATGGCCCACCCGCCCTCTCCCGCCCGTCCGACGCTCCGTCGCAGCCCGGCGCTGATGCTGCGCGACTGGAGCCGGCGCGCGGCGAACGACAACGTGCCGTTCGGGTGGAGCGGGTGGCAGACGATTACCCCAGAGGGCGCGGCACGCTACTACGCCGCTGTCGCACGGGCGGAGTTGGACTGAGAACCGTTCGCCCTGAGCTTGTCGAAGGGCCGTACTTTGATCCACACGCTCATCGACGGCGGCTCAAAGAACGGTACTTCGACAAGCTCAGCACGAACGGTAGGGTTGCGCTTAAATGTGGAGAGCCCGCCCGTAAGCGGCCAACACGCTCTCATGCATCATTTCGGAGAGCGTCGGGTGCGGGAAGACCGTCTCCATCAGCTCTGCCTCGGTCGTCTCCAGCGTCTTGCCGACCGTGTAGCCCTGGATCAACTCGGTCACTTCCGCCCCGACCATGTGCGCGCCGAGCAGTTCGCCGGTCTTGGCGTCGAACACCGTCTTGATGAAGCCCTCCGCCTCGCCCAGCGCGATCGCCTTGCCGTTGCCGATGAAGGGGAAGGTGCCGACCTTCAGTTCGTAGCCGGCTTCCTTCGCCTTGGCCTCGGTCAGGCCGACGCTGGCAACCTGCGGGTGGCAATAGGTGCAGCCCGGGATGTTCTTCGGGTCCATCGCATGCGGGTGCTTGCCGGCGATGGCTTCGGCGGCGATCACGCCTTCATGGCTGGCCTTGTGCGCGAGCCACGGCGGCGCGGTGATGTCGCCGATCGCCCACAGCCCCTCGACGTTGGTCCGGCACATCGCGTCGGTCTTAAGGAAGCCGCGGTCATCGATCGCGACGCCCAATTCCTTCAGGCCGATGTCGGCGGTGTTCGGCACGATGCCGATCGCGACGATGACATGGCTGAACTCGGCGTCGGTGACCTTGCCCGCCTTGTCCTTCAGCTTGGCGGTCACGCCCGTGTCGGTCGCCTTGATATCGCTGACGCCGGCGCCGGTGAGGATGTTCATCCCCTGCTTCTTGAGCGCCTTTTCGAGGAAGGCCGACACATCGGCGTCCTCGACCGGCACGATGCGGTCCATCATCTCGACGACCGTCACGTCCGCACCCATGTCGTTGTAGAAGCTGGCGAATTCGATCCCGATCGCGCCCGATCCGATGACCAGCAGCTTGGTCGGCATTTCGGTCGGGACCATCGCGTGGCGATAGGTCCAGACGCGCTTGCCGTCCGCCGGCAGGCCCGGCAGGTCGCGCGCCCGCGCACCGGTCGCGACGATGATGTTCTTCGCGGTCAGTTCGGTCGCCTTGCCGTCCTTGTCGGTGACGGTCAGCTTGCCCTTACCGGTCAGCTTGCCGGTGCCCATGTGGACCGCGATCTTGTTCTTCTTCATCAGGTGCGTAACCCCCTGATTCAGCTGCTTCGACACCCCGCGCGAGCGCTTCACTACGGCGTCGAGGTCGGCGGAGATCTTCTCCGCGGCCAGGCCGTAATCCTTGGCGTGCTGCATATAGTGGAAGATCTCGGCCGAGCGCAGCAGCGCCTTGGTCGGGATGCAGCCCCAGTTGAGGCAGATGCCGCCGAGCAATTCGCGCTCGACGATCGCGACCTTCAGGCCCAGCTGCGCGCCACGGATCGCCGCGACATAGCCGCCGGGGCCGGAGCCCAGCACGATCAGGTCATAGGTTTCGGCCATGTCGGGACAACTCCAGTCAGAGGATGGGTTCGCCAGGCAGCAGGCTGAGCCCGCCGGCGAGAATGAGCATGTCGGCAACCGCGAGCATCACGACCGCACTGCCGGACACCGGCGTCGAGCGACGGCCGAAGGTGCCGCGCTGCGTCCAGACGCAGGCGAGCGCGCAAAACGCGCCGGCCGCGAGCACCGCGACCAGCCGCGCCGCGACCGGCGCGACGAGGCCCGCCACCTGCCCTGCCGCGACACCGGCGACATTGCCGACGATCGAGACGAAGAAGATGAGCGGGACGAGCAGAAAGATGAGCGGCAGCAGTACGCTGTCGACGCTGTCGTGATCGACCAGCCGGCTGCGCGCCACCCACAGCGCCAGCACGACGAGCGTCGTCGGCAGCGCGGCAGCGATCGCGATCGGATAGGCGAGCGCCGGGATCATCCCGCGACGGGGCGCGGCTGGCGATGTTCGTCGATCGCGACGAAGACGAACTGCGCCTGGGTGACGAGGCAGCTTTCCTCTACGTGGCGGCCACGGCGCCACGCCTGGACGTCGATCGTCATCGAAGTGCGACCGACCTTCACCAGATCGGCATAGACCGACACTTCGTCGCCGACCGCGACGGGCGCGTGGAACTTCATGCCCTCAACCGCAATCGTCACCGCGCGGCCATGGGCATGGCGCGACGCGACGAGCCCGGCGGCCATGTCCATCTGGCTCATCAGCCAGCCGCCGAAGATATCGCCATAGGGGTTGGCGTCGGCGGGCATCGTCGTGACGCGGATGGCGGGTTGCTGCGCCGGCTGGCCGATCCGCGCCTCATCCATGATGACGATCCTTCAACCAGGCCCGGCGAACGGGCGCGATGCCGAGCGCGACGACGATGGCGGCGATGACCCAGCCGCTCACCTCGATCTCGCGGCGAGCCAGCGGATAGGCCCAGGCCGCGACGCTGACGATGATCAGCGTCGCGGCTAGGCCCGTGGCCACGAAGAACAATTCTATGGCCGTGTGCTTCGGCACGCCCCTGTCCTCCGTAAGTGCCCGCTGGCTCAAGCGATCATGCCGAGCGGTGCCTCGACCAGTTCCTTGAACGCCTTCATCAACTGCGCGCCATCCGCACCGTCGATCGCGCGGTGATCGAAGCTGCCGGTCGCCGACATGACGGTCGCGACGCCCAGCGCGTCGTCGACGATGTACGGCCGCTTCTCGCCCGCGCCGATCGCCATGATCATGCCCTGCGGCGGGTTGATGACGGCTTCGAACTGCTTGATGCCGAACATGCCCATGTTGCTGAGCGAGGCGGTACCGCCCTGATATTCCTCGGGCTTCAGCTTGCCTTCCTTGGCGCGGCCGGCAAGCTCCTTCATCTGCGTCGAGATGCTCGACGGCGAGGCGTTGGCGGCGTCGCGGATGATCGGGGTGATCAGGCCGGTCGGCGTCGACACCGCGACCGACACGTCGGCGCGCTTGTAGCTGACCAGCGAATCGCCGGTGAAGGTGACGTTGCACTTGGGCGTCGCCTCCAGCGCGACGCCGAGCGCCTTGATGAGCAGGTCGTTGACCGACAGCTTCACGCCGCGGGCCTCGAGCGCCTTGTTCAGGTCGCTGCGCAGCTTCAGCAGCGCGTCGAGGCGGATGTCGACCGTCAGATAGATGTGCGGAACGGTCTGCTTCGATTCGGTCAGGCGGCGTGCGATGGTCTTGCGGATGTTGGTGAGCTTCTCAACCTCATGCGGGATGCTCTCGTCCCACCAGACCTTGGCCGGAGCGGCGGGCGCGGCAGCGGCCGGCGCTTCGCTTGCGGCGGGTGCCGACGCGCTTTCGACGGTCTTGGCCGGAGCCGCACCGGGCTTCGCGCCCTCGACATCAGCCTTGACGATGCGACCGTTGGGGCCGGAGCCGGCCACGCCCGATAGCTCGACACCCTTTTCCGCGGCGATACGGCGAGCGAGCGGAGACGCCTTCACCCTGGAGCCCTCCCCCCGCTGGGGAGAGGGTTGGGAGAGGGGCCTATCCGCGGGCGGAGCACTCTGCGAGGCTCCCCCCTCTCCCAAACCCTCCCCCCGAGGGGGGGAGGGCTTTTCGGGCTCGGCCTTCTTTTCTTCAGCCTTCGGTGCGGCGGCAGCGGAGGCATCCTCGCCCTCGGCGGCGATCGTCGCGATGACGGTGCCGACCTTCACGCCGTCCGTACCCTCGGCGACCAAGATGCTGGCGATCGTGCCTTCGTCGACGGCTTCGAATTCCATCGTCGCCTTGTCGGTCTCGATCTCGGCGAGCAGATCGCCCGCCTTCACGACGTCACCTTCCTTGACCAGCCACTTGGCGAGCGTACCCTCCTCCATCGTCGGAGAGAGCGCGGGCATTTTCAGATCGATCGCCATGACGGGTCCTGTTTCCGTTAGGGCGCCCTCTCTTGCGCCCGTACCGCCCGCGGTCAAGGCCAAGCTTCTGCGGGCGATGCTTGCGTTGGCATCGTCAAGGCGGCACTCAGTTGCGGGAAAAGGCGGGGATATTTGAAATGCGGACCTATCTGGTCGTGGTCGACGACAGCCCGGAGGCGGAGAATGCGCTGCGCTTCGCGGCGCGGCGTGCGGTGAAGACCGGCGGGGGCGTCGAGATCCTCGCCCTCATCCCGCCGTCCGAGTTCGTCCAATGGGGCGGCGTCCAGGCGACGATCGAGGAAGAGGCGCGGCTGCATGCCGAGGCGATCGTCGCCGGCGCGGCCGGGACGCTGCTTGCCGAATCGGGGGTGACGCCGTCGATCGTGGTGCGGCAAGGTGACGGGCCGAAGATCGTCCGCGAAATGATCGACGCGAACCCCGACATCGCCGCGCTGGTGCTCGGCGCAGCCTCCAGCGGCGCACCGGGACCGTTGGTCAGCCATTTCGCCGGAACCGATGCGGGAGCGCTAAGCGTGCCGGTGATGCTGATTCCCGGATCGCTGAGCCGCGAGGACATCGACCGGGTGAGTTGACCCGCGCGGGAAGGCGCATCGCCCTCCCCTTCGCACGCACGCCCCGGTTCGGTGCTCCCGCGTCGCTCGGGAGCACCGATGGGGTCGGGCGGGACCGTGGGTGTAGGCCGGCCCCGCCCTAGGCGGAATCAAAGGCTCTGGATCGTAGAGCCGCTGATAATCTTGGACGATACGCGCCGGCGGTCCGACGCCGGAAGCATCCCGTTAACCCGAGACTAAGCACAAAATCCCGCATTTTGAACGCTAAACGGCGGTCGCCCGAATCCCGTATCGGGGCAGGTCAGCCCGCGATGCGCGGCGCGAGGATCCGCATCAGCGCCTCGCACCCGGCCGCGTCGCCCGCATCGAACCGAGCCGGCTCCGGGCTGTCGAGATCGAGCACGCCGATCAGCACGCCCTGGCTGACGATCGGCACGACCAGTTCGGAGCGGCTCGCAGCGTCGCAGGCGATATGGCCGGGAAAGGCGTGAACATCCTCGACCAGCTGCGTCTCGCGCGTCTCGGCCGCGGTCCCGCAGACACCCTTGCCGAAGGGAATACGGATGCACGCCGCCTTGCCCTGAAACGGGCCGAGCACGAGTTCGTCGTTCACATTCCGGTAGAAGCCGGCCCAGTTGAGATGGGGCAGATACTGCCAGATCAGCGCGGCGACATTCGCCATGTTGGCGATGGCGTCGGGTTCGTCCGCGGTCAGCGCATCGAGCGCGGACGCGAGGTCGCGGTAGAGGTCGGATTTGGTGCCGTCGGCGATGGTGAAGTCGTACATGGGCTTCACATAACCATTCCTCCCCTGCAAGGGGAGGGGGACCGCGGCCGTAGGTCATGGTGGAGGGGTGTTCCGCTATCCGTAGAGGGTGACACCCCTCCGTCAGGCCTGCGGCCTGCCACCTCCCCTTGCAGGGGAGGATAGACTTTAGTCCACCCGTACCTTCCCCCGTCCCGCCTTGACCGCGCTCCGGCCCTTCTTCTCATCCACCCGCTTGGCCTTCGCCGCACGCGACGGCTTGGTCTTCACCCGTTTGGCCTGACGGACATGCGCCTCGGCGATCAATTCGGACAGGCGCGCGCGGGCGTCTTCGCGGTTGGCGTCCTGGGTACGGAAACGGCGCGCAGTGATCAGCAGTTCACCGCTTGCGGTCAGCTTGCTACCGGCAAGCAGCTTCAACTTGGCATAGGCGTGCGGTAGCAGGCCCAGCTTGAAGACATCGATCCGAAGCTGGACCGCGGTCGCGACCTTGTTGACGTTCTGCCCACCGGGGCCGGTCGCGGCGAGGAACTTCTCCTCGATGATCGCCGCGTCGGGGATCACCGTGCGAAGCCGAGCGCCGCGAAGCGATCGGGCAGGTCGGCTTCCGCCTCCGCCGGCGGCTTGCCTGCGCGCACCAAACGTAACGACGCCGCGTGGAGCATCATGCCCCCCGCCCCGCCGTTGCCATAGACGGGGTCGCCGACGATCGGCACGCCCAGCCCGGTCGCGGCGTGGACGCGCAGCTG
Source organism: Sphingomonas floccifaciens (assembly GCF_042681125.1). Taxonomy (NCBI): domain Bacteria; kingdom Pseudomonadati; phylum Pseudomonadota; class Alphaproteobacteria; order Sphingomonadales; family Sphingomonadaceae; genus Sphingomonas; species Sphingomonas floccifaciens. The sequence goes on along the minus strand of NZ_JBHUFC010000001.1, from coordinate 498,558 downwards.
ATGGGTGCGCCCCGTTTCGGGCCGAAATTCGATGAGGGCACGGCCTTCCTTCACCTGAAATAGGGTCCAGTGCGTGCGCGCCGCCTTGCCGTCGTCGCGCGTGACCATACGCCAGCCCTCTTCGCGCGTGCTGACCTTGGCGAGCGGCAGGTCGATCGTCCCGCCCTCCCCCTCCGGCACGCCGTCGAGGATCGCGAGATAGCGCTTTTCCACCTGACCGGCCTCGAACGCCTGGCCGAAGCGCTTCGCGGCACCGGGATTGCGCGCGAGCAACAGGCAGCCGCTGGTGTCGCGGTCGATACGGTGGACCGGCTGGGGCAGCCGGTGGAAGCCGAACGTCAGCTCGTGCAGCATCGATTCGACGCTGGGGGAACGATCGCGCGGGCTATCGACCGGCAGGCCGGCGGGCTTGTCGAGGATCATCGCCTCGCCATCGAGGAAGAGGATGCGGTCTGCGATCATTCCCATCCTCTGCCACCGACCGACGTTCAGTGGAAGGCGTAGGCGTCCATCGCCAGGACGCCATAGGTGTAGCTGTGATGCAGCCGCTCGGCATTTAGCACCGCCCCGTCCGCCCCCATCGCGGCGAAGAAGGGCAGCAGATGGTCGGGCGTCGGATGGTTGGCGCGACCGTGCGGCGCGCGGTCGATCGCGTCGAGCAGCGCGGTCTCCTCACCCGCGGCGGCGCGGTCGTGAACCCAATCGGCGAACTGAGCGACCCAGTCGGGAACCGCGGCGTCATGGTCGCGCCCCTCGACGAAGATCGCGCGCAGGTTATGCGTGAGGCTGCCGGAGCCGATGACGAGCACGCCCTCCTCCCGCAGCGGCGCGAGCGCGCGGCCGATGGCGTGATGCCGCGACGGCGGGTGGTGGCTACTGATCGACAGCTGCACGACCGGCACATTGGCATCGGGCCAGCCGAGCATCAGGGGCACCCAAGCGCCGTGATCCAGCCCGCGCGCGGTATCCAGACCGACCGGCATGCCTGCATCCGCGACAAGGGCCGCGATCCGCTCCGCCAGCGCCGGATCGCCGGGCGCGGGATAGCGGGCATCGAACAGTGCCTGCGGAAAGCCGCGGCCGAAATCATGGATCGTCTCCGGCTGGGCGGTCGCGGTGACGACGGCCTCGCGCGTGTCGTGATGGGCGGAGACGACGACGATCGCGCTCGGGCGCGGAAAGCGGGCGCCGAGAGTGGTGAGGAAATCGCGGGCCGGGCTAGGCTCGATGAGGATCATCGGGGAGCCGTGGGACAGGAAGAGGCTGGGGAGTGCGGACATCGGTTACACTTCTCCGTTCGTGCCGAGCGCAGTCGAGGCACGCGGTCCGGGTGATCCCTCGATTTCGCTCGGGACGAACGAAAATTGGCGCGTTGATCGCGCACCGCCTTCCTTTCCGTCATTCCGGCGAAAGCCGAAATCCAGGGTTTCTCTGCTCCAAGCTCTGAAGTGCTTGGCTCTGGATCCTGACTTTCGTCAGGATGACGGCGTGTGAAGATCAGCGAGCGCTCTCGGGAAGGACGCGCCGTCAGCTCTTTACCCCACCAGCTTCGTCGCGACTTCGGCGACCCGGCGGCCCTGATAGCGCGCGCCGTCGAGGTCGACGCTGCTCGGCTGGCGGCTGCCGTCGCCATCGGCGATGGTCGACGCGCCATAGGGCGTGGTGCCGTGGACTTCCTTCACGCCGGTATGGCCTTCATAGCCATAGTCCAAGCCGACCACGACCATGCCGAAGTGAAGCAGGTTGGTGATGATGCTGAACAGCGTCGTCTCCTGCCCGCCATGCTGGGTGGCGGTTGAAGTGAAGGCCGCACCGACCTTGCCGTTCAATGCGCCCTTGTACCACAGGCCGCCGGCGGTGTCCCAGAAGGCCGCCATCTGGCTCGACATGCGGCCGAAGCGGGTCGGCGAGCCGACGATGATCGCATCATAGTTGGCGAGTTCGTTCGGGTCGCTAAGCACCGGATGCGCGGTGTCGGTCTTGAAACCGGCGCTCTTCACCACCTCGTCAGGCGCGGTTTCGCGGACGCGGCGGATATCGACTTCGGCACCCGCGCCACGCGCGCCTTCCGCGACGGCTTCGGCCATCTGCTCGATGTGGCCGTAGGACGAGTAATAGAGGACGAGGACTTTCGCCATGGATCTGCTCCTTGATCTGAATTGGGTGGCCCGGGGTCGCGGGAGGTTACGCCCCGGGCCGGGGGAAGTTCATTCGCTGTCGACGAGAACGATCTCTGCGTCGTCGGTGGCGGTGATCGTATAGGTCTTGCCACCCAGCAGCGCCGCGCCGTCGCGGGTGGCGATCGCCTCCCCGTCGATGTCGAGCCCGCCGGTCGCGGGGACGAGATAGGCATGACGCCCCGCCCCCAGGTCATAGGTCAGCGCCTCGCCGGCCTTCAGCGTCGCACCCAGCACCCGTGCCTCTGCCCGGATCGGCAGCGCGCCGGCGGCGATCTCATCGGCGAAGCCGCTGGCGAGCGTCTGGAAGCTGCCCGAGCGGTCGCCCTTCGGGAACGGCTTGGCACCCCAGGACGGCGCGCCGCCGCTGGTACGCGGCTCGATCCAGATCTGGAACAGCGTCGTCGGTTCGGCCTCGAGATTATATTCGGCGTGCCGGACGCCGCTGCCCGCCGACATCACCTGCACGTCGCCCGCGCCGGTGCGGCCCTGGTTGCCCATCGAGTCCTGGTGCGTGATCGCACCCGTGCGGACGTAGGTGATGATCTCCATGTCGCGGTGCGGGTGCGGCGGGAAACCGCTGTTGGCCGCGATCAGATCGTCGTTCCACACCCGGATCGCGCCCCAGCCCATGCGGGCGGGCTCATAATAATTGGCGAAGCTGAAGTGATGCCGCGCATCCAGCCAGCCGTGGTTGGCGTGGCCGAGCGTTTCGAACGGGCGGCGGTCGATCGTCTTGGTGCCGACCGTCTTGGTGGTGGTGTCGAGCATGATGACAACTCCTTGGTTGTCCGCAATGTGGGTGACTTGAGGGGTCGCGTAAATGGAAACGTTGGAAACGGATTGTTTCCCTGCTAACGTCATCTCGGACTTGATCCGGGATCCAGAGCCACGGGCGACATCGTCTGTGACTCTGGACTCTGACTTTCGTCAGGATGACGTCTGATGCGCCTGCCAGATTTCGAAGCCTGGGCGATGTTCGCCTGTGTGGTCGAGCACCGGTCCTTTACCGCCGCCGCCGAGGCGATCGGGGTTAGCAAGGCGACCGTCAGCAAGGCCGTCGCGCGGTTGGAGACGTCGCTTGGCACCACCCTGTTTCATCGCACGTCGCGCCGGCTCGCGCTGACCGACAGCGGCCAGGCGCTGGCGGAGCGGGCAGCGCGAATCTTGGTCGAGGCGCGGGGAGCGGAGGAGGCCGCGCGCGACGCCGCCAGTGCGCCGACCGGGCTTGTGCGGGTCGCCGCGCCGATCACCTTCGGTATCCGCTTCGTGGCAGACGCCGTCGCCGACCTGATCCGGGCGCATCCGGGGATCGAGATCGACCTGCGCCTGTCGGACGCGCGGGTCGATATCGTTGCCGAGAATTTCGACATCGCGCTGCGCATCGCCGACCTGCCGGACAGTTCGCTGCGCGCGCGGCGACTGGCGCCGGTGACGGTGCGCGTGGTCGCCGCGCCCGAGTATCTCACGAAGCACGGCACGCCGCGCCACCCCGCCGAGCTCGCGACCCACGCCTGCTTCGCCTATGCCAATGCGATCGGCACCTGGCATTTCCGCGGGCCGGACGGCGAGGAAGCGGCGGTGCGCCCGGCGGGGCCGCTGATCACCGACAATGGCGATGCGATGCTGCCCGCGCTGTGCGCCGGCCTCGGCATCGCGCGCCTGCCCGACTTCATTGTCGATCCCGAACTCGCCGCCGGACGCCTGGTCGAGATCCTGCCCGAATGGCCGAGCGCCGGCATCGCCCTCCACCTGCTGACCCCGCCGAGCCCGTTGCGGCCGGCGCGGGTCGAGGTGGTGATCGACTTCCTGGCGGAGCGGTTCCGGGAGTTGTGTACGGGTCGGTAGGCCCCCGCCTGCCGTACGACGCACCACGCTCCGTGGCCGACCCCAAGTTCGGCGCCAGCGTCGCTGGCACCGAACCGGTCAGCTTCAGAACTTCGTCTCGATCCCGAGCGTGAACGACCGCAGCCGCGGATCGGCCACACGCGGCTCCCACGATCCGCCAGCCCCGGTGTTGCCGTCATAGGTGACGGCGAACGGAGGCTTGGTGTCGAACAGGTTGCGGATACCGGCAGTGATCTTGAAGTCCGGACTGAGCCCCGTGTAGGCGAACGACAGGTTGTAGACGATATACTCGCTCACGAACCGATTGTAATTCGGCCGCGTCACCGTCCCCGCCGCGATGCCGGGCAGCGCGCCGTTGCGATAGCCGTCACGGTAGATCTGGGTCAGCGTGATGCCGAAGTCGTCCTGCGTATAGTTGACGAAAGCGGTATGCTTCCACTTCAGGCCGAGATCACCGGCGAAGGTGAACACGCCGATCAGGCTGGGGCCGTAGGGCGCGGTCTGCGTCAGCTTCTCGCGCTTCTTGAGCAGATAAGTGCCTTCGATCCCGAAGTTCACCCGGCCGCCCAGCACATCATCGAACCCGCCGCGCGCAGTGATGTCGAGCGCCTGGGTCCGGCGTGCGCCTGCGTTGATGAAGCGGTTGTCGAGGTCGGTGATGACGTTAGTCGCCGGATCGCGAATGAAGCGTTCCGGAAACAGCGCGGCATTCTGGATCAACTGCGTCAGCGTCAAGCTGGTGATCGTGTTGTCGACGGCCACGCTCCAGAAATCGACCGAGGCCGACCACAGACGTGACGGCGTGAAGACGACGCCGCCACTGAATTGCTTGGTCGTCTCCGGTCCAAGCACCAGATTGCCGCCGGTCAGGATGTCCGGACGGATGAAAGCGCAATTGGGATTGGTCGTATTGGGCGTGAAGGTGGGGCAGCGAATCGGATCGACCAGGTCACTGCCGGCGTAGGGCGAATCGGTGACGCCGTTGAAGATCTGGTTGAACGACGGCACACGGAAGCCGGTGTTGTACGACCCGCGGAACAGCAGCCAGTCGGTCGGCGTGAACTTGACCGAGACCTTCGGATTGAAGGTGCTGCCAAAGCCCGTGTATTCGTCCACGCGGCCGGCGACGGTAACTTCGAGCGGCTGGCCGATTGGGATCAGCACTTCTGCGAAGGCAGCCTTCACATCGCGGTTCTTCGGCGTCAGCGCATTCACCGCATCGAAGGCAGCGAGGAAGATGACCGGGCCGGTGGCCGACGCCGGGGCGCCGTTGAACGAATAGGTCTCGCGCCGATAATCGACGCCGACCGCCGCCTTGATCTCCCGTCCCCAGATCGGGAACAGGCCGCCGGCGAACGAAGCGTCGAGCTGCTTTACTTCATATTTGCCACCATACAGCGTCGCTCCGAACGCGGAGATCGCGGCCAGACCGCGCTTGGCCGCGTCCGACTGTTCGACGCTGAACGGATTGATGATACCGCTGTTCAGCAGGCCGAGCAGGCCGGGCGCACTTGCGCCCGGCGCGGTCGGCGCCGTCGGATCGACCGCGTTCGTCGTCGTCGTGCCGCGGTAATAATAGCCCGTGCCGAGCGTCGACTGGGCCGAACTGCGCGCATAGGACGCGCCGGCGTGATAATCCCAGTCGCCGAACAACGGCCCTTCGAAACCGAGTGCAGCGCGGAAGGTCTTGGTGTTGGTATTATATTCGCGCGGCCCGCATTCGATGCAGCGCCAGCGGTAGGCGATCGGCTTGCCGTAGTTGCCGACCGCATCCACCGTACGGTCACCCACCGCGCCGATTGCGGGGAATACCGCGGCAATCTGGTCGTAGACCGCGTTGTAGGTCGACCGCGTGATGTCGTTCAGCGGATAGGCGACCTGCAGATTGCTGGTGTTGCCGCTGATCTGCGCGTTCGAGAACCGCTTCGCCGAGCTTGCGTCGGAACCGGTGATTTCCAGCGAAATGTCGTGCCGTCCGCCGAGCCGCAGCACGCCGCGACCGAAATAGGTGAGCGTTTCCAGCGGCTGCTGGAGCACCGCCGCACGCCCCGTGTCCCACGCGCAGGCGAAGCGCGCACCCGGCGCGTTCCACAGCTGTTCATCATAAGCCAGGCCGCCGTCCATCGTCGTACAACCTGCCCCGTTCGGCAGGTCGAGCACATTGATGCCGCCGTTGGCGAGCGTCGTGGTGCCGGGGATGAACAGGTTGGTCAGTTGCGTCGAACCGCTGGTGCCGCCGAGCAACGTGCCGGTGGGGAAGAAGGCCGTGCTGGGATTCAACGGAAAGGCCGTCGCGATCGGCGTACCACGCGTATCGATCGTCAGGCCGCGGTTCGGCTGGTTGCCGTTCACGAAGTCGCGCGCCGCCCCCTGAAGGGCGCCGTTCCAGCTCTTCGACACCGAGGCCATGACGTTTAAGCCGTCTTCCTTGATATCGCCATAGCCGGCGAGCGCGCTGAGACGGTAGATCGGCGCGTCCCCGCGCTGGGTGATGTCGGTAAAGCCCTGGAGTCCCAGGCCCTGATAGTCCTTGCGCGTGATGAAGTTGATGACGCCGCCGACCGCATCGGTGCCGTAGATCGCCGATGCGCCGTCCTTCAGCACCTCGACCCGCTCCAGCGCGGCGAACGGGATCTGGTTGACGTCGACCGCACCGCCGGTCAGGCCGTGGGCGGCGACGCGGCGACCGTTCAGCAGGACCAGCGTGCCGGCCGGCCCCTGCCCGCGCAGGTTCGCCGCGGACAGACCGTTCGTACCGCGCTGCGCACCCGAAGTAACATCTGCGTTGGACGCCAGATTATCGGCACCGGTGCCGTTGACCGACAGGAAGCTGATCAACTGCTCGGGGTTGCTGATGCCGTTCTCTTCGAGCTGCTGCGTCGTCACGATCTGCAGCGGCAACGCCGATTTGTTCGGGTCCTGCTTGATGCGTGAACCCGTTACGAGGATTTCGCCATCGTCCGACGGCCGGGTTACCGGACCCGCGCCGGTCTGCGGCAGTTCGGCCCCGGTCGGCGTGGCCGCAGGCTGCGTCGTGCCATCGGTCGTCTGCGCGAGCGCCGGCCAGGCGAGACAGGTTGCGGACAGGAGCAGCGCGGCCTTGAACTTCATGGTTTCCCCCAGGATCGCAGCGGGGCTGATCGCCGGACGGACATCCCCGTGTCCGCCGCCCCCGCTGTCGCTAAGGTAAACGCTATCACGACGCGACCTTATGGCAATGGCCGTTGCACACGACCCGTCGTTTTCCGTCGCGGGGTGACACGAAAACGCAACAATCGCACAGGAGCACTCATGGCCGCGACCAATGTCTTAACACGCCGACTCGCGGAATCCCGCGGGTTAGGAAGAAATTAACCTTTTGCCTTCAGAGGTGCTTAGGTTAATGAATCACGGGTGACGTGGGGCCGCAGGGGGCTTGCACGGTCCGGCCAAGGGGAAGACCGCAGATGCGCGTGTTGCTGATCGAGGACGAGCCGACGACCGCCAAGGCGATCGAGCTGATGCTCCATAGCGAGGGCTTCAACTGCTACACCACCGACCTGGGCGAGGAAGGCCTCGATCTCGGCAAGCTGTATGATTACGACATCATCCTGCTCGACCTGAACCTGCCGGACATGCACGGCTATGACGTGCTCAAGAAGCTGCGCGTCGCGCGCGTCCAGACGCCGGTCCTGATCCTGAGCGGCATTTCCGAGATGGATTCGAAGGTGCGCTCGTTCGGCTTCGGTGCCGACGACTATGTCGTCAAGCCGTTTCACCGCGAGGAACTGGTGGCGCGCATCCACGCCGTCGTCCGCCGCTCGAAGGGCCATTCGCAGTCGGTCATCAAGACCGGCAAGCTGGCGGTCAACCTGGACGCCAAAACCGTCGAAGTCGACGGCGCCCGCGTCCACCTGACCGGCAAGGAATATGCGATGCTGGAGCTGCTGTCGCTCCGCAAGGGCACGACGCTGACAAAGGAAATGTTCCTTAACCACCTGTACGGCGGAATGGACGAGCCGGAACTGAAGATCATCGACGTATTCATCTGCAAGCTGCGCAAGAAGCTGAGCATGGCCACCGACGGCGACAATTACATCGAGACGGTGTGGGGCCGCGGCTATGTGCTGCGCGAGCCCGACGAGGTCGGCCTGCCGGTGCCGGAGGCGGCGTTCGCCTGATCAAGGCGCCAGCGAGATTTGACGGGCCGTCGTTTCCAAGGAGGGAACGGCGGCCTTTCTTTCGCCGGTCCGATCGGCGATTTCGGTCAATGGTAGATGATCGTCGTCCGGCGCAGGTCGATCGCCTCGGGCCAACCAGGCCGATGGACGAAGGCGACGGTCCAGGATTGTCCGTCCGGGCCTGTTGGACCGAACCGAACCTCTGCCTGATAGGATTGCCCCGGCTGCAAGGGCGGACAGCGGATGATAGTGTCCGCCCGCACCTTCTGCGTGTCGAGGCACGAGATGTTGATCGCGCCGAGCGCCCCCATCGGCAGGCTCGCAAGCGCGGCGCGCGCATCGCGGCAGGCGGCCGGCGCCTCCGATCGGCAGGTCATAGCGAACGGCAGTCGTGCCCGCCCCTGCGCCACCGCCATGGCCGATCGCAACACCCGGTACGCCGCGACTTTGCGATCGCCCTGGTTCGTGACCGAGAGATAGCTCTGTCCCGCGCACGCCGTCGCGGTCGCCCGCACGCCCGTGGGGAGGACGGCAACCTCGGTCCAGCTTTCGCTCTTGCCGATGGTCAGCGCCGTTTCGGCAGGAGCTGCGCCGCCGGGGGCCGACGGCGCGGCCGCCTCGACGGAATGGACCTGTTGTTCGCACAGGTCCGCCCCGGCGACGCGGGCCGGCTCGCGGGCGCCGATCCACCAGACCTGCCCCGGCAGCCACCGCCGCTGCACCTTTGCGGCGACGACCTTGCTCGCAACCTCCTGCGGCAAGATGCGCCGGGCGAGCAGCAACGTATCGGCCGGGGTCTTCGCGGCCTCTATGTCGCCCAACGGAACCGTGCCCACAGCCTGCGCTGCGGCCGCGGTCAGCAGCAGGGCTGCGACCGTCACTTCCGCTCCCACATCTTCTCGCCGCCGACCCAAGTCTCCAGCACCTGGGTCTGGCGCAGGGCGGTCGGGCCGGCTTCGGTCGGGTCGCGGTCGACGATCAGGAAGTCGGCGCGCTGGCCGACCGCGAGCGTGCCGAACTTTTCCTCGGCGAATCCGGCATAGGCAGCCCCTTGCGTGAACGCCTGCCACGCCTGGCTCAGCGTCACGCGCTCCTCGGGCCGCCAGCCCTGAATCGGCTGGCCGTTCGCATCCTGCCGGGTGATCGCGACCGCCAGATTGACGAAGGGATTGGGGTTCTCGACCGGATAGTCGCTGCCGAACGCCAGGCGCGATCCGGCCTTCAACATCGAATTCCAGGCATAGGCGCCGCCCAGCCGCGCCGCGCCCAGCCGCGCCTCCGCCATGCGCCAGTCGCTCGACTCGTGGACCGGCTGCATGGAAGCGATCACGCCGTTCTTGCCGAAGCGCGGCAGGTCGACCGGGTCGACGATCTGAGCATGTTCGATCCGCCAGCGCCGGTCGCCCTTATAGGTCACCGCCATTTCGTCGATCGCGTCTAGAACCTGTTGGTTGGCACGGTCGCCTATCGCGTGGACCGCGATCTGGAAATTGTCCATCGACCCGCGGCTCATCAGGTTGAGCAGCTGGTCGTCCTTCAGGAAACCCAGCCCGCTGTTCTTGGGCGAATCCCCATAGGGCTGCTTCAGCCACGCTCCGCGCGATCCCAGCGCGCCGTCGGCGTAGAGCTTGATCCCGCCCATCCGCAGTCGATCGGCATAGAGCCACGGCGTCGGCCCCTGCCCCGCCACCGCCAATGCCGTGTCGACCCCGGCGGCATAGGACATGATCCGCACGCGCAGCAGCCCCTGATCGCCCATCCGTCGATAGGTCAGCCAGTCGTCAACCGTCGTGCCCATGTCGGCGGTGGCGGTGATGCCGGCGCTGAGCAACGCCTCCTGCGCCTTCAGAAAGGCAGTGTTTCGATCTCGCGGGATTGGCTTGGGAATCTTGGAAACGATCAGGTCCATCGCCGCGTCGACGAACACGCCCGACGGCTGGCCGTTCGGCAGCTTCTCGATCCGGCCACCCGCAGGCGATACGGTCTTCGCCGTGATGCCGGCGGCGCGCATCGCGGCCGAATTCGCCCAGCCGGCATGACCATCGGCGCGCTGCATCCACACCGGGCGGTCGGTGACGATCGCGTCGATCTCTGCGGCGGTCGGGAAGCGGCCGAGGTTCCAGACCTCCTGGTTCCAGCCGCCGCCCAATATCCACGGCCGGGTCTGATTGGCCGCAGCGAAGGCGGCGATGCGCGACTGGGCCTGTTGCAGCGATGTCGTCGGGAACAGATCGAGCTCCATCGCCCGGAACCCCAAATCCATGACATGACCATGCGCGTCGATCATGCCGGGGATGGCGATCCGCCCGCGCATGTCGGCGCGCCAGTCGAGCCGGTCGGGCCGCTTCTCGCCCTGCTTCAGCAGGCGGACGACCTTGCCATCGGCGATCAGGATGCCGGTAAAGCGGACCTCCCGCCCGTCCTTGTCGAGCGTGACCCCCTCGACATTGTCGACCAACGCGTCGGCAAAAGCGGGGGACGCGGCGAGCGTGGATGCGGCCAGCAGGAGGCCGAGAAACCGGCGCGTTCGGGAGGGGTTCAGCATAGATCACGTCCTATCGGGCGTGCAAGGATTTGGCGAGTAGAGCGATGCAATATCGGGAATTTCTGTCTGGTGCGGCGCTGGTGATGCTGACCGCGTGCGGTGGCGGCGATCCAACGCCGCCCGTTGCCAATACGGCCGATCCCGTCGTGACGACGACGACCGCGACTCCGGCCCCGCCGCAGCCGCCCGCCCCGCCCCCGGCACCGGCGTTCATCGCGAAGTCGGTCGCCTCGACCGCCGATTACAACTTCCGCTATGCGATCCCGAAGGTGGCCGCCGACTATGACGGCCTCGTCCGCCATCTCAACGCCGACCGCGACAAGGCTCAGGCCAGCGTGGCGAAGGACGCCGCGGCGTTTCGCAAGGAGACCGTCGCCGGAGGCTTCCCGTTCCGGAAATATGAATCGACGACCGACTGGAAGCAGGTCGCGCTGACGCCGCGGTTCCTGAGCCTGTCGGCCGAAACCTATGATTACACCGGCGGCGCACATGGATCGCCCGGCATCCGCGCGTTGCTATGGGATCGTCGCGACGCCGTGGTGCGGCAGCCGACCGACCTGTTCGTGTCGGAGGCAGCGATCCAGCAGGCGATCGGCGCTGCCTTCTGCGACGCGCTCGACATACAGCGCGCGAAACGCCGCGGGGCACCGGTCGTGCGCGGGAACGGCGACAGCTTCAACGACTGTCCCAAGGTATCGGAAGCGACGCTGATCCTCGGCTCGACCGATGGACGCGCGGTCGACCGCATCGGCTTGCTCGTCGGTCCCTATGTCGCCGGCTCCTATGCGGAGGGGTCGTATGACCTGACCCTGCCGGTCACGCCTGCGCTGATCGCCGCGGTGAAGCCTGACTATCGAAGCGCCTTCGCCACGCGGGGTTAACCTGGCGGTCGATTTGGGTTAGGCGCGCGACCTATGGCTACGAACCCCGCGCCCGCCGAGCATCTGCTCCCCGTCAGCTACGCCGACGTCCAGGCAGCGGCGATGCGGATCAAGGGCGCGGTCGTGCGCACGCCCACGCTGCACAGCAAGACGCTGAGCGAGCTGACCGGCGCGCGCGTGTTCGTGAAGTTTGAGAACCTGCAATTCACCGCCGCCTACAAGGAACGCGGCGCACTCAACACGTTGTTGCAGCTGGACGAAGCGGCTCGCGCCAAGGGCGTGATCGCGGCATCGGCGGGCAATCATGCGCAGGGCCTGGCCTATCACGGCAACCGGCTGGGCGTGCCCGTCACCATCGTCATGCCGCGCCTGACTCCGACCGTGAAGGTGATGCAGACCGAAAGCCACGGTGCGACCGTCATCCTGGAAGGCGAGACGTTCGACGCGGCCTATGAGTACGCCCGCCAGCTCGAAGGCGAGCGCGACCTGACCTTCGTCCATCCGTTCGACGATCCGCGCATCATCGCCGGGCAAGGCACCGTCGCGCTGGAAATGCTCGAGGACGTGCCGGAACTCGACACGTTGGTCGTGCCGATCGGCGGCGGCGGGCTCATCTCCGGCATGGCGACGGTCGCGCGCGCGCAGAGCCGGGAAATCCAGGTCATCGGCGTCCAGGCCGAGCTTTACCCGTCGATGTACAACCGGCTTCGCGGCACGCACATGGCGTGCGGCGGCGACACGCTGGCCGAAGGCATTGCGGTCAAGCAGCCCGGTGGCCTCACCGCGCAGGTGGTCGAGGCGCTGGTCGACGACATCGTGCTGGTCGGCGAGCGGCGGCTGGAGGAAGCGGTCAGCCTGCTGCTCCAGATCGAGAAGACGGTCGCCGAAGGCGCGGGTGCCGCCGGTCTCGCCGCGCTGCTTGCCTTCCGCGAGAAATTCCGCGGGCGGACGATCGGGATCGTCATCTGCGGCGGCAACATCGACACCCGGCTGCTGGCCAACGTGCTGCTGCGCGATCTCGCGCGGTCGGGGCGGCTGGCGCGACTGCGCATCCGCTTGCAGGACCGGCCGGGCGCGCTGTTCCAGGTCGCGCGAATCTTCGACCAGGAGCGCGTCAACATCCTGGAACTGTCGCACCAGCGCATCTTCACCAACCTGCCGGCCAAGGGGTTGAGCCTGGACGTCGAATGCGAAACGCGCGACCGCGCGCATCTCGACCGGCTGCTGGCGGCGCTGCGGCAGGACAATTACGAGGTCAATCTGGTCGAACTGGCCTGACCTTCTGTCTCCATAGCCTGCGCTTTCGTCCCGCGCAGGGATATAGTCCGGCCTCAAGACGAAAGCCCTCCAGTGTTCCCGCGGAGGCGAGAACCCAGGGCCAGGCAATACAACCGGTTGCGGCGCTCGTGACTCTGGGCTCCCGCCTGCGCGGGAGCACTGCTCGGAGTTTCGCAAAGCTATAGCCGAGGCTGGAGCCCAAGCGTCGAGAAACAGAACGGCTGAGCCTCGCTTTTGGCTCTCGCCTTCGCGGCAGCACGGGCGGTGCGTCGTGCGCGCTATTTTAACAACCAGTTGCCAAGACAGGCTTCCATAAATCCGGGGCATCTGCGCGCCCGGGCAACCTGCCGTTAACGCTCTTTCATGGTAAATCACCTTTTCATCAGTATTTTTGCACTTCATATACCGTTGCGAGGTGCATGGTGAGCCGTGCGCGAGAGGGGCTTTTGACGACGTGACGGTACCGTTCCGCTATCCCCGATTCTTCGTGACGAGCCCGTCGCCGTGCCCGTATCTGCCCGGCCGCGAGGAGCGGAAGGTGTTTACCGAGCTGAACGGCCAGCATGCCGGCGAGCTGAACGACGCGTTGGGCCGCATCGGCTTCCGGCGCAGCCAGTCGGTCGCGTATCGCCCGTCGTGCGTCGGCTGTTCGGCGTGTGTTTCGGTCCGCGTCGTGGCTGGCGAGTTCCGTCCGAACAAGTCGCAGCGCAAGCTGATCGCGCGCCATTCAGACCTGGAGGTCCACGCCTGCCGCCCCTGGGCGACCGACGAACAGTTCCAGCTACTGCGCGGCTACCTCACCTCACGCCATCCCGGCGGCGGCATGACTCTGATGGACGAGAGCGACTATTCCGACATGGTCGAACATAGTCCGGTCAACAGCTTCGTCGTCGAATATCGCGAACCATCGGTCGACGGAAAGCGCGGCAAGCTGGTGGGCGCGTGCATCACCGACCAGCAGGCCGACGGCCTGTCGATGATCTACAGCTTCTTCGACGCCGAAAACGAAGCGCGGCCGGGGCTCGGCAACTTCATCATCATGGACCACATCCTGCGCGCCCATGCCGCAGGGCTCGGCTACGTCTATCTCGGCTATTGGGTAAAGGGGTCACAGCGGATGGCGTATAAGACGCGCTATCGCCCGATCGAGGTGCTGGGTCCGGACGGCTGGTCGCCGTTCGACCCGGATGCCGACGACGTCCCCGCACACGCGCCGCGCGTTCGGGCGTTTGCCTAAACCTATCCCCGTTCGCGCTGAGCTTGTCGAAGCACTGCCCTTTCTTCGTGCAATAGAGCGTGGAGCGCGAAGAAGGGCAGCCCTTCGATAAGCTCAGGGCGAACGGGGATAGGTTTTAGCACCAATCGATTTTCGGTCGTTCCGCGCAACGAAGGGAGCTTACCCCTCCCCGCCCAATTCCTCGACCTGAATATCCACGTCGAGCTTTTCCGCCCCCGGCCCCATCCGCATCCCCGCGACCGGCGCAGCGCCGCCGGCGTCGAGCGCGGTCGCTACGCGGACGTAGCTCGCATCCGCCGACACGCCGCGGGACGGGTCGAATGCGATCCATCCGAGGTCGTCGACATAGGCCTCCGCCCAGGCATGGGGGGCGTGCCCCTCATCGCCGTCGCGCGTGTGATAGCCGGAGACGTAGCGGGCGGGCACGCCCTCCTCCCGCAGCAGGGCGATGAACATGTGCGCGAAATCACGCGGGGCGGCATGATCGGACTGGAACGCAATGTCCGCGCCGAAGCCTTCGTCATGAGGTTCTTCCTGCACCGCGAAACGCGCGAACAGCGCCGCGTTGATGGAATGCAGCCGGGCGATACGGTCGCCGTCCACGCCGTCGATAGCGGCGGCGAACTCGCGCATCGCCTCGGATACGCCGGTCCGGTCGGTGCGGCGCAGGAACAAAGCGGGCGGCAACGGTTCGATCACGCCGCGGATCAGGCCGGCGTCGCCTGCGGTCAGCACCTCGCCCGACACGGTGATCTCGATCCCCTCGATCGGCCCCGCGGCGTAGAGCATCGTCACCCGATTTCCGAAACCGTCACGCGCCTCGCGCAGGCGCGCATCGCAATCGACGCCGATGTGCCAGTTGACGACCGTCTGGTCCGCCGAATCCTGCGGGGTCAGCCGCAACATCTGGATCAGCCGGTCCTGCGGGCTGGTGAAGCGATACCGCGTGCGATGATCGACCGAAACCCGCATCACGCGAACCGGAACTGCTTGGCGATCGCCATGTGAAGAAGCTCGTTCTCGCGAATGAACGCGGTCAGATATTGGTGGAGGCCGCTGACGATCACGTCGTGCGAGCGGGTGCGCTGCATCGCCGACAGTCGCGCGCGGGCCATGCGGTCCGCCTCGCCCTGCAACCCGGTGCGCTTGCCCAGCGCGGTCAGGATCTCGACCACCTCCTCGACGCATCCCGCCAGGCGGCGCGGCAGTTCGAAGCGCGTCGTCAGCAGGTCGATGACCAGATGGGGTTTCAGCCCCTCGTCATACAGCCAGCGATAGGCGGTGACGGCGGAGACGGTCTGGAGCAACGTCGTCCACTGGTCGCGGTCGACGACGCCATAGACATGCTCCCCCTCCGGCAGCAGCAGGTGATATTTCACGTCGAGCAGCCGCGCGGTGTTGTCGGCACGCTCGATCGCGGCGCCCAGACGAATGAACCACGTCGCCTGGTTGCGCATCATCCAGTGGATCGCGCCTTCGAAGCCCCGCGTCTCCGCCTTCACGGCCTCGACCAGCGCCAGCGGCTCCATCCGCGAGGCCGGGCGGCCGCGGCCGTTGAAGATCAGCCACGCGCGGTTGATCGCGGTCCAGGCGTCGCGCGTCAGTGCGGTGCGCACCGCCTTCGCATTGTTGCGCGCCATTTCGAGGCAGGCAGCGATCGAGCCGGGGTTGGATGTGTCGACGGTCAGGAATCGGGCGACCGGATTGGCGGTGAAGCCGACGTTCGAGGCGGCAAAAGCCTCATCCGAATAGGTGACGCGCAGCGCCGACTGCCACGCCGCCTCCCCCGCCGGGCGCGGCGACAGCGCGTCGAGGCGTATGGTGGCGTCCACCAGCCGCGCGGCAAAGTCCGCACGCTCGACGTAGCGGCCGAGCCAGTAGAGCGACGACGCGGTGCGAGAGAGCATCATGCCGAAACTCCTCCCCTGCAAGGGGAGGTGGCAGGCCGAAGGCCTGACGGAGGGGTGTCACCCTCTCGATAGCGGGACACCCCTCCACCACGCGCTTCGCGCGCGGTCCCCCTCCCCTTGCAGGGGAGGGCTGAGTTCACCGCCCTCACTTGCCCGTCCCCTGCGACTGCGACTGGCTCTGCATCTGCCGCCGCGCCTCGTCCGGCATCAGGACGAAACTGTCCTTCGTCCCCCCGCCCTGGCTGGAGTTCACCACCAGCGAACCTTCCTTCAGCGCCACGCGGGTCAGGCCGCCGGGGACGACCTTCACCCCGTCGCTGCCCGTCAGAACGAAGGGACGGAAATCGACGTGGCGGGGTGCCAGCCCCTGATCGGTGACAGTGGGGACGGTCGACAGCGCCAGCGTCGGCTGGGCGATATAGCGTTCGGGCGCGGCCATCAGGGCGGTGCGGAACGCCTCGATCTCCGCCTTCGACGCGGTCGGGCCGACGAGCATGCCATAGCCGCCCGACCCGTCGACCAGCTTCACCACCAGTTCGTCGAGATGGTCGAGCACATAGCGCAGCGCATCCGGCTCGCGGCAACGGAAGGTCTGGACGTTGGGCAGCTTCGCGTCCTGGCCCGAATAGAAGCGCACGATCTCGGGCATATAGCTGTAGATCGCCTTGTCGTCGGCGATGCCGTTGCCCGGTGCATTGATGATCGCGACGTTACCGGCGCGGTAGGCGGCGATCAGGCCGGGGACGCCGAGCATCGAGTCGGGGCGGAAGACGAGCGGATCGAGATAGTCGTCGTCGATCCGGCGGTAGATCACATCGACTTTCACCCGCCCGCCGATCGTCCGCATCCAGACGATGTCGTCGTCGACCAGCAGGTCGGCCGCCTCGACCAGTTCGACGCCCATCGAATCGGCCAGGAAGCTGTGTTCGTAATAGGCGGAATTATAGTGCCCCGGTGTCAGCACGACGCACACCGGGCTCTGCCCCGCCCCGCGCGGCGCGACCGATCGCATCGTCGCGAGAAGCATGTCGGGATAGCTGTCGACCGCCGCGACGCGGAATTCGCGGAACAGTTCGGGGCACAGCCGGATCATCGCCTCGCGGTTCTCCAGCATGTACGACACGCCCGACGGCGTCCGGGCATTGTCCTCCAGCACGTAGAATTCGTCCGGCCCGGTGCGGACGCAATCGATGCCGCAGATATGCGCCCAGACGTCATGCGGCGGGCGGATACCGGCGATCTCCGGGCGGAACTGCGGGTTCTGGAAGATCAATTCGGGCGGCAGCACCCCCGCCTTCACGATCTCCCGCGCGCCGTAGATGTCGGTCAGGAAGGCGTTGATCGCCTCGACCCGCTGGACCAGGCCGTCGCTCAATCCCGCCCATTCATCGGCGGTGAAGACGCGGGGCACGATGTCGAAGGGAATGATCCGCTCGCCCGCGTCGCTTTCGCCATAGACGGCGAAGGTGATGCCGAGCTGGCGAAAGGTGATCTCGGCGGCTTCGAGTCGGCGGTCGAGTTCGGCCTGCGACGTATCTTGGAGCCACCGGCCCAAGGCCGCGAATTCGGGTCGGACATCGTCCGGCCCGCCATGTCCCCAAATCTCGTCGAACGCGCCCCCGGATCCCATCGCAGAGCTAAAGTGTCAAAGCCGTCATAGGTTGCATGCTGCAACGTCGTTTTGCAGCGCACAAGACAAAATCGTTACGGCGGCGTCAGCTGCTGTGATCGGCGATGACCTTCCACCCGCCGCGCTCCTTGGCCAGGACCAGGCTGGTATAGCCGCTGTCGGTCTTGCCGCCGGGATAGGTGAGGACGAAGCGGCCGATGTACAGCGCATGATCGGACCCGAGCGTGCGATAGTCGAGCCGCTCGATACTCAGCGTGCCGCGCTTCGCCGCATCCGAGAAATCATAATGTTTGCGATAGTTTGCGATCATCGCCGGCTTGCCGCGGACCAGACCGCGCGCGGTGACGAAGCTGGCCGACGGCGCGGTCGAGTACAGCGCCATGAAGCGGTCGACGTCGCCGGCGTTCCAGCCGGCGACACTGTCGGCCATCGCGCGATCGATCGCGGTCCGGCTATCCTGCGCGGCGGCGGGAGCGGCGATGAGGATGGCGATGGGGAACAGGACGTGGCGCATTCTCGACCTCTCAAATTTGTTCACGGCCCTCCCCGTTCGTGCTGAGCTTGTCGAAGCACCGTTCTTCGCGCCACGAATGATAAGCGGGCGTATCGAAGTACGGCCCTTCGACAAGCTCAGGGCGAACGGAGGGTGGGTCCTTGCTCAGTCCGCGTACTTCACCGAACAGCCGTAAGGCCGCGTTTCCGCCACCGACACCGGCTTACCCGCCTTCATCTCGCCGAGCGCCGCGGTCACATGATTGCGCGCGCCCGCGATATCGGCGGCGTTGGCGGTCGGCTTGTCGTCGATGCCGCCCTGATAGACCAGCTTGCCGGCGGGATCGACGATGTAGAGGTGCGGCGTCGTCTTCGCGCCATAGCCCTTGCCGACGACGCCCTTCGGGTCGAGCAGATAGGCGGTCGGCACCGCCTTCGACGTCTTCACGAACGCCTGCGCTTCGGCACCCGTCATATAGCCCTGCTTGCCCGGTGCGCCCGAATTGACGGTCAGCCAGACGGCGCCCATGCCCTTCGCCGCACCTTGCGTCGTCTGCATGTTGCCGCTGTTGTAGTGCTTCTGCACGAAGGGACAGCCGGGGTTGTTCCATTCGATCACCACGGTCTTGCCGCGATAGTCGGACAGGCTGACGGTCTTGCCCGTCATGTCGGTCAGCTTGAAGTTGCCGGCCGGGGCGCCGGTGGTCTGCTGGGCGGTCACGGGCGCGGCGAGCACCAATGCGGTTGCCGCGATCATCAAGGCTTTCATCGCTCTCTCCTAATCTTCCGCACGGTCGATCAGCATCGACTTGGTCAGAACCTGCGGCAGCACATCGGCTCCGCCGCCGCCCGGCCAATACCATAGATATAGCGGCACGCCCGCACGGTTATGACGCTCGATGAAGCGTCCCAGCGCCGGATCGCCATCGGTCCAGTCGCCGACCAGCACCGCGACGCGGTAGCGTTTCAGCGCCTGCTGCACCTCCGCCGTTTCAATCACGGCTTTCTCGTTGACCTTGCACGTCACGCACCAGTCGGCAGTGAAATAGGCGAAGACGGGCCGCCCTTCGGCGCGGAGCGCGGCGAGACGAGCTTCGGAGAAAGGCTCGGCGCCAGCCACGACCGCGGCTTCGCTCGGCGCGCGGCTGACGGCAGCCGTCGCGCCCAGTGCGACCACGCCGGCCCAGACCCCCGGCATCCAAGCGAGCCGCTTGCCCTTCGCCTGCCGCGTGCCGGTCCACCACAGTCCGGCCGCGAACAGCAGCGCGGCAGCGAGGCCCAATGTCATGCCATCGACCCCGGCCTGCTTACCCAGCACCCAGGCGAGCGCGAGCGCGGTCAGGAACATCGGCACGCTTAGGATATGGCGGAACGTCTCCATCCACGCGCCGGGCTTGGGCAGCTTGCGGCGGAGCGCAGGAATGAAACCCAGCGCCAGGAACGGCAGCGCAAGCCCGAGCCCCAGCCCGCCGAACACTGCGAGTGCGCCCCACCACGGCAGGATCAACGCCGTCCCCATCGCGGCGCCCATGAACGGCCCGGTGCACGGCGTCGCGACGAACGCGGCAAGCGCGCCGGTGCCGAACGCCCCGCCCTTGCCGCCCGCCGCCATGCGATTGACCGCGGCCGGCGCCGACAGTTCGAACAGGCCGGCGAGGTTGAAGGCAATGGCCGTGACGAGCAGCAGCAGGACCAGGATGACACGCGGATCGGTCAGTTGGAACGCCCAGCCCACCGCCGCGCCCCCTGCCCTGAGGGCGAGCAATATACCCCCCAACACAAGGCACATCAGCACGACGCCGGCGGTATAGGCGAGCGCCTCCCCCTTAGCCCCTTCCCCGCCCGACTTGGCGAGGCTCAAGGCTTTGAGACTGAGGATCGGAAATACGCACGGCATGATGTTGAGCAGCAGCCCGCCGAGGATCGCGCCGCCGAGCGCGATGAGCAGCGTCGTCGCGATACCCCCCTCACCGCTACCGGCCGCGACCGCGCCGGGCGCGGCGGTCACACGAAATCCCTGCCCCTCGCCGACCGCCAACACGCCGTCGACCTGCGCCGGGCGACCAGCCTTGGCGACCGTTTCGACGATCAGCGTGTCGCCCTCGCGCGTCACCGTCTGCGGCTTGCCATAATCGACGACGCCGTCCGTCAGCGGAAAGAAATAGGCGTCCTTCGCCGGCGACGCCGCCGGGTACGGCACGGCGAGGCGGAACCTGCCGGCATCGACGCTATAGGTCGCCGGACTGCCGAGCGGCCTGGGCATCGCGCGCCGCCAGCCGTCGAACCGCGCGCGTGTCGCCGGGTCGACCGCGCCGTCGCCGATCGTCAGCTGCGTCGCCAGTTCCGCGCTTTCGGGAACGCAGATCTCATCGGTGCAGACGAGATAGTCGAGCTTGACTTTGACGGGCAGCACCGTGCCCACGGCGAGCCCGGCGGGCAGCTTCAGTCGCACGAACTGCGCGAAGGGGCCTTCATAGACATAGTTCATCAGCCCGGCGATCAGCAGCCGGTGGGGAACGGGATATTCCAGCCCGCCCGCCGTCACGCCCTGTGGCAGCGTCCATGTCGCCGACGTCTCGACGCCGGCATCGCCGGGGTTCTTCCAATAGCCGTGCCAGCCGGATTGCGGAACGGAGGCGAAGGCGAGCGTCACTTCGCCCCCGGCACGCGGCCGCGCGGTTTCCGGAACCAGCGTGATCGCGATGTGTCGCTCACCGGGCGTCTGGCCGTGGGCGGCGAGACTCGCGAAGACTGTCATCAGGACGAAAAGAACGAACCGCATGCGCTTCCCTTGCCGCCCCCGCGCCGCTGGAATAGCGAGGGGCGGAACCATCCTTGCCCGATCGGAGCGCCGTCGTGAAGCTTGCCCCCCTCGCCCTTTTGGCCGCAACCGTTGCCGTACCTAGCATCGCGCAGGACGCTCCCGTGTCCGCGCCTGCGACCACCGGCATGCCGAAGACCGCACCGAAGCTGGTCGTCGTGATCTCGGTCGACCAGTTCTCCGGCGACGTGTTCAACGAATATCGCCGCTACTTCACCGGCGGTTTCGCGCGATTGCAGGACGGCGTGGTCTTCCCCGCCGGCTATCAGAGCCACGCCGCGACCGAGACATGCCCCGGCCACTCGACCATCACCACCGGCGTCCGTCCGGGGCGCACCGGCATCATCGCCAACGACTGGACCGACCTGAGGGCCGCCCGCGAGGACAAGACGATCTATTGCGCGGAGGACGAAAGCGTCCCGGGCTCCAACTCGAACAAGTACACGGTGTCGGACAAGCATCTGCTCGTCCCGACGCTCGGCGAGCGGATGAAGGCCGCCAACCCGGCGGTGCGCGCCGTATCCGTCGCGGGCAAGGACCGCGCCGCAGTGATGACCGGCGGGCATAACCTCGACGAAATCTGGTGGTGGGATTCGGACAAGAGCGCCTACGTCAGCTACGCCGGTCGTCGCGAGCCGGGTGCCGTGACGCGCGCCAATAGCGCGGTGGCCCAGATGATCGCGGCGGGCCAGAGCGCGCTGCAACTCCCCGACTATTGCCGCTCGCGCGATCATGCCGTCTCGATCGGCGGCGGCAAGACCGTCGGCACCGGCCGGTTCGAACGCAAGCCGGGCGAAGCGGGCCGTGCTTGGCGCGCCAACCCTGCGTTCGACGGCGCGACGCTGGCGCTCGCCGCAGGGCTGATCCAGGACATGAAGCTCGGCCAGGGGCCGGCGACCGACATCATCACGGTCGGCGCGTCGGCGACCGATTATGTCGGCCACACCTATGGCACTGGCGGCACCGAGATGTGCCTGAACCTCGCCTCGCTCGACCGCGACCTGGGGGACTTCTTCGCGGCGCTCGACCGCACCGGCGTCGATTATGTCGTCGCGCTGACCGCGGATCACGGCGGGCTAGACCTGCCCGAACGCCACCGCGAGGACGCCGTGCCCTCGGCGCAGCGGCTCGACCCGAATTTCACCCCGGCCAAGATCGGCAAGCAGATCGCGCAGAAGCTGGGGCTGCAGGGCCAGTTGCTGTGGGGCGGTTCGATCGGCGACGTGTGGATCGACCCCAAGCTGTCGAAGGCCGATCACGACCGCGTGCTGGCCGAAGCGGTGCGGGTAGCTAAGGCGCACCCACAGGTCGAAACGGTCTTCACCGCCGCCCAGATCGCCGCGACCCCGCTACCGACGACGCCGCCCGACGAATGGAGCCTGCTGGAACGCGCCCGCGTCAGCTACAATCCGCAGCGATCGGGTGACTTCGTCGTCGTGCTGAAGCGCTTCGTGACGCCCATCCCCGACCCGACCAAGGGCTATGTCGCGACCCACGGCAGCTTCTGGAACTACGACCGCCGCGTGCCGATCCTGTTCTGGCGCAAGGGGATCGCGGGTTACGAACAGCCGCTGGCGGTGGAAACGGTCGACATCGCCCCGACGCTGGCCGCGCTGGTCGGGTTGCCGCTGAAGGCCGGCGACGTGGACGGGCGGTGTCTGGATCTGGCTTCGGGGCCGGTGGATACCTGTTCGGGGAAGTGAGGGGCTGAGAAGGCGCGACGGTGCGAAGGAGTAAGGCAGGTCTCACGCAGAGGCGCGGGGGCGCAGAGGTGTCTCGCCCGCCGCGATAGCGGCCCTAATCACAACGATGATGGAACAAGCTCTCGCTGTCGCGAGACATTCGCCCATCTTTTACTCCGCGCCTCCGCGCCTCTGCGTGAACCCAATCTTCTTCGCGCCTTCGCGCCTTCTCTGAACAATCTTCCTTCTCGGACCTGTCAGCCCGTCGCCCCTAGCGTCCGGATGATCGCGGAGAAATCATGCCCGCCTTCATCCGCCGCAACGAACGCTTCGTAGAGTTCGGTCGCGCGTTTCCCCATCGGCGTGTCGGCATCGACGCCGCCCGCCGCCTCCATCGCCAGCCGCAGGTCCTTCAGCATCAGCGCCGCCGCGAAGCCGCCCTGATAGTCGTTGTCCGCAGGCGTCTGCGGCCCGACGCCGGGCAGCGGGGCGTAAGTGTTGAGCGACCAGCAAGACCCGGACGACACGCTGGCGATGTCGTAAAACTTCTGCGGGTCCAGCCCCAGCTTTTGCGCCAGCACCAGTGCCTCGCAGGTGGCGACCATCGAGGCGCCAAGCAGCATGTTGTTGCAGATTTTGGCCGCCTGCCCGCTGCCGTTCGCGCCGGCATGAATCACGGCCTTGCCCATCGCCGCGAGGAACGGCTCGGCGCGATCGAACGCCGCGGCCGAGCCGCCGACCATGAAGGTCAGCGTGCCCGCATTGGCCGCGCCGATCCCGCCGGAGACCGGCGCGTCGACCATCGTCAGCCCCTTCGCGGCCGCAGCCTCCGCGACACGCTTGGCGGTGGCGACGTCGATCGTCGAGCAATCCATCAGGATCGCGGTCCTAGGCACCGCGTCGAAGATGCTGTCGGTGTAGACGCTATCGACATGCTTGCCCGCGGGCAGCATCGTGACGACCGCCTCCGTCCCGTCGCACGCCGCGGCGGCGCTTTCGACCGGCAAGCAGCCGGCGGCTCTGGCGCGATCGAGCGCGTCCGCGGACAGGTCGAACGCGCGGACGTCGTGCCCCGCCTTCGCCAGATTCGCGGCCATCCCGCCGCCCATGTTGCCGAGGCCGATGAAGGCGATGCGAGTCATGTGTTTTCTCTCTTCAAACCTTCTCCGGAGGGAGAAGGATACCGTAGCTTGGCAGCTTGCTGCCTAGCGGAGGTTGGATGAGGCCGATCGCGCTATCGATGCGGTGACACCCTCACCCAGCTCCGACTAAGGCTCTCCGAGCCTAAGTCTGCGCAACCCTCTCCCACAGGGAGAGGGGATGCAGGTCAGCGCCCCGTCCAATTCCCCGGCCTCTTCTCGACAAAGGCCGCCATGCCTTCCTTCTGGTCGGCGGTCCCGAACAGCCCGTGAAACAGCCGCCGCTCGAACGCGACGCCCTGGGTCAGCCCGGTCTCGAATGCCGCGTTGACCATTTCCTTGTTCGCCTTGACCGCCAGCGGCGCCATGCCGGCGATGGTCGCCGCGGTCTTCACCGCCTCCTCGACCAGATCGTCGGCGGGCACGATCCGCGAGACCAGCCCGGCGCGTTCGGCCTCGGCGGCGTCCATCATCCGGCCGGTCAGGCACATTTCCATCGCCTTGGCCTTGCCAACTGCGCGGGCCAGGCGCTGCGAGCCGCCCATGCCCGGCGATACCGCCAGCTTGATTTCCGGCTGGCCGAACTTCGCGGTGTCGGCGGCCAGGATGAAGTCGCACATCATCGCCAGCTCGCACCCGCCGCCCAGCGCATAGCCGGCGACCGCGGCGATCACCGGCTTGCGCGTCGCGGTCACCCGGTCGTAGCCGCCGAAGTGGTTGGTGCCGTACATGGCAGCGAAATCCATCGCCTGCATTTCCTTGATGTCCGCACCGGCCGCGAACGCTTTGGCGCTGCCGGTCAGCACCGCGCAGCCCTGGCTGGCGTCGGCATCGAACGCTTCCAGCGCGGCGATCAGCTCGCTCAGCACCTGCGAATTGAGCGCGTTCAACGCCTGCGGGCGGTTGAGCGTGATGAGCGTGACGCCGCCCTCGCGCTGTTCGACGATCAAGGTTTCATATTGGCTCATAGCGGGCTCCAGGCGTCGATCGGGGACAAGGGTTCGAAGAAGGGGTCGGTATCCGCCTGCGGCTCCCACTGCGGATCGCCCGTCTTGTCGATCAGCAGCGCGCGCACGCCCTCCGCAAAGTCGGGGAAGGCGATCATGCGGACCATCAGAGCATATTCCATCCGCATCTCGTCAACGAAGTGCGGCTGCTTGGGGCTTTCGACCAGCATGCGCAGCGATACCGCACAGGCGGTCGGCGACTTGGCGCGGATGCTGGCCGCGGTCTTGGTCGCCCAGTCATGGTCTTCGGCATCGAGGCAGGCGAGAATCGCGTCGAGATCATCGGCGGCGAAGCAGCGATCGATCAGCGGCAGGCGCGCCATGATCTCCGCCCCGGGCGGCGCGACCGACAGTTCGTCGAGGATCGCCTCGACCCGGTACGGATCGGCGGCGATCCGGCGTTTGGCCTCGTCGAGCGCTTCGGACGGCAGGTAATGCGTCGCGAGGCGCAGCGCCTTGCAATCCGCGCCGCTCAGTCGCGCGGAAGTCAGCGCCAGATATTGCGCCACCCGTCCGCGCAGCCGCGACAGATACCGCCCGCCGCCGACGTCGGGGAAGATGCCGATCGCCGTCTCCGGCATCGCGAATATGGTCCGTTCGGTCGCGACGCGGTAGCGGCACGGGCAGGCAATGCCGACCCCGCCGCCCATCGTCACCCCGTCCATGAAGGCCACGCCCGGCTTCGGGAACGTGTACATCAGGTGGTTGAGGCGATATTCCTCGTAGAAGAACGACCGCGCCGCCTTCTCGCGGCCCTCCAGCGCCTTGGCGATCGTCACCACGTCGCCGCCCGCGCAGAAGCCCCTGCCGTCGGCATGATCGATCATCACGATGCGGATGTCGGGATCGTCGCGCCACGCCAGCAGCGCGTGCGTCATCTGGCGCACCATCGCCAGGTCGAGCGAATGGAGCGCCTTGGGCCGGTTGAGGCGCAGGCAGCCGGCGGCGCCTTCGCGCTCGGCAAGGATCGTGTCTGTCATTGAGCCTTCGCGTAAGAGCCAGGAGCGGGTTCGATCCCGCCGGTTATCGTTCGTGCGGGCACGCGCTCGCCGGAGCCGTGTCGGTCGAGCCAGCCGGTCCACCAGGGCCACCACGACCCATCGTGCCGTTCGGCTCCCTGGAGCCATTCGGCACCGGTCACCGGCGTCGCGTCGTTGGTCCAATACCCGTGCTTGTTCGCCGCTGGCGGGTTGATGACGCCGGCGTTGTGGCCCGACCCGCCAAGCACGAAGTCCGCATTCATCATTCGCGCGCCGCCGTAAACGGCTTCCCAGGCGGAGACGTGATCGTCCTTCAGCGCGATCGACAGCACGGGCGTCGTAATCTTCGCCAGATCGATCGCTTCGCCACCAACCGCGAAGCCCGCGGGTTCGGCCAGCGCGTTGTTCAGCAACAGCTCGCGGTTGTAGCTTTTCAGGAACGCCGCCGGGATGCGGGCGCCGTCCTCGAACCAATAGAGCAGATCGCTGGGCGGTGCGGGCTTGTCGAGCAGATAGTGATTCACCACCGACGACCAGATCAGATCGTTCGCGCGCATCGCCGCGAACAGCTGCTGCAGCTCGACCGAGTCGATAAAGCCCTGTCGCTCCAGATGCCCCTCCAGCGCGGTCAGATGGGCTTCGTGGACGAACGCCGACCAGTCGCGCATGTCAGCGAAATCGACCATCGATCCGATGAGCGTCGCCGAGTTGACCTCATCCGCCCGCCCCTTCGCCGCCAGATAGGCGAGCGCGATCGCGGTCAGCGTGCCGCCCAGGCAGAAGGCGAACAGGTCCGGCGCCTTACCGGTTCGTTCCCGCATGACGCCCGCGGCCTCGACGATGCCGGACAGGACATAATCCTCGACGCCCTTGTCGCGGTGTGCCTCGGTCGGGTTGACCCAAGAGATGACGAAGACGGTGCGGCCCTGATCGACCAGCCACTTCACCAGGCTCGATTTCGGCTGGAGGTCGATCATGTAGAAGCGGTTGACCAAAGGCGGCACGTACAGCAGCGGCTCGGCGGCGACATCGGGCGTCGTCGGCGTGTACTGGATCAGCTGGCAGAGATCATTCTGCCACACGACCTGCCCCGGCGTCGCGGCGATCGTCTCGCCCTTCACGAAGGCGTTCGGATCGGTGCGGCGCTTGACGATGCCCTTGCCGCTGGCGACGTCCTCGACGAGGTTCGCGAACCCTGCGAGCAGGTTGGCGCCGCCCGTCTCCAGCGTACGATAGACGACCTGCGGGTTGGTCATCGCGAAGTTGGTCGGCGACACCGCGTTTAGCCAGCCGTCGAGTAGAAAGGCGATCATTGCCTTGTCAGGGCCACTCCCGCCCACGCCTGCCGCCAGCCGGCGCATCTGGGCGGAGGCGAGCAGATACGCGTCGCGGATCGCGCGGTACCATGGGTCTTCCTGCCATTCGGGCGCGGCGAAGCGGCGGTCGCGGGGCTTTTCGGTCGGCAGCGTCCACACGTTCGACCAGAACCGCCCCCATTCGCGCGCGGCCTCCGCCTGTACGGCGAACAGCTGCTGCGGATCACTGAACGCGGTGAGCGTCGCGTCGCTGATCGTCTGGAACAGCGCCAGCGGGTCGTAGGGCCGCGTCGGGGCGCCGCCGAGCGGCTTGCGCATGGCCTCGAACATTGCGGCGATGGCCTGGGTCCAGGGATCAGCCACACATACCTCCGCCAATGATCGTCATGCCGGACTTGATCCGGCATCCAGAGCCACAGGCGACGCAGCTTGCGGCCCTGGATCCCGGGTCAAGCCCGGGATGACGGTCGAGAGCGTTAGGCTGTTTCACTGCCGCACCAGTTCGCGGCCGACGATCATCCGCATCACCTGGTTCGTCCCCTCAAGGATCGAATGGACGCGCAGATCGCGCCAGAAGCGTTCGATCGGATAGTCCATCAGATAGCCATATCCGCCGTGCAACTGCAGCGCGCGGTCGACGATGCTCGACCCGTTGTCGGTGGCCAGCCGCTTGGCCATCGCCGAGAAGCGCGACTTGTCCGGCGCGTTGTTCGTCACCTTGGCCGCGGCGAGATAGAGCAGCGCGCGTGCCGCCTCCAGGTCGGTCGCCATGTCGGCCAGCGTGAACTGGGTGTTCTGGAAATCGGCGACCGGCTGGCCGAACTGCTGACGCTCCTTGGTATAGCGGATCGACTCGTCCAGGCAGCGTTGCGCGCCGCCGAGCGAACAGGCGCCGATGTTCAGCCGCCCGCCGTCGAGGCCCGACATCGCGATGCGGAAGCCCTCGCCTTCCGCGCCGACCATGTTCTCGGCCGGCACGCGGCAATCCTCGAAGATCACCTGCGCGGTCGGCGAGGCGTTCCAGCCAAGCTTGCGCTCGGGCGCGCCGAACGACAGGCCCGGCGTATCCTTCTCGACGACGAAGCAGCTGATGCCCTTCGATTTTTCATCACCCGTCCGCACCATCACGACATAGACGTCGTTATAGCCGGCGCCCGAAATGAACTGCTTGGTGCCGTTCAGCACGAAATGATCGCCATCGCGCCGCGCGGTCGTCTTGAGCGCCGCGGCGTCGGAGCCCGAGCCCGGCTCGGTCAGGCAATAGCTGCCGATCTTTTCCATCGAGACGAGGTCGGGCAGGAACCGGTCCTTCAACGCCTGGGTGCCGAACCGCGCGATCATCCACGTCGCCATGTTGTGGATCGAGATGAACGCCGACGTGGCGGGACAGCCGTACGCCATCGCCTCCATGATCAGCGCCGCTTCCAGCCGGCCCAGACCAATGCCGCCGTCCTCTTCGCCGACATAGATCGCGCCGAAGCCGAGCTCGCCCGCGGCCTTCCACACATCGACGGGATAGTGATGCTTCTCGTCCCATTCGCCGGCGAACGGCGTGATGCGATCGGCGGTGAAGCGGCGTGCGAGCTCTTGGATCTCGCGCTGGTCGGGGGTCAGGTCGAATTGATCGGTCATCGGGCAGCCTTGCAGCGGGTATAGGTGATGTCGGGGATCGGCGCTTCGACACGGGTCAACGTGCCGTCGCCGCCGAGGTTTAGGTCGAAGCTGACACGGCGCGTTTCACCCTCGCCGGTGACGTCGGCGTCGATGCCCCAGCTGTAGGGACCGACCTGGGTCACATGGGTGACGCGCGCGTCGCTTTCGTGGAAGCGGATGCGCTTCGGCTCGATCGCGATGCGCAGTTCTGTCCCGAGCGTGCAACGGCCCGCCGCGTCGGCGGTCCAGAGGCCGCGCAACGGTTCGGGGATGATGTCGGCGATCGGCGCGCTGGCGGCGACCGACGCCGTTGCGCTCGGCGTGGGCGTCGGCTGCGGCGCGGGCGTCGGGGCGGAGCAACCCGCGAACATCACCGGCGCGATCAGCAGGACAGGCCGGATCATTTGCCAGGCGCCTTCAGGACGCGCGCCGCGAACAGCTTGCCGAGCACGTCCGGATCGTTGCGCTCATACCAGCGCGGCGACGGCAGCCCCTTCTGCCACGCCAGCATTTCGGTCAGCGTCCCCTGCGACGAGCGCACGTCGTAACGTGAGGCCTCCGCGGCAAGTGGGTCGGCATAGGCCTCATCCACCGTGGCGACCCGCCAGCCCTTGCGACGCAGCGCCTTTACGAGGTCCGGCAGATAGAGCGCCGCGAGGTCGGTTTCGTGGAGCAGCACGACATGGATCGGCGAGCGGCCGAGCGTTGCCCGCGCCAGCCCATCGAAATACTCCGCCGCGCCGACATGCGTTTCAACATACAGGTCGCGCAGCGCCTTGCGGTCGATCGCCTTGCCGGCCTTGACCGCTTCGACCGTCACATTCTCCAGCGCCCAGTCGTAACCGTCGACCGTCGCATAGCCATTGCGCAGCCCCCGCGCGGCCAATCCCGCGCGCACGGCATCACGCTTCGCCTTGTCGGCACGACCTTCGTTCAGCTGGGGATAGCGGAACAATGCGCGATAACCGGGGTGGCCCCGTAACCAGCGTTCCGCCGCGTCGATGTCGGCGAGATAGGCGTCGGCGGTCACATCGCTCAGGCTGGGGTGCGAGAAACTGTGGTTCGCGATGACATGGCCCGCCGCGACATAGGCGTCGATCCGTGCCGCCGCGCCGGGGTCACTCGGCACCAGATGGCCGGGATTGACGAAGAACGCCGCCTGCCGGACACCGGCCTTGCGCAGCGCCTTGATCAGCCGCTCCGCCCGCTCGTCCTGGGTCAGGAACGCGCCAGCCCGGCGCGGCGCATCGTCGAACGTGAACGCGATACGCTTGTCCTGCGCCGCTGCGGGAGCCGCAACGACGACGAGCAGCAGCGCGAACAGCCAGCGGATCACGAAAGCTCCGCTTCCGCTTCGATCTCGACCCGCCATTCGGGGCGCAGCAGGCCGCCGACGACGACCATCGTCGATGCCGGGCGCACGTCGGCAAACCACCGGCCATGCGCGCGACCGACGGCATCGGCATCGGCGGCGTCGACCAGATACATTCGCGTGCGCACGACGTCTTCGGCCGAGCCGCCGAGTTGCTCGATTGCGCGTACAATCACCGCCAGGCAGCGCTCCGCCTGCGCCTCCGCGCCGCCGGGTGTAGACGAACCATCGTCCTCGACCGGCGCGGTGCCGGATACGAGGATGCGGTTGCCGACGCGAATGGCACGGGAGAAACCGATCGTCGTCTCATAGGGCGATCCGGAAGAGACGCGTTCGCGGGTCATGGTTGCACCTCAAGACCGTCATGCCGGACTTGATCCGGCATCGAGGGCCACGCACGCTGTCGCCTGGGGCTCTCGATGCTGACTTTCGTCAGCATGACGAAGGGGGGGGAATGGTGTGCGGCACGAGAAAATTCCTTGTGTACATTGTGGCCAGCCAGCGCAACGGGACGATCTATACCGGCGTCACGTCGAACCTGCCCGGGCGCGTTGTTCAGCATCGCACCAAGGCTTTCAGAGGCTTCACCGCGGATCACGATTGCCACATCCTGGTTTGATACGAAGTTCACGAGACGGTGGAGTCCGCGATTGCCCGCGAAAAGCGGATCAAGAACTGGGGCCGCCCGTGGAAGCTCGCGCTGATCGAGAAGGGCAACCCGCGCTGGCGTGACTTGGCGGTTGGTTTGGGACTCGAACCCTTCGACCCCACCCACCCGTCATCCTGACGGAAGTCAGGATCCAGAGCCACAGGCGATACCGCCCGTGACTCTGGATGCCGGATCAAGTCCGGCATGACGAATTTGAGGATCAGACTCACGTCAGCCCATTGTCGGGATGACGAAGGCATTCCCGCCCTCGCCCACCCCGCCGTCGGGCCAGCGCTGGGTCACCGTCTTGACCTTCGTCCAGAACCGCACGCCTTCCATGCCGTGCTGGTTGACGTCGCCGAACGCGCTACGCTTCCAGCCGCCGAAGCTGTGGTACGCGACCGGCACCGGGATCGGCACGTTGATGCCGACCATGCCCACTTCGACCCGTGCGGCGAATTCGCGCGCGGCGTGGCCGTTGCGGGTGAAGATGGCGACGCCGTTGCCATACTGATGCTCGCTCGGCAGGCGCACCGCGGTTTCGAAGTCGGGGGCGCGGACGATCTGGAGGACGGGGCCGAAAATCTCTTCCTTGTAGCTCTGCATCTGGGGTGTCACGCGGTCGAACAGCGACGGGCCGATGAAGAAGCCCTGCTCATGCCCTTGCAGCTTGAAGCCACGGCCGTCGACGACCAGTTCGGCGCCTTCGTCGACGCCGGTCTGGATCCAGTTCTCGACCCGCTGCTTGTGCGCGGCGTTCACGACCGGGCCGTAATGGGCCTCGGCGTCGGTCGACACGCCGACACGAAGGGCATCGATCGCCGGGATCAGCTTTTCGCGGAGGGCGTCGGCGGTCTTCTCGCCCACCGGCACCACGACCGGCAGCGCCATGCAGCGCTCTCCTGCCGAGCCGAACGCCGCGCCCGACAGGTCGGCGACAACCTGGTCGAGGTCGGCGTCGGGCATGACGATGCCATGGTTCTTGGCGCCGCCCATCGCCTGCACGCGCTTCCCCGCCGCGACGCCCCGCTGGTAGACGTAATGCGCGATGTCGCTCGATCCGACGAAGCTGACGGCGGCGATGGCGGGGTGGTCGAGGATCGCGTCGACCATTTCCTTGTCGCCGTGAACGACCTGAAGCACGCCCTCCGGCAGCCCCGCCTCCAGCATCAGTTCGGCCAGCCGCACCGGCACCGACGGGTCGCGCTCGCTGGGCTTGAGGATGAAGGCGTTGCCGCAGGCGATGGCGACGCCGAACATCCACATCGGGATCATCGCCGGAAAATTGAACGGCGTGATGCCCGCGCCGATACCCAGCGGCATCCGCATCGAATAGACGTCGATGCCTGGCCCGGCGCCCTGGGTGTATTCGCCCTTCAGCGCGTGGGGGATGCCGCAGGCGAACTCGACGACTTCCAGCCCGCGCTGAATGTCGCCCTTGGCGTCGGCGATCACCTTGCCATGTTCGGACGACAGCATGTGGGCGAGCGCGTCCATGTTCGCCTCGACCAGCTCCTTGAACCTGAACATGACTCGCGCGCGGCGCTGCGGGTTGGTCGCCGCCCACGCCGGCTGCGCGGCCTGGGCCGCCGCGACCGCGCGGTCGAGATCGGCGGCGGTGCCGAGGCCGACACGCGCCTGCACCTGGCCACTATTCGGGTCGAACACCTCGCCGAACCGGCTCGCGCCTGCGCCGCCGCCATTACCGGCGATCACATGGTCGATATCACGCATCATCACTCTCCATCACCGCGCGCGAAAGCGCGGGAAAACTATCGTTGTCATCATTCCGTCACGCACGGCTAAGCGCGTGTTTACCGTAGGGCGATAAAGCTGGCCGCCATGTTCGCGCTGGATGTTCCGCCCCCCGTTGCCGAAGCCGCCTGGTTGACGGAAGCCGAACGACGTCCCGCGTCGATCGAACAGGAAGGGACGATGCTGGACGCGGTCGAACGGTTCCGCGACGATCCCGACCTGCGGCTGCTGTCGGTGGTCGATGGCGATCGCCGTCCGGTCGGCGCGATCTTCGAACGCGACATCCGCCGTCTGCTGGCCAATCCGTTCGGCCATGCGCTGATGCGCAATCCCGCTTATGGTCGGTCGATCGCCGCGCATATCCGCCCCTGCCCGACCGGCGAGCTGTCGCTGGGTCGCGACGCACTGCTCGATCGCTACATGCAGGAAGGCGTCGTCGACGGGATGATCGTGACGCGCGGCGGACGGCTGCATGCGATCGTCGCCAACCGCCGGCTGGTCGCGATGGACGGCGAGAGGCGGCTGGCGGCGACCCGTGCCGAACTGGCCCGCGCGCGCCGCATCGCCGAGGCGATTGCGCGGTTCGAGGCGAAGACCGGCTCGCTCGCGTCCGAACTGAGCGCCATGGCGCACACGGTCGATGGTCAGGCCGGCGCGACCGCCGAACGGGCGCAGGCCACGCGGTCGACCGCCGCCGCCGTCGCGGCCGCGTCGCTCGAGGCCGAACAGGGCATCACAAGCCTCGCCACCCGCGAACGCGAGTTGATCGCGGCACTGACGCTGATCGACGACGCAACGCTGGCCGCGCACGATTGCACCGACCGCGCGGTCGCGCAGGTGAAGCGCGGCAGTCAGCGGATCGCGGCGCTGAGCGATACCGCCCAGGCGATCGACGGCGCGGTCGAACAGATCGCCGCCATCGCCACCCAGGTGAACCTCCTCGCCCTCAACGCCACGATCGAGGCGAGCCGCGCGGGCGAGGCCGGTCGCGGCTTCGCGGTCGTCGCCGGCGAAGTGAAGCAGTTGTCCGCGCAGAGCAGCCGCGCCGCCGCGGCGATCGCCGACCACGTCCGGCTGGTCCGCAGCGCCGTCCACGATGTTGCCGGAGAGCATGATGCGGTGGTCGAGGCGATCGAAGCCGTGGCCGACATCACCGGCCAGATCGGCACGGCGGTCGCCGAACATCGCGCCGCCGCGCACGCCGTCGCCGGCAGTATCGACGACGCCTATCAGGCCGCCCGCGCGATCGGCACCGACGTGCGCAGCATCGACGACAGCGCAACGGTGGCGGCCGATGCCGCCGACGACCTGCGCGACTTCGCACGCAGGCTGAAGGCTACCGCCGCGACCGTGTCGGGTGACGTCGATGGCTTCCTGGCCGCGGTGCGCGTGAGCTGACACGCCCTCAGGCGAACTCGACGATCGCCGCGTCGACGACGACGCTGTCACCGGCCGCGAAATTTACCGCCTTCACCGTCCCCGCCTTTTCGGCGCGCAGGATGTTCTCCATTTTCATCGCTTCCATCACGGCGATCGGCTGGCCGGCCTCGACGCTGTCGCCCTCGCGCACGTCGATGCGGGTCAGCAGGCCCGGCATCGGCGCGAGCAGCAGTTTCGAGGTGTCGGGCGGCACCTTCTCGATCATGTGCTTCGCCAGCGCCGCGACATGCTTGGGATAGACGCGGACGTCGTGCGTCGCACCATGCGCGGTCAGGCGGTAGCCGCTGCGGGTACGCGCGATACCGACGTGGAACGGCTGGTCGTCGATCGTCGCCGTCACCAGCGGGTCGCCGGGGCGATAGCGATGGCGCACGTCGAGGGGCGGGTCGTTCCAGTCGAAATTGACCAGCAACCCGCGGTCGTAGCCGTCGACGATGACGTCGTGGCTTTCGCCGCCTATCGTCACCACGCGCTCGGCGTTGTCGTAGATTCGGCCACCGAGCTGGCCGGAAATGTCCGCCGCCCGCGTCGCACGGTCCATGTCGACCACCACGGCGATCGCGGCGAGCTTCTTGAGCAATTCGGGCGAGGCCGGCGCGCCTTGGAAGCCGTCCGGATATTCCTCGGCGATGAAGCCCGTCGTCAACTCCCCCGAGCGGAAGCGGGGATGCTGCATGATCGCGGAAAGGAAATCGATGTTGTGCCCGATGCCCTCGATCCGGAACGCGTCGAGCGCCGCGATCTGCGCGTCGGCCGCGCCTTCGCGGGTCGGCGCCCAGGTGACGAGCTTGGCGATCATCGGGTCGTAGAACATGCTGACCTCGCCCCCCTCGCGGACGCCGTCGTCGACGCGGGTATACCCCTGATCCTCCCCGGGACGGGGAGGTGGCAGCGCGGAGCGCTGACGGAGGGGGGTCTCCTCAGACGACACCGTTTGCGGCCCGCCCCCCCCACCATGCTCCGCATGGCCCCCCTCCCCGTGCCGGGGAGGATCATACGGCGTCTCCACCGCGGCCGGCGGGCGATACGTCACCAGCCGCCCGGTGCTCGGCAGGAAGCCGCGATACGGGTCTTCGGCATACACCCGGTTCTCGATCGCCCAGCCGTTCAGCTGGATATCGTCCTGCTTGAACGCCAGCCGCTCCCCGGCCGCGACGCGGATCATCTGTTCGACCAGATCGATCCCGGTCACCGCCTCGGTCACCGGATGCTCGACCTGAAGCCGCGTGTTCATCTCCAGGAAGTAGAAGGCGTCGCCGGTGGTGTCCGCGCCCGACACGATCAGCTCGACCGTGCCCGCGCTGTAATAGCCGACCGCCCGCGCCAGCGCGACGGCCTGCTCGCCCATCTTGCGCCGCATCTCCGGCG
The DNA here is from genome assembly GCF_042681125.1 of Sphingomonas floccifaciens. Lineage (NCBI taxonomy): Bacteria > Pseudomonadati > Pseudomonadota > Alphaproteobacteria > Sphingomonadales > Sphingomonadaceae > Sphingomonas > Sphingomonas floccifaciens. Next base: position 463,218 of record NZ_JBHUFC010000001.1, on the reverse strand, counting down.
ACACGAACGGCGACGGAGCCTCTTCGACGACCTTTTGGTGGCGCCGCTGGATCGAGCATTCGCGCTCGCCCAGATACAGGATGTTGCCATGCTGGTCGCCCAGCACCTGGATCTCGATGTGGCGCGGGCTTTCGATGAATTTCTCGATGAACACGCGGTCGTCGCCGAAGCTCGCCAGCCCCTCACGCTTGGTCGCCTCGAAGCCCTCGCGCACGTCCTGCTCCGACCACGCGAGCCGCATCCCCTTGCCGCCGCCGCCGGCCGAGGCCTTCATCATCACCGGATAGCCGATGTCCGACGCGATCCTCACCGCCTCGTCGGTGTCGGCGATCTCGCCCAGATAGCCCGGCACGACGTTGACGCCGGCCTGCTTCGCCAGCTTCTTGGACTCGATCTTGTCGCCCATCGCCGCGATGGCATTCGGCGGCGGACCGACGAAGGCGATGCCCGCCTCTGCACAGGCCCGCGCGAAGCTCTCGCGTTCGGACAGGAAGCCATAGCCGGGGTGGATGCAATCCGCCCCCGTCGCGCGCGCCGCCTCCAGGATCAGATCGGCCTTCAGGTAACTCTCCGCCGCCGGCGCCGGCCCAAGCCGCACTGCCTCATCCGCCATCAGGACGTGGGGGCTGCGCGCATCGGCATCCGAATAGACCGCGACCGTCGCGATCCCCATCCGCTTCGCCGTGCGGAACACGCGGCACGCGATCTCGCCACGATTGGCGACCAGGATTTTCTTGAACATCAGTAGCGCGCCTCGCGTCGAAAGATCAGCAGCAGGACAAATCCGCCAATGCCAACGGCAAGAGCGGCCAAAGGAACGAGACCATAGGTCTGTCCGCATCCATCCGCGTTGCAGTCGCCCATAGCCGTAAGAACAGCGATGGCAGGGATGGCCAGCACCCAATACAGAATGCCGAGGAGAACGGTGCCGAGCGTCCTCACTCCGCCGCCTCCGCCATCCGGCACTCGGCCGCCATCGGCCGCAGCCCCAGCTTGGCGAACAGCGCGCCGTCGGCATCGTCGCCGGCGTTGCCGGTCGTGAGCAGCTTGTCGCCGGTGAAGATCGAGTTGGCGCCGGCCAGGAAGCACAGGGCCTGCGTCGCTTCCGACATGCTCTCGCGGCCTGCCGACAGGCGGACCATGCTCTGCGGCATCGTGATGCGGGCGACGGCGACGGTGCGGACGAATTCGATGTCGTCGATCTTGGCGAGCGGCGTGTCGGCCAGCATGTCGCCCAGCACCGTGCCCTTCACCGGCACCAAAGCGTTGATCGGGACGGATCCGGGATGTTCGGGCAGCGTCGCCAGCGCGTGGAGGAAGCCGACGCGATCTTCGCGATCTTCGCCCATACCGACGATGCCACCACAGCACACATTGATCCCGGCCGCGCGAACATTTTCCAATGTTTCCAGTCGCTCACCGAAGGTTCTTGTCGAAATTACCTCGCCGTACCGCTCAGGGCTCGTGTCGATATTGTGATTATAGTAATCGAGCCCCGCCTGCCCCAGCCGCTCGGCTTGCGCGGGCGTCAGCATGCCCAGCGTCATGCAGGTCTCCAGCCCCATGCCGCGCACGCCCTCGACCATCTGGACGATCGCATCCATGTCGCGATTTTTGGGGTTGCGCCACGCCGCGCCCATGCAGAAGCGCGTGCTGCCCGCGTCCTTCGCCTGCGCCGCCGCCTGGAGCACGGCGCGCACGTCCATCAGCCTGGTCGCCTTCAGCCCCGTTTCGGCATGGACCGACTGGTTGCAATAGCCGCAGTCCTCCGGACAGCCGCCGGTCTTGATGCTGAGCAGCGTCGACAGCTGCACCGCGTCCGCCGCGTGATGCGCGCGGTGGACTTCGGCCGCCTGGAAGACCAGGCTGGTGAAGGGCAGGTCGAACAGCGCCGCGATCTCGTCGCGGGTCCAGTCGGTCCGGGTCATTTGAACAGTGCCGCCATGAAATTATAGGTGAAGCCGCCCAGCCCGCCGCACATCGTGACGCCGACGATGATCGAGGCGCCGCGGATATGCCGTGCCGTCTTCTCGCGCGGCTCCGGCTTCACTTCCAGCGACGCGAGGTGCCCCACCATCAGCACGCTGGTAACGAGCGCGAGCATGAAGAAGGCGAGGATGATGATCACCTGTCCGCGCGCGAACCGCATCCCGTCGCCATCGAAAAAGGCGAAGACGCCGCCGAGCGACAGCAGCGCGATGCCGGTCATGTGCTTGAACGAGTCGTAGGAGCGGGCGAACGGCGCGTCGCCGACACCCTCGCCGTCGTCTTCGATCATGCCGCTTCTCCCATCGCCCGCCCGGCCACATAGTCCGCCAACACGGTCGCATAGCCCGGCGCCGCGCGGCGTTCATGCTCGCCCGCGCCGATGCTCGCGATCGATGCCGCCACGCGGGCGACCACGGCGTCGGACAGCGCGGCGAGCGGTGCGACGTAGACGCCGATGGTGAACAGCACTGCACCGGTGTGGGGTAAACGGCGCAGCGTCTGGCGCTCGCTGCGCACGAACAGGGTGTCGCCGGCGTTGTCTGCGGTGACATGCGCGAAGCGGTCTTCGGGCGTGCCTGCGGGCAGGTAGCGCCAGTCGGCGGTCGGCACGACGAACCAGTTGGCGCGGCCGAAGATCGCGCCGGGCTGGAGCGTCGCGATGAAATGATCGACGCCGGCCGACAGCTGCTCGGCATAGCCATGGATCGGGGCGTGGACCGCCGCCAGCGGCAGGCCGAGCTTGTCCGCCAGCCGCCAATCGGTCGGAAACGCCACCGCGCCCGCCGACAGTACCGGCGCGCCGCCCCCGGGCGGGGTCTGGACGAGGCACAGGTCTTCCCACACCGTCCGTGCTGCGCCCCCTAAGTCCTTGGCGTCGTTGCCGATCGCCTCGGCCGCCTCAACCTCCGCGTTCGCCGCCCAGGGCAGGCGCTGGACGCTGTCCGGATGCACGTCGAACGCCGCAGCGCGGGTGGCCGTGTCGGGCGCGGGCTGGAGCCAGGCGTCGGGCGCGAGGCGCTTCAGCCCCATGCGCAACGCCCCGCCGCCGCGCGCGACGGGCACCAGTTCCTCGACCGACCAGCCGAGCGTCATTCGGCCGCCTCGCTGTCGGGCGCCATATTGTGGCCGAGCAGGCGCAGCACTTCCTCGGCTGCCACGATCAAATTGGTGCCGGGGCCGAAGATCGCCTGCACGCCCGCGTCGCGCAGCGCCTGGTAATCCTGCTGCGGGATGACACCACCGGCGATGACGCGGATGTCCGAGCGGCCGGCGTCCTTCAAGTGGCCGATCAGTTCGGGGATCAGCGTGAGGTGACCGGCAGCGAGGCTGGACGCGCCGACGACGTCGACTTGCCTCTCGATGGCGAGTTGTGCGGCCTCTTCCGGTGTCTGGAACAGCGGCCCCGGCACGATCTCGAATCCCAGGTCGCCGAACATGCTGCTGACCAGGTTCGCTCCGCGGTCATGACCGTCCTGGCCCATCTTGGCGACGAGCATGCGGGGCTTGCGGCCGAGGCGGCGTTCGGTGGCGGTGACGCCGTCCTGCAGTCGGCTCCACCGCGCGTCGCTGTCGAAGGCGCCGGCGTAGATGCCCTTGACCGGCGTGGGCACGGTTTCGTGGCGGCCGAAGCCGGCTTCCATCGCCGCGGAGATTTCGCCGAGCGTCGCGCGGGCGCGGGCGGCGACGACGGCGAGGGCGAGGAGGTTCTCTTCCAATCCTCCCCCTGCGGGGGAGGTGGCAGGCCGAAGGCCTGACGGAGGGGTGTCCCGATCCGGAGAGGGTGACACCCCTCCGTCATCGCTGCGCGATGCCACCTCCCCTTGCAGGGGAGGATTGGCGTCCCCCAAACCCCGTTCGGGCTGAGCTTGTCGAAGCCCCGTCCTTTCTTCGTCCGAAGACAAGGGCAGCCCTTCGACAAGCTCAGGGCGAACGGCGGGTGCTGCGGCCGCCGCCTCGCGCAGCGCCGCCAGCGCCGCCATGCACGCGGCCTCATCCCGCTCGGCCCGCACCTTCGCCAGCCGCGCCACCTGCGCCTCGCGCACGGCATGGTTGTCGATCGCCAGGATCTCGATCTCCTCCGCAACCGCCGGCTTATACTTGTTGACGCCGACGATCACTTCCTCGCCGCGGTCGACGCGGGCCTGGCGGGCGGCCGACGCTTCCTCGATCATCGCCTTGGGCCAGCCGGCCGCGACCGCCTTCGCCATGCCGCCTTCGGCTTCGACGCGGTCGATGATCTCCTGGGCCTTGTCGACGAGTTCGCTGGTCAGCGCCTCGACATAATAGCTGCCGCCCAGCGGATCGACGACCTTGGTCATCCCGGTCTCTTCCTGGATCACCAGCTGGGTATTGCGGGCGATGCGGGCGGAGAAGTCGGTCGGCAGCGCGATGGCTTCGTCGAGAGCGTTGGTGTGCAGGCTCTGCGTGCCGCCCAGCATCGCCGCCATCGCCTCGATCGTGGTGCGGATGACGTTGTTGTAGGGGTCCTGCTCCTGTAAGCTGACGCCCGACGTCTGGCAGTGCGTGCGCAGCATCTTGGAGCGTTCGTCTTGCGCGCCGAGCTTCGTCATCGCCCGGTGCCACAGCACGCGCGCGGCGCGCAGCTTGGCGACTTCCATGAAGAAGTTCATGCCGATCGCGAAGAAGAAGCTCAGCCGCCCGGCGAATTTGTCGATGTCCAGCCCCGACGCCTGGCCGTATTTCACATATTCGATGCCGTCGGCGATGGTGAAGGCCAGCTCCTGTACCTGCGTCGCGCCGGCTTCCTGCATGTGATAGCCGGAAATCGAGATGCTGTTGAACTTCGGCATGTTGGCCGACGTATAGGCGAAGATGTCGGAGATGATCCGCATCGACGGTTCGGGCGGGTAGATGTAGGTGTTCCGAACCATGAACTCCTTCAGGATGTCGTTCTGGATCGTGCCATTCAGCTTTTCCTGAGGGACGCCCTGTTCCTCGCCCGCGACGATGAAGAACGCCAGGATCGGGATGACCGCGCCGTTCATCGTCATGCTGACCGACATTTCATCCAGCGGGATGCCGTCGAACAGGATTTTCATATCCTCGACGCTGTCGATCGCGACGCCCGCCTTGCCGACGTCGCCGCGAACGCGCGGGTGGTCGCTGTCGTAGCCGCGATGGGTCGCGAGATCGAAGGCGACCGACAGCCCCTTCTGCCCGGCGGCGAGATTGCGGCGATAGAAGGCGTTCGATTCCTCGGCGGTCGAGAAGCCGGCGTATTGACGGATCGTCCATGGGCGCCCCGCATACATCGACGCGCGTACGCCGCGGGTGAAGGGGGCGAAGCCCGGCAGGCCGGGGTCTTCTGTCACATCCTCGGCGGTGTAGAGCGGCTTGACCGCGATCCCCTCCGGCGTGTGCCAGGTGAGGTCGCGGCCTTTCACTTCCTTGGTGGCGGCGGCCTGCCAGTCGGTCAGGGTGGGCTTGTCGGTCATACTGCCGTGCTCCCGCGCAGGCGGGAGCCCAGGGTTACGGAGGACATAGCGTGCGGCCCTAGGCTCCCGCCTGCGCGGGAGCACGGATCAATGCTGCTCACGCGGGCTCTCCATGATCTCGGTCAGCACCCCGCCCATGTCCTTGGGATGTACGAAGAAGATCGGCGTCCCATGCGCGCCCGTTCGCGGCTCGCCGAGTACCTTCGCCCCCTTCGACCGGAACCACGCCAGCGCCGCCTGGATGTCCGGCACTTCGTAGCAGAGGTGATGCTGCCCCCCGGCCGGGTTCTTCTCCAGAAACGCCCTGATCGGCGAGGCGTCGCCCAGCGGCTCGATCAGTTCGATCTGGGTGTTCGGCGTGTCGACGAAGCAGACCCGCACGCCCTGCGCGGGCAGGTCGAAAGGCTCGCCGATCGCCGTCGCGCCCATCACGTCGCGGTAGACGGCGATGCTATCGTCGATCGATGGCGTCGCGACGCCGATGTGGTTGAGGCGGCCGAGGATCATGACTCACGATGCTCCATCCGGTCCGCGACCGCGTTCTTCAAAGCTTGCTTAACTTCCGCATCGAGATGAACGCTCGCCACCCCGTCGATGGCACCCTGCAAGGCCCAGACGGCACAAAGGCTGACGTCGCGCGGGTAGGCAGCTTTCATTCGGCAATAGGTCTCGACCGCGCCGAGTTCGGCAAGGCGTTCCGGCGTATCGACACCGACATCAACCATCCACCCGGCACTTTTCGCGGCGATGTTCTTCAACGCGACCAGGCGTTCGATGTCACAGCGGAATATTGTCATGCTTCTTCCACGGGTTCTCCAGCTGCTTGCCCCGTAGCTTCCGCAGCCCCAGCGCGATCCGCCGCCGCGTGGAATGCGGCATGATCACTTCGTCGATGAAGCCCTTCGAAGCCGCCACGAACGGGTTGGCGAAGCGCGCCTCATATTGCTGGGTGCGCTCGGCGATCTCCTCGGGCGTCTTGCCCCGGAAGATGATCTCCACTGCGCCCTTCGCGCCCATCACTGCGATCTCCGCGGTCGGCCAGGCGTAGTTCAAATCGCCGCGCAAATGCTTCGACGCCATCACGTCATAGGCCCCGCCGTACGCCTTGCGGGTGATGACGGTCAGCTTGGGCACCGTCGCCTCGGCATAGGCATAGAGCAGCTTGGCGCCGTGCTTGATGATGCCCGAATGCTCCTGCGCGACGCCCGGCAGAAAGCCGGGAACGTCGACGAAGGTCACGATCGGGATTTCGAACGCGTCGCAGAAGCGCACGAACCGCGCGGCCTTCTTCGACGATGCGATGTCGAGCACGCCGGCCAGCACCATCGGCTGGTTGGCGACGATGCCGATCGTGTGCCCCTCCATCCGGGCGAAGCCGCAGATGATGTTGGCGGCGTGGGCGGGCTGGACCTCGAAGAAATCGCCTTCGTCGACGACCTTCCGGATCAACTCGTGCATGTCGTACGGCTGGTTGGCGGACGCCGGGATCAGCGTGTCCAGGCTGTCGATCGTGCGGTCCCAGGGGTCGTCGGTGGGGCGCACCGGCGGGGCCTCGCGGTTCGAGGCCGGAAGGAAGTCCACGAAGTCGCGGGCCGCGAGCAGCGCCTCGATATCATTGTCGAAGGCTACGTCAGCCACCCCCGACTTCGTGGTATGCGTCACCGCTCCGCCCAAATCCTCCTGCGTGACGATCTCGTTGGTAACGGTCTTCACTACATCAGGCCCGGTGACGAACATGTACGATGAATCCTTCACCATGAAGATGAAGTCGGTCATCGCTGGGGAATAGACGGCGCCGCCCGCGCATGGCCCCATGATGAGGCTGAGCTGGGGCACGACGCCGGAGGCAAGCACGTTGCGCTGGAACACTTCGGCATAGCCGCCCAGGCTCGCGACACCCTCCTGGATGCGCGCGCCGCCGCTGTCGTTCAGGCCGATGACGGGGGCGCCCACCTTCATCGCCATGTCCATGATCTTGCAGATCTTCTCCGCATGGCGCTCGCTGAGTGAGCCGCCGAAGACGGTGAAGTCCTGGCTGAACACGAAGACCAGCCGGCCGTTGATCGTGCCGCTGCCGGTGACGACGCCGTCGCCGGGCACGGTCTGCGCTTCCATGCCGAAGTCGACGCAATTATGTTCGACGAACATGTCGAGTTCTTCGAAGCTGCCATGGTCCAGCAGCACGTCCAGCCGCTCGCGCGCAGTCAGCTTGCCCTTGGCATGCTGGGCGGCGATCCGCTTCTCACCGCCACCCATACGGGCGGCTTCACGGCGGCGTTCGAGTTCTTCGATGGTCGACGACATGCGCGCTCCTTCTTGGCTCCGTCTGTGATTGGAGCGGGGCGGAGAGGCAAATGCAATGTTGCAAAATCAACCATGAGTGATTTGCAAACCCCCTCCGTTCGTGCTGAGCTTGTCGAAGCACTGCCCTTCTCTTCGTGCCGCGTCGCCCTGAGGCACGAAGGAAGGACAGCCCTTCGACAAGCTCAGGGCGAACGGAGTTGGATATGGTCGCACCGCGCCGCCGCCTGTTCGCCGGCCCCGAAGTCCGCGCCCTCCGTACCAAGGTCGGCGCGAGCCAGGTGCAGCTCGCCGCGACGCTCGGCATCTCGGTCCCTTATCTCTCGCAGATCGAGAGCAACGACCGCCCCCTCACCCCGGCCGTGCTCCTTGCCCTCGCCCGCGCCTATCCCGACGACTGGGGCGGGATCACCGGAGTCGACGAGCCTTTGCTGGTGGCCGCCGCGACCGCCGGGGGCGACCCGAGCATCGCCGCCCCGGTGTCCGAGGACGTGCTGCGCCGCGCGGTGGAGCAGCAGCCGCAGGTCGCGCGCCGGCTGGTCGCGGTCCATGACGCCTACCGCCGCAGCCAGGAACAGCTGCGCCTGCTCGACGATACGGTCGAGGCCGGCAGCGGCGACACCAGCCGCCTGCCGTGGGAGGAAGTGCGCGACTGGTTCCACGCTGCGGGCAACTACATCGACCCGCTCGACCGTGCGGCGGAAAGCTTGGCGGCAGAGATCGGCACCGGCACCGCGGCGCTGGCCGAGCGGCTGCGGGCGCGCCACAGAGTCACGATCGACACGGTCGACACCGGTGGCCGCCAGTTGCGCGCCTATGACGCCGACACCCGCCGCCTGGCGCTCGACGGCGCGCTGCCGCCGGAGAGCCTGGCGTTCCTGCTCGCCCACACGCTCGTCCGGCTGGAGATGGCGGAGGCGATCGACGCGACGATCGCGGGCGCCGGGCTACGCTACGAAGCGTCGCGCGGGCTGCTCGCGGTCGGGCTCGCCAACTATGCCTCGGGGGCGCTGACCATGCCCTATGCGCAGTTCCGCGGCGCGGCGGTGGGCTTGCGGCACGATATCGACCGGCTGCGGCGACGGTTCGGGGTGAGTTTCGAACAGGCCTGCCACCGGCTGTCGACGCTCCAGCGGCCGGGCGCGGCGGGCATCCCGCTGTTCTTCCTGCGTGTCGACATGGCGGGCAACATCACCAAGCGCCACTCGGCCACCCGCCTGCAATTCGCCCGCTTCGGCGGCGCGTGTCCGCTCTGGGTGGTGCACGAGGCGGTCGCGATCCCCGACCGCATCCTGGTCCAGCGCGCCGAGATGCCGGACGGTACCCGCTATGTCTCGATGGCCAAGGGGCTGGTGAAACCGTCCGCCAGCTACGCCCGCCCCCCGCGGCGCTATGCGGTGGCGCTGGGGTGCGAGGAGGCGGACGCGGCGGACTTCATCTACGCCGATGGTCTCGCCGCGCAGGCCCCGACCCCGATCGGCATGAGCTGCCGTATCTGCCCCCGCCCCGACTGCGACCAGCGCGCCTTCCCGCCCGCGGGCACGACGCTGAGCATCGATCCCGACGTGCGACCGGTGGTGCCCTACGGCTTCGGCTGATCCAGTCCGAAGATTGTCGCGGTTTAGATCCGTAAATATGGCGCATGCCCACAGCCCGTGAGCATGCGCCGAACATCATATTAATCGAAAAGTATAAGTTTAGCAGTCAGCGGCCGCAGCTTCCATCGCTGCATAAGCCTCAAGCATGGCGAAATAAGAATTACTTTGCGCCTGCTGGATTTGAGCCACTGTATCGTTATACTCTAAAGAGCAGAATACTGTATGATCAGTGTTCTGACCATTCCCACTTTTCTCACATAACTGCCACTGATTCCAAGCATCCTGCATTTGAGATGCGTAAGCACTTTCATCTTCTAAATACTGATTGTAAGCGTTCTGATAATTTTGCTCTGCTTGATAATATGATACGCAGAAATCATCTGCTGCCCGAACGGGCTTAACAAGCAACATCGATAATGCCGCAAAAGACGCCAAAAACTTTAGCATGCTACTCTCCCATGAGACTGGAAGTCCCATTGGAATATTTTAAACATAAGCAGTTTTGTCAATCCTCGTTGCTCTACAGTGCGCAAGGCATAATGGAAAAAATTTGTTTTAACAGATTTTTAAAAATGACAGGTTCGTTACTTTCCACCGAACTGGGCACGCGCGCCGATCAGGACCCGCATCCCACCATATTGCAGGCGCATGATCTTCGGTGTCCCGTCCGCGAACTGGACATATTTACCGGTCGACACGGTCTGCGCTTCGCGGGTCAGGTTGCGACCCTCGACGTAGATCTGGAAGTTCCGGTTGAGGTTGTACGACATCTTGGCGTCAATGAACGTGCTGCCGTCGATGAAGCGCGGCACACCCGGATTCCAGCCCGGCGCAACCAGGCGGACATTCGCCCACTGCTCGCCCGGATAGTTGATATCGGTCGTATTTCCGCTCGGGCACGGCGTGATGCAGCTGAACCGCGAGCTACGCTTCTGATACGCCAGGCGGAAGTTGAACTTGCCGTCATCATACCACAGCGAAGTGTTGATATAGTATCGGGACTCGTCGACCGGCGGCATCACGTCGCCGGTCAGCGGATCCTGCTGGCCCGTCGTCACCGACGACGCCAGGATCGACAGGTTGGCATCGACCCCGGTGTGCTTGAAGATCCACGGCAGGAAAGTGAACGCGGTCTTCGCGTTGAATTCCCAGATGTCGCGCTTGTACCCCGGTCCGTTGTCATAGGTGGGGTAGGTGAATTCCAGGTCGGCAAGCGCGGCGCCGGTCACGGGATCCTTCGCATCGCTGCCCGCGAACGGCCGGCCCACTGCGGTCACCTGGATCGGGTTGCCGATCTTCACATCGAGCTTGCCGTAAGCGACGGAGAACAAGGTGTCCGCATTCGCATACCATTCGAGCGCGGTGTTATAGCTCCACGCCGTGAACGGCTTCAGCCCCGGATTGCCGACGCGCTGGGTGCAGGCGAAATCGTCCACGCCGGGGTCGAGCACTTCACGCTCGTCATAGGCGATACAGCTGCCGCTCGGGATCTGGAAATCGAGGCGCGGACGCGCAACCGTCTTCGAACCATAGAAGCGCAGCACCACGCTGTCGTTGAAGCCCCACAAATTGGCGTTGAAGCTGGGCAGCCAGTCGCGGGTCGAGCGATTGACCGTCAGCGGTGCGCTGAACGTCTGGGTGACGAAACCGCTGCTGTTGTTCGGGTCGAGCGGATTGTAGGTCGACGTGACCCGGATCGCCTGGATGGTCTGCAGGCCGCTCGCCTTCACATCGACGAACACGCCGCGCAGGCCGACGTTGCCGTCGAACCGCATGCCCCAGGGCAGACGCGTCTCGAAATCGGCCATCGCATAGACGTTCTTGATCGTCTCGTTCGCGCGCGTGACGGGCTGTTCATACGTCTTGCCGTCGCTGCCGGTGCAGGTAATCAGGCAGTCGGCATTGATGAACTGGTTGGCGCCCAGCGCCTGGAACAGTTCGTCGGTACGGATGCCCTGCCACGACGGCGGCAGGTTGCCGCGGTTCGGCAGATCGCCGAAATATTGCGAATCCGGTGCTTCCAGCGTGCGGGCGAAGAGATCGCGCAATTGTGCCGGTGTCAGTGTGTCGACACCCGAGCGAACGGAAGACGGGTTGGTGCTGGGGACGAAGCCGTAGTTGCATGGCTGCGTCGAAGTCGACGTCGGTTCGCAGGCGCGGAACGAGCCGCGGACGATTGCAGTCGGAACGACGACCGCCGGAACATAGCCCGCGGTACCGTAAGTCCCCCGCTCGCTCGACACGGTGTAGCCGCCGTTGCCCCAGCGCTTGATGTCGTTACGCCGATACATCGCGCCGGTCTTGATTCGTGAAATGAACGGGATCAGGTCGCGGGTCTTCCAGCCGAGATCGAACTTGCCGGTCATTTCCGACGCGACACCCAGCGCAGGCGTGTAGGTCACCTGAAAGCTGGGGGTCGTCAGCGGCTGCTGCGCGATCGTATAGGCGGTGGTGCCGGTCGGATTTGTGAAGCTGGGTGCCGCCGCGGTGATCGCGGCGGTGGCCGGGCGCAACTGGACGAAATTGGCGACGGCGGTTTCGTCATAGCCGGCCGGCAGGTCGATATCGTACAGACCGTTCGGCTGAAGCCGGATCGTCGCATTGCCATAGGTGTAGGCGCGCGACGTACGCATGTCGCCGCGACTGGTCTGTGCGCGGGTATAGCCGGCCCATAGATCGGCCTCGACCCGATCGCTGCGCCATTCCGCGCCGCCCTGCGCATATTTCGTCTTGGTCAGGATGCGATTTTCGATCTGGTCGATCGTCACCGAATTATTGGTCAGCGTCATCTCGGTGACGTTGTGGTTCGCGTCCACCTTCACACTGCTCGGAACAACGTTCAGGACGTTGCCCAGGACGGCGTTGTTACTGACATTGTTCAACCCATATTGCGGGTCGAACAGATAATAGCCGCTCGCTGCACCGGACGCGGACACCGACCGGGTTCGCGGATAGCCGGTCGTCGTATCGACGAACGTGCCGGTGACGTTCTGATTGAACATCGTGACCGGGCTGCGCGTGCGGAACTGGTCGCGGACGTCGCGGTTGGCGATCGTGCCCTTTGCGAAGATCGTCAGATTGTCGGTCAGGCGGTAGTCGACGCGGCCATCGAAGGAATAGCGCTGGTCGTTCTGCGTCGACATGAAGTTGCGGATCAGCGACGGGGTCGCATCGTTCCACTGATTCAGACAGCTTTGCTGCTCCAGCGTGCGCTGTGCGCGTTGCGCGGCCGAACCGTTCGGATTGAACGGAAAGATGGTGAGACATTCCGCCTTCGACTTCGCGCCGGCGGCCAGCGTCACCAATTCACGCGGCGTCAGCGTCGTCCCGTCGGGTGCGATGCTGTTGGCGAAGGCCACGTCGGCGGCGTCCGTGCCGACCGTCGCGGGATTGTAGGTAAACGTCTTGTCCGGCGAATTGTCGAAGTCGAACAGCCGAGAGAAACCACGCGTGTTGCTCGTCGTATTCTCATAGGAATGGCCGTTGTTCTGGATCTTTGCATAGCTGCCGCTGACGATGATGCCGAGCCGATCGTCGAACAGCTTCGTCGCAGCGACCGCATTGGCATCGGGCGTCCAGTTCTTGCCCAACGAGTTCGCCTGCGTGCCGCCCCGCACCGACAGATAGGGCCTTTTGAAATCGAGTCCGGTGCGGGTCTTGATCTGAACGGTGCCGCCCAGCGACCCCTCGGTCATGTCGGCCGTCGCTCCCTTGACGATGTCGACGGTCTTGACCAGTTCCGCCGGCAATTCACGCAGGTCGGCGCCGCGGCTGCCCTGGCCGGGGATGGCGAGCGCGTTGGTCGCCTGCACGCCAATCCCATCCAGCTCGACACGCGTCAGGTCCGGGCCGTTGCCGCGGATCGCGACGCCGTCGCCTTCGCCGAATTCGTTGCGGCTGAGGGCGACGCCGGGCACGCGGCTGATCGCTTCGTTGACGTTGCGGTCGGGGAAGCTGCCGATGTCGTCCGCGACGATCGAGTCGGTCGCGGTGCGGGCGTCCTTCTTGCGCTGGTTGGCGGATTGCTGGCTGGCGCGCGAGCCGACGACCAGGACTTCCTGCGCGGTCGTGTCGTCGACGGCGGAGCCGGCGGGGTCGGGAGCGCCCGTCTGCGGCGCGGCCTGCGACGTCGTCTGCGCAGCGACCGTGGTCGGGCCGAATGCCAGTACCAGGCCCAGCGCCATCCACGACGTCGTCGCCGCGACCTTACGACGCTGCGTGTTCCGATCAGTCATCACCCTCTCCCGTTTCCATCCCTGTTTCCGGCCCGTTATCGCCGGTTTCGAGCATCCCATAGTTTGGGATCGCCGAACAGATTTTGAGATACCATCTAACTCAGACAAATGCAAATGGGTGGTGGCTGAATGGCGCGGGTCTTGGGGCAGCGTATCGTCGGTGAGCGGAAACACGCGGCGCTCCGGCCTGCGCTGGAGCACGGAACCTTAGGTTCTTGTGTAGAGCCTGAAGCGATCAGTTTTGCTCCCCCCGTTGGCCCTGAGCGAAGTCGAAGGGCGGCTCTCCGCAAGGTGCTTCGACTTCACTCAGCACGAACGGTTGGACGAAGCTGATCGAAACCGATCCTAGAGACGAGTGCTGCGGCACAGGTCGTTGCCGCCGCAGCCCCGGACGATGCAGGCTATACCATAGCCTCGCCCAAGGTCAGATGTCGGTCAGGCCCAGACGATAGAGCCGGTTAGCCGTGCCCGCGAACAATTCGCGGCGCTCGGCATCCGTGAAACCGGCCGTGATCTCGGCATAGGCGTCGAGATGCCGGGCGAAGCTGCCGAACAGCTTGTCGGTCGGAAAATCGCTGGCGACCATCGCACGCGCCGGACCGAAGATCTCGATCGCCTCCAGCACATAGGCGCGCGCCTGGTCGAGCGACCACGGCCGGTGGGTGAAGCCCATGCCCGACAGCTTGGTCGCGACGTTGGGCAGGCGGGCAAGCGCGCGCATGCCTGTGCGCCATTCGTCCCGCTCGCCGGGCACGGCCATGCCGGTGTGGTTGACGATCACCTGCGTATCGGGATGCCGCTCGATCAGCGCGGCGAGGTGCGGAAACTGGCCGGGATAGGCCTGGAGGTCGAAGCTGAGGCCGTACTTGCCCAGCAGCGCGAAGCCTTGTTCCCACGCCGCGTCACGCGTCACGTCGCGCGGGGAATAGGTGCGGCGCGGATCGGCGTGCCAGTTGACGATGTGGCGGATGCCGCGGACGTTGGCGCGCGCGGCATGGGCGGCAAGCAACGGCTCCACATCCGGGTCGGCCAGGTCGGCGAAGGCGACGATCGCGGTTGGCATCCGGCGCGCGTCGGCCATCGCCTGGAGCCAATCGGTTTCCTTGAGCGCATCGCGCGGGTCTGCGCCGGCATCGACATGGACGATGCCGCGGACATCCCAGCCGCTTGCATCAGCGAGATAGTCGTCGAGGCCATAGTCGCGCGCGATCGGCTCGACGCTGCCGTTGGGGCCGTCGTCGGCGAAGGGCGGGGTCAGCCAGGGGTAGCGGATGTGGTTGAGGTCCCACAGGTGGACGTGGGCGTCGATGAAGGGGATATCGCGTGCCATTCTCTACTCTCCCGTCGACCCCATCTCCGTTCGCCCTGAGCTTGTCGAAGGGCCGTTCTTTGATCCGCACGCGCGTCGTTCGCGGCACGAAGTACGGTGCTTCGACAAGCTCAGCACGAACGGGGATTGGGGCACGCCCCTCGCCCCCTCACCATCGTCATCCCCGCGAAGGCGGGGATGACGGGGGTTGGTGTGGTCGTCCGTCAGCCGATCAGTACGTCGTCCGCCCACCCGATGTGTCGAAGGTGCTGGCGGTCGTGAAGCTGCATTCCTCGCTCGCCATGAAGCACACCATCGCGGCGCTTTCGTGGACTTCGCCGAGGCGCCCCATCGGGATTTTCGAGCGCATGTAGTCGACCTGGCTCTGCGGCAGCTGCGCGAGGATCGGGCTTTCGAACGTCGCCGGGGTCAGCGCGTTGGCGATGACGCCCTTGCCGGCCAGTTCCTTGCCCACACTCTTGGTGAAGCCGAGCACGCCCGCCTTCGTCGCCGAATAAGCCGATGCGTTGGGGTTGCCTTCCTTGCCCGCGACCGAAGCGACGTTGACGATGCGGCCATAGCCTGCCGCCAGCATGTGCGGGACGATCGCGCGGTTGCAGTAGAACAGGCCGTTCAGGTTGACGTTCACGACCTTCAGCCAGCTGTCGATCGGGAATTCGTGCACCGGCACCGTCGCGCCGGTGATCCCGGCCGAGCAGACGAGGACGTCTATCTTGCCCAGCGCGGCCAGGCTTTCCGACGCCGCCGCGGCGACGGCATCGGCGTCCGACACGTCGACACCCACGCCGTGACAGCCCAGCCGCTCGGCCGCCTCTTCCAGACCGGCCGTCATGTCCCAGATCGATACCTGCCCGCCCTCGGCAATGATGCGCTCGGCCACCGCGTGGCCGAGACCAGACGCGCCACCGGTGATGACCGCGGTGCGCCCCGCGAAGCGTCCGGCGTAGATGCTCACTTGGCGGCGTCCCAGGCGACGAAGTCCTGACGCTGTTCGCCCAGCTTCTCGATGCCGAGCTCTACGACGTCGCCCGCCTTCAGATACCAGGGCTCCGGCTTCTGGCCGAGACCGACGCCCGGGGGCGTGCCGGTGGTGATGATGTCGCCGGGCAGCAACGTCATGATCTTCGAGAGATAGGCAACGATCTGCGCAACGGTGAAGATCATCGTCTTGGTGTTGCCGTCCTGAACCTTCTTTCCGTTCACGGACAGCCACATGCCGAGATTCTGAACGTCGCCGACCTCATCCTTGGTGACCATCCACGGGCCGACGGGTCCGAAGGTCGGGAAGCCCTTGCCCTTGTCCCAGGTCATGCCGCGTTCGGTCTGCCAGTGGCGTTCCGACACGTCGTTGACCACGCAATAGCCGGCGACGTGGTCGAGGGCTTCGCTCTCCTCGATGTTGTGCGCCTGCGTGCCGATGACGATGCCGAGTTCGACTTCCCAGTCGGTCTTCTTCGAATCCTTCGGGATGCGAACCGGATCGTTCGGACCCTGGATACAGCTGACCCATTTGTTGAACACGACCGGCTCTTCCGGGATCGGCAGGTTCGATTCATGCGCGTGGTCGACATAGTTCAGGCCGATCGCGACGAACTGGCGCGTGCCGGCGACGCAGGGGCCGTAGCGCGGCGTGCCGTGGACGAGCGGCAGCGTCGACGGGTCGATCGTCGACAGGTCGCTGAGCGTCTGCGGGCTGAGCGCGCGCGCGTCGACGTCGGCGATATAGGCGTGCAGGTCGCGGATGCGGCCGTCGGCGTCGATGACGCCGGGGCGTTCCTCGCCCGGGTTACCGTAGCGGCAGAGCTTCATCGGTTGGGTTTCCTCAGTGGGTGTAGGGGCGGTGCATGTCGAGCTCGCGATTGAGCTCGACGCCGAAGCCGGGGTTGTCGAGGGCGGAGGCGCGCAGGCGTCCGTTCTGGGGCACGGGCTCGCCGATCAGCTGCGGATGGAACATCGGCACGACTTCGGTCGGGCCGGGGTGCATCATCAGATATTCGGCAAACGGCGAATTGTGCCGCGTGATGACGAAATGATAGCTGTAGACCGACGAGCCATGCGGCACGACCATCTTGCCGCGCGCGTCGGCCAGGGCCGAGATCTTCAGCAGCTCGGTCACGCCGCCGCACCAGCCCACGTCGGGCTGGATGATGTCGCAGCAGTCCATCTCCAGCAACATGCGGAAGCCCCAGCGGGTCGCTTCATGCTCGCCGGTGGTGACCAGCATGCCGTTGGGCACGTTGCGCTTGAGTTCGGCATAGCCCCAATAATCGTCGGGGCTGATCGCTTCCTCGATCCACTTCAGGCCATGTTCGTGGGCAGCGATCGCCAGGCGGGTCGCATAGTCGACGTCGAGCGCCATCCAGCAGTCCCACATCAGCCAGAAGTCCGGGCCGCACTTCGCACGCATGTCGGCCAGTTCGGCGATATTCTTCTTTAGGCCCTCCACGCCTTCGGCAGGTCCGTGGTGGAGCGGCATCTTGCCACCGATGAAGCCCAGTTCCTTGGCGATGTCCGGCCGTGCGCCGGTCGCATAGAATTGCAGCTCGTCACGCACCGCGCCGCCCAGCATGTGATAGACCGGCTCGCCGCGCAGCTTGCCGAGCAGATCCCACAGCGCGAGATCGACGCCCGACAGCGCGTTCACGACCAGACCCTTGCGACCATAATATTGCGTCGAGAAGTACATCTGGTCCCAGATCTTCTCGTACTCGGTCGGCGAGCGGCCTTCGAGGAAGCGCGCGAGATGCTTCTCGACGATATAGCAGGCCGGCTCGCCGCCGGTCGTCACCGCAAAGCCGATCGTGCCGTCCTCCGCCTCAATCTCCACCACTAGGGTGCCCAGCACGTTGATGCCGAAGCTCTGCCGGGACTGGCGATACTCGGGGTAGCGGCTCATCGGCGTCGCGATGTGGTTGTCGATCCAGTGCCCCTCGCCCTGATCATGATAATCGGCGCCGCCGCCACGCACCGTATAGGCGCGGACATGCTTGATCTTCGACAGACCCACTGAACCCACCGGACTGCTCCCGTCTTCTCGCAAAATCACGACTGGCGCCGTTCCAATATGTGATACGAACGCCTGCACATCGATACGGGAGCGCCATAACCTGTCTTACGGGTTATGGGCAACACCTCTCCCGAAGCTTTACATTCTCAATTTATGGGATAGGATGTTAGTAGATGAGACGCGACACGTCAAACGACAAAGAGGACAAGCCCGCCGGCTCCCCCGCCGTTGCGGGCAGCCAGACGTTGCTGCGCGGTCTCGATATGCTCGACAAGGTGGTCGACGGGCCGGTGAAGCTGGCCGAACTGTCGCAGCGGATGGAACTGACGCGCTCGACGACGCATCGCCTCGCCAACGCGCTCATCAACCGCGGTTTCCTGACGCACCTGCCGCGGGACGGCTATCAGCTGGGGCCAAAGCTGATCCAGCTCGGCTTTCTCGCGCAGAGCCAGGCCGATATCGTCCAGATCGCCCGCCCGCGCATCGAGGAACTGGCCGCGCAGACCGAGGATACGGTGCATCTCGGCCGGATGGAAAACGATCAGGCTCTCTATCTCGACAAGATTCCCGGCCGCCGCCGCGTCGACATCTCCAGCCGGATCGGCGACCGCCAGCCGCTGACCTCGACCGGCCTGGGGAAGGCGCTGCTGATCGACGCGCAAGAGGCTGAGTGGGAGCGGCTGTTCGACGACGACCAGGCCGGCGGTGCGCCGAGAGCCGATCGCGCCACCTGGTTCGAGCGGATGCGCGGCTATGCCGGGGCGGGTCACGCCTTCGACCTGGAGGAGAATGAGGACCAGATTCGCTGCGTCGCCGCGCCCGTGCGCGACGTGTCGGGCCGGATCGTCGCGGCGATCAGCGTGTCGAGCGCGGCGCAATATATGGACGACGACCGCATGACGACGTTGAGCGCGGACGTGCGCGAGACGGCGAACGCGATCAGCCGGGATCTCGGCTGGACCCCGGACGCCAAGCCGGCGCGCGGGCGGCGGTAGGATTGGATTTTGGGGAGGGCTATCCCCCTCCCCGTTCGTGCTGAGCGAAGTCGACGCACCGTACTTCGATCCGCGAGCGAACGGCCTTGAGGTACGAAGAACGGTGCTTCCACTTAGCTCAGCACGAACGGAAAGTTTTGTATTTTAGGAGAGTGACGTGAAGCTGTTGCAGGGCAAGACCGTATTGGTGACCGGCGGATCGACCGGCATCGGCCGCGCCGCCGCGATCGGGGCGGCGAAGGCGGGCGCGGATGTCGCGATCAACTATCGCAGCAGCAGCGCTGAGGCCGAATCCTGCATCGCCGAGATCGAGGCGGCGGGCCAGCGTGGGCTGGCCGTACAGGGCGACGTCGCCGATCCCGCGGTCGCCGGCGAGTTCATCGCAAAGGCGGTCGAGGGGTTCGGCAAAGTCGACGTGATGGTTTCGAACGCCGGCATCTGCCCGTTCCACAGCTTCCTCGACATGCCGGTCGAAACGGTTCAGCGGACCATGAACGTCAATTTGCTGGGCGGCTATTTCATGTGCCAGGCGGCGGCGCGTCAGATGGTCGAGCAGGGCCACGGCGGCGCCATCGTCGCGGTGTCGTCGATCTCCGCGCTCGTTGGCGGCGAGTATCAGACGCATTACACGCCGACCAAGGCCGGACTCCATTCGCTGATGCAGTCGGCCGCGATTGCGCTGGGCAAGCACAATATCCGCTGCAATTCGGTCCTGCCCGGCACGATCCTGACCGAGATCAACAAGGACGACCTGGCCGACATGGAAAAGCGCGCGCGGATGGAAGCGCGTATCCCGCTCGGGCGGCTGGGCGCGGCCGAGGATCTGGCCGGGCCGATCGTGTTCCTCGCCTCCGACATGGCCTCCTATGTCACCGGCGCGGCGCTGCTGGTCGACGGCGGCGCGTTCGTGAACCTGCAATGAGGGTGCTGTTCTCCGCCGCCGCGCTGGTCGCGGCGACCGCGGCCCCGGCGCAGACGCAGCTTGCGCCCGACCCTGCCCCTACGCCGACGGTCACTCCGGCCGCGACCGCGCCTGCCTATTCGGCGACGCGCATCCTGATCGCGAGCGATTCGACCGCCATGACCTATGGCGCGGATCGCTATCCGCAGCTCGGCTGGGGTCAGATGCTCAGTTGCGCCCTGCAACCCGGAACCGAGGTCATCAACCGCGCGATCGGCGGGCGGAGTACGAGGAGCTTCATCGCCGAAGGGCGCTGGGACAAATTGCTGGCGGAGAGCCGACCCGGCGATACGGTGCTCATCCAGTTCGGACATAATGACGCGAGCAGCAACCGGCCGGAACGCTATGCGCCGGCCGCTACGCTCTACCGCGACAACCTGCTCCGCATGATCTGGGAGGCGAAGGGTCGCGGGCTAACGCCGGTACTGGTCACGCCCCCTGCCCGCCGGTCGTTCCAGAACGGCAAGGCCAAGGCCGACTTCGCCGCCTATAGTGGGGTCATGCGCGACCTGGTCGCGACGACCGGCGTGCCGGTGCTCGACCTGGAGGGCCGGTCGCTCGCGCTGCTCGACGCGACGGGCGAGACGGCGGCACGCAAATATTATCTGCACCTGACAGCCGCCGACAAGGCGCCGGGCTTTCCCAACGGCATCGACGACGACACGCATTTCAGCGAGTTGGGCGCGCGTGCGCTGGCGGATATCGTCGCCGCCGAACTGAAGGGCGCGAAGCTGCCGATCTCCGACCGGGTGCTGGCCGATCGCCCGGACCTGGCGCGAAAGACGCCGCTCGGCGCGGGGCGGTGTCGTTAAAGTGCAGTCAGGCTGCCCCCGGAGCACTGCGATGTTTCGGATCAGCAGATCAGACGGCTAATCTGGATCGCGATGTAATCAGACAAAAGAACTTGGCGCCTACGTTCGTCCGCGTCATATATAATGAGACGAGTGCGCGAACTGTGAGATTCGCGCGACGATCCGGGAGAGTGACATGATCGGCCTATCGACGCTTGCCGCGCGCAGTCTGGGCGCCGCCCTCGCAGCCACCACCGCGATCACCGCCCTCCCCGTTGTCGCGCAGACGCAATCGGCGACGCCCGCCGCGACCCTTACCGTTCGCGCCGACACGCCGGGCGCGAAGATCGACCGCCGCATCTTCAGCCAGTTCGCCGAGCATCTGGGCACCGGCATCTACGAAGGCATCTGGGTCGGCCCGAATTCCAAGATCCCCAATACCCGCGGCTATCGCAACGACGTGATCGCGGCGCTGAAGGCGCTGAAGGTGCCGGTGGTCCGCTGGCCCGGCGGCTGCTTCGCCGACGAATATCACTGGCGCGAAGGCGTTGGCCCGCGGAACATCCGCCCGGTCAAGATCAACACCCATTGGGGCGGCGTGACCGAGAATAATGCGTTCGGCACGCATGAATTCATGGACTTCGCCGAGCTGATCGGGGCGGAGGCCTATGTCTCTGGCAACGTCGGCAACGGCACGCCGCAGGAGATGGCGGAGTGGGTCGAATATATGACCGCGCCTGCCGGTACGCTTGCCGACCTGCGCGCGAAGAACGGCCGCAAGCAGCCGTGGAAGCTGCCCTATTTCGGGCTGGGCAACGAGCTTTGGGGCTGTGGCGGCACGATGCGGCCCGAATATGCCGCGGACCTGACGCGCCGTTACTCCACCTTTGTGAAGGTGCCCGAGGGGACGAAGACGCTGAAGATCGCCAGTGGCGCGAACTCGGTCGACTATAACTGGACCGAAGTGATGATGCGCGACGCGTCGAAGATGTTCGACGGTATCGGCGTGCATTATTACACCGTGCCCGGTCCCTGGTCGAAGAAAGGCCCGGCGATCGGCTTCGACGAGGAGGAATACGCCCGCACGCTCAGCAAGACGCTGCTGATGGACGAACTGATCCGCAAGCACGGCGCGGTGATGGACAAGTACGATCCGAAGAAGCGCGTAAATCTGGCGGTCGACGAATGGGGGACGTGGTATGACCCCGATCCGGGCACCAACCCCGGTTTCCTGCGCCAGCAGAACACGATGCGCGATGCGATCATCGCGGCGATGAACATCAACATCTTTACCCGCTATGCCGACCGGGTGCGCATGACGAACATCGCGCAGATGGTGAACGTGCTGCAGGCAATGATCCTGACGGACGGCTCCAAGATGGTGCTGACGCCGACATATCACGTCTTCCTCATGTACCTGCCGTTCCAGGACGCGACCGCCATCCCCGTCGAGCTGAAATCGCCGTGGTACAGCAAGGACCAGTGGGTGATGCCGAGCGTCAGCGCCAGCGCCGCGCGCGGGACCGACGGGCTGGTCCGCCTCGCGCTGACCAACGTCGACCCGAACCGTGCCGCCACCGTCGCGACGACGCTGACCGGCGTGACCGCGAGCGCGGTCGAGGGCGAAATCCTGACCGGCACGATTGGGGCGCACAACAGCTTCGACCGACCCGACGCGGTGAAGCCCGCGGCGTTCTCGGGCGCGAGCATTTCGGGGGCCACGCTGAATGTGACACTGCCACCGGCATCGGTCGTAGTGCTGACGTTGCGATAAAGCCCGCACATGCTCCCGCGAACGCGGGAGCCTGGAGCCGCGGTCGAAATCGCTTGTAGCCCTGGGCTCCCGCCTGCGCGGGAGCACTGAGTTTCCTAACCCCCATCCCGTTTGCATCCGAGGACAGGTCGCCTATGCTGACACCCATCATTCTGGGCCTGGCCACCATGGCCATCCCGCAGGCTGCCGCCCCCTCACCGCGGATGATCGAAAAGCTCGACCGCGCGCTCGTCGCGGTGCCGGCGGCGCAGGGCGGCGGCAATCATGTGTCCTGGCGCCTGCTGGCGACCGATCCGAAGGCTCAGACCTTTACCCTGCGCCGAGACGGTCGGGTGATCGCGCGCGTGTCGACGAAGGATGCGACGAGCGTCCATGACAAAAGCGGCACCGCAACGTCGCGCTACACGCTCGACACCCCCGGCGGCGCGGTGGCGAGCGCGGGCGTATGGAGCGGCGGCTACCTGTCGATCCCGCTCGACAAACCCGCCGATCGGACGACGCCCGAAGGCGAAACCTATTCGTACAGCGCCAACGACGCCTCGGTCGGCGATCTCGACGGCGACGGACGGTACGAGCTGATCGTCAAATGGTATCCCTCGATCGCCAAGGACAATGCCTTTGCGGGCTATACCGGCGAGACGTTGCTCGACGCCTATACGCTGGACGGCAAGCGGCTGTGGCGGATCGACCTGGGCCGCAACATCCGGTCGGGTGCGCATTATACGCAGTTCATGGTGTTCGACTTCGACGGCGACGGCCGTGCCGAAGTCGCGATGAAGACCGCCGACGGCACGATCGACGGCACGGGCGCGGCGCTGGGCGATAGCAAGGCGGACTGGCGCGCGACCGGCGGCGAGCAGCCGTCGAGCGACCGCACCGGCTCCGACACCAATGCCACCGGCCAGCGGGTCGCGCGCACCAAGGGCCGCATCCTGTCGGGGCCGGAATATCTGACCGTGTTCGACGGCCGCACCGGCAAGGCGCTCGCCAGCGCGCCCTACGCCCCCCACCGCGCACCGAGCGGCGACAATCCCACGCCCGAGGAAATGACCGCGGTCTGGGGCGACGGCTATGGCAACCGGTCGGAACGCTATCTGGCCGGCGTCGCCTATCTCGACGGGCGGCGTCCGAGCATGATCTTCGCGCGCGGCTATTATGGCCGTTCGGTGCTGGCGGCATGGGACTTTCGCGGCGGGAAGCTGACGCCGCGCTGGGTGTTTGACAGTGCGACACCGGGCAACGAAAAATACGGCGGCAACGGCAACCATCAATTGTCGGTCGCCGATGTCGACGGCGATGGCCGCGACGAGATCGTCTATGGATCGATGGCGGTCGACGACGACGGCAAGAGTCTGTGGTCCTCGGGGCTCGGGCACGGCGATGCGATGCATGTCGGCGACCTCGACCCGACGCGACCGGGCCTGGAGAAGTTCGGCGTCCACGAGACTATGCGGATGAGCGGCAACCGCGGCGCGGCGATGCTCGATGCTCGGACTGGCGCGCTGCTATGGTCGACCCCGGCGGACAAGGATACCGGCCGCGGCATCGCGATCGACATCGACCCGCGTCATGTCGGCGACGAAGCCTGGGCCTCGAACTCGCGCGACCTGTACGATGCGCGCGGCAACGTCATCCCCGGCGGCCATCCGCGCGCGGCGAACTTCGGCATCTGGTGGGACGGCGACCGCCTGCGCGAACTGCTGGACGGCAAGCGCATCTCCAAGTGGAACTGGACGACCGCGACCGAAACGCCTCTACTCGACCCCGACGGCGTCGTGTCGAACAACGGGACGAAGCAGAACCCGTCGCTCAGCGCCGACATCCTGGGCGACTGGCGCGAGGAACTGGTCGTGCCGTCGAGCGACAGCCGCGAAATGCGCATCTACATCACGCCGTGGCCGACGATGGAGCGGATCGTGACGCTGATGCACGATCCCGTCTATCGGTTGGGCGTCGCGTGGCAGAACACGGCGTATAATCAGCCGCCGCATGTGGGGTATTCCCTGGGGGCGAAGTGATCTCGGACTGCCCCCTCCCCGTTCGGGCTGAGCCTGTCGAAGCCCTGCCTTTCTTTCTGGCCAAACGCTATGCCGCACGAAGAGGAAAGACAGCCCTTCGACAGGCTCAGGGCGAACGGGGTGTGTGATGCGGACGGGAATTGTAATCGACGTCCGCGAGCACGGCGCAACCGGGACCGGCGCCACGCTCGACGGCCCCGCCATCCAGTCCGCCATTCGCGCCGCCCACGCAGCCGGCGGCGGGATCGTCGTCCTGCCACCGGGTCGCTATCTCAGCTTCTCGCTCCGCCTGCTCAGCCGCGTCACCCTCGCGATCGAGCCCGGCGCGACGCTGATTGCCGCGACGCCCGGTCCGCTCGGCGCCTACGACCTGCCCGAGGATCGTGGCCCCCAGCTCTTTCAGGATTTCGGCCACAGCCACTGGCACAACAGCCTGATCTGGGCCGAAGATGCCGAGGACATCGCGATTTTGGGCGGCGGGCGGATCGATGGTCATGCTCTGACCCGCGATGGCCCGGGCACGCCATGGAAGCCACAGTCGGGCGAGCGCCCGCTGTCGATGGCGCGCATGACCGCGGACGAGGTAGCGCAACTCGAACGCACGCCCGAGGCGATGCGGGGTCTGGGCAACAAGGCGATCGCGCTGGCGCATTGCACCCGCGTCGCGATCCGCGACCTGACGATCGACCGCGGCGGGCATATCGCCGTGCTGGCGGGCGAGGTCAGCGATCTGACACTAGCCGACCTGACCATCGACACGATCCGCGACGGGATCGATCTCGATTGCGTGGCCCGCGCGAAGGTCGAGCGGTGCCGGGTCAACTCGCCCAACGACGATGCGATCGTGCTGAAGACCAGCCTGGGGCTCGGCCGACGCTCGGTATGCGAGGAGGTCGAGATCCGGGACTGCACGGTCAGCGGCTATGACGTCGGCACCCTGCTCGACGGAACGCTCGGCCGGACGCAGCAGATGGCGCCCGACCGGGACCGCGTGACCGGGCGGATCAAGCTCGGCACCGAAAGCAACGGCGACTTCCGCCGCATCCGCATCGCCGACTGCCGCTTCGACCGCAGCCGCGGGCTGGCGATCGAGACGGTGGATGGCGGGACCATCGAGGACGTGCGCGTGTCGGGTGTAACGATGGACGAGGTCACCACCGCGCCGCTGTTCCTGCGCCTCGGCGCCCGGTTGCGCGGTCCCGAAGGCACGACGCCCGGCGCGATCCGGAGCGTGTCGATCGAAGGACTAACCGCGACGGGAATTGACCCGCGCTTTGCAGCGACGATCGCCGGCATCGCGGGGCACCGGATCGAGGACGTGCGACTGTCGGACGTGGCGCTGCACTATGTCGGGGCGATCGACGCCGTCCCCGCCGATCCGCCCGAACTCGCGGATGCCTATCCCGAGCCGAGCATGTTCGGCCCGACCCCGGCCTGGGGGCTATGGGCGCGGCATGTTCGGGGGCTGGACGTGCGGGAGCTGACGCTGTCGCGGGATAGGGAGGATGGGCGGCCGCGGGTGAAGCTGGACGATGCGGACGGCCCCTCTCTCCCCCGTTCGTGCTGAGCTTGTCGAAGCACCGCTCTTTAACCCACACGCGCTGTCCTCGCGGCACGAAGTACGGTGCTTCGACACGCTCAGCACGAACGGATTGGGTTTGACCCACACCCCAACAAACGCTACCATATCCTGCATAAACATCCCACATGGTGGGCAGGAGGGGCAGTGACGACCACCCACGCATTCCGCATGCAGCTGAAACCCGGCGTCGTCGCCGAGTATAAGGCGCGCCATGATGCGATCTGGCCGGAACTCGCCGACTTGCTGCACAAGAGCGGCATCCGCGACTATTCGATCTTTCTCGACGAAGAGACGCTCGCGCTGTTCGCGGTGTTGAAGCTGACCGAGGACAACGATCGCGATGCGCTGCCCGACCATCCGGTGATGCGGAAATGGTGGGATTATATGGCGCCGCTGATGGAAGTGGAGCCGGGCAACAAGCCCAAGGAATGGCCGCTTACGCCGCTGTTTTACCTGGCATGAGCGCGCGCATCAGCCAAGATTCCGTTCGCCCTGAGCCTGTCGGGCACCCATCAAAGTATGACTTTGATGGGCCCCTGGCCGAAGGGCCGTACTTTGATAAGCCCGCCACCCGCTCGCGGCACGAAGTACGGTGCTTCGACAAGCTCAGCACGAACGGGTTGGGGCGAGCGCTCTGGCTGCTCCTCGCTTCGACGGCCCTCGCCCTCCCCGCCGCCGCCCAAGACGCCAAACCCACTGCAAACCTGTCCGCCCCCGTCAAAACCTTCGGCCGCGTCTCCTATGACGCGCGGTCGCTAATGATCGACGGGCAGCGCAAGGTCATCTGGTCGAGCGAGATGCACGCGTTCCGCCTGCCCTCGCCCGACTTGTGGCGCGACGTGTTGCAGAAGATGAAGGCCAGCGGCTTCAACACCGTCGCCTTCTATTTCGACTGGGGCTTCCACAGCCCGAAGCGCGGGGTCTACGACTTCAGCGGCATCCGCGATATCGACCGGCTGCTGACGATGGCGGAGGAAGAGGGTCTCTACGTCATGACCCGCGCCGGGCCGTATGTGAACGCCGAGCTGACGCGTGGCGGCTTCCCCGGCTGGCTGGTCAACCAGCGCAGCCGCGCCCGCACCGACGACCCCGATTACATGGCCGCCGCCGACGAATGGCTGACCCAAGTCCACGCGATCATCCGCAAGCATCAGATCAACGGCGACGGCAAGGGCAACCGCGGCACCGTCATCCTGCACCAGATCGAGAACGAGCTGGCGCTGACCACCGCGTCGCAGCGCCGCTACATGGATCATCTGTATGCCAAGGCGCGCGCCGACGGCATCACCGTGCCCATCTTCCACAACGACCAGGGCCGCAACGGTTACTGGGTGCCCGAGGACAGCAAGGTCGAGAAGGTCGTCCACGGCCCCAACGACATGTATGCGTTCGACGGCTATCCCGGCGGCACCTGCACCGTCGGGGGCAAGGTCACGCGCGGGTCGGCCGCGCCCGACTGGGGCTATTACGGCCCCGGCGGGGCGAAGGGCGGCGCGTCGGCCAGCCCCAACACGCCGGGCTTCCTGGCGGAATTCGGCGGCGGCTGGTTCGATTACTGGGGATCGAACGGCGGCTACGAATGCAACGCCCGCCAGCGCGGCAAGCGGTTCCAGCGGGTGTTCTACGGCACGAATCTCGCCAACGGCATCGGCATCCAGAGCTTCTACATGGGGTTCGGCGGGACCAGCTGGGGCTGGCTGCCCGCGCCCGTCGTCTTCACCAGCTACGACTATGGCTCGGCGATTTCGGAAACGCGCGAGGTTCGCGAGAAGGCCGAGGAGCTAAAGCAGCTCGGCGGCCTGATCCGCGCGGTCCCCGACCTTGCGGGCATGATCCCTGCGGGTGCGCCGACCATCTCGTCGCCGAACATCCAGGTCTACCATAACAAGTCGCCCGAAACCGACGCGCGCTTCCTGATGGTGACACACAAGCCGTCGAACGGGCAGAGCGACGATCGCTTCACCGTAGCCGCCGACCTGCCGGACGGCCGCTATACGCTGCCGATGCAGCTGAGGGGCTTCGACGCGAAGTGGCTGATCGCGGGCGTCAACCTGGGCGGGCAGCGGCTCGTTTATTCGACGTCGGAATTGCAGGCGCTGACCAAGCACGCCGGCGGCGACCTGATGCTGCTTTACGGTCGCACGCAGGAGCCGGGCGAGACGGTGCTGCGCTACGCCAGCGAGCCGCGCGTGACGGTGCTCGACGGGCAGGTCACATCGACCTTCGCGTCCAACGGCGACCTGAAGCTCGGCTACACCCACGGCACCCTCGCCCGCGTCCGCATTTCAGGCGGCGGGCGGCCCGACCTGACGCTGCTGATCGGCGACGAGGCCGAGGGCGTGAAGTTCTGGCAGGAAGGCGACATGCTCGTCCGCGGGCCGGCATTGGTCCGCTCGGGCGCGCTGAAGGGCGGCACGCTGGCGCTGACCGGTGACACGCGGGCGGAGGAGCCGCTGGAAATCTGGGCACCGGGCGCGATCCGCCGGGTGACGTGGAACGGCGTCGTCCTGCCCACCCGCGCCGCGGGCGGGACGGTGGTCGCGACCCAGCCCCTCCCCGCGCCCGCCAGCTTCACGCTGCCGACACTGAAGTGGCGTGCCGCGCCCGGCTCGCCCGAGACGGCGCCGGGCTATGACGACAGCAAGTGGCAGGCGATCGACACCCGCGCCTATGCCAGCATCACCGCGCGGCCCGATGGCCAGCCGAACATGCTGATGGACGCCTATGGCTTCCACGAAGGCGACGTCTGGTATCGCGGCCGCTTCCAGGGCACGCCCGCGGCCGAGCGTATCCAGATCTATTACGGCGCCGGCGGGTCGGGGATGATTCAGGTCTTCCTCGACGGCCAACTGATCGGTGATCATGAGCTGCCCTCCGGCCTGCCCCGCCCGATCACCACCGGCACCGCGACCTTTACGTTGCCCGAAGCAGCCCGCACGCCCGGCGAGCATGTGCTGAGCGTCATGCTGCGCAACAACGGCCACAACTGGGATCTCGACGCCGACGACTTCCACAAGGAAGCGCGCGGCATCGTTTCGGCCTCGATCGAACCGCGCGTCGGCCCCAGCTTCTCTGTGCCGATCGCGTGGAAGATCCAGGGTCGTGCCGGTGGCGAGGACATCGCCGACCCGGTCCGCGGCGTCGCCAATTCGGGCGGGCTGGATGGCGAGCGGCGCGGCTGGCATCTGCCGGGCTTCGACGATCGCGCGTGGAAAGCCACCGTTCCGGCCGCAGCGGGCACGACCTGGTATCGCTCCAGCTTCGACCTCGCCGTGCCCAAAGGCCAGGACGCGACGATCGGCCTGGCGTTCGGCGACACGACGAAGCCCCGCTCCACCGGCCGCTACCGCGTGCTCATGTTCGTCAACGGCTGGAACATGGGCCAGTTCATCGCGAACATCGGCCCCCAGCGTGTATTCCCGGTGCCGGAGGGCATCCTGAACCACCGCGGGCGCAACACCGTCGCGCTCGCCGTCACCTCCGACGGTGCGCCCGAAAACGCGCTCGAAGCGGTGAAGCTCGTTACCCTGCGGACCGTGCGCGGCGGCATTCCCGTCGCGCCCGTCGCCGCTCCCACCAAACCCAGTGAACTCAAGGCAGACTGATGGCAGCCCTTACCCACGACGTCCCGCGCCAGACGGTGGCGGACAAGATCGACCTCCTCATGGACAACCTCGTCAACATCAAGGACGAGACCGGCGAATTCCTGCTTCATCTGGAGGACGGCCGCATCATCGACACCAAGGGCTGGGCCGGCTGGGAATGGACCCACGGCGTCGGCCTGTTCGGCATGTGGCGCTATTTCGAGCAGACCGGCGACAGGAAGGCGCTCGACATCATCAAGGGCTGGTTCGCCGATCGCTTCGCCGAGGGCACGCCGACCAAGAACATCAACACGGTCGCGCCGTTCATCACGCTCGCCTACCTGTATGAGTACGAGCCGGACCCGAGCTACATCCCATACCTCGACACGTGGTGCGAATGGCTGATGGCGCCCGACGGCCTGCCCAAGACCGAAGAGGGCGGGTTCCAGCACATCGTCTACAACGACGAGAATCCGGGCGAAATGTGGGACGACACGCTGATGATGAGCGTGCTGCCGCTGGCCAAGATCGGCCTGCTGCTGAACCGCCCGCATTACGTCGAGGAGGCGAAGCGCCAGTTCCTCGTCCACATCAAATATCTGTTCGATCGCAAGACGGGCCTGTGGTTCCACGGCTGGGACTTCAACGGCCGGCACAATTTCGCCGAAGCCCTGTGGGCGCGCGGCAATTGCTGGGTCACGATCGCGATTCCGGAGATCATCGAGATCCTCGACCTGCCGCAGGGCGACGCATTCCGCACTTTCCTGATCGACACGCTGGAAGCCCAGGTGAAGACGCTGGCCGAGACGCAGGACGAAAGCGGCCTGTGGCACACGCTGGTGATGGACCCGACGAGCTACCTGGAGGCCTCGGCCACCGCGGGCTTCGCCTATGGCATCCTGAAGGGCGTGCGGAAGGGATACCTGCCGCGCAAATATGAGGCGGTCGGGATCAAGGCGGTCAAGGGCGTGCTCGACAACATCGACGCGACCGGCGAGCTGCAGCAGGTCAGCTTCGGCACCGCGATGGGCGACACGCCGCAGTTCTACAAGGACATCCGCCTGACCTCGATGCCCTACGGACAGAGCCTGGCGATCTGTGCGCTGGGCGAGTTTTTGCGGACGTATATCTGACCTAAGTCACCCTCACCCTTCCACGCCTTCGGCGCTCCCTCCCTCTCCCACCGGGAGAGGGAAGGGGCCCGCGATGCGTAGCATCGTGGGAAGGGTGAGGGTGATCGCTCACCGCGCCTTCGCCACCTCCACCGCATAGACCTGCGCGGCGCCGTCGAAATTCCCCCGGAACACCGCCCACTTCCCGTCCGGCGTGAAGGTCATGTTCGGCTCCATGCGATAGTCCTGCTTGCGCATGTCGACGAGCTTCTCGCTGTCGAACGTGCCCGGCACGATCAGCTTGTCGGCATTGTCGGCATGGATGCCCGCAACGTCGGGAATCGCCTTGGGCGTGAACAGGTAGAGGTACTTCCCGTCCGGCGCCTTCGCGACCATCTCGCTGTCGCCGCCGTCGCCCGAAAAGCGCTTGCCGTCTGGCGTCTGGTTGAAGTGCACCGACCATTGGTTGCGCACCAGATTGTACCAAGTCCGCTTGCCCGTCGCGAGGTCGTACCCCGCCACCCAGAACACCTGTCCGCGCGGGGTCTGGAGGTCGTACCAGATCGTCCTGCCGTCGCTCGACCAGAATTCGTGGCCGGCAATCTCCATGTTCATGGTGCGCGTGTGAACCAACGTCTTGCCCGTGCCGTCGGCGCGGATCGTCCAGATGCGGTCGACGCGGTGCCAGGGGCCTTCGTGGCAGTACATGATCTGCATCGGATCGGTCGGCGAGAACTGGAGGTGGTTAAGCCAGTCGGTCGACGCCGTCACCACCTTCCGCGCGCCGGTGCGCGTGTCGATGGTGAAGATCTCCATCGGCACGCCTGCGTCCAGCCGGCGGTTCATGTGAACCTCCTTCGCATCGGCATAGGTCATCGGGCGGCCGTCGGGCCAGTTTTCGCGATAGTCGTTGACGCCGGGCGTATTTTCCTCGCCGTTCCCACGCGCCAGCGTGCCGTCGGGCTTCAGCGGCACCACCGCGGTCGCGACCTGGCCGAGCAGCAGGGTTTCGTCCGCGTTGATCGACCCGATCCAACCGCCGGGTACGGTCGCGATCTTGCGGATTTTACCGGTATCGGCGTCGGCCGCCATCACGTCGAACGGACGGCCGCTGTCGTCGCGATCGCGGCTGGCGAAATAGACGTTGCGGGTCTTGCGGCCGGTGAACAGCAGCACCGCCCCCTTCTGCGTGACGAGCGGCTTCACGCCCCATGTCTTCAGGTCGGCGATCATGATGCCCTTCGGCCCCAGGAAGACCATCTTGTCCCCCTGCGGCAGATAGCTGTTCTGGTGGAAGTAGAGGTTGACCGATCCCGCCTCGCGGCTGACCTGGATTACGCGGTGGCCGGTCAACGGATCGACCCACTGTTTCGCCGGCTGCGCCATTGCCGGGGCCGCCATCGTCACCGCCGCGACCGCTGCCAGATACCGCATATCCACTCTCCTAACGCTTGTACTTTTTCCACATAGCATGATAGCTGTCCATAATGTGGAGTAAAGGCAGCAACGCCTGATCCGGGAGGGATGACGAATGGCCGGCGACAGCTTGAGCGTGGGCGTGCGCCGCCAGCCGCGCTGGTATAATTATTGGGGCTGGGGCTCGGGCGACATGCTCGGCGCGGGCGCGCAGGCGGTCATCACCGGCTGGCTGCTCTATTTCTTCACGACCTTCTGCAACCTGTCGGCCGCCGAAGCCGGGCTGATCCTGGGTCTGCCACGCCTGCTGGAAGCGATCACCTGCCCGCTGATCGGATACGTCTCCGACAACCTCCGCCACACCTGGATCGGGCGCAAGGTCGGGCGGCGCAAGATATTCCTGCTGATCACCATCCCCCTGCTGCCCAGCTTCGCGCTGATCTTCATCGCCGGGCACAGCTTCACTTATTATCTGCTGACCTTCATTTTCTTCGAATTCGTCTACACGATGTTCCTGATCCCGTGGGAGACTTTGGCCGCGGAGATGACGAACGATTACCGCGAAAAGGCGAAGTTCGCGGGCGCCCGGATGCTGGTCGCGCAAAGCTCGGCGATCCTCGCCTCCTATCTGCCGACGCTGATCATTGCCCAACTGGGCGGCAAGGATTCGCCCGATACCTTCTTCATCATGGCGGCGATCTTCGGCGCGCTGTTCAGCCTGGTCGTGCTGCTGGTCGTGATCTTCACTTGGGAGCGCCCGTACACCGAAGCCGAGAAGCTGGTGCAGCCCAAGCCATTCGAGGCGGGCACCGCGCTGATGATCCCGGTCAAGATGTTCCGCGACCTGTTCTCGACGCTGCGCATCCGGGCGTTCCGCCAGCATCTGTCGATCTACCTTGGCGGGTACATCTCGCAGGACATCTTCAACACCGCCTTCCCGATCTTCGTCGTGACGGTGATGATGGGCGCGACGCTGATCATCTCGCAGCTGCTGACGACGATGTACGTCGCGCAGCTGATCTCGGTCCTGATCGCGATCCGCATCGTCATCAAGACCGGACCCGTCGTCGCCTATCGCATCGCGATCAGCTTCTTCATCGCCGGGCTTGCGCTGTTCCTCGCCTTCTACCTGTTGCGGCCCGCCGGGTTCGTCGGCGACCTGCGCGCGATGAACGGCAATATCTTCGCGAGCTTCAGCCCGACGCTGACCTTCTGGCTGTTCGTGCCGATCATCCTGGCGGGGCTCGGGCGCGGTACGCTCAACTTCGTGCCCTGGTCGGTCTACAACTACCTGCCCGACGTCGACGAAGCGGTGACCGCGCAGCGCCGCGAGGGCATCTTCGCCGGCGTGATGACGCTGGTGCGCAAGCTCGCCCAGTCGATCGCGATCATCTTTACGGGGTGGATCATCGACCTCGGCGGCTATGTCTCGCCGCCCAAAGGCACGCCGGTCGAGGCGACCGTGCAGACACCGCAGGCGATCGCGACGATCACATGGCTGCTGGTGCTGGGGCCAATGATTGTGATGCTGCTCGGCCTGATCGCCTCGTGGCGCTTCCGCCTCAACGCGCGGACGCATGACGTGCTGATGGCGGAGATCGACCATCTCCGCGCCGGCGGGACCGAGCCGACCTCGCCGGAAGCCAAGGCGATCGTCGAGGATCTGTCGGGCTGGCGGTACGAGCAGCTGTGGGGCAACAACGCGGTCGCCGGCCCGCAGCGCTGACGGTGGGTTACAGCCGCCAGATGCGGAAGTCGCTAACCCGGAGGTGGCTCCACGTCGTCCGCAGCCCGAAGTGGCCCCGCGTATAGGGCGCCGGATCGTCGAGGACGAACGGCGCCGCCCCGTCGCGCAGCACCGCGATGTGGCGACCGTCGGCGATCAGGCGGATGCGGGTCGGGCGGTTCGGCACCAGCATGTCGGCCGCTCCGGACCGGTCATGCTGCGGTAGCAGCGGTCGATTGTCGCGCTCGCCGACATAGCGACGGAAGCGCGTCGTGGTGTTCCGGTTGCCGCCGATCCCGACATAATAGGTACGCAGCTCATCATAGTCCGCGAACGCGCCGCTACGGGTGCGGGCCAGCACGTCGCCGCCCGGCGCCCGCGGGTCGGTCGCCATCCAGAAGGCGTTGACGTCGCTGACCTGATCCCATTCGCCGCCAGCCGCGACCGGCGTGACGATGTAGTCGATCGCGATCGGCGCTTCGAGGCGTTCGCGGAACCACAGCGTGACGCCGGCCGGCACCGCGACGTCGAGCGCGCCGCCCGTCGCCGAAATCCGGCCTGGCTTCTCCGCCTCGAGCACCCATTGGTCGAGGCCGCGCGCGAAATCGTCGCGATAGAGCAGCCGTTCGCGACCGCGCGGCAAGGTGCAACCGCCGAGCAGCGCCAGTCCGCCGCCGATCGCGCCGCGCCGGTCGATCATAGCGCCGCCACGAACGCCCGCGCCGCCGCGCCGACCTCGGCCGCGGGGCGACCAACGGTATAGAGCGCCGAGCCCAGCCCGAAGCCCTGGATACCCGCCGCACGCCATGCCGGCAGCGTGTCAGGCGTCACCCCGCCCACCACCAGCCGCAGCACGTCCTTCGGCAACACCGCGCCGATCGCCTTGACGCCCGCCGGCCCCAGCACTTCGGCGGGGAAGAACTTCAACGCATGCGCCCCGGCCTTGAGGGCCGCGAAGGCATCGGTCGGCGTGAAGCAGCCGGGCAGCGACGCGAGGCCGCGCCCGACGG
The DNA here is from genome assembly GCF_042681125.1 of Sphingomonas floccifaciens. Lineage (NCBI taxonomy): Bacteria > Pseudomonadati > Pseudomonadota > Alphaproteobacteria > Sphingomonadales > Sphingomonadaceae > Sphingomonas > Sphingomonas floccifaciens. The sequence goes on along the minus strand of NZ_JBHUFC010000001.1, from coordinate 428,334 downwards.
TCGCCGCAATGACATGCGCGTCGCTGTTGGGCGACACGATGATCCGCCCGCCCGCGTCGGCCACCTCGGCGACCTGCGCCGGCGTCAGCACCGTGCCTGCGCCGACGATCGCCTGCCCCTGCAACCGCTTCGCCATCCGCTCGATCGACACCAATGGATCGGGCGAATTGAGCGGCACTTCGATCAGCGAGAAGCCCGCCTCGACCAGCGCGTCACCGACCGCATCGACCTCCTGCGGCGTGATCCCGCGCAGGATCGCGACCAGCGGGCAGCGGGCGAAGGCTTCGGTGAAATCGCTCGGCACGGTCATCGGATGAGCCTCCAGACTTGAGTGATGCCGGCCACGAAGGCGGCCTGGCTGTCGATCAGTGTGGCACGACCGCCGACCGCTTCGATCGCGGCCCGGTACAGACCGCCCAGCGTTGCATCGGCGAGGACGTAAGCATGGTCGCCAGCCCCCAGTCGCTCGCGGACATCAACACCGATCAGCAGTCCACTGATATAGGACGCCGCGTGGCCGATCGCCCCCTCGCCCGTCACCGCATCGGCGCGCACGCCGAACAGTCGGGCGCTCAGATCGCCGTCCGCCGCATCGGCGACGCCGGCGAGGAAGTCGGTACCCGGCGCCGCCGGCCCCGTCATCTGCGCACTGAGCAGGCTGTGCTTACCGATCAACGCATACAGCTCGCCCGTCATCGCGGTGACGAAGCGGTCGATCCGACCGTCCACCATCCACGCCCATTTACAATGCGTTCCCGGCTGGCACAGCAGGGCGTCGGCCGGCGCCAGCCCGGCGGAGACCGCGCCCAGCAACTGCACCTCTTCGCCCCGCATCACGTCGCGTCGCCGCCCCTCCGCGACGGTCACGCCGGGCACGATCGCGGTGCGACCCGGCTCGACCCAGCGGACCGCCTCGGCCAGCGCCGCGACGCTTGCGGGACAGGGGACATAGGGCAGGTCCGCCCAGCCGCGGTTCGACCCGACCATGCCCGCACACAGGATCGTCAGGTCGCCGAAGCGGGCGCGGATATCCGCGACCTCCGCCGCGTAACCGTCCGGTGCGACAGACAGAATGCCGCGGTCGTCGCGCTCGCTCGCCACGACGGTGCCATCCGCGGCGATCGCATAGACCCGCCGGTTGGTCGTTCCCCAATCGATCGCGAGCCATTGCCCGGTCATCCGCACCCCTCCTTCGCCCTTGCCAGCGGCCATAAGCCGCTATAGCCTTATGTCTGAGTTATTCGATACAGATTGTCCGTGCAACGGACTTCGTGGGAGAGGTTTGCGAAGATGGCGGTCATCAGCCTGGTCCAATTCGACGATGGCGCGCGCGGCGTGGCGGCGACCACTGCCGACGGCGCGCGGCGCGTAAACGGCGCGACGACCACGCTGGAACTGGCCCGCGACGCACTCGCCGCCGGCACGACGCTGGCGGTCTCGGCCGGCGACCGTCTCGGCGAAGCGGTCGACCTGACCGCCGTCCGCCTGCTCGCCCCCATCGACCATGCCGACCCCGCGCATCTGCTAGTCTCCGGTACCGGTCTGACCCACCTCGGCTCGGCGGAGGGGCGCGACGCGATGCACAAGAAGGCGGCGGAGAACCCCGACCCGACCGACTCGATGAAGATGTTCCTGATGGGCGTCGACGGCGGCAAGCCCGCCGATGGCGCGACCGGCGTTCAGCCCGAATGGTTCTACAAGGGCGACGGCACGATCCTGGCAGCCCCCGGCGAGCCGCTGACAAGTCCCGCCTTCGCGCTCGACGGCGGCGAGGAGCCGGAGATCGCGGGCATCTACATGGTCGCCGATGACGGCACGCCGGTGCGGCTCGGCTATGCGCTGGGCAATGAATTCTCCGACCACGTCACCGAACGTGGCAATTATCTGTGGCTGGCGCATTCGAAGCTGCGCGCCGCGGCGCTCGGCCCCGAACTGCTGCTCGGCGACCTGCCGCAGGATGTGCGCGGCACGAGCCGCATCGTCCGCGACGGCACGGTCATCTGGGAAAAGCCATTCGTGACGGGAGAGGCGAACATGTCGCACAGTCTGGCGAACCTGGAACATCACCACTTCAAGTACGCGGGCTTCCGCCGTGCCGGGGACGTCCACGTCCATTTCTACGGCACCGCCACCTTGTCGTTCAGCGACGGGGTGAAGCCAGAAGCGGGGGACATATTCGAGGTGGCGGCCGCACCCTTCACCCTGCCCGTACGCAACCCGCTCGCCATCGCCCCGGTCGAAGCGATCAAGGTCCGTGCGCTGTGAAGGTCGCCATCGTCGGCTTCGGCAAGATCGCCCGCGACCAGCATGTCCCGGCCATCGCAAACAGCGGCGCATTCGAACTCGCCGCCACCGCCAGCCGTCACGCCCATGCCGAGGGGCTGCCGGCCTATCCGGATATCGAGGCGTTGCTCGCCGCCGAGCCCGATATCGCCGCGATCGCGCTCTGCCAGCCGCCGCAGGTCCGCCACGCCGCCGCCCGCGCGGCGATCGCTGCCGGACGCCATGTGTTCCTGGAGAAGCCGCCGGGCGCGACGCTCAGCGAAGTCGTCGACCTCGCCCGCGCCGCCGACGATGCCGGCGTCACGCTGTTCGCCAGCTGGCATTCCCGCTTCGCCGCGGGTGTCGAGTCTGCACGGGACTGGCTGGCCGGCCGGACGATCCGCAGCATCCGCATCGACTGGAAGGAGGATGTGCGCCACTGGCATCCGGGGCAGCAATGGATCTGGGAACCCGGCGGGCTCGGCGTCTTCGATCCCGGCATCAACGCGCTGTCGATTCTGACGCGGCTGCTGCGCGGTCCTGTGCGTCTGGAAGCGGCTACGCTGGAGTTTCCGGCCAACCGCGACGCCCCGATCGCCGCGACGCTCGCCATGCGCACGACCGAGGGAGCCCCGATCGCTGCCGATTTCGACTGGCGCCAGACCGGCCCGCAGACCTGGGACATCGTCGTTGAAACCGACGCAGGCATGCTGCGGCTCGCGGAGGGCGGCAATCGCCTGTTCGTCGACGGGGTCGAACGCCCTCTTCCGGCTGAGGGCGAATATCCCGCGCTCTATGCCCGCTTCGCCCGCCTGGTCGCGGACGGGCGCAGCGATGTCGACGTGGCGCCGCTGCGTCTCGTGGCCGACGCCTTCCTAGCGGGCCGCAGAACCGCTACGGCTGCGTTCGAAGACTGACGGGAAAAGCATGGACGAGGATCGGGGGCCGGCGCCGCGCATTCACGGGACGATCGCCCGCGACATCGGGATCGAGATCGTCGGCGGCCTGCGCCCGCCCGGCAGCATCCTGGGTGGCGAGATTGAGACGAGCGAGGCGCTGGGCATTTCCCGCACCGCCTATCGCGAGGCGATCCGCATCCTCGCTGCCAAGGGGCTGGTCGAAAGCCGGCCCAAGGCGGGCACCCGCGTGACCCCGCGGACGCGGTGGAACCTGCTCGATCCCGATGTGCTCGCCTGGGCGTTCGAGGGTGAGCCCGACGTCGGCTTCATCCACGACCTGTTCGAATTGCGAGCGGTCATCGAGCCCGCGGCCTCCGCCTTCGCGGCTCGGCGACGGACCGATGCGGACATGGCCGAGATGGATGCGGCGCTTGCCGACATGGCGCGGCTCGGACTCGGCGTCGCCGAAGGCCAGGCCGCCGACCAACGCTTCCACCGCGCGATCCTGGCCGCCGCGCGCAATGAACCGCTCGCGGCGCTCGCCAGCACGGTGGGCGCCGCGGTGCGCTGGACGACGAAGTTCAAGTTCCGCAAATATGCGTCGCCCCGCGATCCCCTGCCCGACCACGTCGCCGTCCGCGACGCGATCGCCGGCGGACAGCCCGATGCAGCCCACGCCGCGATGGCGGACCTGCTGCACCTCGCCCTCGTTGACATGGACATCCCGGCGCGGGGCTGAACTCCCGTAGCCGTCGAAATCATTCCATGACGGTTTTGAAATTGTACAACTTGATCAACCGTGAAGCTTGACGAAGCGACTGCTTCGGGCAGACTTGTGTCGCTGTGATGAAGGCGGGGCGGAGCTTCGAGCGATACAAAGCTCGACACATTGGCGCTGCGGCTGGCCCGCCACTGCTTCGCCCGGCTGTCGCCATCCGGAAAGCGGCTGCTGACGGACTCGGTGCTGCGATCGCTGGAGGAGGTGACGTACAGCCGCCTGCGTGACGCCATTTCAACTCGAATGCGCAATCCTGCCGTATAACGAGGGCGCGCCGCTGATGCCCGAAGTCATCGACTTCATGAAAGGCCAGGGCCTGCTGCCGTTCGAGTTGTCCGGTGTCAGCCGCCCGGCCGGCACGCTGGTCCAGGTCGACCTGCTGTTCGCCCGCGAAGGCTCGCCGCTGCGCCCCGATCACTTCACCTTCTGATTAGCGATCAGAGATTAGCGGACAAAACACCGATGGGCCGCGAACAGGACTGAGCCGAACGCCAGCATTCCCAAATCTTTACGCTTGCCGCTTATCCGCCGGCAACGGTAACGCCCGCGGGGCTTCAACGGGGAACGGGAACGACATGCAGGCCGCGGGGGGCACCTATCGTCCGGATATCGATGGCCTGCGCTCCGTCGCGGTCCTGCCGGTCCTGTTGTTTCATGCCGGCATCGCCGGGTTCGGCGGCGGTTATGTCGGCGTCGATATCTTCTTCGTCATTTCCGGCTACCTGATCACGACCATCCTGCTGACCGATCTGGGTCGCGGGACGTACAGCATCCGGCAATTCTACGAACGGCGCATCCGGCGCATTTTCCCGGCACTGACCGTCGTAGTGCTGACGTCGCTCGTCATGGGCTGATTCGTGCTGACGCCGGCGGAGTATGACGATCTCGGACGCAGCGCGCTCGCGGTCGGTGCCTTCGTCTCGAACTTCTACTTCTGGCGGTCGGTCGACTATTTCGCCGACGCGCACGCCATCCAGCCCCTGCTGCATACGTGGTCGCTGGCGGTGGAAGAGCAATTCTACATCGTCTTTCCGCCGCTGCTTGCGTGGCTCGCGCGGCGCAAGGATCGCGTGTTGCCCGCGATGATCGTCGGCCTGATCCTCTCGTTCGCGATCGCAGCCTGGCTGGTCTTTCAGAAGCCAAGCGCAACCTTTTACCTGCCGGTCACGCGGGCGTGGGAACTGCTGGCGGGATCCATCCTTGCGACCGGGCGGGTGCCGATCGGGTCACAGCGTGCACGCCAGGTGGGCGGGCTGCTCGGCCTGGCGCTGTGCGTGCTGCCGATCGTCTTCTATACTTCGACGACCCCCTTTCCCGGCGTAGCCGCACTGCCGCCGGTGCTTGGCGCTGCGCTGGTCATCTGGGCAGGCATGGCGCGCCAGCCGACGCTGGCGGGCAGCCTGTTGTCGACCGCACCGATGACGTTCGTCGGGCGCATCTCCTATTCGCTCTACCTCTGGCACGTGCCGGTCTTTGCCTATGTCCATTATCTGACGGCCGATAACGAGCGCTGGACCGTCAGCCTGTTCGCGATCGCGTTGAGCTTCGTACTGGCCTGGCTCAGCTATCGCTTCGTCGAAACGCCGTTCCGTGCGGGCGGACAGACGGTGCTGGCACGCCGGTCGGTGTCGATCGGTGTCGCGAGCATGGTAGCCGTGACGGCCGGTGCAGCCGCGATCGTGGTGGCGCACGGCGTTCCGTCGCGGCTCGACTGCCGCGGCGCGGCGCTGGTCGCCGTCGCCGACGACAAGACACGCTTCCATCAGGAATGCCTCAGTTCCGGCGATACCATCATACGCCCCGACCAAGCGTGCCGGCTGGGCAAGGCCGGTGTTGCGCCGACCGCCGTGCTCTGGGGCGATTCGCATGCGATGGTCGCGGCGACCCCGATGGAGATCGCTGCCCGTCGCGATGGCGCCGCCTTCCTCTTCGCGGCGACCGCCGATTGTCCGGTCGGGATCGGCTTTGCGATCGATGAGGGCACCGAACGCGGCCTGACGACCACGCCGTCCTATCGTTATTGCGCGCAGTATAACGCAGACATGCTCGCTCTGGTGAAGCGCACGCCGTCGATCACGTCGGTGGTGCTGGCCGCGCGCTGGACCAACTGGCGCATCGGCGAGCCGCACAATCCGGCCGAGACCGCGGTCGACATCCGCCTGCGCGACGAAACGGGCGTCGCAGAAGATCGGACGGCCAATGCCGCCATCGCCGAGCGCGGGCTGCGTCAGCTAGTCGGAGAATTGGTTTCGGCCGGCAAAACCGTAACGATCGTGGGTCCAGTCCCGGAACCCAGGTTCAACGTCCCCCACCGCCTTTTCGTCCAGCAATTCGGCCTGGCGAGCGAGATCGGCCCGTTGTCGGTGCAGGACTATTATCGGCGTCATGCGAGGACTTTAGGCATCTTCCGCCGACTGGCCGCGAGCTATCCCGTGCGCTTCATCTGGCCGATCCGCACCCTGTGTCGCGGCGACGCCTGTCCGATCGAGGACGGCGGCCGGGCGACCTTCTTCGATCACAATCACCTGTCCATCAGTGCGGCAGAGCGGCTGGCCGGGCAGTTCGATCCGGTCTTTGCGAAGACGCGGTAAACGTCACCTCGGTCGCGCGCCCCGCCGCAGCCGGGCGCGCGGCCGAAAGCCCGTCAGTGATTGTCGCGCGGCAGGCCCATCGTCTGGGCGATGCGCTGGTACTTTTCCGCACCTTCCAGGATCGCGCCGGTGCCCATCTGGCCGACGACCGCGCGCTGGATTTCCTGCCAGGGGGTCTGCGACGCGGGGTAGCGATAGCCGCCCTCCGCCGTCAGTGCGGCACGGCGTTCGGCGAGTTCGGCGTCGGGGATCAGCACGTCCGCCGTGCCCTTGTTGAGGTCGATCCGCACGCGGTCGCCGGTCCTGAGCAGCGCGAGACCACCCATCGCCGCGGCTTCGGGGCTGGCGTTCAGGATCGATGGCGAACCGCTGGTGCCCGACTGGCGCCCGTCGCCGATGCACGGCAGCGAGTGAACGCCTTCGGTGATGAGGTAGGACGGCGGGCGCATGTTCACCACCTCCGCCGCCCCGGGATAGCCGACCGGGCCGGCGCCGCGCATGAACAGCAGCGTTTCGGGCGTGATGCCGGTCGCGGGATCGTCGATGCGGTGGTGATAGTCCTCCGGCCCGTCGAACACGACCGCCGGACCTTCGAAGGCGTTGGGCATGTCGGGGTTCGACAGATAGCGCGCGCGGAACTCTTCCGAAATCACGCTGGTCTTCATCACCGCGCTGTCGAACAGATTGCCCTTCAGCACGATGAAGCCGGCATCTTCCTTCAGCGGCCGGTCGAACGGACGGATGACCTTTTCGTCCTCGATTGCCGTGCCGCGGCAATTGTCGCCCATCGTGCGGCCGTTGACCGTCAGCGCGTCCTCATGGATCATCCCCTGCCCCATCAGCTGGTTGACCACCGCGGGCACGCCGCCGGCGCGGTAGTAATCCTCGCCCAGATACTCGCCCGCCGGTTGCAGGTTCACCAGCAGCGGCACCTTGTGCCCCTGTTCCTCCCAATCGGTCACGGGCAGGTCGACGCCGATGTGGCGGGCGATGGCGGCCAAGTGGATCGGCGCGTTTGTCGATCCGCCGATCGCGGAATTGACCCGAATCGCGTTATGGAACGCCTCGCGCGTCAGGATATCGGAGGGCTTCAGATCCTCGGCGACCATCTCGACGATGCGCTTGCCGGTGCGCCACGCGACTTCCTGGCGGTCGCGGTAGGGCGCGGGGATCGCGGCCGAGCCGGGCAGCGACATGCCGAGCGCTTCGGCGAGCGAATTCATCGTCGTCGCCGTGCCCATCGTGTTGCAGTATCCGGTCGAGGGCGCCGACGACGCGACGAGGCGGATGAACTCCGCATCGTCGATCTCGCCCGCCGCCAGCATCTGCCGCGCCTTCCACACGATCGTCCCGCTGCCGGTCCGCTCGCCCTTGTGCCAGCCGTTCAGCATCGGCCCGACCGACAGCGCGATCGCCGGGATGTTCACGGTCGCCGCGGCCATCAGACACGCCGGCGTCGTCTTGTCGCAGCCGATCGTCAGCACCACGCCATCGAGCGGATAGCCGTACAGCGCCTCGACCAGCCCCAGATACGCGAGATTCCGGTCGAGCCCCGCGGTCGGGCGCTTGCCGGTTTCCTGGATCGGGTGAACCGGGAATTCGATCGCGATGCCGCCCGCCTCGCGAATGCCTTCACGCACGCGCTCGGCCAGCACGAGGTGGTGGCGGTTGCAGGGGCTCAGGTCGCTGCCGGTCTGCGCGATGCCGATGATCGGCCGACCCGACTGCAATTCCTCCAGGCTCAGGCCGTAATTCAGATAGCGCTCCAGATAGAGCGCGGTCATGTCGATATTGTCGGGATTGTCGAACCACGCGCGGCTGCGCAGCTTGGGGGCGTCGGTCACAGATTAGCTCCTCAGCGCGCAACGGAAACGCGGTAGATCATGCGGTGGTGATAGGGCTTGCCCGGGTCGACGCGCGCGGACCCGAACTTCGGCTGGTTGGGCGTGTCGGGGAATTTCTGCGGTTCGAGAGCCAGGCCGTCGCCCATGCGATAGACATGCCCCTGCTTGCCGACGAGCGTGCCGTCGAGGAAATTGCCGGAGTAGAATTGTATGCCCGGCTCGGTCGTCAGCACCTCGAGCACGCGGCCCGACGTCGGCTCCTCCACGCGCGCGGCCAGCAGCGGCTCGGCGGTCGCGCCCTTGTCGAGCACGAAGTTATGGTCCCACCCGCGCCCGGCGACGATCTGCGGATCTTGCCCGTCGCGGATACCGTCGCTCAGCATCCGCCCGCGGGTGAAGTCGAACACGCTGCCGGCGACGGATTTCAGCTCGCCGGTCGGGATCAGGTTCGCGTCGACCGGCAGGTAGCGCGACGCCGGCATCGTCAGCCTGTGACCGTAGACGTCGGCGCCCGCGGGATTCCCGGTCAGGTTGAATAGCGCGTGGTTGGTCATGTTGACGATCGTCGGCTTGTCCGTCGCCGCACCGAAATCGATCGTCAGCGCGCCCGTGTCGTCGAGCGAATAGGTCACCGTCACGTCGAGCTTGCCCGGATAGCCCTGGTCGCCGTCCGCGCTGGTCAGCGCCATCGTCACGCTGGCGACCGCGCCCGCCTGCTTCACCTCGGTGATCCGCCAGACCATCTGGTCGAAGCCCCTGGTCCCGCCGTGCAGCGAGGCCTCGCCATTGTTCTTGGGCAGCTGATACGCCTTGCCGTCGAGCGTGAAGCGGCCACCGGCGATGCGGTTGGCATAACGGCCGACCGTCACGCCGAAATAGTTGGTCTTGGCCACATAGGCCGCGAGGTCGTCGTAGCCGAGCGTGATGTCGGCGACCTTGCCGGCGCGATCGGGGGCGTTGAGCGACTGCAACGTCGCGCCATAGGTGATGATCCGCGCGGAGACGCCGTTCGCACCGGTCAGCGTCACCGCCTCGACGACGGTCCCGTCCGCCAGCGTGCCGAACGCCGCGCGCTTCGCCGTGGCCGCCATCACCGGGCTTGCCGCCATCATCGCCGCCATCGCCACTATGCCCCAGCCTGCTCGCATCGCTCTCTCTCCCGCGCCGGCTTGACCCGGCTCGCCGACAAATATACTCAGACAAATAATGAAATAGCAAGCTGGGAGGGATGACAATGGCAGGTCCGATGGCGCCGGTAAGCCGAACGGCGACGGCCGCGCCGCGCGGCGGCAGCAAAGGAGGACTGGTCCTCGCGCTGGTCTATGTTACCGCACTGTTCTTCATCTGGGCGTTCGTCACGAACCTGATCGACCCGCTCGTGAAGAGCATGAAGGAAATCTACACGCTCAGCGATTTCGAGACGCAGCTGAACCAGTTCGCGTTTTTCATCGCGTACGGCGTGATGTCGATTCCCTCGGCTTGGTTCCTTTCGCGGCGCGGCTATTCCAGTTCGATCATCCTCGGCCTGCTCGGCGTCGTCGCCGGGTGTCTCGTCGCCTGGTCGACGACCTATACCAACAGCTTCGTGACGGTCCTGCTCGGGCTGTTCGTCGCGGCGTCGGGCATCACCCTGCTTCAGGTCGCGGCGAACCCGCTGATCGCGTCGATGGGCGACCAGAAGGGGTCGCACTTCCGCCTGAATCTCAGCCAGGCGTTCAACTCGCTCGGCGCCTATGTCGGCGGCACGTTCGGCGCGGCCTATCTGCTGCGCGGCGACCTGTTCGAAAAGGGCGCGGTGATCACGCCCGAGTTGAAGGCGAGCAGCCTGGGCTTCGTGACGCACGTCTATCTGATGATCGCGGCGGTGCTGGCGATCTTCACCCTGCTGGTCTTCCTCGCCCGCCGCACGATCGCGACCCATGCGCCGGTGATGGCGGAACATGCCGAATCGCCGCTGTCCGCACTCAAGTCGCGCTGGGCGAACCTCGGCGCGGTGGCGATCTTCCTTTATGTCGGGGCCGAGGTCTGCGTGATCTCGGGCATGATCTTCTTCCTCGAACAGAGCCATGTGCTGAACGTGCCGGCACAGGTCGCGGGCTATATCGCGCCAATCTTCATGCTGCTGGCTATGATCGGCCGGTTCGGCGGCAGCGTGCTGCTGCGCTATGTGAAGGCGACGACGCTGCTGGTGCTGGTCGGCGCCGCCGCTTCGCTGCTGTGCGTGTTCATCATCGCCACCTACGACATGCCTGCCAGCCCGCTGGGCGGCACGATCGCGCTGCCGGGCGGCTATGATGCGCCGCTGACGATGGGCTTCCTGCCGGCGGCGGCCGCGCTGCTGCTGGGGCTGTGCAACTCGATCATGTTCCCGACTATCTTCACGCTCACGCTGGAGCGCTCGACGGCGCCGGCATCGGCCACTTCGGGCCTGATGTGTATGGCGATCTGCGGCGGCGGGTTCATTTCGATCCTGTACGGCGCGGTCATCGACATGCTGGCCGCGACGGCGCCCGAAGGCGCACGCTCGCTGGCGTTCGTCGTGCCGCTCGCCTGCTACCTCTATGTCCTGTGGTATGCGCTGGCCGCCCGCCGTGCGCCGACGCATGCGATCGAGGAAGCGGTGGAGATGACGGCGTGAGCGATGCGGTCATCGTTTCCGGCAGCGGGCGATCGGTGCTGGGCGAAGGCGTCACCTGGTCGGCACGCGACAACGCGGTCTATTGGGTCGACATCCTGGGCCTCGGCATCCGCCGCCTGTTGCTGGACGATGGCCGGGTCACTCACTGGACGACGCCCGAGCGCACGGGCTGGCTGATAGAGCGCACCGGCGGCGACGGCTTCATCGCCGGCCTGCAAAGCGGCTTCCACGAACTGACGCTGCCGCAGGACGGTGGCACAGCGGTGGTGACGCGCATCATCGACCCTGAGCCCGACCTGGCCGACAACCGCATGAACGACGCCGCCGCCGATTGCCACGGCCGTATCTGGGCCGGCACGATGCCGGTGTCGTGCGAGGGCGAAACGGGCACCTTCTACCGGCTCGATCCGGACCGCACGCTGACGACGGTCGACGCACCCTACACGATCGCCAACGGCCCGGCGATCGCGCCGGATGGCACATGGCTGTTCCACACCGACACCGCACTCAACACGATCTTTCGCTTCGATATTCGCGATGACGGATCGCTTGGGCAACGCGTGCCGCATATCGTGTTCGATGGCAGCGCAGGCCATCCCGACGGTATGACCCTCGACGCCGACGGCTGCCTGTGGGTCGCGCATTGGGGCGGGTCGCGGGTGACGCGGTTCGACCTGACCGGCCAGGCGATGCGCCACATCCCGCTCCCCGCGTCACAGATCACGCGGATGGCGTTTGCCGGCGCGGACCTCGACCGCATGTTCGTGACGTCGGCGGCGGACGGAGTGGATCACGAGACGCACGCCGGCGCGTTGTTCGAGGTCGATCCCGGGTGCAAAGGGCTGCCGACGCTGGCGTTCGGGGGCTAAACAATAGTTTGTCGTTCCCGCGAAGGCGGGAACCCATCTCCCGGATCATGATCTCGACGAGCGCTGGAGATGGATTCCCGCCTGCGCGGGAATGACGGGGCTCAAACCTTCACGATCCTGAGCGCCATATAGGGCCGACCCGGCAGCGCCACCGTCGGTCGCGCGGGGTCGTGGACGTCGTATTCGTTCAACTGCTGCATCGTGAACACGCCGTCCACCGGCGTCACCGTCATGTTCCACGTATCGATCACGTCGATGCGGAAACTGTTGTGCGGATCGGCCGCCTTGGTCGGCAGCCGCACCTTCCACTCGGTCGGCGTGTCGCGTCCGAAGTATTTCAAATAATAGGTGAAATCGCGCCCGCCCAGGTGATAATCCCAGAATTGCTGGATCGGATCGATCCCCGGCAGCGGCCCATCCTCCAAGATCTTGCGCAGGAAGGCGATGCGCGCCGGGCTGGTGCCGTTCAGCTTGCCCCCCTGCCCCAGCCAGCTGACATCGGGATTGTCGCCCGCGCTCAGCACTTCGCCGTGACCGACGTAGCAGCCGCCGATCGTGCCCCACCAGAAGCGCTCGACCAGTTGCTCGCCCGTCAGCGCCGCCCAGCGCTTCGACGAATTGCCCTCGTAGATCACCTCGTCGAAGATCACCGCCTTTTGCGCGAACTGGCGGTGCGGATGGACGCGACCGTCGTCTAGCACCGCGGCGCCGTTCTGGATGCTCGCGTGCGTGATCCACGGCTTGCGCTGGTCGTAATAGACATGGAGGTTGTGGATCGAGCGCAGCCGGTCGTGCGGGTCGGCCGCGACCAAGGTCTGGAACAGCCGGTCCCAGTCGGCGACCGTCTTGGTTTCGACCAGGTCATACTCGTTCGCCATCGCCCACCAGACGTTGCGAAACGCCCCGAACCGCGCGGCGATATAGCGCAGGTAGCGCGCGTCATCGGCCGGCTTCATGTCCGAATAGCCGCGCAGCTTGTCATAGGGGTGGAACAGGATCACGTCCGCCTCGATCCCCAGCGCGCCCAGCCGCCGGATGCGATCCTCGAAGCGGCGGAAATAGGCGGGGTCGAACCGCGCGGGGTCCCAGTCCTTCGGTCCCGCCCCGGTCCGTACGAACGGATCGGTCGCGACCGAGGCGACGTTCGGGAACACGCACATGCGGATCTTGTTGAAGGGCGCGGTCTTCAGCGTCGCCAGCGTTTCGGCACAGCGCGCATCGGATTGCAGCGCCCAGCTGTACGACGTCGTCCCGACCGGCCGATAGGGTGTGCCGTCGGCATAGACGAAGTGATAGCCGTCCCGCGACATCCGCACGGGGCCGCGGTTCCCGGCCGCGGGTGCGACGCAGGTCATGGTGCCGGTCTTGCCATCGAGCGCCGCGACGTTGCTTGCCGTTCTCCACGTCCAGCGCCCGAGATCGCCGGGGCTGAAGCGGATGCGGTAGGTGCCGTCGCCGTCGTAGAAGCCCGGCACCGCGATCGTGCGACCGCCCGATTCGAACGTCGCGGTGAGGCGAACGTCGTCGAACGGGTTGCCGCCACTCGGGCCGTCCAAAGCGATTTCGTACAGCCCCCAGCGCTCGACGCTCTTCGCCAGCGCTGTCGCCACCGCTCCGCCGGGTACCATCGCCACCACTCCGCCGGCGACCGCCGCCCCCAGCATCGTCCTGCGCGTGACCGTCATCGCCCTCTCCCATCTAGCGTCGCCAAACATAATATCATATGTCGTCATATAACAAGTATGGAGGGGTGCATGGCCGCCGCGATACCAGCCGCCGATGATCGCCAGGAACCGCAGTCGAGCGACTGGAAGAATACGATTCTCGCCGGTCTCGCCAACTATATCGACGCAGGCTCGATCGTCGCGGGATCGGCGGCGCTGGCGCTGTGGATGGAGGCGTACAAGCTCAGCCCGACCTTCGTCGGCCTGATCGGTGCGCTCGGCCCCAACGCGATCTCGGCCGGGATCGGCGCGTTCGTCGGCGGGCGGCTGTGCGACCTGTTCGGGCGCAAGACGATCTACCAGTATGACATGCTGTTCTATGCGTTCGGCATGTGCTGGCTGATCTTCGCGATGAACGCCTGGATGGTGCTGACCGGCTTCTTCCTCGTCGGCCTGGCGGTGGGTGCCGACATTCCTGCCTCTTGGTCGCTGATCGCCGAGACCGCGCCCAAGGGAAAGCGCGGCGCCCATAGCGGGGTCGCGCAGGTGTTGTGGTATCTGGGGCCGGTCGTCGTCCTGCTGATGTTTCTGGTGCTTGAGCCGCTCGGCCTGCTCGGCGCGCGGATCGTCTTCGCCCATCTCGCGATCCTGGCGGTCGCGCTCACCTTCCTGCGGTCGCGCATGAAGGAATCGCAGCGCTGGCTGGAGGCGCAGGCCGAACAGGAAGCCGCCGGCACCGCGCCGCAGCCCGCCCGTCTGCGCGACCTGATGCAGCGCCAATGGATCGGCCCGATGGCGTTCCTCGCCGGCATGTACGGCATGTGGAACCTGTGGGCGGGGACCAACGGCTTCTTCTTCCCCTACATCTTGCGCACCGTCGGCGATCAGAGCCAGGCGATGTCGGTCGGGGTGCAGTCCTTCTCGTTCCTGCTCGGCATGTTGTCGATCTGGCTGATCTTCATGCAGCTATCCGACCGCGTGAATCAGCGGATGCTGTTCCTCGGTTCCGCGGTCATCCAGGTCGTCGGCATGTCGCTGCTAGCGCTGTTCCCGCTAACGCTGCCGATGGCGCTGCTGCACGTCGTGTTGATGAGCGTCGGACAGGGTTTCGGCGCGCAGAGTTTCTTCCAGCTCTGGTCGTCCGAGATGTTCCCGACGCTGCTGCGCTCGACCGCGCAAGGGCTGATGTTCGGCGTGGTGCGCATCGCACTGGGGGTGTTCAGCTTGTTCGTGCCGATCCTGACCGCCACGGGATTTTCGACGCTGGCGTGGATCCTGACCGGGTTCCTGGTGCTAAGCGGGTTGATCGGGTTCCTCGGCGCGCCGCGCAACGAGGGCAAGTCGCTCGACGAGCTGGAGGCGGAGATGGGGGTGGAGCCGGCCTGACGCGCCGCTCCGTCCGTCCTTTTCCCCCGTCATCCCCGCGAAGGCAGGGATCAATTCTGGCTGAACGCCGTGAGTCTCACCAAGCTCAGCGACTATCGATCCCCGCCTTCGCGGGGATGACGGACAGGGGCGTCAGGCGCGCTCTACAGCTGCGCGCCAGCGGGCAAGCATCGCCTTCCGCTCCGCATCCGCCATGGCCGGAACGAACCGATCCTGCGGCGCCAGCCGCATCCCGGCGGCATCCATCCCCAGCGCCTCCGCAGCCATCCGCGCCGCGCCCAACGCGCTGGCCTCCGCCGCCTGCGGTCGCTGGACGGTCCGTCCGGTCAGGTCCGCGAGAAATTGCCCGAGCACCGCATTCTTCGCCGCCCCGCCGTCGATCGAGACGGACGCCGCGTGCGCGCCGAGATCGGCGTCCATCGCCGCCAGCACATCCCCGATCTGCACCGCGATCGCTTCCAGCGTCGCGCGCGCGACATGCGCCGGGCGCGTGCCGAGCGTCATGCCGTGCAGCATCCCCCGCGCCTCCGCCCGCCAGTGGGGCGCCCCCAGCCCGGCCAGCGCCGGCACAAACGTCACGCCGCCACTGTCACTGACGGTCTCCGCCAGCACGGTCAGGGCCGCTTCGTCCGCCAGCCCGAGCAGCACCGTCGCGAAGGCGGCGGCGTGGCCGGATACCGAGATATTGCCCTCCAGCGCATGCTGCACCGCCCCGCCCCGGCTCCAGGCGATCGTGCTCGACAGGCCGTGGGTCGAGCGCACGCGCGTCGCGGTCGGCGTCATCAGCGAGCTGCCCGTGCCGATCGTCGCCTTGACCCCGCCGGGCGCGTCGATGCCGTGCGCAAACAGGGCGGCATGGCTGTCGCCCAGCATCGCGTGGATCGGCGTGCCGGCCGGCAGCGCGGTTGCACCGGGGGCGACGTCGCCGAAGCGGCTGTCGGATGCGCGTACCTCGGGCAGCATCGCCAGCGGCACGTCGAAGATGCGCGCGAGTTCCGCGTCCCAGCCCAGCATGTCGAGGTTGAACAACTGCGTGCGCGATGCATTGCTGTAGTCGGTCGCGTGGACCCCGCCTGCGGTCAGATTCCACAACAGCCAGCTGTCGATGGTTCCCGCGCGCAATTCGCCACGTTCCGCCCGTGCGCGCCCATCGGGGAGGTCGTCGAGCAGCAATGCCAGCTTCGCCGCTGGAAACAGCGGATCGAGTCCCAGCCCGCTGCGGGCGAGAATCTCCTCCCCTGCCCCATTCGCGCGCAAAGCGGCACAGCGGTCGGCCGAACGCCCGCATTGCCACAGCACCGCCGGCGTCACCGCGCGACCGGTTTCAGCGTCCCAGATCACCACCGTCTCGCGCTGGTTTGAGATCGCAACCGCATCGATTCCCGCGTCAGGCGCCGCGGCGACGACCTCCGCGATCAGGGCGGCCACCGCCTCCCAGATGTCGGATGCCGATTGCTCCGCCCAGCCGGGCCGCGGATAGGCCACGCGCATCGCCCGCGACCGCGACAGGACGACACGGCCATCGGGGGCGACGAGCAGCGCCTTGGTGTTCGTCGTCCCCTGATCGATCGCGAGGATCACTTGGCGGTCTGCGCCAGCACCTCGCGCGCCGCCGCGGCGATCCCGTCGGCGGTCAGGCCATAGCGCTCCATCAGCCATTCCGCCGACCCGGTCGGAAGAAAGCCGGGGAAACCGAGCATCCGCATCGGCACCGGTCGATGCCGCGCGCAATATTCGGCGACCGCGCCGCCCAGGCCGCCGTGGGCCAGCCCCTCTTCCGCGGTCACGATCGCACCCGTTTCGGCTGCCGCCGCGAGCGCTTCGGTATCAATCGGCGAGACGGTCGCCATGTTGACGACGCGCGCGGCGATGCCCTCGGCCGCCAGCATCTCAGCGGCAGCCAACGCGCGGTGGACGAGCGTGCCGTTGGCGATGATGGTCAACGCATCGCCGTCCCGCAGCGTCTCTGCCCGCCCGATCGCAAAGGCCTCCGTCGGCCGATCGAGCGCCGGCACCGGCATTCGGCTGATGCGGACGAACACCGGTCCGTCATGCGCCGCCGCCGCCCGGATCGCGGCGTCGGTCTGCCATGGATCGGCCGGTACGATGACGGTCAGCTTGTCGATCGCGCGCAGCCAGGCGACATCTTCGATACTGTGGTGCGTGGCGCCGAGTTCGCCATAGGCGACGCCGCTGGAGATGCCGCACAGCTTGACGTTCTGCTGGCTGTATCCGCAATCGACCTTGATCTGCTCCATCGCGCGGGCGGTCAGGAAACAGGATGCGCCGCTGACGAACGGGATCTTGCCGCCGACGGCTAGTCCCGCGCCGACGCTGACCATGTTCTGCTCGGCGATGCCGACGTTGACGAGGCGTGCGGGAAAGCGGTCGCGGAACTTGCCGAGTTTCGATGACCCGACAGAGTCGTTGACGACGGCGACGATCCGGTCGTCGGTCGCGGCCATGTCCTCCAGCGCGGCGACATAGGCGTCGCGGCAATCGAACAGGCCGGTCGTGGGGGTCGGCGCGCTCATGCCGCCATCTCCGCTTCGAGTTCGCGGATCGCGAGGGCATATTGCTCCGCGTTCGGGACGCCGTGATGCCAGCCGGCCTGGTCGGACATGAAGCTCACGCCGTGCCCCTTGAACGTGTTGGCGATGATGCAGCGCGGCTTGTCCCGTGGCTCGGCCGCCGCGTCGAACGCCGCCAGCAGCGCGGCATGGTCATGCCCGTCGACCTCGACCACTTCCCACCCGAAGGCACGCCATTTGTCGCCGAGCGGCTCCAGCGCATTGGTGTCCTCGGTCCGCGCGCCCTGTTGCAGACGGTTGCGGTCGACGATCACGGTCAGCTTGCCCAGCCCCCGATGCCCGGCCAGCATCGCCGCCTCCCACATGCTGCCTTCCTGCAATTCCCCGTCGCCGGTCAGCGCGAAGGTGCGGAAATCGGCGCCGTCGATCTGTCCCGCGATCGCGATCCCGACCGCGACGGGGAAGCCATGGCCCAGCGGCCCGGTGTTGGTCTCGACGCCGGGTAGATAGACGCGGTTGGGGTGCCCGTTCAGTCGCGATTCGGAATTGAGATAGGTTTTAAGCTCGTCCTCCGGAAAGAAGCCGCGCGCCGCCAGCGCCGAATAGAGCGCGCCCGTGCAATGCCCCTTGCTCATCACGAAGCGGTCGCGATCCGGTGCGGTCGGGTTTGCGGGATCGATCCGCAGCACGTCGAAATAGAGCGTCGCCAGCACGTCGGTCGCCGACAGGTCGCCGCCCGGATGCCCCTGCTTCGCTGCGACGATCATGCCCAGCAGCCGGCGCCGCATCCAGTTGGCACGTTCCCGGACATGCGCCGTTCGCGGATCGATATTGTCGCTGCGTATGATGTCTGTCATATGATGAATATATCGAGCTTGTCGGGCTCGCGCAATCGAAGAGGATCGAGCATGGGCAAGCAACGCTACGGCGCCGGCATCTGGCATTTCGCGACCTATGTGGATCGCTATGCCACCGACGGGTACGGCCCCGCGCGCTCGCTAATCGAGATGATCGATCTCGCCGGACAGGTCGACGATCTGTCGGTGGTCGACATCAACTACCCCTTCGTGGACCCGAGCCTGTCGCTCGATACCGTCGACGCGGCGCTCAAGCGCAACGGCCTGTCGGTCATCGGCATCACGCCCGAAATCTACACGCGCCAGTTCATGCGCGGCGCCTTCACCAACCCCGACGCCGGCATCCGTCGCCTCGCCAACGAGATGTGCAACGATGCCGCCAACGTCGTCCGCCGCTTCGGCGCGGACTATGTAAAGCTGTGGCCGGGCCAGGATGGATGGGACTATCCTTTTCAGGTCGATCACAAGAAGCTGTGGCAGATGAGCGTCGAGGGCGTCGCCGAGCTTGCCGGCCAGAACCCCGACCTGAAGTTCGTCATCGAATACAAGCCGCGCGAACCGCGCGCGCACATGAGCTACGACAGCGTCGCGCGCACCCTGCTCGGCATCGAGCGGATGGGCGTGCCCAATGTCGGCATCCTGCTCGACTTCGGCCATTCGCTCTACGGCGGCGAAAGCCCGGCGGACGCAGCACAGCTTGCCATCGACCACGGCCGCCTGTTCGGCATGGACGTGAACGACAATTTCCGCGGTTGGGACGACGACCTGATCGCCGGCAGCGTGCACCCGATCGAGTTGTTTGAATTCTTTTACACGCTTCGCAAGAATGGGTGGGAAGGCGTGTGGCAGCTCGACCAGTTCCCCTTTCGCGAAGACAGCGTGGCAGCGGCGAATTCGGCGATCGGCTTCCTGAAGGCGGTCGAACGCGCGCTCGACAAACTCGATTTCGCCGAGATGCAGGATGCACAGGACCGGCAGGACGCGGTAACGGCGTTGCGACTCGCCCGAGAGGCGCTGTTCTCGTCCTACTGAGGTCCGCCATGATTATTTCGTCCGCCAGCGATTTCCGCGAAGCCGCGCGTCGACGCATTCCCCGTTTTCTGTTCGATTATGCGGACGGCGGGGCGTATGCGGAGGCGACGCTGAAGCGGAACGTCAGCGACCTGGCCGATATCGCGTTGCGCCAGCGGGTGCTGCGCGACGTCGCGACGATCGACCTGAAGACGACGCTGTTCGGGCGCGAGATGGCACTGCCGGTCGCCCTCGGCCCGGTGGGCATCAGCGGCATGTATGCACGTCGCGGCGAGATCCAGGCGGCGAAGGCGGCGGCGGCGGCGGGCATCCCGACCTGCCTATCGACCGTCTCGATCTGTTCGATCGAGGAGGTCGCGCGCGTTGCCGATCCTTTCTGGTTCCAGCTCTACGTCATTCGCGACCGCGCCTTTATGCGCGACCTGTTGGCGCGCGCGAAGGAAGCCGGGGCGGAGGCGCTGGTCTTCACCGTCGACATGCCGGTACCCGGTGCGCGCTATCGTGATGCCCACTCCGGCATGTCCGGACCCAATGCGCCGATGCGGCGGATATTGCAGGCGATGGGGCGTCCGCGCTGGTCGTGGGACGTCGGCCTGTTCGGCCGTCCGCATATGCTGGGCAACCTGCTGCCCGTGCTCGGCAAGAACAGCGGCCTCAACGATTACATGGGCTGGCTCGGCACCAACTTCGATCCGACGATCCGCTGGAGCGACCTCGACTGGATTCGCGACCTTTGGGACGGCCCGCTGATCATCAAGGGCATCCTCGATCCCGAGGACGCGCGGGAGGCGGCGCGGATCGGGGCGGACGGCATCGTCGTGTCGAACCACGGCGGTCGCCAGCTGGACGGCGTGTTGTCGAGCGCCCGCGCGCTGCCGGGAATCGCGGACGCGGTCGGCGACGACCTGACCGTGCTGGTCGACGGCGGGGTGCGCAGCGGGCTCGACGTCGTGCGGATGCTGGCGCTGGGGGCGAAAGGCGTGCTGCTGGGTCGGGCCTGGGTCTATGCGCTGGCCGCCGAGGGCGAAGCGGGCGTCGCCAAGCTGCTCGACCTGATCCGCAAGGAGATGATCGTCGCGATGACCCTGACCGGCGTCAATCGCATCGACGCGATCGACCGGTCGATTCTGGTGGATCGCTCGACGGTATGACGATCCGCGTCCTCGATCTGCGCGCCGAAGGGACGGTCGACCTGCTCGGCACCGACGTGCGCAGGCCGCGGCTGTCGTGGCGGATCGAGGGCGATGGTCGGGACATCGTGCAGCGGAGCTACCGCATCCGCGCTGCGGTCGACGGGCGCACGGTGTGGGACAGCGGCGTCGTACCGTCCGATGCGACGTTCGATATCGCCTATGCCGGCGCGCCGCTCGGGTCGATGCAGCGGGTCGTCTGGACGGTCGAGATCGACACCTCGCACGGCACCGCCGCCTCCGATCCGACGTGGTTCGAGACAGGGCTGGATTCGAACGACTGGCGGGGCGACTGGCTGGAGGCCGAGGACGCAGCGTCCGCAGCAGATCGCGCGGCGGGCGTGACCTGGATCTGGAGCGACACCGCGCTCGACGCCCGCCCCCACGCCTTCCGTATCGATATCGATGTTCCGGTCGATGTCGTACGCAGCGAACTGCTCGTTTCCGGCAAGGATCATCTGCGCGGCGTGTGGGTCGACGGCGTGCCGGCGGCGCTCGACCAGCCGTGGGAGTATGACACGCCACTCCCCTATTGGGGCACGCTAAGCCCGATCGCCGCGCCGCTCTTGCCCGGTCGTCGCACGATCTGTGCGTTGGTCGAGGCGGATACGACCGGCTTCTTCCCGGTCGACGGCGGCGCCTTCGCCGCGTTGATCCGCCTGCACCGTGCCGACGGCTCGGTCGAGCGCATCGCCAGCAACCCGATGTGGCGGGTTGGCGTCGATCCGGCGGAGGGCTGGCAGCGCCCAGCCTTCGATGCAAGCGACTGGCCGGCAGCGCAGAAGACCGGCGCGAACACGCACAACGACCCACGCCCGTCCGAGCCGGTGATGCGGCTCGCCCACGATTTCGCCACGCGCGGCCCCGTCACTGCGGCGCGTCTCTACGCGACCGCGCTCGGCGCCTATCACGCGACGATCAACGGGCAGCCAGTGTCCGACGCGGTGCTGTCGCCCGAGATCAGCGTCGCCGACAAGCATCTGTTCTATCAGACCTATGACGTCACCCCGCTGCTGGCCGAGGGCACGAACCGTATCGAAGCGCTGGTCGCCGACGGGTGGTACGCGAGCCCGTTCGGCTGGCGGATCGAACGCTACGGCTTCGGCCCCGCTCCCCGGCGCTTCCGTGCGATGCTGCGGATCGACTATGCCGATGGCTCGCAAAAGTGGATCACGACCGGTCCGGACTGGCGGGTCGCAACGTCCGAGATTTCGATGTCCGAAATCTACGATGGCGAGACGGTCGACGCGCGCCATGTGTCCGACGACTGGAGGCTGGCCAAGGTCGGTGTCGCCCCCGGCGTCCCGCTGGTCCCCCTCACCTCGCCGCCCGTCCGCCCGATCGAGGAACGCCGGGCGCTGTCGATGACCGAAGCCGCGCCGGGACGGTTCGTGTTCGACTTCGGCCAGAATTTTTCCGGCTGGGCGCGCATCACCGCGACCGGCCCCGCGGGCACGACGATCGTCGCCCGGTTCGCCGAGTTGCTGAACGCGGACGGCACCGCCGACCTATCCAACCTGCGCCTCGCCCGCGCGACCGACCGCTTCACGCTGGCGGGCAGCGGGACCGAAACGCTCGAACCGCGCTTCACCTATCACGGCTTCCACTATGTGGAGGTCGAGGGCTTTCCCGGCACCCCGACCGCCGACGACGTGGTCGGCATCGTCGTTCATTCGGACTGCCGCGAGACAGGCCAGATCGCCTTCCCCGACGCGCCACTGCTCGACGCGATCGTGCGCAACGCACGCTGGAGTCAGAAGTCGAACTTCTTCGCGGTTCCCACCGACTGCCCACAGCGCGACGAACGGATGGGTTGGATGGGCGATATCCAGGTCTTCGCCGACGCCGCCGCCTTCACGATGGAGGTCGGGCCGTTCCTGCGCCGGTTCCTGATCGAGGCCCGCGCGGCGCAGCGCCCGGACGGCGGCTATCCGATCGTCGTGCCCCAGCCGCAGTCCTTCCCCGACGTGGTGACCGCGGGTTGGAGCGAGGCGGGTGTCATTCTGCCGTGGCACCTCTGGCAACGCTATGGCGACACCGCTGTGATCGACGAGAATTGGGCGGCGATGGACGCGTGGATGGCGCATGTCGCCGGCGCCAACCCCGACCATGTCTGGCGCAACGATCGCGGGCTCGATCTCGGCGACTGGCTATCGGTCGATGCCGTGAAGCCCGACGACGAGACGACACCGCGCGGGCTGTGCGCGACCGCCTATTGGGCTTGGTGCGCCGATTTGATGGCACAGATGGCGCGCGCGACCGGGCGGGGTGCGGCGCGATGGAATGGGCTTCGTGGCGAGATTGGCCGCGCCTTCGCCGATGAATATCTGACGGGCGGCACCGCCGGGAACGGCAGCCAGACCAGTCAGGTGCTCGCGCTCCAGATGGGCCTCGTACCGGCCGCCGACCGCGCCGCCGCGGCGGACATCCTCGCCGCGGACATCCGCCGCCGGGACATGACGCTGTCGACCGGTTTTCTCGGTACTCCCTACATCTTCGACGTCCTCGCCGACGCGGGCAAGCTGGACGAGGTTGCGGCGCTGCTGCTCCAGACCGGCTATCCGAGTTGGGGCTATATGGTCGCCCAGGGCGCGACGACGATGTGGGAGCGGTGGAACGGCGACACCGGCGACCTCGCGATGAACAGCTATAATCATTATGCGTTCGGCGCGGTGGTCGGGTTCTTCTACCGCCGACTGGCTGGTATTTCCCCGGCCGCGCCGGGCTTCCGGCGGATCGCGGTACGGCCTTTGTGGTTGCCCGGGGTCGGGCGCGTGCGCGCGCGGTACGAGGCGTGCGTGGGCACGATCGCGACCGAGGTGGACGGCGACGCGTCAGGCATGACGCGGCTCGCGCTGACCGTGCCGGCGAATTGTGTGGCGGAGGTGGAGTTACCGGTCGGTGAATGGCTGGAGGGGGGACGGACGGTTGCCAACCGAACCGTCGTCGGCTCCGGCACCTACGTCTTTACCCGCCTCTAATTTCGTCATTCCCGCCCATGCGGGAAGCCATCTCCCACGCTCACCAAGTATCACGTCCGGGAGATGGGCTCCCACCTGCGCGGGAGCGAGGGAGTGATTGACGCATCCATTCGATAGCCCTAAACATCATACGTCTTATGTCATGATGGAGAGGTCGAGTGGTCACGCTCTATGGCGAGACGGTATCGCGCAGGGATCTGGCGAGCCGCACCGGCAGCCTTTCGCAATTCGCCGGCGTCCGCCTCTCGACGCTCGGCGACGGGGTCGAGCGCGGGACTCGGATGCTGGAATTCCGCACCGGTACGGGCCTGCGCTTCACCGTCCTGGTCGATCGCGCGATGGACATCGCCGAGTGCGAGCATGCCGGCCGCGCGATCGGTTGGCACTCGCCATCGGGGTTCCGCAATCCTGCTCTGCATGACTACGAGGGCGAAGGCGGGCTGGGCTGGTTCCGCTCGATGTCAGGGCTCAACATCACCTGCGGGCTCGACCACACGCTTTTTATGCACGAGGACCCCGCCGGGCATTATCATTATGGACCGCGCAAAGCCGTGTCCTCCTCGCTCCACGGTCGCATCGGCACCATACCGGCGCGGCTGACCGGCTATGGCGAGCGCTGGGACGGCGACGACTGCATCCTTTGGGCGGAGGGAATCGTCCAGCAATCGACGGTGTTCGGCGAAGACCTGCACCTGATCCGCCGGATCGAAGCGACCGTCGGCGGCGACGAGATCCGCCTGCACGACCGCGTGGTCAACCACGGCTTCTATCGCACGCCGCACATGTACTGCTACCACATCAACGTCGGCCATCCGGTGTTGGCTGAGGGCGCGCGCTACGTCGCGCCGATCCGCGAGGTACTTTGGGCGGCGCATGAGGCGGAGTACCGCAAACAGGGCGTCGGTTATCGCACCGCCCCCGCCCCGATCGTCAACTTCCACGAACAGGTCTGGCAGCACGACATGGCGCCCGATGCCGATGGGCGAGTGACGGTAGCGCTGGTCAACGAGTCACTCGGGTTCGGCTTCGCGGTCGAGACGCTGAAGAGCCAGTTTCCCGCAATGTACGAGTGGCAGAATTTCCACGCCGGCCATTATGCGCTGGGCATCGAACCCTCGACCAACCATGTGCTGGGCAAGGATTTCGCGCGCGAACGCGGCGAGCTGATCTGGTTGGAGCATGGCGACGAGCGGCGCTACGACACCGTGCTGCGCATCCTGCCGACCGCGCGAGCCGTCGCCGACACCGTCGCCCGGATCGAGGCGGTCCAGCGCCAGCCCGATGAGGACTATCCGCAGCCGACGGGCAATTTCCCGGTGATCGCATGAACGGCCGCACGATCCTCTACACCGGTGCGGCTGGCGGGCTGGGCCTGGAGACGACGCTACTGCTGATGCGGCGCGGGGCGACCGTCGTCGCGGTCGACAACGACCCGGCCAAGGTCGCGAAGCTTCAGGATGCCGCGGCCGGAATCGATAGCGGCAGGCTGATCGTCTCGACCCCCGACCTGTCCGACCTTGCCGCCTTTCGCACCGAACTAGACCGGCTGCTGGCGGAAACCGGCGGGTTCGACGTCGTTGTCAACAACGCCGCGATCTATCCGTCGAAACCGTTCGAAGAGTTCACGATCGAGGATCATCAACTGGTCCAGCGCGTCAACGTCGACGCCGGCATCGTCGCGGTTCAGGCCGCCCTGCCCGGCATGCGCGAGCGTGGTTTCGGGCGCATCGTTAACGTGTCCAGCATCACCATTTCCGGCGGCTGGGCCAACCTTTCGCCCTATGTCGCGTCGAAGGGCGCCCTGATCGGCCTGACGCGGGCATGGGCGCGGGAGTTCGGAGCTTACGGCGTGACGGTCAACGCGATCGCGCCCGGCGCCTTCCCGACCGATGCGGAAAAGATCCACCCCGATCCGGAGGGCTACAACCGCATGGTGCTCGACGCGCAGGCAATCAAGCGCCGCGGCACCGCCGCCGACATCGCCGCGGCGATCGCCTTCTTCGCCGCCGACGAGGCGGGATTCATCACCGGCCAGACGCTGCACGTCAACGGCGGCTGGGTCATGGCCTGAGGACTGACATTCATGAGTATCCTGAACGGTATCCGCGTGCTCGACTGTTCGATCGCAATGGCCGGTCCCTTCGCGGCGCAGCGGCTGGGCGACATGGGCGCCGACGTCATCAAGGTCGAGCCGACCTCGGGCGAATGGCAACGCCATGCCTCGGCCGGTGGCGCGACGGGGAACCAGATCAACGTTTCGTTCCTCTCGCTCAATCGCAACAAGCGCAGCCTGGCGGTCGACCTGAAGGCACCCGAGGGCAAGGCGCTGCTGCTCGAACTGGTCAAGACCGCCGACGTCTTCCTCCAGAACTACCGCCCCGGCGTCGCCGAACGGCTGGGCGTCGATTACGCGACACTGTCTGCAATCAATCCGCGGCTGATCTACGTGTCGATGTCCGGCTATGGCGAGGACGGGCCGTATCGCAGCTATCCGGGACAGGACTTGCTGCTCCAGGGCATGTCCGGCGCGATGCTGTCGGCCGGGGCCGAGGGACAGCCCCCCGCCCCCGCCGGCCAGTATCTGGTCGACGCGATCACCGCCTATTCCGCGTTCGAAGGCGCGCTGGCCGCGCTGTTCCACCGCGAGCGCACCGGCGAGGGGCAGTTGGTGCAGGTCAACATGCTCGACGCGATCGCGACCATCCAGATGCAGGAGCTGTCGGTCTTCACCGTCGGTGGCAAGCCGCAATCGCGATCGGCCGAGGCGCATGCCCACAGCTATATCCGCGCGCCCTACGGCGTGTTCGCGACGTCGGACGGCTACATCACGCTGGCGATGGCGCCGCTCGCGAAGCTTGCCGAACTGCTGGACGAACCCTTCCTCGCGACGCTCGATGCCGAACGTGACGGCTGGACCCAGCGCGATGCGATCTTCTCGGCGGTGAAGGCCCGTCTGGTCACCGCGACCAGCGCCGAATGGCTGGAGCGGTTCCGTGCGGAGGATATCTGGGCGGGTCCGGTCTATGGCTATGCCGAGCTGGTCGACGATCCGCAGGTCAAGCACAACGGCACTTTCGTCGAATATGACCATCCGACCGAAGGCCGGGTGAAGACGCCGGGCTTCCCGATCCGCTTCTCGAAGACCCCGTCGACCATCGCACGCGGCGCGCCCCTGGTTGGCGAGCATAGCCGCGAAGTGCTGGGCGAACTCGGCCTCGATGAGGATGCGGTCACGCGGCTGGTCGAATCCGGCGTCGTCCGCCAGCACGCATGATCTACCGCGGCCTGACCTGGGATCATCCGCGCGGCTACAATGCACTGGCCGCGGCGGGCGGCGCGCTGATCGCGTGGGACAAGCATCCGCTGGAGGGGTTCGAATCGCACCCGATCGCCGATCTGTGCGCGACCTATGATCTGGTCGTGCTCGATCACCCGCATGTCGGAGAGGCGGTGGCGGCGGATTGCCTCGTGCCGCTCGAAGACCTGTTCGACCCGGCCGAGATCGCCGCGCTGGGCCGGGCCGCGATCGGTCCTTCGCTGGCGAGTTACCGCTATGCCGGCAAGCATTGGGCGCTTCCGCTCGATGCCGCGACGCAGGTCATGGCGTGCCGGCGCGACGTGACCGAGACGCCCGAGACATGGGACGCGCTCATCGCGCTGGCCGAACGGATGCCGGTCGCGCTGTCGCTGGCCGGCCCGCACGCCGCGCTCAGCTTCCAGTCGGTCTGCGGCGCGCTCGGCGCCCCGCGGGCGGGCGAGCGGTTCGTCGATCGCGCGGTCGGACGCGAGGCCTATGCGATCCTCGTCCGCCTGATCGGCGAAACGACCCGCGCATGTGCCGCGATGAACCCGATCACCATGCTGGAGGCGATGGCGGCGGGTGACGGCCCTGCGCTCTGCCCGCTGATCTATGGCTATGTCACCTATTCGGCGGCGGGCACGATCCGCTACGCCGATGCACCGCATGGGCCTGCCGGGATCGGTTCGACCTTGGGCGGGACCGGCATTGCGGTGTCACGCCGGGCGGAGGTGACCGACGACCTGCGTGACCATCTCCGCTGGCTGATGGCCGACGCGACTCAGCGCGGCTTCATCCCGCAGCATGACGGCCAGCCCGCGCTGCGCAGCGCTTGGACCGATCCGGCCGTCGATGCCGCAGCCGGCGGCTTCTATTCGGCGACCCGCGCGACGCTGGAAGCGGCGTTGCTGCGTCCGCGCCACGACCGCGCCATCGCCTTCCAGACCGAAGCCTCGCTCCTCATCCGCGACGGACTGCTGAACGAAAATCCCGCCGACGCCGTGCTCGACGCGGTCGAGGCCAGCTATACGCGCCACCACGCGCCCGGAGCAGAGACATGACCGACGAGTTGAAATTCACCGTCGCCGATCGGGTCGCAACGATCCTGATCGACCGTGCGCACAAGCTGAATGCGATGACCCCGGCGATGGCCGACGCGCTGGTCGCCGCGGTCGCGGAGTGCAACGCGTCGGATGCCGTCCGCGCGGTCGTCGTGACGGGCGCGGGCGAAAAGGCGTTCAGCGCCGGATCGGACATCACGACGCTCGACGGCTATGCGACGGCCTGGGACTTCCGCAATCGCGCCGATTATTGCGACGCCCTGCGCGCGTGCCGCAAGCCGACCATCGCCGCGATCAACGGCTATGCACTGGGTGGCGGGCTGGAGACGGCGATGGCCTGCGACATCCGCCTGGCCTCCACCACCGCCCGGTTCGCGGCACCCGAGATCAAGCTGGGCTGGATCGGCGGCGGCGGGATGGCGGCCGGGCTTGCCTATTCGATCGGCGCGTCCAATGCTGCGATGATGCTGCTGACCGGCGACATGATCGATGCGGACCAGGCGCGCGCCTGGGGGCTGGTGAGCGAAGTGCTGGCGCCCGACGCCCTCGTCGCCCGCGCGCAGCAGATCGCCGCGGTGATCGCCACCCGCGCGCCGATCGCGGCGGAGACGGCCAAGCTCAACCTGCGCGCCGCCTTCACCATGCCGTGGGACAAGGCGATCGAGTATGAGCGCGACTTGCAGGCGATCTGCTTCGCGACCGACGACGCGCGCGAGGGCCGTGCCGCCTTCGCCGAGAAGCGCGCGCCCGAATTCCGGCGCCGATGACGCGGCCGCGCATCCTGCTGACCCGACGCTGGCCCGAAGCGGTCGAGGCGCGACTGGCCGAGCGCTATGATGTGACGCTGAACGCGCGCGACGTGCCGCTCGATGCCGATGCGCTGCGGGCGGCGCTGCGCGACTATGACGCCGTCTGCCCGACCGTCACCGATCGCCTGCCCGCCGACGTCATCGAAGGCGCGACCACGAGGATGATCGGCAATTACGGCGCGGGTTTCGAGCATATCGATCTCGACGCGGCGCGGGCGGCGGGCGTCATCGTCACCAACACGCCCGACGTGCTGACCGACGCCACCGCCGATATCGCGATGCTGCTGATCCTCGCCGCCACACGCCGCGCGTCGGAGGGCGAGCGGGAACTGCGCGCGGGCGCGTGGAGCGGCTGGCGGCCGACGCATCTGCTGGGACACAGCCTGAGCGGCAAGACGCTTGGCCTGATCGGCTATGGCCGCATCGCGCGCGCGACCGCGGATCGCGCGAAGGCGTTCGGGATGCGGGTAATCTATCACAGCCGCAACCAGGCGGAGGACATGCCCGCCGATGCCTATCGCGCGACGCCGCTGGAGCTGGCAACCGATGCCGATGTCGTGTCGTTGCATGCACCGGGCGGAGCGGCGACACGGCACATGGTCGATGCCGCGTTTCTAGACGCGATGCGACCGACCGCCGTGTTGGTGAACACCGCGCGCGGCACGCTGGTCGACGAAGCGGCGCTGGCCGAGGCGCTGAACACCGGTCGCATCGCCGCCGCGGGTCTCGACGTCTATGCTCGCGAGCCCGAGGTGCCGCCTGCACTGCTCGCCTGCCCCACTGCCGTGCTGCTGCCGCATCTGGGGAGTGCGACGAT
Source organism: Sphingomonas floccifaciens (assembly GCF_042681125.1). Taxonomy (NCBI): domain Bacteria; kingdom Pseudomonadati; phylum Pseudomonadota; class Alphaproteobacteria; order Sphingomonadales; family Sphingomonadaceae; genus Sphingomonas; species Sphingomonas floccifaciens. The sequence continues at coordinate 398,827 of NZ_JBHUFC010000001.1, read as the reverse complement.
CGAGACGCGCACCGCGATGGGCATGCGTGTTGCCGATAATCTCGACGCCGTGTTCGACGGCCGGGAGCCGCGTGACCGCATCGCTTGACGTTCTCACGGCAGCGGTTCGGGGCTGGCTGGACGAGCCGCGCCAGGGGCCGCTGGTGCTCGGCCTGTGCGGGGCGCAGGGGTCGGGCAAGTCGACGCTGACGGCAGGGCTTGCCGAACGGATCGGAGTGCGGACTGCGATCCTGTCGCTCGACGATCTCTACCTGCGCGGTGCCGCGCGCGCCGAGTTGGCGCGGACGATCCACCCGTTGCTGCGCACGCGCGGCGTTCCGCTGACCCATGACGTGGCGCGTGGCATCGCGCTGATCGACGCTATCCGTCGCGGCGAGAGCGTGACCCTCCCCCGCTTCGACAAGGCAGTCGACGAGCCCGGTGCGGGCGAAGCGCTGACGGGGCCGATCGACCTGCTCATCTTCGAAGGCTGGTGCGTCGGCGCCCGCCCGCAGGGTGACGTGAGCGCGCCGGTCAACGCGCTAGAACGCGACGAGGACGCGGACGCGCGCTGGCGATCCGCGGTGAACGCGGCGCTGGCGAGGGACTATGCCGCATTGTTCGCGCACATCGACCGGCTGATTCTGCTCGCCGCGCCGGGCTTCGACGTCGTCGCGCGCTGGCGGGGCGAGCAGGAAGCGGCGTTGCGCGATCAGCTGGCCGCGACCGGCAAGGATGTATCGGGGCTGATGGACGAGGCCGCGATCGCGCGGTTCGTGCAGCATTACGAGCGGCTGACGCGGTGGATATTGGCGGAGATGCCGATGCGGGCGGATTTGGTATTGCGGCTGGACGAAGAGCGTCGCCTCCTCCCCTAACCCGTTCGTGCTGAGCTTGTCGAAGCACTGCCCTTTCTGCAACCGGACGAAGAGCAGCACTTCGACAAGCTCAGTGCGAACGGTTTTGAGGCACGGTCACCCTTATAAAAAGACCGCCGCCGCCCTTTCGGGCGCGCGGCGGCCAGCGAACCGGGAGAGGGTCCGGTTATCCCATCAGCGGCGCACGCCCGCGCGATCGATCACCGCGCGAGCCTCGGCCGGCCAGTCGCGGTCGGGCACGAGGATATTGTCGCGCGCGGTGTTGCCGATCTCGTCGAGCCAGCGCCCGCCCGTCGCGCTCGACGAATGCCAATTGCCCGTCGCGAGATTGTCGGTCGAGATGCGCCGCCGATACATCTTGCCCGCGGTGTTGATGTTCAGCCATTTGCCGCGCGTTTCGACGACATTGCCCGTCACGCGGAAATGCTTGCTGCCTTCGTCGAGGTAGATCGCTATCTTGTCGGCGATGTCGAAGATATGGTTGCCGCGGATGATCGCGTTCGGGTTCGCCGACAGATTGTAGATCGCGCCGCCGTCCATGAACCAGGTCTTCACCCCGTGGATGCGGTTGTTCTCGACCACCGTGTCCTTCAGCGTCGTCGGCGTCGTATATTTGACGTTGTAGGTGTAACCCTTCTGGTTCTCGTCGTAATTCGGGTTGCCGCCGACGTCGTTATACCCCCAGCCCCAACCGACCGCGATGCCGTCATAGGGCGCGTCGCTGATGTCGTTATGCGCGATGCGCGCGCCGGCGATGTAGGTCGTCAGGATCGCCGCATTATCCTTATAGTCCTGGCTGACGGTCGCGACGATATTGTCCTCGATCGTGAGGTCGCGGTTGACGAGCGCGGGATCGGTCGGATGATGCGCATCGACCCGCACGCCGCCGGCCATGATCGCGCTGCCCGACAGGACGGCGAAGCGGTTGCGCGCGATGCGGATGCGCGCGGTGGCTAGGCCGACGCCGCTCATATTGGCCGTAGCGTCGTTGCCGATGCCCAGCGCAACCTGACCCAGCTGCGTGAAGCGATTGCCCTCGAACGTCACGTCGCGCGCGGCGGCGACCTGCACCGCGGCAGGCATCTGATGCCATTTCTGGCGCATCGATTCGAACTCGACGCAGCCCCAACCGCACGTCGCCCAGGCATCCTTCGGTCGGATCGGCGAGACGTTGGACAGATACGCCCCGCTCTGCTGGTTGGCATAGCCGGTCGGGCGCGATGGCCCGAGCCAGCTGGTGTAGGAGAAGCGCAGCCCCTTGAAACTCAAACGCTCAACTGGCGCGGCCGGCGTGCCGGCGATCGATACCAGCGCCTCCAGCCGCGGCAGGACGACCGTCAGTCGCTTGATATCGTCATCCTGCGCGATGCGAAGGTAGAGCTTGCCCGCCTGCGGATCGATCACCCACTGGTACGCCTTGGCATGCCAGTCGTTCGCCTTGCCCACGAACTCCAGCGCGCCACGTAGGAACAGCCGGGAATCGTCGGGGAAGATGGGCTTGGTAATCGTGTCATAGCCCCAGCTGTTATTGTCCCACGCCGGCTGCTGCATCGTGACGCTGGTCCCGGCGATCGACTGCACGGGCGAGATGCGATCGGTGAAGAAGCCGGTCGCTTCCATCTCCATCCGCTCGGGGCGTTTGACCTGCGCAATCCAGGCGAGGTCGGGATCGACGATGTCGAAGCCGGTGGCCGTGAACTTCAGGTCACGCGCGCGCACCTCGATCCACGGCGTTTCCGCAAGCTGGTCGTTCACCCACAATTGCCGCGCATCGATCCCTTTGGGAACATCCGCGACCCAGATCCGCCGCTCGGCATCGAAGGGGCGGAAGCCTGTGACGGTCATCCCGCCCGACAGCGTCGGCGACGCCCCGTCCGCCGCGCGCCATTCGACCCGGTGCCCGCCCCGCCCGCCATCGGCCGCGCGGAAAGCAAGCGGCCGGTCGAGCGTATAGGTGCCGTCGGCCAGCACGACGGTTACGTCACCCTTCGCATTGGCAGCCCGGACCAGTGCCTGCGCGCGATCGAGCGATCGCACCGGCCGCGCCGCGCTGCCGGGCGCGCGGTCGTCGCCGGACGGAGATACGTGGATCGTGACTTGGGCGTTCGCCGCCAGCGACAGCGTCAGCGCGGTCCCGGCGAGGATCGCGCGCAGCGGCATTCGGGTGGCGGCTGCGGTCATCGATCCTGCTCCTGCTTGATTGTAATGCTATCGATTCAGCGAACAGCCGACCGTCTAGACATATGATGTCTTATGTTTGATAGTCTGACAAGCCAAAATCCCGAGAGGATGCCGATGACCAGCCTATCCCCGATCCTTGATCGCCGTACAGCACTGACCGGTACCTGCGCGATCCTGTTTGCGGCCGGCTTGTCCGACCAGGCGCTGGCCGTGACGTCGGGCGTGTTCGAGGACGTCCGTCGCCACGGCGCGCGGGGCGACGGAAAGGCGATCGACAGTCCGGCGATCAACCGCGCGATCCAGGCGGCGGCGAAGCGCGGCGGCGGGACCGTCGTCGTGCCGCCGGGGCGCTACCTGTGCTTCACCATCCGGCTGATGGACAATATCGCGATCGTGCTGAGCGCGGGCGCGACGATCGTCGCCGCCGATCCCGACACGCATGGCGCCAATTACGACCCGCCCGAAAATTATCTGGAGGAGCAGTTCCAGGACTTCGGCATCACTCACGTCAACAACAGCCTGATCCGCGGCAATGGCGTGACCAATGTTGCCATCCTCGGACCGGGCATGCTCCACGGATTGGGGCTCGACCGCGACGGTCCCGGCGAGCGCTGGCACGGTCGCGGCGTGTGGCAGTCGGCGGCGGCGCAGGGGATCAGTGCGAAGGAACAGGCGCTGAAGGACCCGAAGGAACGCGCCGCAGTCGGTCGCGCGAACAAGACAATCGGCTTGATGAACTGCCGCGGCGTCCGCCTGTCGGGCTTCACCATCCTTCAGGCCGGGCATTTCGGCGTGATCGCGCATGGCTGCACCAACATGCAGATCGAGGGGCTGGTGATCGACACCGACCGCGACGGTATCGATATCGACGCCTGCCGCGACGTGCGGGTGCTGAACTGCACCGTCAATTCGCCCAAGGACGACGCGATCGTGTTGAAGAGCAGCTATGCGCTGGGCCGCGCGGTGCCGTGCGAGGATGTGCTGGTATCGGGCTGCAAGACCAGCGGCTATCTGATGGGTACGCTGCTGGACGGCACCTACCGGCGCTCGCCCTATGACGCCGAAGGCGTCGGGCCGCTCGGACGGATCAAGCTGGGGACGGAAAGCAACGGCGGCTTCCGCAACATCCGCATCACCGACTGTATCTGCACGGCTAGCCGCGGCATCCTGGTCGGCATCGTCGACGGCGGGACGCTGGAGGATGTGTCGGTGTCGAACATCACGATCCGCGATCCGTACAATCATCCGCTGTTCGTCCACCACGGCGCGCGGATGCGGGCGCCGAAGGGCACGCCGGTCGGCAAGGTGCGCCGCGTGCGGTTCGACCAGATCAGCGTGACCGGCGCGCACCCCCGCTATCCGTGCGGCGTGGAGGGCATCGCCGATGCCCCGGTCGAGGACGTGACGTTCCGCGATATCGACATCGTCGCCCGCGGCGGCGGCACGCGCGAGGATGCTGCGCGGGTCCCGGAATATCGCCGCGAGACAAGCCTGGAGGTGAGTTACCTCGGAACCCTGCCCGCGGCCGGACTCTATGCGCGACATGCCCGGCGCCTGACGGTTCGAGGGTTCAGCCTTCGCACGGAGACGCCGGATGCGCGGCCGGTCTTTGCGCTGCGCAATGTGGCGGGAGCGATCCTCGACGACATTGCGACGCCCGCACGGCGGGAAGATGTGGTCGACACGAAGGACAGCAGCGCCGTGGCGTTGGGGCAGGTGGCGACAGCCCTCTGAGATCCTCATCCCCGCGAAGGCGGGGATCCATCTCCCGGACGTGCCAAGCACACAGTCCGGGAGATGGGTTCCCGCCTTCGCGGGAACGACGTCGTCTTTGCTTAGAACCGCACCCGCACGCCCGCCGACACGCGCCGGCCGGTCTGGCGATATTCCTTCGTCCGGTCCTCGCTGACCGAATAGATGAACTCGCGCGCGTTGTTCAGGTTGACCGCATCCGCGAACACCGTGAAGTGCGAGCCGATGTCATAGGCGAGGCTTACGTCGAGCTGGCCATAGGCGTCAAAATATTCCGGCTCGCCGTTCCGCCCCGACGCGACCTGAAGGAAGTTGTCGCGGTAGGTATAGGCTGCGCGGGCCGAGATGCCGTATTTCTCGTAGAAGCCGACCAGGCTGTACGAATATTTCGACAGCCCCTCCAACCCGAACGACACGTTCGCCACCGAGTTGACGTAGTTCGCGTTCGACTCGGTATAGTTGAAGCTCGTCTGCACGCCGAAGCCGTCAAAGGGGGCCGGCAGCCAGTTGGCGAAGGACTGGCGGTAGCCGACCTCGAAGCCCTTGACGGTCGCGCCCTTGCCGTTGCCCGGCACGGTCACCTGGAACGTCACCTGATCGACCACCTGCGGCGAGGTGATCAGCGTCACGAAGCTCTGGATGTCCTTGTAGAACACCGCGGCGTTCAGCAGCGAGTCCGGCGCGAAATACCATTCGGCGCCCACTTCGACCTGCTTGGCACGGAACGGCTGCAGGTCGGGGTTGCCGCGGCGGATCGTCTCGTTGCCCGGGTTGGTCTGGATCGTCTGGCGCGGCGACAGGTCGCTGAGCGTTGGGCGAGTGATGACCTTCGATGCGGCGAAGCGGACCAGCAGGTTATCGGTGACCGACAGGCGCGCATTGAGCGACGGCAGCCAGTCGTCATATTTGCCGCGGAAGCTGACCGGAATGATCGGCGAGACGACGATCAAATTCTGCCCCTGCCCGTTCGGCCGCGCGCTGGTGACCGTCCGCGATGCGCCCGACGACGTATAGTCGGTGTTTTCGTAGCGAAGCCCGATGTTCACCGCGAGCGGCATGCTGCCGATGCTCGTGTCGAGCGAGCCCATCAGATAGCCGACCTTCACCTTCTCGTTCACCACCGACGAAGCCGATGGCGAGAAGACGGCGGGGTTGAACGCCTTGCCGTCCTGCGCCGCATATTGGTCGATCAACAGCACCAGCTCCTGCGGGCTGTAGATCAGCCAGTCGCGGATGACGTTGTTGCCGCCGCCGGGGAAGAAGTTACGGTTCGTTGGCGAGAACAGCGATGCCGGCAACGCGCGGTCCGATCCGCAATAGGCGCATTGTTCGTTGAACGAGGTTTCGTCGGCGGTGATCGTCTTGATCCGGCTCTGCGCCATCGCGCCGCCGCTGATCGTCAGCGCGCCATTGCCCGGCTTCCATTCCAGATCGCCGCGATATTCCTCGATCTCGTCGTCGATGTTCGAACCGCCGCCCCAAATATAATAGTGCGCGGTCAGGCCGTTCGGATTCGTCGCAGCGTTCGCGTAATTCGGGCTGGTGAAACCATAGTCGTAGATCGGGCTGCCGCTGCGCCGGTCGAAGAACAGGTTGACGTTCTTGCGGCGGATGGTGGTGAACAGATTGTTCTCCTTGCCGCGCCGCCGCGCGTCGGACAGCGACCCGTCGAGGCGGATGCGCAGTGTGTCGGTCGGCTTCCAGTCGATGTTCACGCCGAACTGGTCGGTCGTGACGTTGCGATCGTCGAACTGGATGATCTCGTCGACGAAGCCGCCGTTATAGCGCTGGAACACCGCCTCCCCGTTCTGCACGACCTGTTCGGCCAGGATGCCGCCCGAGAAGTCGTAGGCGAGACCGGTCTGCTGCTCGACGAAGCGCGCCTTCGAATACAGGCCGTCGAGCGTGACCGTCAGCGCGTCGCTCGGCCGCATCTGTGCCGACGCATTCACGCCCCAACGGGTCAGGTCGCGTTCGAAGAAGAAGGGCGACAGGTTCGACGGCATCGACACGCGGCTGAACGGAGCGACGCCCGCGCCGATGCGGCCGCCGGCGACGCCGTTCAGATTATAATAGCTGTCGGTGCTGGAGCGGCGCACATGCCCGGCGCCGATGGTGAATTCGTCGATCCGGTTTTCCTGCTTCGAATAGACGCCGGCAAGCGCGAGCCCGAAGGTGCCGCTCTGGTTCTTCCAACTGCCGACCGCCGACACGTCCGGATTATAGGTGTCGGCGAGTTCGGACCACATCGCGCCGGCCGATCCGGCGAACTTGAACCCGGTCTTCTGGTCGAGCGGGCGCAGCGTGCGGACGTCGACGGTCGCGCCGATCGATGCGCCGTTGATGTTGGCCTGCGGTGACTTGTAGACGTCGGCGCCCGAGATGATTTCCGACGGCAACACGTCGAACGAGAATTCGCGGCCGTTGTTGTCGGTCGCCAGCGTACGGCCGTTGACCGTCACCGCGTTGAACTTCGGGCCGAAGCCGCGGACGGTGACGAAGCGGCCCTCGCCGCGGTTACGCTCGATCGTGACGCCGGCCACGCGCTGAAGCGATTCCGCGACGTTGCCGTCGGGCAGCTTGCCCAGATCCTCGGCGACGATCGAGTCCACGACCGCGACCGAATTGCGCTTGATATCTATGGAGGCGCGCTCGGCGGCGCGAATGCCGGTGACGATGATTTCGGCAGTTTCGTCCGGCGCGTCTTCAGCCTGGGTGCCGACATCGCGGGCCGGCTCGACCGTCTGCGCGGCGGCGGCTCCGGACCAAAGCAGCGCGACGACGGCCGATGCGGTCAGCAACGCGGTGCGGGTACGTCGATCCGAAAACGTCATGGCTCTCCCCTTCATTTATCTGCTCAGGGTTAGAGCACGCGCATGGTCCTATGTCAAATGATGATCATACATCATATGATTATCGCACGGACCTAATTGGGAGCACGCATAGCGCCGATCCGAACACGAAGACGATCGCGGCAATGAAGATCGCGCGGTAGTCGCCCCCGGTCATCCCGAGCAGCGTCGCGGCCATGACCGGCGAGATGATCTGCGGGATGTTCACCGCGGTCGTCAGCACGCCCAGGTCGCGTCCTTCATCGCCGAGCGCGCTCTTCGGCAGCACCTGCGTCATCAGCGCGATGTCGATCGACATGAACATGCCGTAGCCGACACCGATGATCCCGGCGTAAAGCCACATGCCCTGCATCGACGGCCACACCAGCGGCGCGACCATCGCGCAGCCCATGATCAGGCTGCCGGCGACCACGAAAGGCTTGCGACGCTGGATGCGATCCGACCACCAGCCGGAGATCAGCGACGAGGCGACCAGGCAGACCAATGTCAGGATCGCCATGTTGGCGATGGCGATGTTCGACTGATCGTCGCCCAGCTTCACATAGTCGCGCAGGATGTAGAGCAGATAGGCGGCGACCGCCTGATATCCCATGTAGATGGTGAAGCGGCTGAGGAACGCCCAGGCGAAGTCGGGATGCTCGCGCGGCGAAATCCAGAAGCCACGCAGGAACTCGCCCCATTTGATCGGGCGGTGCGGCATCCCCTCGCTCGACGGTTCGCGGTTGGTCAGCACGAAGGCGAGGCACGACACCGCGATTGCGGCCGCGAACACGCCGTAGGCGAGCACCGCCTGTCCGGCCAGATAGCCCGCGACGACCGTGCCGGCGGTCAGGCCGGCGGTCATCCCCGCGCCGACGATCCCCGACACGCCGCCGCGCACTTCCGGCGCGAACCGGTCGGCGATCAGCGTCGTCATCGCCGGCTGCATCGAATTATAGGCGACCGCGGCCATCACCCACAGCACCATCAGCGACCAGAACGTCGTCATCATCGAGACACCGAACAGCGCCAGCGACCCGACCAGCGATCCGATCGCGATCCACGGCGCCCGCCGCCCCCAGCGGCTGCGCGTCCGATCGGACAAGGCGCCCGAGATCGGCGTCGCCAGCGTCGAGAAAACCGAAGTGATCGCGAAAAGCAGCGCGAGGTTGTTTTCCTTGTTGCCGGGATCGAGCACCGCGATCTGGTTCGGCAGCAACACGCCGAGCACGCCGCTGTAGAGCGCCATCAGCAGGAAGAAATTGACCATCAGCGACAGTTGCAGCCGCGTACGCTGGCGCCCCTCAACATAGGTCTGTTCGGGTCCGGTCATCAGCATCTCAGTGCACCGCCGCGGGCGTTTCGGGAACCAGCCTGAGCCCCGCCTCGCGCGATCGCCGGTGCGGTCCGCCGTTCGCGCCCCAGCTGCCGCTCGCCCGGCTCGCCGCGATCGCGTCCTCATCGACCGTGATCCCCAGCCCCGGCCGGTCGCCGAGCATGATACCGCCGTCCGCAATCTGTTGGTCGACGTCGAGCCCGACCGGCCAGTTCAGATCCTGCACCTCGACCCCGATCATATTCGGCACGGCAGCGGCGGCGTGAGCGACGGGATTACAGTCATAGCCGACCGGCGACACCGGCAGGTCGCGCGCGTGCGCGGCGATGGCGACGCGCAGGAAATGGGTGATCCCCCACACGCTGCCCGCCTGCACGACGTCGACCGCGCGCGCGTCGAACAGCGGCGTATATTGCTCCAGCCCCGTCAGATTTTCGCCCGTCGCCACCGCACAGCGCGCGGCGCGGCTGATCGCGGCGTGGCCGGCGGCGTCCCAGCGCCGCACCGGCTCCTCGATCCAGGTAAGATCGATCCCCGCCGCCTCAATCGCAGCGAGGTGCCGGATCGCCTGCTTACAATTCCAGCTTTCGTTGACGTCGAGCATCAGCGCCGGTGCAGTGCTGTTGCGGCCGAGGATATCGCGTGCCCGCTTCAACCGGGCGATGTCGCGGGTCAGATCCTTGCCGCCCTTGATCTTGGCAGACGTGAAACCGCGCGCCGCCCAGCCGGCGTAGTGCGCATCGAACGCCTCGTCCGACAGCCCGTGGCACAGGCCGGAGGCATAGCCGCGCACGAACCGATCCGCCGCGCCGATTGTGCGCCACAACGGCTCGTCAGCCATTTTCGCCTTCAGATCCCACAACGCCATGTCGATCGCCGCGATCGCGCCGAAGGTCTGGCCGCCGTGTCCGCTCTTGAACACATGGCTCAGCATCGAATCATAGAGGGCCGGCACCGCGCGCGGATCCTGCCCCTCCACCGCGGGGAAGACCCGCGCGATATCGGTATGCTGGCCCAGCCCGACGCCCTCCAGCCCCGAATCGGTTTCGAGGATCAGGATCGGCACCTCGGTCACGCCCGACGACACCACGCCGTTGGCGTCGCCGACCGGGCGCCCCCAATCGTGCGATGTGACCAGGCTGCGATAGCCGGTGACTTTCATGAATGCCCCTCGATCGAACCGGACGCGAAACGCGGGCCGGAGGTAAAGGTATTATGTATTATCTTTCGCCGATTGCAAGCCGTTGACGAAACCGCGTCCAACAGCGCACGGTGCACGTCATACGACAGACCATCGACGAGACACGCGAATGACAGACCTGCCGCCCGAGCCCCCGCGCATCCGGCGCCGCCCTCGGCTTGCGGAGGCGGTGGTCGAGGATCTGGTGAAATCGATCGTCACCGAAACCTATCCCGCCGGCACCGCGCTGCCGCCCGAGGGGATGCTGGGCGACATGTACCAGGTCAGCCGCACCGTCATCCGTGAGGCGACGATGGCGCTGACCGAAAAGGGACTGGTGGTCTCGCAACAGGGCCGCGGCACGATCGTGCGCGATGCGTCCGACTGGGACATGCTCGACCCGATGATCCTGGGCGCGCTGTTCGAGCGCGAGGATGGTCTCGCCTATCTCGACAACCTCTCCGAAATCCGCTCGCTGCTCGAAGGCGCGATGGCGGCGAAGGCGGCGGAGAAGCGGACGCCCGAGATGGTCGAGGCGCTGACCCGCCAGATGGAGAAGCTGAAATCGCTGATCCCCCACCCCGCAGCCTATGTGCATGAGGACGTCGGCTTCCACGACATCATCATGCGCATGTCGGGCGACCGGCTGAGCAAGGCCGTCATCGATGGCGTCCAGTCCGAAGCGCTGCGCAACCACGGCTACAGCGGCAAGCTGAATGTCGCGCATGTGCGGGACACGCACGCCGCGCATGAACGCATCTACGACGCCATCGTCGCGGGCGATGGCGAGGCGGCGAGCCGGGCGATGCGGGATCATATCGAGGGGTCGTGGGCCAGGCGAAGGGCGGCGAGAAACGGCAAGGGGTGAACGGCGGGCGGTGATGCACCATTCCTTGCTTCTCAGCCGTCATCCCCGCGAAGGCGGGGGTCGATAGTCGCTGAACGTCGTGGGACTCATTGAAGCCAGCCAGAATTTATCCCTGCCTACGCGGGAATGACGACTGGGAGGCAAGGGATTATTCCGACCCCGTTCGTGCTGAGCTTGTCGAAGCACGGTACTTCGTGCCGCAAGCGACTCGCGTCGGCGTCGGCGCCCGGCCCTCAATTCACCAGTCGCCAGCTCGACAGGACGTACCAATGACTCTCCGCATCCTCGACGCCCATTTCCACCTCTGGCGAATTGGCCGGAACGGCCATAGCTGGCCCGACGCCGACTGGCCGCGCATCCACCGCGACTTCGTGCCCGACGACCTGCGCGCCGAAACTGCAGCCTATGACTTCGTCGGCGGCGTCCTCGTCCAGTCGCAGCCCGACGACCGCGACACCGACTGGATGCTGACGATCGACGATCCCCTGGTGAAGGGCGTCGTCGGCTGGGCGGACCTGACCGCGCCGGACGCCCCCGCCCGCATCGCCGATCTTGCCGCCCGTCCGAAGCTGCGCGGTCTGCGCCCGATGCTGCAAGGCATCGCGGATACCGACTGGATTCTTCAGCCCGCGCTCGCTCCGGCGATCGAAGCGATGCTCGCCCATAGCCTGCGCTTCGACGCGTTGGTCCAACCGCGTCACCTGCCCACGCTTCATGCTTTCGCGACGCGCTGGCCGGATTTGCCGATCGTCATTGATCACGCCGCCAAGCCTCATGCCGCGACCGGCGAACTCGATCCGTGGCGTGACGAGATCACCGCACTCGCTACCCTTCCCAATGTCTGGTGCAAGCTGTCGGGCCTGCGCACCGAACAGGCGCCCGGCCAGCCTGCCGATGCGCTGAAGCCCTATGTCGATCACCTCGTCGCGACGTTCAGTGACCGGTTGATGTGGGGTAGCGACTGGCCGGTTCTGCTGCACGCGGACGATGCCTATGCCGAGTGGGTCGAGGCCATGCTCGATCTGGCGGGCACGGTCGATCTTGATCGTCTGCTGGTAACCGCGGCCAGCGACTTTTACGCCCTTGACGTATGACGTATGACGTTCTTTAGATGGCAGCGATCTTCGGGAGAACGTCGTGGTCGATCTGTCAGCGTTGGGACGCCTCGGCTTTGGGGCCGGATCGATCGGCAATCTCTATCGTGCGATCCCGGATGACGAAGCAGTTGCAGCCGTGCGCGCCGCCTGGGACGCGGGCCTGCGCTATTACGACACTGCCCCGCACTATGGCTTCGGCCTGAGCGAGAAGCGCGTCGGTGCGGCGCTGGCCGAGCTCGATCCGGGCGCGACCGCGATCATATCGACCAAGGTCGGCCGCCGTCTCGACCCCGTCCCCGCCGGCACCGACCTGTCCCAGCTGCGCCAGGCGTTCGTCACGCCCGAGCCGTTCGAGAGCGTGTTCGACTACAGCTATGACGCTGTCATGCGATCCTATGAGGCCAGCCGCGCTCGGTTGCGGCGCGATCGGATCGACATCCTCTACTGCCACGACCTGGGCGGGATGGCGCACGGCGCCGACCACCCCCGCCGCTTCGCCGAGTTCATGGAGGGCGGCTACCGGGCGATGCGCGCGTTGCGGGATACGGGCGCGGTCGGGGCGATCGGGCTGGGCGTCAATGAAACAGCGATCTGCGAACAGGTCATGGCGGTCGGCGAGATCGATGTCGTCCTGCTCGCCGGCCGCTACACGTTGCTGGAGCAGGACGCGCTGGCGACCTTCCTGCCGCTGTGCGAGGCGCGCGACGTGAAGATCGTGCTCGGCGGCCCGTATAATTCCGGCATTCTGGCGAAGGGCGTGCGCGGCGGCGGCGAGCTGCACTATGACTATCAGCCCGCCCCGGCCGAGATCGTCGCGCGCGTCGGCGCGATCGAGGATGTGTGCGAGATGCACGGCGTCCCCCTCGCTGCCGCCGCGCTGCAATTTCCGCTCGCCCACCCCCAGGTCGTGTCGGTCATCCCCGGCATGAACAGCCCTCGCCAGGTCGCGCGCGCGGTCGAACTGATCGATACCGACATTCCGCCCGCCCTGTGGCGCGACTTGCAGGACTGCGGCCTGATCCGCGCCGACGCCCCCATCCCCGCTTGAGAAAGACCCGACCCATGCGCCTCCAGGGCAAGACCGCCGTCATCACCGCCGCCGCGCAAGGCATCGGCCGCGCCTCCGCCGAACTGTTCGCCCGGGAAGGCGCCCGCGTCATCGCCGCCGATATCAACGGCGAAGCGCTTGCCACGCTGGAGGGATGCGAAACGCATGTCGTCGACCTGCTCGACGGCGCGGCGATCACGGATTTCGCCGCGACGGTCGGCGCGATCGACATCCTGTTCAACTGCGCGGGCTTCGTCCACGCCGGCACGATCCTGTCGACGGAAGAGGCCGATTTCGACTTCTCCTTCGACCTGAACGTCAAGAGCGCCTACCGGATGATCCGCGCCTTCCTGCCCGGCATGATCGCGAACGGCGGCGGGTCGATCGTCAACATGTCGTCGGTTGCCGGATCGATTATCGCGGTGCCAAACCGCTTCGTCTATGGCGCGTCGAAGGCAGCGGTCATCGGCCTCACCAAGTCGGTCGCGCAGGACTATGTCGCGCAAGGCATCCGCTGCAACGCGATCTGTCCCGGCACCGTCCAGTCGCCCTCGCTCGACGAGCGGATGGCCGCCACCGGCGATGCGGCGAAGGCGCGGGCGGACTTCGTCGCGCGCCAGCCGATGGGCCGGCTCGGCGGCGCCGCCGAGATCGCCGAACTCGCACTCTACCTGGGCAGCGACCTGTCGTCCTACACCACCGGCACCGCCAGCGTGATCGACGGCGGATGGACCAACGCATGACGCAGCGCATCGCCCTGGCGCTCGATCTGGTCGACGATGCAGACCTGATCGCCGAGTACGAACATTGGCACTGTGTCGGCAACACCGACCCGGCCGTGTCCCGATCAATCCGCGATGCGGGCATCGAGCAGATGGAGATCTACCGCGCGGGCAACCGGCTCTTCATGCTGATCGAGGCCGGCCCCGCCTATGATGCCGGAGCGAAGGCGGCTGCCGACGCCGCCAATCCGGCGGTCGTCGGGTGGGTCGAGAAGATGAAGCGCTTTCAACAGCCCGTCCCCGCCGCCGGCGCGGACGGCACATGGCACGTGATGGACCGCATCTTTCGGCTGACCGATCACTAACCGAGCGGCCGGCCTTCGCGACAGATCTTCGAAAGTCGAGTACACCCGTTCCCCGGCGAAGGCCGGGGTCCAGGTACAAGCGATTTCCGTAACTTACCAATTTGGCCGAAACTGGACCCCCGCCTTCGCCGGGGAACGTAATCGAACCTTCGCAGGTGCTTCGCTCAGGCGGAACGCGCGATCTTGACTTATTGCAGCGCACAATCTAGGTAGCTCCATAGCGACGTCACCAAATGGCTGCGTGATCGGACGGCTTGAAGCCTCCCCGGCCCGGCGCTCGCTTAACCCAGCTACCCTTGTCACGCGGGTCGCCCTTTTGAGGCCCGTCGCACACGCGTCCCCTTTTCGGGTCGAACGCGCGCCGACTCCCATTACGAGTCTACACATCACATGAAATTCACCGAACTCGGGCTGTCGAAGCCCGTCACCGACGCTCTTGCCGCCAAGGGCTACGAAACCCCCACCCCGATCCAGGCGCAGGCGATTCCCGCACTGCTCCAGGGCCGCGATCTGCTCGGCATCGCGCAGACCGGCACCGGCAAGACGGCGGCCTTCACGCTGCCGTCGATCGACCATCTGGTCGCCAGCGGCAAGCGCGCCCTGCCGCGCCAGTGCCGCATGCTTGTGCTCGCCCCGACCCGCGAGCTCGCCGCGCAGATCGCCGACAATGCCCGCGGCTATTCGAAGTTCGCGAAGCTCAGCGTCGTCACAGTGTTCGGCGGCACCTCGGTCCATAAGAACAAGATCGACCTGTCGAAGGGTTGCGACATCCTGGTCGCGACGCCGGGCCGCCTGCTCGACCTGATCGACGAAGGCCATCTGAGCCTCTCGGCGGTCGAAATCTTCGTCCTCGACGAAGCCGACCAGATGATGGACCTGGGGTTCATCCACGCCCTCAAGCGCGTCGTGAAGATTCTGCCCCGCCAGCGTCAGTCGCTGTTCTTCTCGGCGACCATGCCGTCGGCGATCCGCGACCTGTCGAGCCAGTTCATCAAGGACCCGGTCGAGGTGAAGGTGACCCCGGTCTCGACCACCGCCGAGCGTGTCGAGCAGCAGGTGATCTTCGTCAACCAGACGGAGAAGCAGGCGCTGCTGACGATGGCGCTGCGCAGCCTCAAGATCGACCGCGCGCTGATCTTCACGCGCACCAAGCATGGCGCCGACCGCGTCGTGAAGCTGCTGGCGGCCAACGACATCGCGTCGAACGCGATCCACGGCAACAAGTCGCAGCCGCAGCGTGAGCGGGCGCTGGGTCTGTTCCGCTCGGGCGAAGTGCCGATCCTGGTCGCCACGGACATCGCCGCGCGCGGCATCGACGTGTCGGGCGTGAGCCACGTCTTCAACTTCGAGCTGCCCAACGTGCCGGAGCAGTATGTCCATCGCATCGGCCGTACCGCGCGTGCGGGCGCGGACGGCATCGCCATCAGCTTCTGCGCCGATGACGAGCGGCCGTACCTGCGCGATATCGAGAAGCTGACGCGCCAGAAGATCGCGATCCGTAGCCTGCCGGAGAATTTCCTGGCCGAGGCGGAAGCGATCGTGAAGTCGCGCAAGCCGGTGCCGATGAGCCGCGACGAACAGAACGGCCGCAACGGTCGCGCCCAGCAGGGCGGCGGCGGCCGTGGCGGGCGCTCGCAGGGCGGCGGATCGAGCGACGGCGAACCGCGCCGCTTCTTCCCGGCGAAGAAGAAGTTCAGCGCCAAGCCGGCTGGAGGTCGACCGGGCGGCAATCGTGGCGGTCAGCGCAGTGCGGCCAGCGCCGGCATCGGCCGTAGTCGCTAACGCCGATTCGCTAACACAGCAGGATACAATGCGGCGGCCGGGACCATCCCGGCCGCCGCAATCATGTCAGCCCTTCTTGCGGCTCCGCTTGGGGGCGGCTGCGGCTTCGACGTCCTCTTCCTCGTCGGCCTGCTCCTCACCCGCATCGACCAGCGCCTCGCCGAGCGCCTTGACCTTGTCCTGCGACGACTCGGCGCGGTCGGACACCTTCACGGTCGCGGTGCCCAGCCGGTGGAGGATCGCATGGACCCGATCGGCGTCCGGCGTATCCTTTTCCAGCTGCTTCCGAAGCGCGCCCAGGTCACGCAGGATGCCCTTCGTGCCGGGCACGTCGAGATCGGCGAGCGCGGTTTCCCAATCCTCGATCATGTCGACGCCCTTCGACGCCTTCGTCCCGTCCAGTCCGCGGTTGATCGCGTTCATCGTGCCTGCGAATTTTGCCATTAGACGATCCCTTGTTGCGGGGTGATGCCCGGCCTCGGGAAACGAGGGGTCAGGTCCTTGGCTCCGGGCGCACGGGGCTAAATCGCTTTGCCCTCGATCAATCGCCGCAGCGACTGCCGGTCGCGGTCGGACAGAGGACCGAACACCGCCACATCGCTTGCAGCCTCCACCGCAGCCAGCACCGGGACCAGCCGCGCGCCGGCGCCAGTCAGTGCGATCGTCTGGAACCGCCGATCGGCTCGCCCACCATCCGCGCGGACGACCAGCCGCTTGCCGCGCAGCCGGTCGACCAGCTTGGTCACCGCCCCGCGCGTCAGGCCACAGGATGCGGCGAGCACGCTCGGCGCGATCGCACCGGACTCGTAGAGCGTACGCAGGACGGTCAATTCTCCGACCGTCACGCCGTGGGGCAGCAGCGCCGCCGACAGCTGTTCGGTGGACTTCGCCGCGGCAAGGCGTAGCTGATGTCCCAGCGATGCATCGGGCGAAACCATTCGTCCGATTTCCGGCATAAAGGTTTCCACGTCAACCAACTGACGGTGCCCGGTTGCGCTTTCCGCATGTCGGTGCTAGGCGCCGCGCGACCCGAACGGGGGCCGCATCCTGCCGGCTCATACGGACGCGGGTCGCATCCAGTTTTGTCCGACGTGAAGGAACGACGCGCGCGTGGAAAGCACCGGCGGTATTCAGGCAAGCCTCAGCGGACGCTACGCGACCGCGCTGTTCGAGCTTGCCAAGAACAGCAAGCAGATCGACGCGGTCGAGGCTAGCCTCGGCACGGTCCGTCAGGCGCTGGCCGAATCGGCCGACTTCACCGCGCTGACCAGCAATCCGGCAATCCCGCGCGACGCCGCCGGCAGGGCCGTAGCAGCGGTCGCCGCGATGCTCGGCCTCGACGCGCTGACGACCAAGTTCCTGGGCGTCCTCGCCGAGAACCGGCGTCTGCGCGACCTGCCGGCGATCATCCGCGCCTATCGCGCGCTCGCCGCAGAACACCGCGGCGAAGTGACTGCCGAGGTCGCCTCGGCCCATGCGCTCACCGACACGCAGATCGCCGACCTGAAGCAGGCCCTGCGCCAGCGTGTCGGCCGTGACGTTTCCGTCGACCTGTCGGTCGACCCCTCGCTCCTGGGCGGCCTGGTCGTGAAGATCGGCAGCCAGATGATCGACAGCTCGATCAAGACCCGTTTGAACACCCTCGCGCACGCGATGAAAGGCTAAGGCACGCTAAGATGGATATCCGCGCCGCAGAAATCTCGAAGGTCATCAAGGACCAGATCGCCAATTTCGGCACCGAAGCCACGGTCAGCGAAACCGGCCAGGTGCTGAGCGTCGGTGACGGCATCGCCCGCATCCACGGCCTCGACAACGTCCAGGCGGGCGAGATGGTCGAGTTCGCCAACGGCGTGCAGGGCATGGCGCTGAACCTCGAAGCCGACAACGTCGGCGTCGTGATCTTCGGCTCGGACGCCGAAATTCGCGAAGGTGACGTCGTCAAGCGCACCGGCACCATCGTGGACGTGCCGGTCGGCAAGGGCCTGCTCGGCCGCGTGGTCGATGGCCTCGGTAACCCGATCGACGGCAAGGGCCCGATCGTCGCCGAAAAGCGCAGCCGCGTCGAGGTGAAGGCGCCGGGCATCATCCCGCGCCAGGGCGTGTCGGAGCCGATGCAGTCGGGCCTGAAGGCGATCGACGCCCTCGTCCCCGTCGGCCGTGGCCAGCGCGAACTGATCATCGGCGACCGCCAGACCGGCAAGTCGGCCGTCGCGATCGACACCTTCATCAACCAGAAGGGCGTCAACCAGGGCAGCGACGAATCGAAGAAGCTGTACTGCGTCTATATCGCGGTCGGCCAGAAGCGCTCGACCGTCGCCCAGCTGGTGCGCATGCTCGAAGAAAATGGCGCGATGGAATATTCGATCGTGGTCGCCGCGACCGCGTCGGAGCCCGCGCCGATGCAGTTCCTCGCGCCCTACACCGGCACCGCGATGGGCGAATATTTCCGTGACAACGGGATGCACGCGCTGATCGTGTTCGACGATCTGTCGAAGCAGGCCGTCGCCTACCGCCAGATGTCGCTGCTGCTGCGCCGCCCGCCGGGCCGTGAAGCCTATCCGGGCGACGTGTTTTACCTCCACAGCCGCCTGCTCGAGCGTGCGGCCAAGATGTCGGACGCCAACGGCGGCGGTTCGCTGACCGCGCTGCCGATCATCGAGACGCAGGCAGGCGACGTTTCGGCCTATATTCCGACCAACGTGATCTCGATCACCGACGGCCAGATCTTCCTCGAAACCGACCTGTTCAATGCCGGCATCCGTCCGGCGATCAACGTCGGTCTGTCGGTCAGCCGCGTCGGTTCGGCCGCGCAGACCAAGGCGATGAAGAAGGTGTCGGGCTCGATCAAGCTGGAGCTCGCACAGTACCGCGAAATGGCGGCGTTCGCGCAGTTTGGCTCGGACCTCGACGCCTCGACCCAGAAGCTGCTGAACCGCGGCGCGCGCCTGACGGAGCTGCTGAAGCAGGCCCAGTTCTCGCCGCTGCCGTTCGAGGAGCAGACGGTGTCGATCTTCGCCGGTACGCAGGGCTATCTCGACAATGTCGCGGTGCAGGACGTGGTGCGCTACGAAGCCGCGATGCTCGCCGACATGCGCGCGAACCACGCCGACGTACTGACCAAGATCCGCGATACCAAGGATCTGGGCGACGAAGCGAAGACCGGCCTGAAGGCTGCGCTCGACGCGTTCGCGAAGACGTTTGCGTAAGATCCGATAGCCCTCTCCCCTCGGGGAAAGGGTTGGGAGAGGGGGCGGTGCCTCGCAGAGACCAGTGCTCGCGGAACTGCCCCTCTCCCCTGCCCTCTCCCCGGAGGGGAGAGGGAGTTAGAGGAAGATTATGGCTAGTTTGAAGGCCCTCAAAATCCGGATCAACTCGGTCAAGTCGACCCAGAAGATCACCAAGGCGATGAAGATGGTCGCCGCCGCCAAACTGCGCCGTGCGCAGGAAGCGGCGGAGGCCGGTCGTCCCTATGCGCAGACGCTGGAACGCGTCGTCGCCAGCCTGGTGTCGAAGAACAAGGGCGCATCGCCCCTGATCGCGGGCACCGGCAAGGATCAGGTCCACCTGTTCGTCGTGGCGACCAGCGACCGCGGTCTGGCGGGTGCGTTCAACACCAACATCGCCCGCCTTGCCCGACGTGAAGCCGACAAGCTGATCGCCGAGGGTAAGACGGTGAAGTTCTACACCATCGGCCGCAAGGGCCGTGCGGTGCTGAACCGTCTGTATCGCGGCTCGATGGTCCATGGCATCGAGCCGGGCGATCTCGGCAAGCTGACCTTCGCCGACGCCAAGGGCTATGCCGACGACCTGATCCGCCGCTTCGAAGCAGGTGAGTTCGACGTCGCCCACCTGTTCTACGCGACCTTCAAGTCGGTCCTGACCCAGGAGCCGACCGAGCAGCAGATTCTGCCGGTGAAGGTCGAGGCGAGCGCACCGGTCAGTGCCGACACCGGCATGGCCGTGGTCGAATATGAGCCCGACGAGGAATCGATCCTCGAAGAGCTTCTGCCGCGCAACGTCGCCATCCAGCTGTTCCGCGCGATGCGCGAGAATGCAGCGTCCGAACAGGGCAGCAAGATGACCGCGATGGACAACGCGACGCGCAACGCGGGCGACCTCATCAAGCGTCTCACCACCGAATACAACCGCACCCGCCAGGCCGCGATCACGACCGAGCTGGTGGAAATCATCTCCGGCGCAGAAGCGCTCTAAGAGACTTTGGGCAAGGAAACAGACATGGCCACCGCCGCAATCGACAGCCCGACGCAGGGCACCACCAATAACGTCGGCCGCATCTCGCAGGTCATCGGCGCCGTCGTCGACGTGCAGTTCGACGGCAACCTGCCCGCGATTCTGTCGGCGCTGGAAACGGACAACAACGGCAACCGCCTGGTCCTCGAAGTCGCGCAGCATCTGGGCGAGAACACCGTCCGCACGATCGCGATGGACGCGACCGAGGGCCTGACCCGCGGCCAGACCGTGACCGACACCGGCTCGCAGATCCGCGTGCCGGTCGGCCCGAAGACGTTGGGGCGCATCCTGAACGTCGTCGGCGAGCCGATCGACGAGCGTGGTCCGGTGAATGCCGAACAGACCGCCCCGATCCACGCCCAGGCGCCGGCCTTCGTCGACCAGTCGACCGAAACCAGCATCTTGGTCACCGGCATCAAGGTCATCGACCTGCTCGCGCCCTATTCGAAGGGCGGCAAGATCGGCCTGTTCGGCGGCGCCGGCGTCGGCAAGACGGTTCTCATCCAGGAACTGATCAACAACATCGCCAAGGGCCACGGCGGCACGTCGGTGTTCGCGGGCGTGGGCGAGCGCACCCGTGAGGGCAACGACCTCTACCACGAATTCCTCGACGCCGGCGTCATCGCCAAGGACGCCGACGGCAATGCCGTCAGCGAAGGTTCGAAGGTCGCGCTGGTCTATGGCCAGATGAACGAGCCGCCGGGCGCGCGTGCCCGCGTCGCGCTGTCGGGCCTGACGATCGCCGAGTACTTCCGCGACGTCGAAGGTCAGGACGTGCTGTTCTTCGTCGACAACATCTTCCGCTTCACCCAGGCGGGTTCGGAAGTGTCGGCGCTGCTCGGCCGCATCCCGTCGGCGGTGGGCTATCAGCCGACGCTGTCGACCGACATGGGCGCGCTGCAGGAGCGCATCACCTCGACCAACAAGGGTTCGATCACCTCGGTGCAGGCGATCTACGTGCCTGCGGACGATTTGACCGACCCGGCGCCGGCGACCTCGTTCGCCCACTTGGACGCTACGACCGTTCTCAACCGCGCGATCTCGGAACTCGGCATCTATCCGGCGGTCGATCCGCTCGATTCGACCAGCCGTGCGCTCAGCCCGGCGGTCGTCGGCCAGGAGCATTACGACACCGCGCGTGCCGTCCAGTCGATCCTGCAGAAGTACAAGTCGCTGCAGGACATCATCGCGATCCTGGGCATGGACGAACTGTCGGAAGAGGATAAGCTGACCGTCGCCCGCGCGCGCAAGATCCAGCGCTTCCTCAGCCAGCCGTTCCACGTCGCCGAAGTCTTCACCGGCATCAGCGGCAAGTTTGTGTCGATCGAGGACACGGTGAAGTCGTTCAAGGCCGTCGTCGACGGCGAGTACGACCACCTGCCGGAAAGCGCTTTCTACATGGTCGGCGGCATCGACGAAGCCGTCGCCAAGGGCAAGAAGCTGGCCGAAGAGGCGTAATCTCCACTTAGCCCTCTCCCCGCTGGGGAGAGGGTTGGGAGAGGGGCAGTGCCGCGAGCGACGCTCTCGGTGAGAC
>NZ_JBHUFC010000001.1:18289-376988 GCF_042681125.1 Sphingomonas floccifaciens | reverse complement strand
CGCTCTCGGTGAGACACCTCCCCTCTCCCAAACCCTCTCCCCAGCGGGGAGAGGGCTCAAGGTAAGAACATGCTCCACTTCGAACTCGTCACGCCCGAAAAGCTCGTCCGCGCGGACGACGTGTACATGGTCGTCGTTCCCGGCACCGAAGGCGACTTCGGCGTGCTCGAAGGCCATGCACCCTTCATGTCGACCATCCGCGACGGCGAACTGGCGATCTACAAGACGCAGAACGGCACGCCCGAGACGATCCGCATCGAAGGCGGGTTCGCCGAAGTGAACGGCGTCGGGCTGGTCGTGCTGGCGGAGAACGTCGCGGCGTAAGCTGCACCGTCCTTCCGAAGACTTCATCGCGCCGGGCTTGGCCTGGTATCTAGAGCCGCAGGCTCGGATACCAGGTCGGGTCCGGCGCTTTGCTTTCGGTGCTGCACCTTCGCTTCCCCCGTGCTCTCGCGCAGGCGGGAGCCTAGGGTGACTGGTGGCATCGCTACGGGCTTTCAAGACCCGCCTGCGCGATAGAATGTCCGACCCTAGCTCAGGTCAGTCCAAAGCCCGTCGCGGCAAAGCCGCGCCGTTGGTCGGGGCTTTCGGCCCCGCCGGCCGGGCCGGCGCTTGTCGGCGCGACTTGTCGCGACCTGCGCCGGCCTTGGTTAGCGAATTATCAAACCTTGCCGCCTACGCCTTTGCCTGAATGAACATGCGACATCCGCATGCGAGGGGTTCGATGAGCGCTTTCGGTCGACGCAATGGAATGACGGGAGGGCCGGGTGTTCGCCCGGCATTCGGCGTGGCGAAGCCGATGCAGGGCGGAGCCGCGCGTCCTCCCGCCGAGCCCGAGGGCGGCGACCAGTTTCCGCCGATCGCGGCCGCCCCCCTGCCCGGTTCGGCCGCGGAGATGGAGCTGAACGCGGGCAACGCCGCCGCTCTGGCCGCACCCGGCGCCGACGCGATGACGCGGCTAGCCGAGCGCGTCGCGGCGACCGGCGATGCGGCCAGCAGCCGGTCCGAGGGCTTCGAAACCTCCATCCACCGTATCAAGGAACAGGTGCTCCCCCGCCTGCTCGAACGCGTCGACCCGGAAGCCGCCGCGACGCTGAGCAAGGACGAACTGGCCGAGGAATTCAGGCCCATCATCGGCGAGGTTCTCGCCGAGCTGAAGCTGACGCTCAACCGCCGCGAGCAGTTCGCGCTGGAGAAGGTGCTGGTCGACGAGCTGCTCGGCCTGGGTCCGTTGGAAGAACTGATCGCCGACCCCGCGATCAGCGACATCATGGTCAACGGTCCGGAACAGACCTTCGTCGAACGCAAGGGCAAGCTGGAACTCGCCAACATCCAGTTCCGCGACGAGGATCACCTGTTCCAGATCGCGCAGCGCATCTGCAACTCGGTCGGCCGCCGCGTCGACCAGACGACCCCGCTCGCCGACGCCCGCCTGAAGGACGGCAGCCGCGTCAACGTCATCGTGCCGCCGCTCAGCCTCAAGGGCACGGCGATCTCGATCCGTAAATTCTCCGACAAGCCGATCACGCTCGACATGATGGCCGGCTTCGGCAGCATGTCGCAGAAGATGGCGACCGCACTGAAGATTGCGGGCGCGTGCCGGTTCAACGTCGTCATCTCGGGCGGTACGGGCTCGGGCAAGACGACGATGCTCAACGCCCTGTCGAAGATGATCGACCCGGGCGAGCGCGTGTTGACGATCGAAGACGCGGCCGAACTCCGCCTGCAGCAGCCGCACTGGCTGCCGCTCGAAACCCGCCCGCCGAACCTGGAAGGGCAAGGCGAGATCACAATCCGCGATCTCGTGAAGAACGCACTGCGTATGCGCCCGGACCGCATCATCCTGGGCGAAATTCGTGGGTCGGAATGTTTCGACCTGCTCGCCGCGATGAACACCGGTCACGACGGGTCGATGTGTACGCTCCACTCCAACTCCCCGCGTGAGTGCCTAGGGCGTATGGAGAACATGGTCATGATGGGCGACATCAAGATCCCGAAGGAAGCCATCAGCCGCCAGATCGCCGATTCGGTCGACATGATCGTCCAGGTAAAACGCCTGCGCGATGGCAGCCGCCGCGTGACCAACATCACCGAGGTGATCGGCATGGAGGGCCCGGTGATCGTCACGCAGGAGCTGTTCAAGTTCGAATATCTCGACGAAAGCGCCGACGGGAAGATCATCGGCGAATATCGCTCGATGGGCCTTCGCCCCTATACGCTCGACAAGGCGCGGCAGTTCGGGTTCGATCAGGCTTATCTGGAGGCGTGTCTCTGAGCGGTTTGCAGGGTCGGAGGTTCACACTCGTTACACGTCTCTGACGCGTCGACCGTTCACACCTTCCAAACCGACCGTCATCCCCGCGAAGGCGGCATCTCTTCTACATTCCCACCGGTGCTCCCGCGCAGGCGGGAGCCCAGAGTCACGAGCGACGCAGCTCGTTGTATTGCTTGGCCTTGGGTTCCCGCCTGCGCGGGAACACGGGTGGGTTTCAGTTATGTGCAGAGAGTTTGGCTAAGGGCTCCCCTTCGCGGGAATGACGGGCATTTTCTTCAGGTTCCTGTTCAACGGCCGCCATTGTTTCGCCGCGCAAACCCGCTAACAGCGCAGGCGTAAATGCGCGCCCTCCCGATCGCCGTCCTCGCCCTGGCCCTTGCCCTGCCCGCCACCGCGCGGCAGCCGGTGACGACCGCGCCGGCCAGCTTGTCGCCCGCCCCGACCCTATCCGCCGATAGCGAAACGCGCTGGGTGTCCTTCGACCTGACGCCGGGCAACCAGATCGTCTTTCGCATGACGGTCAACGGCCGCGCGGCGACCGCCATCCTCGATACCGGGGTCAATTTCACGCTTGCGTCGTCAGGCTTTGCCGCTGGGCTCGGGTTGAAGCCGACCGCGACCGGCCAGGCCGCGGCGATCGGCGGCGCCTTGCCGATTTCCTGGGCGCCGGTCGAGACGATCGACGTCGGCGGACTGTCGCGTCACGGCGGTCGAATCGGGGTCGCCGACCTGACCGCACTCGCGACCGGCACCGCACAGCCGGTCGATGTGGTGCTGGGCGCCGACCTGCTCGCCGCGCACGCGCTCGACATCGATTTCGACAACCGTCGCTTCCGCCTGCTGCCAAGCGGCCGGATGCCGTTCCGCGGAACCAGCGTGGCGGTCATGACCGCGCCGCAGTCGGGCACGTTCCTAGTCGACGCCACGGTCGGCACCGCGCGCGTCCGGCCACTGCTGCTCGACACCGGCGACGGGTCGACACTGACGCTCGCCCGCGAGGCGTGGTCGACCACGCGGCTGCCCGATGCCGGCCTGACGTCGGCCTATGCGGTGGGTCTCGCCGGGCCGATCGAAACCGACCTCGTCGTCCTGCCGCGGGTGCGGCTGGGTGCGACCCCGGCCCGCAATGTCGAGGTCCGCATCGAACCCCTGCGCGGCTATTCGACGCTGACCGGGACCGCCGGGCGGATCGGCAACGGCTTCCTGCAACGCTACCGCGTGCTGCTCGATCCCAAGGCGCGACGGATGATCCTGAGCCCCGGCAAGAGCGCCGACCGGATGCCGCTCAAGTCTACCAGCGGACTGCTGCTGTCCTACGAAGGCAAGGCGCTGCGCGTCCTCCACGTCATGCGCGGGTCGCCCGCCGCCCGCGACGGGTGGCGCGCGGGCGACCGGATCTGCGCGATCGACGGCGCCAAGCTGCCCGACGACTATCGCACCAATCCGGTCGGGCAGTGGCCCGCCGGGACACCCGGCCGCACCGTTCGGCTGGGGCTGTGCGACGGCGGCCCCGAACGCGCGCTGACCCTCGCGGCCTTTTACTGATGTCCGCCGACGCGCGCGCGCTTCCGCCCTGGGCGGCATCGCTGCTGCTGCTTGCGATCGCGGTCGGGCTGCGCGCGGCCGATTTCGGCAATCCGATCATCCATGTCGACGAGCAATATTATCTGCTGACCGGTCAGCGGATGCTCGACGGCGCCCTGCCCTATATCGACATCTGGGACCGCAAGCCGGTCGGCCTGTTCCTGCTCTACGCCGGCGCCGCCGCGCTGCCGGGCGACGATGTGCTCGGCTATCAGCTTGTCGCGACGCTGTTCGCGGGACTGACCGCGTGCATGGTCGCCAGCGGTGCGCGAACGCTGGGGGCGAGCCGCAGCGGCGCCTTCGCAGCCGGTGTCGCCTACCTCATCTGGCTGCCGCTGCTTGGCGGGCGCGGCGGACAGGCGCCGGTGTTCTACAACCTGTTCTTGGCGTTTGCCGCACGGCTTATCCTGCGCCTGCCGACGCTTGCCGAGCGCCGGGCGACGGGTGCGATTCTCATCAACGGCCTGCTGGCCTGCCTCGCCGCCGGGCTGGCGATCCAGGTGAAGACGACCGCGGCGTTCGAGGCGGCATTCCTCGGCCTCGCGCACCTCTACTGGCTCGCCCGCACCCGCGTCGGTGTCGCGACCCTTGTGGGGGCGGCCCTGCTGTGGCTCGCGGTTGGGCTGGCGCCGACGGCGGGCGTGATAGTCGCCTATCGATCGATGGGAGCGGCGGCTTTCGACGCTTGGTGGTTCGCCAACGTCCAGTCGATCTTCCTGCGCCCCGGTTACCCGCCCGGCGAGATCGCGATGCGATTGCTTGGCATCGTCGCGCAACTGTCGCCGCTGCTGCTGTGTGCCGCGATCGCATGGCGGCGGCGCAAGGTCCGGCTGATCGGTGAGCGGGCGCTGGCCTTTGCCTGGCTGGGTTCGGCGGTGGTCGGCTTCGTCGCGATCGGCACCTTCTTCGATCACTATGCCCTGCCGCTGCTGCCGCCGCTGACGATGATCGCGGGGATCGCGCTCGGCCGTATTCCGCGCGTGCTGGTCGGCACGCTGCTGCTCGGCCTGTTGCTGCTGATCGTGGAGCGCACCTTCATCGCCGACGACGCCGCCGGCGCCCGCCGCGTGGCGCAGGTCGTCGCGCAGAACAGCCGCGGCGGCTGCCCCTATGTCTTCATCGGTGACACCGCGACATATTCGCTATCGGGCGCCTGCCTGCCGACGTCGCGCGCCTTTCCCAACTTCCTCGCCTATACGACCGAAGCCGACGCGAGCGGGATCGACGAGGTGGCGGAGATGCGTCGTATCCTGCGCACGCGTCCGCCGGTGATCGTCGCCTCCACCCGCAAGCTCGCGATCTGGAATCCGCAGACCGTCGCGGTGCTGCAACCCGCGCTGGCGGCCGACTACCGCCCGATCCTGAGCGTCCCGCGCACTAATTACCGTACCGTCGTCTTCCTGCGCCGCGACCTCCCCGTCATCCGCTGAGCGCCAGCGCCGCCAGCATCACGCCGCCGAACAGGGCGGCGAACTGCACCGTCGTCCAGTCGACCGCCCCGACACGGTCGAGATCGATGCGGCGTCCGCGCCGCCAGGATGCAACCCCGCTTGCCACCGCCAGAATGGCACAGGCCGCCACGCCGCCCCATAACCGCACTTGCATCGCCCCGCCGTCCCCCTAGACTTCCTGAAAATCGAATTGGGAGATGTGCCTTGCGTCCGATGCCCGCAACCCTTGGCCTCGCGGCGGTCGCGCTGGCGGTCACCAGCGTCGCGACCGGCCAGCCGGCCAGCCTGCGCAGCGAGATCGCCCGCGCCGTCGCAGGCACGACCCGCACTCCGGCCAATGTCGCGCGCGATCGCTATCGCCACCCGACCGAGACGCTGACCTTCTTCGGCGTGAAGCCGACCGACACGGTCGTCGAACTGATTCCCGGCGGCGGCTGGTATACCGAGATCCTGGCGCCCTATGTCGCGCAGCGCGGCACCTATTATGCCGCCGGCGGCATGGCCAAGGGTCTGGACGGCGTGAAGAAGCTCCAGGCCGCCAATCCCGCCGTCTATAACAAGGTCAAGCTCGCCGCTTTCCCCGCCGGTGCGGGCGAGCCGACCGTGCCTGCGGGCAGCGCCGATGTCGTGCTGACCTTCCGCAACGTGCACAATCTGCGCTTCGCGGGCGTCGACCGCACCAAGGCCGCCTTCGCCGAGATGTTCCGCATGCTGAAGCCCGGCGGCACGCTGGGGATCGTCGAACACCGCCTGCCCGAAAACCGCGACTCCGCGGCGGAGGAAAAGAGCGGCTATATGAAAACGTCGAGCGTCATCGCCTTCGCCGAGAAGGCCGGGTTCAAGCTGGCCGGCACGTCAGAGGTGAACGCGAACCCCAAGGACACGGCCGACTGGCCGGAGGGCGTGTGGACCCTGCCCCCGACCTATCGCCTGAAGGACGTCGATCGCGAGAAATATGCCGCGATCGGTGAGAGCGACCGCATGACGCTGAAGTTCGTGAAGCCGCGGCGGTAGGAGATTCCTCCCCGAGCTTGTCTCGGGCAGGGGGACCATCGCGCCAGCGATGGTGGAGGGGCACGGCCACCGCCACCGATCGTCTCGCAAGCCCCTCCACCGGCTTCGCCGGTCCCCCTCCCCCAGACAAGCTGGGGGAGGAATTTCTAGGACCTAGCGTTACAGCTTCGCCACCTTGTCCTGCAGCTTGGCCAATTCCGCCTTCAGCGCCGCGATCTCATCGTCCTTGCTGGCCGTGGCCGGCGCGTAGGTCGATGCCGCGCTCCCCGCATCCGGCGCACCCGGCTTGAACGCCGTCGCCGCGGCCTCCAGCATCGCCATGTTGCGCTTGGCGATCTCGGCGAATGGGGAATGCGCGAAGGCCCCCTCCACTGCCGACTTGAACTGCTCCTGATTGCGGCGGAAGCCTTCCATCGACGCTTCCAGATAACCCGGCACCATCGCCTGCATGCTGTCGCCGTACAGCGCGATCAACTGGCGCAGGAAGGGGACCGGCAGCATCGTCTGCCCGCGCGCTTCCTCTTCCATGATGATCTGAGTCAGGACATTGTGCGTGATGTCCTCCTCGGTCTTCGCATCGACGACCTTGAAGTCACGCCCCTCGCGCGTCATCGCCGCCAGATGGTCGAGCGTGATGTAGGACGAGGATTCGGTGTTGTAGAGGCGGCGGTTCGCGTATTTCTTGATGATGACCGGCCCGGTCCCCGCGGCAGTCTTCTTCATGGCTTACGGTGCCCCTCTCACAGATGCGGATATGATTGTGATGACTGACGGCGTATCACCGATCGATGCCGCACCGCAACACGCGCCGCGCCCCTTCCCCCTGTTCCTGTCCATGCTGCGCAGCGAAACTGCACAAAATCGGGACAGGCAGGCGGCCGCTCTGAAGGGACTGGCCCGCTATCAGGCGGCGTCACGCCTGCCCCGCCCCGCCCCCATGCCGGCCATCGCCACAGCCGGCCGCGCCTCGTTGCGCGACTATGGCGGCACCGGCCGGCCGGTGGTGTTCGTGCCCTCGCTGATCAATCCGCCCTTCGTCCTCGATCTCGCCCCCGACCAGTCGCTGCTGCGCTGGCTGGCGAGCGAGGGCCTGCGCCCGCTGCTGGTCGACTGGGGCGAGCCCACGCCGGCCGACCGCAACGAAGACGTGACCGCGCATATCGAGCGGCGGCTGCTGCCGATGCTGGCGGCACTCGACGAGCCCCCGATACTGGTCGGCTACTGCCTTGGCGGGACGATCGCGCTTGCCGCCGCCCGCGCGGCCGGCGCCCATGCTGTCGGCCTGATCGCCGCACCCTGGCACTTCGCCGGCTTTCCACAAAAGGCACGTGCCGACATCGCGGCACTGTGGGACGCCGCCCGCCCGACCTGCGAAGCGCTGGGCATCGTTCCGATGGAGGTGCTCCAGTCCGGCTTCTGGAAACTCGACCCCGGCCGCACGATTGCGAAGTACGAGGCGCTGGCGGAAGCCGACGAGACCACCCTCGCCCGCTTCGTCGCGCTGGAGGACTGGGCCAATGCCGGCGCGCCGCTGACGCTCGCCGCGGGACGCCAGATGTTCGAGGATTTCTTCGCCGCCGACGCCCCCGGCTCCGGGCACTGGCGGGTCGCGGGCGAGCACGTCGATCCGGCCGCGCTGTCCTGCCCGATCGCCGACTTCGTATCCCTCACCGATCGCATCGTCCCCGCCACCACCAGCGTCGGTGTCGGTACGCGGCACGATGTCGGTGCGGGGCATGTCGGAATGATCGTCGGCAGCCGCGCGCGCGCATTGTTATGGGAGCCGCTGGCGGACTGGCTAAAGACCGTCGCGCTCGCTAGATAGCGCTCACATCGTTCTGCGAGAGGATACCCATGACCGACATCGTCATCGCCGCCGCCAAGCGCACGCCCGTGGGCAGCTTCCTGGGTGCCTTCGCCGCGACGCCCGCGCACGAGCTCGGCCGCATCGCGATCGAGGCGGCGCTGGAGCAGGCCGGCGTGAAGGGCGAGGAGGTGGACGAGGTCATCCTGGGTCAGGTGCTGACCGCCGGCCAGGGCCAGAACCCCGCCCGCCAGGCATCGATGGCCGCCGGCGTGCCGAAGGAAGTGCCGGCCTGGGGCGTCAACCAGGTCTGCGGCTCGGGCCTCCGCGCGGTTGCGCTCGCATTTCAGGCAGTTGCCAATGGTGACGCGAAGATCGTGGTCGCGGGCGGCCAAGAATCGATGTCGATGTCGGCCCACGCCCAGTCGCTGCGCCCCGGCACGAAGATGGGCGACGTGTCCCTCGTCGACACAATGATCAAGGACGGCCTGACCGACGTCTTCAACGGCTATCACATGGGCATCACCGCCGAGAACCTGGCCGAGCAGTATCAGATCGCCCGCGGCGAGCAGGACGAATTCGCCGTCCGTTCTCAGAACCTCGCCGAGCAGGCGCGCGAAGCCGGCCGCTTCAAGGACGAGATCGCGCCTGTGACGATCAAGGGCCGCAAGGGCGACACCGTGGTCGAGAACGACGAATATATCCGCGCCGGCGCGACCGTCGATGGCGTGTCGGGCCTGCGCCCCGCCTTCAAGAAGGACGGCACCGTGACCGCCGCCAACGCCAGCGGCATCAACGACGGCGCGGCAGCCCTGGTCGTCATGTCCGCCGACGAAGCCAAGGCCCGAGGCATCACCCCGCTCGCCCGCATCAAGAGCTGGGCGTCGGCCGGCGTCGATCCGTCGGTCATGGGCATCGGCCCCGTCCCCGCCAGCAAGAAGGCGCTGGAAAAGGCCGGCTGGACCGTTGGCGACCTGGACCTGATCGAAGCCAACGAAGCCTTCGCCGCCCAGGCGTTGGCAGTCGGCAAGGAAATGGGCTGGACCGACGACAAGCTGAACGTCAATGGCGGCGCCATCGCCATCGGCCACCCCATCGGCGCCAGCGGCGCCCGCGTCCTGACGACGCTGATCTACGAGATGAGCAAGCGCGACGCGAAGAAGGGCCTGGCGACTCTGTGCATCGGCGGCGGCATGGGCATCGCGATGTGTGTGGAGCGGGATTGAGGGAGAACGATAGGCCGTCCGAACGGGGCGACCTTGTCAACGCCATTTCAGCCAAACGCGAACCGGACGATGGTCAGCAATGCTGATACGCACTGTAACAATCTGTCACATTGTTGCAACAGCAGCTGAGAAAGGCGCGTTAAACCGAATGGTTACAAAAAATCGGGTTGCGAGGGTCCACTGATTTCCTGTCTCTTACATGAACGGAACTTCCGTTCGACATAAGGGGCAACTTGATGAACATCTCCCGCCTGATGGGTGCGACCGCGCTCGCCGGCTCTCTCTTCCTGGCACCCTCAGCCTGGGGTCAGGCAGCGCCGAACACGACGTCGCCCACGACGCCACCGCAAACTCAAGCTACGCCCACGACCACCGAACAAGAGTCGCTGGCTGCCAGTGCGGATGGTGAGCAGAGCAACGACGGCACTGTCGTCGTCACCGGTTCGCGCATCCGACGCCCGGAAACCGATGGCATCCTGCCCGGCGTGCAGGTGACCGCACAGTCGATCGAAACCCGCGGTTTCACCAACGCACTCGAAGCGCTGAACGACATTCCTCTGGTCGGTCCGGGCGCGAGCCCGCTGAGCGGCAACAACGGTGGTCAGACCGCCAGCTTGGGCGCCGCCTTTGTCGACCTGCTAGACCTGGGCACCGCGCGTACGCTGACGCTGGTCAACGGCCGTCGCTTCGTGTCGGGCAATGCCGCATCACTGTTCGTCGCAGGTAACGAGACCGGCAGTCAGGTCGACATCAACGTCATCCCGGCCGCGCTGATCGACCGCGTCGACGTCGTGACCGTCGGCGGCGCCGCCGCCTACGGCGCGGACGCTGTCGCGGGCGTTGTGAACTACATCCTCAAGGACAATTACCAGGGTATCCAGTTCCGCGGCCTCGCAGGCATTTCGGAGCGTGGCGACGCCGGGCAATATCAGTTGAGCTGGCTCGCCGGCCAGAATTTTGCAGACGGACGCGGCAACATCACCGGCTCGTTCGAATATGTCCGCAACGAAGGCCTCCAGGCGACGTCGCGCGACTTCCGCAACGTGCGCCCGGGCAGCTACACCAACCCGTTCAACGGCGGTGTGCGGAACCCGAACTTCACGGGCCGCGATATCATCGACACCAGTTCGACCGGCGCGAACAACGGCGCGTTCCTGAACGCGGCAACCGATGGCCAGCCTTCGATCCTGTTCGGCCTGGGCCTAGTCACCCAGACGCTGAGCAATCCGGGAACCATCATCCCGGTTCAGAGCAGCACCTTCTACACGCCCTACACCCCGATCACATCGGGCTCCGGTGCCACACTTCGAACATCGAATTTCATTACTTTCGCCAACGGCCTCGCACCAGTTGGCTTCGCTCTGCCGGCTCGCACGGCAACGAATGGCGCCACGACGATCTCGTCGCTGAACAACGGCTTCTTCAGCTACAGCGGTGCGCAGATCATCAAAGGTACGCCGGGCTCGGACGTCTCCGTCGGCTTGCTCAACGGTAACGGGTTGAATGGTGCGAATACGCAAGCTGCCAATGTTCCGTTCACGACATTCGCACCGACTGCTCTGCCAAGCAACGTGACGGCGGCTCAGGTGCTCGCGGCTTATGGCGTCACGGCACCGACCGGGGCGACGACAGCCCAGCAGTCGACACTAGCGATCAACCTTCTCCAGGCAAACCGCTTCACTGCGCGTGAATTCCTGGCAGCGAACCCCAACACCAATCTGAATTATTTCATCGGCACGTTCGACCCGGCAGTCCCGCGGATTGCCAATACCGACACGTCGCTGGTGTCGGTCCGTGTCAACGGCGCCAACGTCCAGGTTCCGGTCAATCAGGTTCTGCCGTTCGTGGCCGTCCCGCTGGAGTTCAGCGACGATGGTTCTATTCGGCAGTTCACCTTCTCCGGCCCGGTCAGCGGCAACGATCCGATCACTGTCGGTTCGGCACGCGGCGGCAACGGCGGCTTCCGTCGTAGTCTGGAAAACACCGTGTTGCGTACGCAGCAAGACCGCTACGTCGCGAACATGAGCGCCAAGTTCGACGTCACGAACAACGTGACCGCGTTCACCGAGGCAACCTATGCAAAGGTGTTGAACCTGTCGCTCGGCAACATCTCGGGCGCGCAGAACTTCATCACGAATTCGCAGGAGAACGCAGCGCTCCTGGTAAATTACAACAATCCTTATCTCGACGCGCAGGATCGCGCCGCGCTTACAGCCGTCGGGATCAACCCGTCTAATACGGCGAATCAGGGCAACTTCCTGATTACGCGTCAGAATCAGGACATCTTCGGTCCGAACCCCTATACCAACCGTCAGGAAACCTTCCGCGCCGTCGGTGGCGTTCGCGCAAACTTTGATGTGTTCGGCAAGAGCTGGAACGCCGAAGTCTCGGGCACCTACGGTCGCTCGGTTCAGAACACGCGGTCGGACGGTATCGCCGACGTCGAGTACCAGTTGGCACTCGACGCGGTCGACCAGGGTCTAGCCACCACTGGTGTCGCCAATGGCAACATCGTCTGCCGCGCCAAGCTGTTCCCGGGTCAATATCTCGGCCGCACGCCGGTTGGTACTTCGGCAAACATCACGCGCGTTATCGGTTCGGACGGACTGCCGACCGAAACGATCATTACGCCGACGATCACGCAGAACATGATCGACAGTTGCCAGCCGCTCAATCCGTTCGGCTACAACCAGATGTCGGACGCTTCGAAGGCTTACGTCCTCAGCCCGTCGCTGTTCCGCAACGTCGCCGAGCAGATCTACGTGAACGGCAACTTTGGCGGTGCCCTCTTCAACCTCCCGGCTGGTGCCCTGCAGTTCAACGCGAACGGCGAATATCGTCGCGAGTCGCTGACCTTCACGACCAACGAACTGAACGTCCTCGGCCGTTCACGGTCAGCCCCGTCTGCTAATACCGACGCGTATACCGAAACCTATGAATTCGGTGGCGAGTTGGCTATTCCGCTGACGGGTCCGGACTTCGCGTCGTTCCTCGGCCGCCTGGAATTCAACCCGGCGATCCGCGTGTCGAAGCAGAGCGGGCAGGCGGCTTCGTTCCGCAACCTGCAGGGCCAAGTCGTGACGCCGGAAGCAAAGGGCAAGTTCAGCACGATCTGGACACTTGGCGGTACGTGGAAACCGATCCAGGATATTCAGTTCCGCGGCAACTACACCCGTTCGCTGCGTCAGCCGTCGATCGTTGAGCTGTTCCTTGGCGGTCAGCCGACCTTCCAGGCAGTGACCGACCTGTGCGGTCCGTCGAACATCGATACCGGCGTCGTGCCGACCACGCGTCGTGCAAACTGCGTCGCCGCTGCGATTGCCAACGGCAACGCGACGGATGCGGCGAGTGCAGCGACGTTCCTGGCGAACTTCGTTCCACAGGGTGGCAGTCTTCAGGGTACGTTCTCGGGCTCGCCAACGCTTGCTCCGGAACGCGGCAAGGGCTGGACTGTCGGTGCGGCGCTGACTCCGCGCTGGATTCCAGGCCTGACGCTGTCGGCGGACTACATCAACGTTCGCCTCGATGATCGTATCGTCACAGCGGGCATCGCCAACTTCCTGCAGGCATGTTTCGACAGCCCCACCTTCCCGGATTCGACGGCCCAGATCGGTGTCAATGGCTGCTCGCGCTTCGCGCGCGGCTCGGACTTCCAAATCCAGAACGGTGTCCAGGCAGGCTTCCTCAATCTGGGTGCGATCGAGGTTGAGGGTGTAAACATTACCGGTAACTATGCCTTCGACGTGTTCGGCGGTCGCTTCACCCTGCGAGGCAACGCCTTCCACCAAATCAAGTACGACGAATCGGCGTCGGGCACCTTCAACGGAGACCGCGTCCAGACGGCTGGTACATTCAACCGCGCCAAGTGGCGGACCCAGCTTTCGGGACGTTACGAGATCGACAAGGTCTACGGCCAGGTGACGTGGAACATGCGTTCGCCGACTCGCATCTTCGTCAGCGGCATCCCTGCGACGATCGAAAACTACCCGTACAGCCGCTATCCGGCGCTGCACAATGTCGACCTTGCGCTCGGCATCGACGTGAACCAGCAGTTCCGCATGCAGTTTAACGTGGCGAACGTTCTCGACCAGACGGCTGCGGGCGACCTCGGCTATCGCTTCGCCGACTATCTCGACCAGATCGGACGCCGGTTCCAGGTCTCGGTCACCAGTCGGTTCTAAGCGGATAACGACCTGAGAACTTAACAAGGGCCACTCTCCGGAGTGGCCCTTTTTTTACGTCCACACCCTATCGAACCGGTCGCCCAGCCCCGTCAGCAGCTCATACTGGCTCATCCCGCTCGCCGCGGCCGCAGTCGGCAACGCGTAAGTGAACGTCAGCCATGCGCCTTCCGACAGGCTCGGTGCGACGGCTAGGTCGACCGCCACCAGATCCATCGACACCCGTCCGATGACCGGCAAGCTCTCGCCCGCAGGGCCATGCGCGACGCCGCGGTCGGAGAAGCCGCGCCAATAGCCGTCGGCATAGCCCAGATTGACGATCGCAACGTCGGCATCGGCCGCGGCGGTCCAGGTCGCGTTGTACCCAACCGCTTCACCGGCACGGACCGTCCGGCGCTGGAGGATCTGCGCCTCGATGCCGACGACCGAGCGGATCACGCCGGCCAGTTCGGCACGCGGCACGCCGCCGTATAGCGCGAGTCCGGGCCGGGTCAGGTCGAAGGCGTAGTCCGTCCCCAGCGCAATGCCGGCCGAGTTGGCCAGGCTCATGCGCCGGGCGGAGGTCCGACCGGGCAAGTCCGCGAACGCCGCCTGCTGACGGGCGTTCAGCGGATGATCCTCGTCCGCGCAGGCGAGGTGGCTCATCAGCGTGTCGATCGCCAGTCCGTCGAGCAACCCGCTCGCCACGTCGTGCGGCGACAGCCCCAGCCGGTTCATGCCGGTGTCGACCATCACGTCGCACAGCCCCCCGCCCAGGTCGCGCCAGCGCCGGACCTGATCGGGCGTATTGAGCACCGGCCGGACGCCGGGCAGGCCAACCAGCGGCGCATCCTCGTCGCGGACACCGTGGAGCACCGACACGCGCGCCGGACCGACGTCGCCCAGCGCTCGCGCTTCGCCCCAGGTCGCGACGAACAGATCGCGGCAGCCTGCCGCCACCAGCCGTTGCGCAACCTCGCGCGCGCCCAGGCCATAGCCATTCGCCTTCACCGCGGCCCCGCACGCCGCGCGACCGCTCATCCGGGCGAGCGTGCGCCAATTGACGACCAGCGCGTCACCGTCGATCCGCAGGCGATTGGGGGCGGTCCAGTCCATGCCCAGCGGCTAGGCCGATTGGCCCGCGCTCGCAACCGCCCGCCGGTCAGTCCTTGATCAGGTCGCTTTCCTTGATGAAGAACATCATTACCAGCAACGCCACCGCGACCACGCCCCAAGTGTACCAGAGCCCGGCATAGGGGTCACCCGACCGCGCGACGATATATTGGCTGATGAACGGCAGGAAGCCGCCGAAATAGCCCGTGCCCAGATGATAGGGGATCGACATCGACGAATAGCGGATGCGCGGCGGGAACATCTCGCTCAGCACCGCCGCGACCGGGCCGTATGTCATGCCCGACAGCAGCGCGAGGCCGAGGATGCCGACCAAAATCAGCACGATCTCGCGTCCCGACGGCGTCACCTTGTCGAGGTTGTAGCCCGCCTTCTCCAGCGCCGCGTCGAGCGCAGCGGGGCTGACGTCATTCTGCGGCATGCCGCCGATCGAGACGGCGACCGACCCGGCCTGCGCCTTCGTATAGGACACGCCCTTCTTCGACAGATAGTCGAGCACCTGCCCGCAGGCATCCTTCTGCTTGGCGGCGAACGGATCATAGGCGCAGTGCGGCCCCGCGACGATCACCGGCGCGCGATCGGCGGCACGCGACAGCTCCGGATTGGCGGCATGGCCGATCAGCCAGAACAGCGGGAACAGCAGGACGAGCGTCAGCGCATAGCCGACGACGATCGGCAGCTTGCGCCCGACCCGGTCGCTCAGCTTACCGAACAGGATGAAGAAGCCGAGTCCCCCCAGCGCCCCTGCCCCGACCAGCAATTGCGCGGGCGTCTCAGCGACCCGCATCGGGCCTTGCAGGAACGACAGCACGCTGAACAACGCGGTGTACCAGATGACGGTCAGGCCCGCGGCGATGCCCATCAGCGCGACGAACAAACGGCGGCCGTTGCCGGGATAGGTGAAGCTTTCGACGAAGGGATTGCGTGCGGTCTGGCCGGCCGCCTTCATCGCCTTGAATACCGGACTCTCGCTCAGCTTCAGCCGCATCCACAGCGACACCGCGAGCAGGGCGATGGAGAACAGGAACGGCACCCGCCAGCCCCAGGCGGTCCAGGTGTCCGCCGGCATCGACGCCTTGGCCAGCAGCACGACGGCCAGGCTGAGGATGAAGCCGCCCGCCACGCTCGCCTGGATGAAGCTGGTGTAATAGCCGCGCTTGCCCGCGGTCGCATGTTCGGCGACGTAGATCGCTGCGCCGCCATATTCTCCGCCGAGCGCGAGCCCCTGCGCCACGCGCATCAGCAGGATCATCGCCGGCGCCCACACGCCGATCGCAGCATAGGTCGGGACCAGGCCGATGCCCGCAGTCGCTATGCCCATCAGCGTGATCGTGACGAGGAAGGTGTATTTGCGCCCCAGCCGATCGCCGAGGAACCCGAACAGCACCGCCCCTAGCGGCCGGAACGCGAAGCCGACCGCAAAGGTGCCCCAGGCGAGCAACGTCGCCAGCAGCTCGTTACCTTGCGGAAAGAAGCTGCGCTGGAGGATGCCCGAGGTGGTCAGCGTCCCCCAGATGAAGAAGTCATACCATTCGAAGATGGTGCCGAGCGAGGATGCGGAGATGACGAGCCGGATATCCTTGCTCGACGGCTGCGCAGCCAATGCGGTGTCTTCGGCCATTCCATCCCCCAAAGTCGTTGCGGGAGGTTTAGCGGATCGGCGGGGGGCGGCAAGCGCCTCTCGACAAGCAGCCTGCACACGCATTCCGTTCGTGCTGAGCTTGTCGAAGCACCGTTCTGCGATACGCCCGCGATGACTTTGCGGCACGAAGAACGGTGCTTCGACAAGCTCAGCACGAACGGACGTGTGTCCTTTTGTGAATTATCCGAACCGCAGCGGCGAATATTTCTCGGCGTCGATATCCGCCACCGACGCATCCGGCGTCCGCCCCAGCAACAGCGCCGCCGCGACGCGGCCTGCCGCGGGCGCGGTCTGGATGCCGAACCCGCCCTGGCCAGCGCACCAGAAGAAGCCCTCGACCGCGCGATCGAAGCCGTAGACCGGCAGCCGGTCGGGCGCGAAGGTGCGCAAGCCCGCCCATTTGCGCTCGACCGCCCGGATGCGCCAGTCGACCGCGCCCTCCAGCCGGTCGATGGCAATCGCGACGTCCAGTTCCTCGGGCGCGGCATCGCACGGGTCGGTCGGCGTCTCGTCGCTGGGCGAGAGCCACAATTTGCCACCCGCTTCGGGCTTGAAATAGAATTGCGTGCCGATGTGCGCGACATGGACCATGTCGTCGGGGACCGGCGGGTCGGTGCGCAACTGGACGAGGGTACGGCGATAGGGCTGGATGCCGAGCGGCTTCGCGCCGACGCGTTCCGCCACCGGATCGGCCCAGGCACCCGCGGCGTCGACCAGGATACCGGCGGTCACCGTCCCCGCAGCGGTTTCGATCCGCCAGTCCCCGCCCTCGCGCGTCGCGGTCCGGAAGGCGGCGTTCAGCCACAGTTCGCCACCGGCGCGCTTGAACCGACCGAGCGCCTCGCCGTGCAGCCCGCCGACGTCGATATAGGCGCAGCTCGGCTCCAGGATGCCGAGTGTCCAGTCGTCGCGCAGGCCCGGGACGTGATCGTGCGGATCGACCCGCGTCAGTTCGACGCCGCTGCCCTCGAACTCGGCGAGGAACGCGTCGATCTTCGCCGCCTCGTCGGCGCGTCCGATATGGAGCGACCCGAGCGGCGCGAGATAGGGGGCGATCGCCTCGCCCGACGCGCTGGTCAGTGGCTGGACATAGGGGCCGCCATAGGTTTCGGACCAGAATGCCGCCGAACGCCCGGTCGAGTGATAGCCCGCGGCGTCCTCACCCTCCAGGATCACGACCGACGCATGGGGCGCGACTTCGGCGGCAAGGGAGGCGCCGGCGATGCCGCCGCCGATGATGGCGATGTCGAAACGCTTGGTCATGCGCGCTTCCCTGCACGCGCATCGAGGAAGGCGTCAATCTCGGCGAGCGCGCGCAGCCGCACCGGATCGACCTCGCGCAGGATTTCATGCGCCGACTCCGCCCCGAAGCGGACCACCCGCGCGTCGGGCAGGCGGCGAGCAACGGCGATGGCGGTATGCGGATCGACAAGCCGATCCGCCTCCGCCACCAGCATCAATACCGGCGTCGCGACCTGCGCCAACTTGGCCGACGCGCTGAGCGTACGGGTCGACGCAAACGCCTGCGCCAACCACCGCCAGCTCGGCGGGCCGGTCACGAGCGCCGGATCGCGCGCCTGCCACCAGAGTTCGTCGGCATAGCGGTCGTCGTCTTGGGTCAGTAGCGATTGCCGCGACCGGCGGGTGTGCGGCCGCTCATTGCCCTGCCACGCCGCGCGCGCCGGATCGCCTAGCCGCGTCATCAACCCGGCAATCCCCTCCCCCAACCGCGGCGAAACGGGTGCGCGCAGTCCGAGCATCGGCGCCACCAACACCACCGCATCCGGTGCGATGGCACGTTCGGCCAGCGCGCGCAGAATCAGGTGGCCGCCCATCGAATGCCCGACCGCGACGCGCGGCCCAGCGGCGTCCGCGGCCCAGTCGCTCCACAATGCGCGCAGATCGGCGATAAACTCGGCAAAGTCCGCGATGTGCCCGACATTCGGCGCCGGGGTCGTCCGCCCGGACCCGCCCTGCCCGCGCCAGTCGACCGCAGTGATGCTCCAGCCGCGCGCGTGCCAGTGCGCGAAACTTTCCAGATATTTCTCGATGAAATCGCCGCGCCCGCCCTGAAACAGGATCGATCCGCGCGCCGAGCCTGGGGGCGCCGGCCAATCGAAGCGCCGCAGCATCCAGCCGTCGGGCGCGCGCCACCGCGTGATCGATGCCCCCTCCGGATAGCCGCGCCGCACGCTCTCTGGTCCCGCCATCGGTCATGGTTACGATTTGGAAAGCCGGACCGTCTAGGAAATAGCGGTTTATGGGGGACTTTTTCACCATCGGGCTGCTCGGCGTGCTCGCGCTGTTCCTGC
Organism: Sphingomonas floccifaciens; assembly: GCF_042681125.1. NCBI lineage: Bacteria > Pseudomonadati > Pseudomonadota > Alphaproteobacteria > Sphingomonadales > Sphingomonadaceae > Sphingomonas > Sphingomonas floccifaciens. The sequence continues at coordinate 358,389 of NZ_JBHUFC010000001.1, read as the reverse complement.
TGTCGGCAGGGATCGAGGATGTGCGCACGCGCGAGATCGCCAATTGGAAGACGGCAGCCGTCGCGCTGCTGGCGCCGATGTGGTGGTGGGCGATCGGCCTGACGCTGTGGCCCGGCGTCGCGATCCAGATCGGGGTCGCCGCAATCGTCTTCGCGCTGTTCGTCGGCGCCTTTGCGATCGGCGCGATGGGGGGCGGCGACGTCAAGCTGATCGGCGCGATCGCGCTGTGGCTGCCCCCCATGCCGCTGCTGACCATGCTGATCGTCATGTCGCTGGTCGGCGGGGCCATCACATTGACGATGCTGGCCGAATCGCGGCTGCGCGGCCGCGAGGGCGCGATCGAGGTGCCGTACGGCGTGGCGATCGCGATCGCCGCTCTGCTCGCGATTCGCGAACCGATCCTTAACCAATTTGCATGATGATTAACGGCGGAAGAACCGTCGGACCGAAAGGCGCGTGAGACGAAATGGACGGACGCAAGATATTTCTGCTGGTCGGCGCCCTGCTGGTCGCCGGCATCACCGCGTTCATGGCTCGCAGCCTGATGACCGGCGCCGGCGCACCGACCGCCGCCGCGGGCCAGCCGCAGCCGGTCGTGATCGATGGCCCCGAAGTGCTGGTCGCGACCAAGCCGCTGCCGGTCGGCACGATCATCGACCAGTCGGCGCTGAAGTTTCAGCCCTGGCCCAAGGAACTGGTCGAGAACGCCTATTATCTGAAGGCGGGCACCGACCTGAAGAACGTCGTGGGCACCGTCGTCCGCTTCGCGATCCCCGCTGGCCAGCCGGTCACGCAGGGCGCGCTGGTGAAGCCGGGCGACCGTGGGTTTCTGGCCGCCGCGCTGGGCGCAGGCATGCGCGCGGTGACGGTGCCGGTGTCGGCGCAGTCGTCGGTCGCAGGCTTCGTGTTTCCGGGCGACCGCGTCGACCTGCTGCTGACGCAGACGGTGGCGGGCGGCGGTGACGGCGCGCCGCTGCGTGCGACGGAGACGATCCTGCGCAACCTTCGCGTGCTCGCCACCGACCAGCGGACCGACAAGAATGCCGACGACCAGGGCAAGACCGTGGTCAACACCTATTCGACCGTCACGCTGGAAGTCACGCCGTCGATCGCGGAGAAGATTTCGGTCGCGCAGACCGTGGGCTCGCTGTCGCTGTCTCTGCGATCGATCGCCGACAATTCGGGTGATCTGGAAGAGGCGATCGCCAGCGGCGAACTGAACGTGCCCGATGGCTCCAATCCGAAGGCGGAAAAGGCGATGCTGGCGCGCATCGCGGCCCGCCCGACCGAGGGCAAGGGCAGCTTCTCGACCGGGGCCGACGTCTCGCGCTTCCAGCGGGCCACCGTCCCCGGTCGTCCGGCCGGCAACGCAGGCCCGCAGTTCCCGGGCGTCCCGGTGGTCACCTCCGGCGCCGCCGCTCCGGCCGCCGTCCAGGGTCCGATCGTCCGCGTGTCGCGCGGCAATTCCGTCACGATAGTCCCGGTTGGGGGGAAGAACTAACATGCGTGTGTTCAACAAGCCGATCGGCCTGCCGCTGGCATCATGCCTGGCGGTCGCCGCGATCGCCGCGACCCCGGCCAGTATCGTCGCCCAGACGGTCAGCCGCGCCGGGGGCGACGTGTTGCAGATCGCGACCAGCCGCGGGCGGCTGGTGACGCTGTCGGCGCCGATCACCGACATTTTCGTCGCGGACGACAAGATCGCCGACGTGCAGGTCCGCTCGCCGACCCAGCTCTACGTGTTCGGCAAGGCGCCGGGCGAGACGACCATCTCGGCTACAACCAAGTCCGGCCGCGTCGCCTATGCGACCACCGTTCGCGTCGGCAACAACTACGACTCGATCGGCGCGATGCTGCAACTCGCGCTGCCGGATGCGCAGATCACCGCCACGCCGATGAACGGCCTGGTGCTGCTGACCGGTGTCGTCGCCGCGCCGCAGGATGCAGCCGAGGCCGAACGGCTGGTGCAGGCCTTCGTCGGTGAACAGACCAAGGTGCTGTCACGCCTGAAGACCGCGACGCCGTTGCAGGTCAGCCTGCAGGTGAAGTTCGCCGAGGTGAGCCGCAGCTTCATCAAGAACATGGGCGTCAACTTCTCGACGGTCGACGGCACAAGCGGATTCAAGTTCGGCGGCACACAGGGACGCCTGGGCGGCGACGGTGCGACGTTTATCCCCGGTGGTCCGCTCGGCGTCGGCTTCTCCGAAGCTCCGGCCGGTGCCAGCAAGATCACGAAGGGCGCCGACGCGGCCACGTTCGGCCTCGCCGGCAAGCTGTTGGGTCTCGACGTCCTGTCGGCGATCGACATCGGCGAAACCGCAGGCCAGGTGACGACGCTCGCCAATCCGAATCTGACCGCGCTGTCGGGCGAAACCGCCAGCTTCCTGGTCGGCGGCGAAATCCCGATCATCACCCAGAGCGGGCTTGGCGCCAGCAGTGTCCAGTTCAAGGAATATGGCGTCAGCCTGACCTATACGCCGACCGTGTTGTCGGATGGCCGCATCTCGCTGCGCGTCCGGCCAGAAGTGTCGCAGCTGTCATCGGCGGGCGCGGTATCGGTCGGCGGGGTCAGCATCCCCGCCCTCACCACCCGCCGGACCGAAACGACGGTCGAGCTGGGGTCGGGCCAGAGCTTCATGATCGCCGGCCTGCTTCAGAACAGCCACGATAACTCGATCACCAAGACGCCGGGTATCGGCGACGTGCCAGTGCTGGGCGCGCTGTTCCGATCGAACGCGTTCCGCCGCAACGAAACCGAGCTGGTCATCATCATCACGCCGTATCTGGTGAAGCCGGTCAACGCGAACGACATCGTGCTGCCGACCGACGGCTATCGCGGACCGACCGATGCCGACCGCCTGTTCATGGGCACGCTGGCCAAGGGCACGTCGGGCGCGGATCGTCCCAAGCCGCAGATGGCGACGCCCAGCGCGCCGCCGCCCAGTGCCGGCGCAATGTCGCCGACGCCGGTCGCCCCCCTGCCTGCTCCCGTCGATAGCGCGGTCGAGGTGAAGGCGGTGCCGCCGGTCAAGGACAAGTCGAAAAAGGGCGCGGCACCGATGCCGGGCTTCAGCTTCAAGTGAGTGTGCGCGTGAGGGAGATGCATCGGATGTCGGGCACGTTTCGAACCCTGCTGGTGGCCTCGGCCGCCATCGCGCTCGCCGGCTGCGGGACGCGCAACACGGGCGTAGAGTCGATCCATCAGCCGGTCGTCAGCCGTGCCGACTATGCGTTCGACATCGCCGCCAGCAACGGCGGATTGTCGCGTGAGGAGGTCGACCGGCTCGCCGGCTGGATGGCGTCGCTGCGGCCCGGCTACGGCGATCGCATCTCAGTCGATGCCAACACCGGCGCCGATGGCGCGGTGCGTGAAACGGTCGCAGCCCTGGCTGCGCGCTATGGCCTGCTGGTTGCGGAAGACGCGCCCTATACCGCCGGGCAGATCGCACCGGGCACCGCCCGTGTGATCGTGTCGCGGATGCGCGCGTCGGTGCCGGGTTGCCCGGACCACAGCCGCGTGTCGGGCATCGAATATGAGAGCAACACGAACTCCAACTATGGTTGCGCGGTCAATTCGAACCTGGCGGCGATGACCGCCCGGCCGGAGGACCTCGTCCGTGGTCAGCCGGGCGCGCCTTCGTCCGATCCGGCGGCGGCGTTCAAGGCGATCGATACCTATCGCAAGGCTCCCCCCACCGGCGCCGGCGGCCTGAAGGCCGAGAGCACGGGAGGCAAGTAATGAACGCGCCCTGGAATCCCGCCCGCGCCGCAACGCGCGATCCGTTCGTAGCCTTCGTCTGCGACGAATCGACCGCCGAAGCGCTGCGTCCGATCGTCGACGAAATGGGCTGGCAGCCCGAAAAGGTGAACCGCGGCGGCTTGCGCAATGCGGTCCAGACCTTGTCGGTGTCGGCCAGCCCGAACATCCTGTTCGTCGACCTGTCCGAAAGCGGCGATCCGCTGAACGACATCAACTCTTTGGCCGAAGTCTGCGAACCCGGCACGATCGTGATCGCGGCGGGTCAGGTCAACGACGTGCGCCTGTACCGCGACCTCGTCGCCAGCGGCATCCAGGATTACCTGCTGAAGCCGCTGCATCCAGAACAGATCCGCGAGAGCCTGTCGCAGGCGCAGGCGACGCTGAACGCGCCGCGCGTGTCCGACTCGGCTTCGGTCGAGCGGCCGCATTGCGCGATCGCGGTCGTCGGTGCGCGTGGCGGCGTCGGTGCGTCGATGCTGTCGACATCGCTCGCCTGGCTGCTCAGCAACGGGTCCAGGCGGACGACCGCGCTGCTCGACCTCGACGTCCATTTCGGCACCGGCGCGCTGTCGTTGGATTTGGAGCCCGGACGCGGTCTGACCGACGCGATCGAGAACCCCAGCCGCATCGATGGCCTGTTCATCGAACGCGCGATGGTGCGGGCATCCGACATGCTCGCGGTGCTGTCGGCGGAAGCGCCGATCAATGCGCCGATCATCACCGATGGCGCCGCCTTCCATCAGTTGCAGGAGGAGATGCGCGGCGCATTCGAATGCACCGTCGTCGACCTGCCGCGATCGATGCTGGTCAATCACCCGCATTTGCTGAGCGATATCCAGATCGCGGTCGTCGTCACCGACTTCACCCTCGCGGCGGCGCGCGACACGATCCGCATCCTCAGCTGGTTCAAGTCGAACGCCCCGGCGACGCGCGTCATCCTGGTCGCCAACCGCGTCCAGCAGCCCGCGTTGCAGGAAATCAGCCGCAAGGACTTCGAAGGGTCGATCGAGCGCAAGATCGACGTCGCCATCCCGTTCGACCCCAAGGTCGCGGCACAGGCGGCGAAGCTCGGCAAGTCGCTGGCCGAAGCGGCCAAGGGCAACAAGGCGTTCGCCCCGCTGAACGATCTGGCCGCGCAGCTGGCCGCCTGTGCCGGCGACGACCCGGTCGCCGATCGCAAGGGCAAGGGGCGCAAGTCGCCGGCCGGCGGCGGCAACGGTGAATCGCTGCTCGGCAAGCTCGGTACGATCGGCGCGAAACTCGCGGCGAAGAAGAAAACGCAGTGACACCCGGCCGTCCGCTGTGGACGACCACATCGCTTACGAGAGGGTCTGGCTGACCGTGGAACCCGTGACGATCGCAATGGTCTGTGGTGGCGCGCTGACGGTGCTGATGATGGCGGCCGTCGCCCTGTCCGGCCCGTCGCCGGCGCGCGTCCAGGCGCGGCGGATGAATGCCGTCCGCGGCCGTCATAATGAAATCGCGGCCGGTGGTACGACCGAGACGCGCGCTCGCAAGATCGATACCGCCCGCGCCAGCAAGATGGACGAGACGGTCGGGCGCATCCTGCCCAACCCCGCCCTGTTGCAGAAGCGGCTGGCGATGACGGGGCGTGACTGGACGGTCGGTCAGTACGGCTCGGCGTCGCTGGGGGTGATGGCGGTGTTCGGGGTGCTGTTCCTGGTCCTCGGCATGCCGATCCTGCTTGCGCTGTTCGTCGGTGTGTTCGCAGGCCTCGGCATTCCGCACATGGTCGTCAGCAACCTCATCTCGCGGCGGGTCGCGAAGTTCACCGCGAAGTTTCCCGACGCGATCGAATTGCTGGTGCGCGGCCTGCGCTCGGGCCTGCCGATCACCGAGACGATGGGCGTCGTCGGCGCCGAAGTCGAAGGACCGGTCGGCGAGGAATTCCGCGCGGTCAGCGACAAGATGAAGATCGGCAAGACGATGGATCAGGCGCTCCAGGAAACGTCCGATCGCCTCGGCACGCCCGAATTCCAGTTCTTCGTCATCACCATCGCCATCCAGCGTGAAACCGGCGGCAACCTGGCGGAAACGCTGGCGAATCTCGCCGATGTGCTGCGCAAGCGCGGGCAGATGAAGCTGAAGATCAAGGCGATGTCATCGGAGTCGAAGGCATCCGCTTACATCATCGGCGCGCTGCCCTTCATCGTGTTCGGGCTCATTTGGTTCATCAACGGCAGCTACATGCAGAATTTCTTCGTCGACCAGCGCCTGATCCTGACCGGGCTCGGCGGACTGGTGTGGATGTCGATCGGCGCGTTCATCATGCGCCAGATGATCAACTTCGAGATCTGAAGGCAAAGGCCCCATCATGACCGCTCCCGGCACCGGCCCCACCCTTCTCGGCGTCGACGTCCTGTTCGTCGCGACCATCCTTTCGGGCGTCGCCGCCTTTGCGATGCTGATCGCCATCTATGCGGCAACCACCGTGCGCGATCCAATGACGAAGCGCGTCCGCGCGCTGAACGATCGCCGCGAACAGCTGAAGGCCGGCATTACCGCGTCGACCAGCAAGCGCCGCGCGAAGCTCGTCCAGAAGAACGAGGCGACCGACCGCATCCGCGCGCTGCTGTCGTCGATGAAGGTGCTGCAGGATTCGCAGGTCAAGGCCGCGCAGATCAAGCTGCTCCAGGCCGGCATCCGGTCGAAGGAATGGGCGGTCGCGGTCATCTTCGGCCGGCTGGTCATGCCGATCGCGCTCGGCCTGCCGGTGATGTATCTGGTCTATGGCACCGACAGCTTCGCCGACTGGTCGCCGCTGAAGGCCTATGGCCTGGTCGCGGGCACCTTCATCCTGTCGTACAAGGCGCCCGACCTTTACCTCAAGAACAAGATTTCCAAGCGTCAGCAGGCAATCCGCAAGGGGCTGCCCGATGCGCTCGACCTGCTCGTCATCTGCGCCGAGGCTGGCCTAACGGTCGACGCCGCCTTCGCCCGCGTGGCGAAGGAACTGGGCCGCGCCTATCCGGAACTGGGCGACGAATTCCAGCTGACCTCGATCGAGCTGGGCTTTCTGACCGACCGCCGCGTCGCGTTCGAGAATCTGGCGACGCGCACCGACCTCGATTCGATCAAGGGCGTCGTCACGACCATGATCCAGACCGAGAAATACGGCACCCCGCTCGCCTCGGCGCTGCGCGTGCTCTCGGCCGAATTCCGCAACGAGCGCATGATGCGCGCCGAGGAAAAGGCCGCCCGCCTGCCCGCGATCATGACGGTCCCGCTGATCCTGTTCATCCTGCCGGTCCTGTTCGTCGTCATCCTCGGCCCGGCCGCGTGCAGCATCAACGACGCGTTGTTGAGCGGCAAATAAGGGAACGCGAGGAGCCGGGCGGCCGTTGAGCCTCCATAACAGGAGGCCGGTCGTCATGCTCTTTTCCTCGCCTACCCAGTTTGCGGTCCTCGCCTTGTGCGTGCTCGCCGGTTTCATCTTCGGCCTTGCGGCGCGGTCGGGCGGGAGGGCCAAGGCTCGGCTGCGCGAGATGGAAGCGGAGCACACCGCCTATCGCCGCGATGCCGAAGCACAAATCAAGGCCGCCGAAGTCGAGCGCGATCGCATGGCACGCACCGCGCCGGTCGCGGTAGCGCCATCGGGCATCCGCGCGCAGGACGAGGCGCGGCCGGCGGGACGCTTCTGAACCTTTCGTCCGGACAAAGGAAAAGCCGCCGGTCCTGCGACCAGCGGCTTTCCCTGTTCGGCAATCGCCAGGAAGATCAGGCGAAGCTGACGACCGCGGTCTGCTTGCGGCGACGCATCGTCGCACCGATCGCGCCAAAACCGATCAGCATCATCGCCCAGGTGGCAGGCTCCGGCACCGCAGCCGCGACGCTGATACGACCTTCCGAACCGGCGGTGATGCCGATGCGCGTACCGTCACCATAGGTGAAGTTGGTCGCGTTGCTGACCGTCGTTGCCGACGTGCCCATCGCACCGAAGTTCGAAATGTCGAACGAGAAGATCGTCGAGCCGGCGTTGAAGAAGTTCAGCGTGCCCGTCGAGTTCGTCAGGTTGGTCACGTTCGCGGTGACGCCGCCCGGGAAGTTTCCGTAGTTCAAGCCGTTGCTGGCGAGCAGCACGTTGAAGTTGGACACGCCGGTGGTCGTACCGGCACCGAGTGCTTCATAGTCGAACGTGCCGGTGATCGTCGCATCGGTCGGCGCGCCCGGGACGTTCGATCCGTTGATCCCGGTATTGATGACGAAGTCGACGAGCGTCGCAGCGTTGGCTGCGGTCGACGCGAGCATGGACGTCGCGGCAAGCGCGAGAGCGATCAGTTTCTTCAAAGGAGGACTCCCCACATCTGGTAGTAACGACGTCTGCGCGGGCCCCCCCGAACATGACTCGTTAACCCGGCGTTAACTTAGATTCCGCCGATGACCAAGCGCCCAAGTCCTTAAAATGCCCCAATTTGATACTGAAATTACGTGATAATCTGGTTTTGTACAAATGAACTGTGCGACGGATCGCCATCTCGACGGCGATAGGCAGGTCAGTCGAGAATGACCCGCCGATACCGCTCTTCGACCAGCGCCAGCGGCGTGCCGTCGCCTGCCAGGACGAGCGCCCGTACCAGCAATATCGAATCGCCCGCGAACCGTTCGCACGTCAGCGTCTCACGCCGCGGCGACAACGGCGTGATGACGATGCCGAACGGTGTATCGCTCCCCTCCAGCATATCGCGCATCGTCGACGGGAGCCGGCTGGGTACGAACCAGTTGTCCGCCTCCGACAAAAGGCGATCGCCGGATAGCAGGCGCACGCGACGAAAGCCGAGCGGCGTACCAGTGTCCGCCCGCAGCAGCGCCCGCGTCTGCGCCGACGCCTCGGCCACTCCCGCGACGCGCTCCGCCCGCACCGGTCCGCCGGCCCACGCTTCCAGCACGCGGGTGACGATGCCGCCCGCGGTCAGGTCTGCGGCGAAGCGGTCCAGCTTCGCCGCGTCGACGTCCGACGTCACCGAGCCTTCAGGGCTGCCTGGGCTGCCGCCAGCCGGGCGATCGGCACGCGGTAGGGCGAGGCACTGACGTAATCGAGCCCGACCGCCTCGCAGAAGGCGATGCTGGCCGGATCACCGCCATGCTCGCCGCAGATGCCCAGCTTGATGTCGCCGCGCGTCGCACGTCCACGCTCGGCCGCCAGCTTCACCAGTTCGCCCACGCCCTCGACATCCAGGCTGACGAACGGGTCCTTCGCGTAGATGCCCTGTTCGACATAGTCGGTCAGGAAGCGCGCGGCGTCGTCGCGGCTCACGCCCAGCGTCGTCTGGGTCAGATCGTTGGTACCGAACGAGAAGAACTGCCCGGCTTCGGCGATCTCACCCGCCCGCAGCGCCGCACGCGGCAGTTCGATCATCGTGCCGACCAGATAATCGACGCGTTTGCCGGTTTCCGCGAACACGGCTTCGGCCGCCTTGTCGACGACCGCCTTCATCAGCTCCAGCTCGCGCTTGGTCGCAACCAGCGGGATCATGATTTCCGGCACCGGCGCGGCCTCCAGGCTGACCGCCGCCTCGAAGATCGCGCGCGCCTGCATCTCGTAGATTTCGGGGTAGGTCACGCCGAGGCGACACCCGCGATGGCCGAGCATCGGATTGAACTCGTGCAATTCGGCTGCGCGGCGCTTCAGCGTGTCGATATCGATGCCTGTCGCGGTCGCCAGATCTTCGAACTCGGCATCGGCATGCGGCAGGAACTCGTGCAGCGGCGGGTCGAGCAGGCGGATGGTGCACGGCAGGCCCGCCATCGTCTCGAAGATCTCGACGAAGTCGCTGCGCTGTTCGGGCAGCAGCTTCTCCAGCGCCGCGCGGCGTCCGGCCTCGTCCGACGCCAGGATCATCTGGCGCACCGACGTGATGCGGCTTGCCTCGAAGAACATATGCTCGGTGCGGCACAGACCGATGCCCTCCGCGCCGAAATCGCGCGCGGTGCGGCAGTCGAGGGGGGTTTCGGCGTTGGTGCGGACCTTCATCCGGCGGATGCCGTCGGCCCATTCCATCAGCGTGCCGAAGTCGCCCGACAGCTCGGGCTGCACGGTCGGTACTGCGCCGGCCATGACCTCGCCGGTCGAGCCGTCGATGGTCAGGATATCGCCTTCCTTCACCTCACGGTCCCCGACGCGCATCACGCCGTTGCCGATCGACAGCGCGCCCGCGCCCGATACGCAGGGACGGCCCATGCCGCGCGCGACGACGGCGGCGTGGCTGGTCATGCCGCCGCGCGCGGTCAGGATGCCCTTGGCCGCGTGCATGCCGTGGATGTCTTCAGGCGAGGTTTCGACGCGGACCAGGATGACGTCCTGCCCGTCCTTCGCCGCGGTCTCGGCGGCGTCGGCGGTGAAGACGACCTTGCCCGACGCGGCACCGGGCGAGGCCGGCAGCCCCTTGGTCAGCACGTCGCGCGGCGCCTTGGGATCGAGTGTCGGATGGAGCAGCTGGTCGAGCGCGGCGGGATCGATCCGCGCGATCGCCTCCTCGCGCGTGATCAGTCCTTCGTTCGCCATGTCGACCGCGATCTTCAGCGCCGCCTTGGCGGTGCGCTTGCCCGAGCGCGTCTGGAGCATCCAGAGCTTGCCTTGCTGCACCGTGAATTCGATGTCCTGCATGTCGCGATAGTGGCGCTCCAGCAGGTCGAAGACGTTGGCGAGTTCGCCGTACACCTCCGGCATCGCCTCTTCCATCGAGGCGGGCTTGGCGCCGGCGGCTTCGCGCGCGGCCTTGGTCAGATACTGGGGCGTGCGGATGCCGGCGACGACGTCCTCACCCTGCGCATTGATCAGGAATTCGCCGTAATAGGCGTTATCGCCCTTCGACGGGTCGCGGGTGAAGGCGACGCCGGTTGCCGACGTGTCGCCCATGTTGCCGAACACCATCGCCTGGACGTTGACCGCCGTGCCCCAGCTGGCCGGAATGTCGTTAAGGCGGCGATAGACCTTCGCGCGCTCCGACTGCCAGGATCCGAACACCGCGCCGATCGCGCCCCACAGCTGATCGTGGACGTCCTGCGGGAACGGCTTGCCCCACAGTTCCTGAACCAGCGCCTTGTATTCGTCGACCAGCTTGCGCCAGTCGTCGGCGGTCAGGTCGGTGTCGAGATAATAGCCATTGTCTTCCTTAGCGATCTCCAGCGCTTCCTCGAAGCGGCTGTGATCCAACTCCAGGACGACGTCCGAATACATCTGGATGAAGCGGCGATAGCTGTCCCAGGCGAAGCGCGCGTCACCCGACACCGTAGCCAGCCCTTCGACCGTCGCGTCGTTCAGGCCGAGGTTCAAGACCGTGTCCATCATCCCCGGCATCGACGCCCGCGCGCCCGAACGGACCGAGACGAGCAGCGGATCGGCGGCGTCGCCGAAGCGCTTGCCGGTGATCTGCTCGATGTGCGCGATGCCGTTGGCGACCTCAGCCTTCAGGCTGTCGGGGAACTTGCCGCCCTCGTCATAATAGACCGCGCACATCGGCGTCGAGATGGTGAAACCCGGCGGCACCGGCAGGCCGATCGACGCCATCTCGTCGAGGTTTGCGCCCTTCCCGCCCAGCAGGTTGCGGTCGCCGCGCCCACCGTCCGACACCCCGCCGCCGAAGCGGTAAACGTACTGCGTCATCGTTCCTGTCCCCGTGTCAGACTTCGCGCTTGCGGCGAATGTTGAGAAAGTTGAGTCGTGTGGGCCGATAACCCCTCAACCTTCGATCTTCGAAAAATCGGCCACCGCATGCACCGCGTCGCGCATGCGGGCGAGCAGCGCCAAACGGCTCAATCGCTTGTCCGGATCCGTGTCGTTGACGGTCACGCTCTCGAAAAAGGCGTCGATCGGCGCGCGCAGGCTGGCAAGCGCAGCCATCGCACCCTCGAAATCCTCGGCTTCGACCGCCGCTTTCGCCTTCGGCTCGGCCTCGTCAAGTGCCGCTCGCAACGCTTCTTCGGCGGGTTCGGGCATGTAGGAAAGCGGTTTGTTCTCCGCCCCCTCAAATGCTTCCTTCTTGAGGATATTCGCAGCGCGCTTGTAGCCGGCGACCAAGTTCTTGCCGTTTTCGGATGCGACGAACGCCTGGAGCGCGTGGACGCGAGCGAGCAGGCGGACGAGGTCGTCCTCTCCGCCCAATGCGAACACCGCGTCGATCAGGTCGTGGCGGACCCCCGCCTCACGCTGCTGGACCTTCAGGCGGTCGGCGAAGAAGTCGAGCACGTCGGCACTGACCGCCGAGCGCAGCGGGAAGCGCAGACGGTTGTCGAGGATGATCGCCAGCACGCCCAGCGCAGAGCGACGCAGCGCGAACGGATCCTTCGAGCCGCTGGGTTTCAGGTCGACCGCAAAGAACTGCGTGATGCTGTCGAGCTTGTCCGCCAGCGCGACCGCGACCGTCACCGGATCGGTCGGCACGTCGTCGCCCTGCCCGACCGGCTTGTAATGGTCGCGGATCGCGGCGGCGACGCGGGGGGCTTCGCCTTGGGCGGCGGCGTAATAGCCGCCCATCAGGCCCTGGAGCTCGGGGAATTCGCCGACCATGCCGGTGACGAGGTCGGCCTTCGCAAGACGCGCGGCGCGGTCGGCGAGGTCGGCCCACGCCCCTCTCCCATCGGGAGAGGGAGGGGGCGCCGCAGGCGCGGAAGGGTGAGGGTCGCCAACGGCGCCTTCCCCTGCCCTCACCTTCCCACCCGGCTGCGCCGGGCGGGCCCCTTCCTCTCCCGCCGGGAGAGGAATAATCCCCTCTTTCACCAGCCACCGCGCCAGCTTGGCGACGCGGTCCACCTTGTCCGCAACCGTGCCCAGCTTCTCGTGGAAGACGATCTTTTCCAGCTTTGGAGGCAGCGCTTCAAGCTTCGTCTTGAGGTCCGTCTCGTAGAAGAAGCGCGCATCGCTCAGGCGGGCGGCGAGCACCTTGCGGTTGCCCTCGACGATCTTCTCGCCCCCGTCGGTCGCGTCGATGTTGGCGACGCAGACGAAGGCGTTGGCGAGTTTGCCGGCGCTGTCGTTGCAGACGAAATATTTCTGGTTCACCCGCGCGGTCAGCTGGATGACTTCCGCCGGCACGCTCAGGAATTCGGGGTCGAACCGGCCGAGCAGCGGCACCGGCCATTCGGTGAGTCCGGCGTTCTCCTCCAGCAAGCCTTCGTCGCGGATCAGCGTCAGGCCCGCGTTCGCGGTCAGCATCGTCGCGCCCATCGCGATGATGCCGGCGCGCTCGGCCTGGTCGACGATCACGTGGCAGGCGCGCAGCTTCTCGACATAGTCCGCCGCCGAACCGATCGTGATCGCGCCCGGATGGTGGAAGCGGTGGCCGACCGTCGCCGCACCGCTCCGGATGCCGGCGACTTCGCACTCGATCACGTCGTCGCCGAACAACGCGACGATGCCCTGCAACGGACGGACCCAGCGCAGGCTCTCGGTCGAGGCCGACGCCGCGCCCCAGCGCATCGACTTGGGCCAGGGGAAGGCGCGGACGATCGCGGGGATCGCTTCGGCCAGCACGTCCGCCATCGCGCGGCCAGGCTTGTCGACGACCGCGAAATAGACGCCGTCGCGGTCGACCAACTGGTCCTGGGTCAGGCCGGTCTTGCGCAGGAACCCGTCCAGCGCCTGCGGCGGTGCGGAGGTGCGCGGGCCTTTCAGCTCCTCGCTCACCGCGTCCGTAGCCTGCGGCAGGCCGCGCGCGATCAGCGCCAGCCGGCGCGGGGTCGCGTAAGTAACGATCTCATCGGCCGCGAGCCCGGCCTTCGCCAGTTCACCCGCGAACAGCTTCGCCAGATCCTCCCGCGCCTTCCCCTGCATGCGCGCCGGGATTTCCTCCGAGCGGAGTTCGAGCAGGAAATCGGTCATCGGGTTTGGGCCTGGCAGAAGAAGGTTTGTTCAGAGAAGGCGCGAAGGCGCGAAGAGGGATTGCCTGTGGCCCTGTCTCGCGTCAGCGAGACCTGCGGTCGGGTCGAACGCGTCAGGATCGAAGGCCGCGGACGCGGTTGAAGTGGCCGCAAGCGAAACATCTTCGCGCCTTCGCGCCTTCTCTGAACCAATTCTTCGAAAACGGGCCTCACGCCGACCACCCATTCTTCGCCATCCACGCCGCGCAGCTGCCCTTCGCCAGATCACGCACACGGCCGATATAGGCCTGCCGTTCCGCGACAGAGATCACGCCGCGTGCGTTCAACAGGTTGAAGATGTGGCTTGCCTCGATTGCCTGTTCATACGCCGGGATCGGCAGGCCCCGTTCCAACGCGTTCTCGCACTCCGCCGCTGCTTTCCGGAACAGGTCGAACAGCGCGTCTGTCTCCGCGACCTCGAAGTTCCAGGTCGACATCTGGCGCTCGTTCTCCAGGAACACGTCGCCGTAAGTCACGCCATCGTCGTTGAACGCCAGGTCGTAGACGTTGTCCTTGTCCTGGATGTACATCGCCAGCCGCTCCAGCCCGTAGGTCAGCTCGCCCGCGACGGGTAGGCAGTCGAAGCCGCCCATCTGCTGGAAATAGGTGAACTGCGTCACCTCCATCCCGTCGCACCAGACTTCCCAGCCCAGCCCCCACGCGCCCAGCGTCGGCGATTCCCAGTCATCCTCGACGAAGCGGATATCGTGGGTCGCCATGTCGACGCCGATCGCTGCCAGGCTGCCGAGATACAGTTCCTGCAGGTCGGGCGGGCTCGGCTTCAGGATCACCTGATACTGATAATAATGCTGCAGCCGGTTGGGGTTCTCGCCATAGCGGCCGTCGGTCGGGCGGCGGCAGGGCTGGACATAGGCCGCCTTCCACGGATCGGGACCGAGCGACTTCAGCGTCGTCGCCGGGTGGAACGTCCCCGCCCCCATGCGCATGTCATAGGGTTGCAGGATCACGCAGCCCCGTGCCGCCCAGTAATCATGGAGCGTCAGGATCATGCGCTGGAAGGAGAGCGGTCGGGTATCGGTCACGCGCGCTGCACTGCCGCGTAAGCCGCGGGGGGTCAACTCCGCCGCCCGCACATGACAGCCTTACCACACATTTTGTCAGGTGTTATTGACATGGTCACAACTCGCTGTCATTTAGTCATGGAAACCTGACATTGGGTCAAGGGACGGTGACAAGGATCACAGGCCATGCAACAGGAGGTGGACATGAAGAATCGCCTCAAAGTGCTGCGTGCCGAACGCGACTGGAGTCAGGCGGAACTCGCTGGTCGGCTCGACGTGTCGCGACAGGCTGTAAACGCAATCGAAACAGGGAAGTACGATCCTTCCCTGCCGCTCGCGTTCCGGATCGGTCGCCTGTTCGACATGCGGATCGAGGAGATTTTCGATGACGAGCATCACGATGGATGACGCCCGGTTCTGGACGACGCGACGCGCGCTTGGTTGGGCGGGCGCACTGGTTGCCTGGACGATCGTCCCGCCGATTTTGATCGGGTTCACATCCGCCTACTTCGCCCCCCATGTCCCCGGACCTGACCGGCACGATACGGCGCGGGTGGTCATGCTGATCGTCTTTACGCTCGGCTTGTTGATCGGCGCGCTCAAACTGTGGCGGGACTATCGCCGCCACATTGCCTACGACACGGACGTCGCGTGGAAACGCAGCGCGAATGCGCGTCGACTGGTGGTGTCCGGCATCTGGCGCGACTGTCTGATCGTGGGTTTCGTACTTGGCATTTCGGGCGTCTTCGCCACGATCGTACCGGCCGGCGCCCCGCGGATCGCCCTGGCAGCCGTTGGCGCGCTCGCTGTCGCTTACGCCCTTGTCCGGAGCACGATCGTCTACATGCGCGCGATCGACGACCATGAACGCGATGCCAATCTGTGGGCCTGTTATTGCGGGATGACGGTCTACGCCGCGCTGTTCTTCGCGCAATATCTCGCCGGCCAAATCGGGCTGGTCGTCCCTTACGTCCACGACGCGATCTTCTGGACGACGCTGACCGTCGCCGGGGCCGTATATTCCTGGAAACGCTACCGCTGATCCGACACTTTCCCTTTTCTTATCGAAGGACGCTGTCCATGAATCGCTTGATGAAGACCTCCATGTCCGCCGTCGCGCTGTTGCTCGCGCTCCCCGCCTGCGCGCAGCAGGCCCCTGCCCCGGCCGCCAAGGACGCCGATCCGGCGCTGTGGGTGGTGAAGGACGAGGACACGACCATCTATCTGTTCGGCACCGTCCATGTGCTGAAGCCCGGCCTGACCTGGTTCGACGAGGCGGTGAAGACCGCGTTCGACGGGTCGAAGGAACTGGTGCTCGAAATGGTCGAGCCCGATGCGGCGACGATGCAGAAGATCGTGCTGAGCAAGGCGACCCAGCCGGCCGGCCAGACGCTGACCGCCAGCCTGCCCGAGCCGGCGCGCGGCAAGTATCTGAAGGCGATGTCGGAGGTGGGCCTGCCCGCAACCGCGTTCGACGGGTACAAGCCTTGGTTCGCCGCCGTGAATCTCAGCCTCATCCCGTTGATGAAGGCGGGCTATGACCCCAACAGCGGCGCGGAGAAGACGCTGGCCCAGGCCGCGAAGTCGAGCGGCAAGACGGTCAGCGGCCTGGAAACCGCCGAGCAGCAGATCGGTTTCTTCGACGCGCTGTCGCCAAAGGCGCAGACCGAATTCCTGACCGGCACCGTCGACGAAATGCCCAAGATCGGCCAGACGATGGAAACGATGGTCGCCGACTGGGCGGCGGGCGAGCCGGACAAGCTGGCGGTGCTGCTCAACGAAAGCATGAAGGACTCGCCCGAAGTCGCGAAGACCATCCTCTACGACCGCAACGCACGCTGGGCGTCATGGATCGCGGAGCGGATGAAGCAGCCGGGCACCGTGTTCATCGCGGTCGGCGCGGGCCATCTGGCCGGCAAGGGTAGCGTGCAGGACAATCTGGGCGCGTACAAGCTGAAGGCGGTGCGGGTTCAGTACTGAACCACTGTCCCTCTCCCGGTGGGAGAGGGAAGGAGCAGCGAAGCTGCGGGAGGGTGAGGGCGGCGATGGGCTGCCGCCTGCCCTCACCCTTCCCACCCGGCTGACGCCGGGCGGGCCCCTTCCCTCTCCCAGATGGGAGAGGGAGCTTTATTGCATTTCCGCCCCATCCCCGCTAAGGGCGCGCGCTTGTCGCGGCAGGGTCATCCCTGGAGGCCTGCCGGGGCGAAACGAACATTAGCATCTAGCGAATCGGAAAATACGACAATGAGCGACACGCTTAACCTGTCGGCCGAGACGCGTGACCGGGCTGGCAAGGGAGCCTCCCGGGCACTGCGTCGCGAAGGCCGCGTCCCCGCCGTGATCTACGGCCTGAAGAAGGATCCGCAGAGCATCAGCGTCAATGAGCGCGAGCTCATGAAGCTGCTGAACACGGGCCACTTCATGAATTCGGTGGTGATGGTGAACGCCGGCGGCAAGGCCGTGCGCACCCTGCCGAAGGACGTCACCTTCGACGTCGTCACCGATCGCCCGCTGCACGTGGACTTCCTGCGCATCGGCGAGCATTCGACCGTCACCGTCGCGGTGCCGATCGTGTTCACGGGCGAAGAAGACGCCCCCGGCATCAAGAAGGGCGGCGTGCTGAACATCGTCCGTCACGAGCTGGAGCTGGTCTGCGACGCAGCCGAAATCCCCAGCGAAGTGACGATCTCGCTCGCCGGCCTGGAAGTCGGCGACACCATCCACATCTCGAACGTCAAGCTGCCCAAGGGCACCGAGCCGACGATCGACGACCGCGACTTCACCATCGCCACCATCATCGCCCCGTCGGCGATGAAGGCCGACGTCCAGGAATCGCTGGCCGAAGCCGATGCCCAGGCCGCTGAAGCCGCTGCCGAGCAGCAGGCCGAAGCCGCCGAAGGCGATGCGGCCGAAGGCGACGACGCCGACGGCGAAGCCAAGGGCGAGTAAGCCATGTGAAGCCCTCTCCCCGCCGGGGAGAGGGTTGGGAGAGGGGCAGTGCCGCGGGCGACAGGTCTCGGTGAGACACCGCCCCTCTCCCCGCCCCTCTCCCCTGACGGGGAGAGGGAGTTTACCGAATGCAACTCTGGGTCGGCTTGGGCAATCCAGGCCCCGAATATGCCCTCAACCGGCACAATGCCGGTTTCCAGGCGGTCGATGCGATCGCCGAGGTCCATGGCTTTTCCGCACCGAAGAAGGCGTTCCAGGGCTGGACGCAGGACGGGCGCGTCGGTGGCGACAAGGTCGTCATCCTGAAACCCGGCACCTACATGAACGAAAGCGGCCGGTCGGTCCGCGCGGCGATGGACTTTTTCAAGCTCGCTCCGTCCGACATCACCGTCTTTCACGACGAACTAGACATCGCGCCCCTGACGCTCAAGGTGAAGACCGGCGGCGGCACCGCGGGGCAGAACGGGCTGAAGTCGATCGTCCAGCATATCGGCCCCGACTTCCGCCGCGTGCGCATCGGCATCGGCCATCCGGGACACAAGGACCGCGTAACCGGCCACGTCCTGTCCAACTGGCACAAGACCGAGGTCGAGCCGCTGAGCGACCTGCTCGGCGCGATCGCCGCCGAAGCGGACTGGCTGGCCAAGGGCGACGACGTCCGCTTCATGAACGATGTCGCTCTCAGGATGCAGAACTGATGCCGAGCCGCAGCCTGTTTCCCACCCAATTCTACGAAGCCGACCTGGGCGATGATGCGCTGGTCGCGGAACTCGCCGACGCCGCCCGCGAACTGGCGCAGGAGGATCGCGCCGGCCGCGCCTGGTCGAAGCAGCATGGCTATCGCGGCTATACCAGCTACGCGTCGCTCGACGATCTGCCGTTGCGCGATCCGCGGTTCGACGATCTCGTTAGGCTGCTCAACCGTCACGTCGCCGCCTTCACCAAGGATTGCGGCTTCACTCTGGCCAAAAAGCTCAAACTCGACAGCCTGTGGGTCAACGTCCTGAAACCCGGCGGCACGCACAGCGGCCACATCCACCCGCACAGCGTCGTCTCCGGCACCGTCTATGTCGCCGTCCCACCGGGATCGGGCGCGCTGAAGCTGGAAGACCCGCGCCTGCCCATGCTGATGGCCGCCCCCGCCCGCCCCGACACCTTCGTCTATGCCGAACCGCAGGCGGGCAGCGTGTTCCTGTGGGAAAGCTGGCTGCGGCATGAAGTGATGCCGAACGCGGCGAAAGAGGACCGGATTTCGATCAGCTTCAACTATCGTTAACCAACCTCTGTCAATGTCGCCTCACGGATCGATGCGGCGAAGCCAAAAAGGTTCCACTCAACTCGTCGTATTTTTCCGCACGTGCGAAGCATCGCGCTTGCCCGCGTACCGGGCATGCGTCAGCACGGTCGGACCGGGCGGGGGGCCTGGTGTCGAAATTCGTTCGTCACGAGGGATATCATGTTCGAAGTGCTGGCCTTTTCCTGCAGCCTGTTGCTCAGCTTCGTCCTGACGGGCGTCGAGCGCAACCACCGCCAGCGGCGTCCCCATGCGCCCGTGCTGGTCTATGCTGGCTATGCTCTGGTCGGCCTGCTCAGCACCTCCGCCGTGCTCCTGACCGGCTATGCCGCGGGATCGGCGCTGGGTTACGTCTGAGCCTGCGCAGGGGTGGCGTTCCGGCCGCCCTTCCCCTATCGGCACCGGCTGAAAACGCTCTTATCCGATAGGTTCTGACACATGGGTTTCCGCTGCGGCATCGTCGGCCTGCCGAACGTCGGCAAGTCGACGCTCTTCAACGCGCTCACCGAGACGGCCGCCGCACAGGCCGCCAACTATCCCTTCTGCACGATCGAGCCGAACGTCGGCAACGTCGCCGTGCCCGACCCGCGGCTGTCGAAGCTGGCTGAGGTCGCAGGCTCGGCCAAGATCATCGAGACGCAGCTGGGCTTCGTCGACATCGCCGGCCTGGTCCGCGGCGCGTCGAAGGGCGAGGGGCTGGGCAACCAGTTCCTCGGCAACATCCGCGAGGTGGACGCGATTGTCCATGTCCTGCGCTGTTTCGAGAATGACGACATCCAGCACGTCGACAACAAGGTCGATCCGATCGCGGATGCCGAAACGGTCGAGACCGAATTGATGCTCGCCGACTTGGAAAGCCTCGAAAAGCGCGTCCCCAACCTCGCCAAGAAGGCGACGCAGGGCGACAAGGAAGCGAAGGTCGCCGCGTCCGTGCTGGGCCAGGCGCTGGAGTTGCTCCGCGATGGCAAGCCTGCCCGCCTGACCCAGCCCAAGGACGTCGAGGAGGAGCGCGTCTTTGCGCAATCCCAGCTGATCACGGCCAAGCCGGTGCTCTACGTCTGCAACGTCAACGAAGAAGACGCGGCCAACGGCAATGCCCTGTCGGCCAAGGTGTTCGAAAAGGCGAAGGCCGAGGGCGCGCAGGCGGTGGTGGTGTCGGCGGCGATCGAGGCCGACATCGCGACGATGCCGGTCGAGGACCGCGCCGAATTCCTGGCCGAGCTGGGTCTGGAGGAAACCGGCCTGACCCGCGTCATCCGCGCCGGATACGACCTGCTGAAGCTGCTGACCTTCTTCACCGTCGGCCCGAAGGAGGCGCGCGCCTGGACCACGCATGTCGGCGCTAAAGCCCCGCAGGCGGCCGGCGAGATCCACACCGATTTCGAACGCGGCTTCATCCGCGCCGAAACCATCGCCTACGACGATTACGTCCAGTTCAAGGGCGAAGCCGGCGCGCGCGACAACGGCAAGCTGCGCTCGGAGGGCAAGGACTATGTCGTCAAGGACGGCGACGTGATGCTGTTCCGCTTCAACGTCTGATCCGCAAGGGGGCGGCCGCCCGCAGCCTTCATCGCCGGTGCAGGAAGGTCGGCTTACTCACGGCTGCGATCAGGGTTGCATCCACGCGGACGAAGGCCCATCGATCGCTTGCGGCGGGGAGAGCGAAGGTGTATGATATGACTATGACGCTTCGTTCCCTGCTCGCTGCTGCCGCCCTGCTCGCCGCGCCCGCGGTGCAGGCGGCCGACACCGCCCCGCCATCGACCGGCACGGAGACCGGCTCCCGCGCCGAATCCGGTTCGCGCGCGACGATGCCGCGCAAACCCGAGCGCAAGCTGCCCGGCGCACCGATTCGCCCGCGGATCGTCGACGCCCCTGGCGCGGCGCTGATGATGATCCCCGCCGCCTACGACATCGACCCCCGCCCCGGCGCATTCTACTGATCGCAGCGCGCCGCTGACGGCAGGCGTCTGGAGATTGTCACACGGCTGAGGCAAGGATGGGGGATGCGCTCCCCCATCTTGCTTGCCGGTCTTGCCGTGTTGTCGCTCGGCGCTTGTACCACGGTACCGTCGGCTCGGACGGAAACCGCCCGGCCTTTCCTTCCCGCCGCCGTCCCTGCCGACGCAGCCGTCCGCGCGCCGGTCACGATCCTGGTGTCGATCGACGGCTTCCGCCCCGACTACTTGGATCGCGGGATCACGCCCAACCTCTCACGCCTGGCCGCGAACGGCACGCGCGCCGCGATGCGCCCGTCCTTCCCGTCCAAAACCTTCCCCAACCATTGGGCGATCGTCACCGGGCTGCGGCCCGACCGCAACGGGATCGTGTCCAACAATATGGAAGACCCCGCCGGCAAGCGTGAGAAATTCACGATGGCGACCGACGACCCCTGGTGGTGGAATGCAGCCTCGCCCCTGTGGATCGACGCAGAGGCCGCCGGAATTCGCAGCGCCGCGATGTTCTGGCCAGGCGCCTCGGTCGCCTTCGGCGGCGTGCGGGAGGATGAGTGGCCCAACGACGTGATCGGCGGCCGGCGCCCCGACGACTGGACACCCTATGGCGAAGCCGTTGACGACCATCAGCGCGTCGACACCGTCATCGACTGGCTGCGACGCCCGGCGGCGACCCGCCCCGGCTTCCTGACGCTCTATTTCGACGAGGTCGACACGATGGGGCATCGCTATGGCCCCGACGATGCCCGCACGAACGACGCGATCGGCCGGGTCGACCGCGCGATCGGGCATCTGACCGCGGAACTTGCCGCGCTGGGCCAACCGGCCAACATCGTGGTTGTGTCGGATCACGGCATGACGCCGGTGACCAAGGATCAGGTCATCCCGCTTGCCGAACTAGCCTCCGAGGCCGATGGGCGGGCCGTCGAGACGGGCGTGTTCGCGAGTTTCCAACCGGTAAAGGGCCGCGAAGCTGCGCTGGCCGCGAGTCTGTCGCGTCCGCGCGCGCACGTCCGGTGCTGGCCCAAGGCGCAGATCCCCGCCCGCTTCTATTACGGCAGCAACCCGCGCATCCCGGCCTGGTTCTGCCTCGCCGATCCGGGCTGGCGCATCATGGCGAAGCCGCCCACGCGGCCAACCGGCGGCGAGCATGGCTATGACCACGATGCTCCCGACATGCGCGCGATCTTCATCGCCAGCGGCCCCGCCTTCGCTTCGGGGAGAACGCTACCGGTGTTCGACAATGTCGACGTCTACGCCCTGATCCGCCGGGTGCTCGGCATGCCCCAGGTAGCGGACCGTGACGGCACGCTCGCGCCGGTCGAGAGAGCATTGCGGTAGGATTGGACGACACCGATGTACGAGGGGTCGCACTCTCGCGAGGGTCGAATAAACGGGGTGCGGTCGTCTTGCATCCTGCTGAAGGCACAGGATGTCTCCTATTGGCCGACGTGATCTCTGGTCAGTATGGAAATCCGAGCGCCCCAATGGCGTGAACCAGACAACCGGAGACCATTTGCGCCCGGATGCAGGCCGGAGCGGTGAAGGTCGAAGCGCTTGCAATTGCCAGTGCTCTGGCCTTCACCGGAGCAGGCAGACGCATCGAATTTGATACAGGCCGTCCTGGATCAGCTTTGTTCGCTCCCGTTCGCCCTGAGCGTAGTCGAAGGGCTGCCTTCCACTTGGTGCTTCGACTTCGCTCAGCACGAACGGTGGAACAGGGCTGATCGAAACCGACTCCAACACGGCAGAACACGGCACCGGTTCGCGGATGCTAAGGTTGAAACGTTAGCCGGTATCGAGACGGCAGGACCGTGCTCCGGGACGAGCGGGAGCGGGCGAGATGGCCCCGGCACGGGTGTCCTCTGATACGCCAACCGCCTGGAGCTGGCGGGACACAATGCCCCCCAAAAGCAAAACGGGCGGCGCGTCTGTAGACACACCGCCCGCATTGAATTGTCGCTTCTCCAGCCGCGGCATCGCTGCCCGCCTAGAGAACTCCCCGATCTGTCTGAGCAAATCGGGGGCAGCCCGCTCAGTGCTTCGTATCGCGCCAGACGCTCTTGTAGGCGCCCCAGGTCAGGAAGCAGAAGATCACCAGGAACAGGACCGATGCCCAACCCGCCGCATGGCGCGTCTGCAGCTTCGGCTCGGCGGTCCAGGTCAGGAACGCCGCGACGTCGGTCGCCATCTGATTGACCGTCGGCTTGGTGCCGTCCGTATACTGGACCTGACCATCGCTGGTCAGCGGCGGCGCCATCGCGAGGTTGAGGTTCGCGAAATAGGGGTTGTAGTGCAGCCCCTTCGGCGTCTTCGCATCCGGGAACTTGCGCAGCAGTTCCGCCGGCTGGTTCTGATAACCGGTCAGCAGCGAGTGGACATAGGCCGGGCCGTCGTGCCGCGCCTTGGTCATCAGCGACAGGTCGGGCGGCACCGCATTGTTGTTGGCGGCGCGCGCGGCGATGTCGTTGGCGAACGGCGCCGGGAAGCGATCCGACGGCAGGTTCTTGCGCGTCGCCATCTCACCCGTTTCCGGGTTCGGGGCGGGCGTTTCGATCGCCCACTGCGACGCGATCGCCTTAACCTCGGCTTCCGAATAGCCGATCTGCTGGAGGTCGCGGAACGACACCAGCTTCAGCGAGTGACACGCCGAGCAGACTTCCTTGTAGACTTGGAAGCCGCGCTGCAGCTGCTGGTTGTCGAAGTGGCCGAACGGACCGTTCGATGCCAGCTTCAGCTCTTCCGGCCCCTTGTGGAACTCGTGCTCCGCGGTGGGTTTCTCCGGCTCCTGGATGGCGCCGACGGTCGTCGAGATGAACCCGACGAGCGCCATGACCGCGAAGGCGAGACCGACGAGACCGCCGATGATGCGAACCATGATGTCTCTCGTCCCTTATTCGGCCGGCGCGATCGCGCCGCCGCTCATCGCGGTATGGGCTGGGCTGGTGCCGCCGTGCTTTGCCAGAACCGCCTCGGTGATCGAGTTGGGCAGCGGGCGCGGGCGTTCCATGGCCGACACGATCGGCAGGATCACCAGGAAGTGGAGGAAGTAATAGGCCGATGCGATCTGGCCCATGATGATGTTGCGCGCGATCGGTTCCGCACCGCCGACATAGCCCAGGATCAGGACGTCGACGAGCAGCGCGACCAGGAACCAGCGGTAGACCGGCCGATAATTGGCCGAGCGCACCGGCGAGGTGTCGAGCCACGGCAGGAAGAACAGCAGCAGGATCGAGCCGAACATCGCCAGCACGCCCCACAGCTTCGCCGGGAACAGGAAGTCGATCGTGAACGACTTCAGGATCGCGTAGAACGGCAGGAAGTACCATTCGGGCACGATGTGCGCCGGCGTCGAGAGCGGGTTGGCCTGGATATAGTTGTCCGGGTGGCCCAGCAGGTTCGGCGCGAAGAAGATCAGCGTCGCGAAGATCAGCAGGAACACGCCCAGGCCGAAGCCGTCCTTCGCCGTGTAGTACGGGTGGAAGGGCACGGTGTCCTGCTCGTCCTTCACCTCGACGCCGGTCGGGTTGTTGGACCCCGGAATGTGCAGCGCCCAGATGTGGAGGATGACCACGCCGGCGATCACGAACGGCAGCAGATAGTGGAGCGAGAAGAAGCGGTTGAGCGCCGCTGCGTCCGGCGCGTAACCGCCCAGCAGCCAGATGCGGATCGTCTCGCCGACCAGCGGAATGGCGGAGAAGAAGCCGGTGATGACCTGCGCACCCCAGAAGCTCATCTGGCCCCACGGCAGCACATAGCCCATGAAGGCGGTGGCCATCATGAGAAGGAAGATCACGACGCCGAGCAGCCACACCATCTCGCGCGGCGGCTTGTACGAGCCGTAATAGAGGCCGCGGCCGATGTGGATGTAGACGACCGCCAGGAACATCGACGCGCCGTTGGCGTGCGCATAGCGCAGGAACCAGCCGGCGTTGACGTCGCGCATGATCGATTCGACCGAGCCGAACGCGGTGTTCGCATCGGTCGAGAAGTGCATGGCGAGCACGATGCCGGTGACGATCTGCATCGCCAGCGCCGCGCCGGCGAGCACGCCGAAGTTCCAGAAATAGTTGAGGTTGCGCGGCACGGGATAGCCCGCACCGACGGCATTGTAGACGAGACGCGGCAGCGGCAGCCGGTCGTCCAGCCACTTCATCAGCGGCGCCTTCGGCTCATAATGCCTGGCCCAGGGAAAGCTCATGGTGTCAGGATCCCTATCAGCCGACCGTCACGACGGTGTCGGAGGTGAATACATAGTCGGGCACGTGCAGGTTGGTCGGCGCCGGACCCTGCCGGATGCGACCGGCGGTGTCATAGGCCGAGCCGTGGCACGGGCAGAAGTAGCCGCCGAACGGCCCCTTGTTCTCGCCCTCGCCCGCGCCCAGCGGCACGCAGCCCAGATGGGTGCACACGCCCAGCGTGATCAGCCAGTTGGTCTTGCCCGGCTTGGTCCGCTGCTCCAGCGTCTCGGGATCGCGCAAGGACGACACCGGCACTGCATCGGCGGCGGCAATTTCCGCCGGCGTCAGATTGCGGACGAACAGCGGCTGCTTGCGGAACGTCGTCTTGATCGCCTGCCCCGGCTGGATGGCCGAGACGTCGACCTCGGTGCTCGACGCGGCGAGCACGTCGGCGGACGGGTTCATCTGGTTGATGAGCGGCAGCGCGATCACGCCGACGCCGACGCCGGCGAACGCAACCGCGCCGATCTGCAGATAATCGCGGCGGCGGGGGTCCTGCGGACCCTCTGCGATCGCCTCGTGGTCAGTTGCCATGCACTAGCCCTTGCACTTCGAAACAGTAGCGCCACGAACAGGCGCCGATACGCGGGAATCATCGCGGACACGCCGCCATGCACCCCCGGTTGCCCCCGGTGGTTGGCTCGCCTGATAAACAGGCCCCGCCCGCTTTGCCAACAGCAATTTGCGTCCGCGCTTGCACAGGACTACCGGCCCACCCATGCGTATCGCCCTGTACCAGCCCGATATCGCCGGCAATGTCGGCGCCGTGATGCGCACCTGCGCGTGTCTGGGCGTCCCACTCGACCTGATCGAACCCATGGGTTTCCAGTGGGACGACAAGCGGGTCGCACGAGCGGCAATGGATTATATCGACCACGTCTCCGTCACCCGCCACGCCGATTGGGACACATTCCAGGCACAAGCCGGCGGCCGGCTGGTGCTGCTGACGACGCGCGGCGCGACGCCGCTCCACGACTTCGCGTTCCAGGCGGACGACGTGCTGCTGTTCGGGCGTGAGAGCGCAGGCGTGCCGGAAGAGGTCCACGCCCGCGCCGATGCCCGCGTCGTCATCCCGATGGCCCCGCCCCTGCGCTCGCTGAACCTGAGCGTGTCGGCGGCGATCGTGCTGGCGGAAGGGCTGCGACAAACTGGTGGGTGGCCGCTGGCGACTGCGTGATGGGGCACTATTGTCTGCGCCGTCCGGCGGACACATGTGATGGCGATGGTTTCGCTACTGTCCCTCGTCGCATTTGCGCTCTTCCTCTTTGCGCTCCCCTGGCTCCTTCGAAAGGCCAAGCCCTCGCGATCCGCTGCGACCGGCGCCACCACGCTCGCCCTGGGGCTCGCGTTTTCCGAATTCCTAGATCCCGCAAAGAAGGTCGCGGTCGAACGGATTGAGAAACAGACCGAAATCGGCGACGTTAGCGATGCCAAGAGCGCTGGAGCGAAGCCCTCACCGGAGGCATGACCGCCCTGAGACATTCCGCCCTATCGACCTCTCCGCCCTGGCTCCGCTAAGGCGCTGCCCATGCAGCCGCTAGACGCCGAACAGACCCAAGCTCGCCAGTGGTTCGAGCACCTTCGCGACCTCATCTGTGCCGAATTCGAGGCGATCGAGCGGGAGGCGGGTTCCGAAGCCGCGTTCGACTATACGCCATGGGACCGCGCCGATCCGTCGGGCGCGCCCGGTGGGGGGGGCGTGCGGGGCGTTATGAAGGGGAAGGTGTTCGAGAAGGTCGGGGTCAACGTCTCGACCGTCGGGGGTACGTTCGAGGGCGACTTCGCTAAGTCGATCCACGGTGCGGCGGAGAACCCGCGATTCTTCGCCACCGGCATCAGCCTGGTCGCGCACATGACCAATCCGCATGTGCCCGCGGTCCATATGAACTGCCGGTTCCTCGCGACGACCAAACGCTGGTTCGGCGGCGGCGCGGACCTGAATCCGCCGCTGCCCGAGCCGCATGATACGCAGGACTTCCATGCCGAGCTGAAGGCGGCGTGCGACGCGCATGGGGCGGACTATTACGACCGCTTCTCGGCCTGGGCGGAGGAGTATTTCCGCATCCCCCACCGCGGGGTTAACCGCGGCGTCGGCGGCATCTTCTACGACCATCTGGAGGGCGATTTCGCGGCGAACTTCGCGTTCACGCAGGACGTCGGCCGGGCGTTCCTCAACGCTTACCCGCGAATCGTGCGGCGGCGTATGAACGACGCTTGGACACCAGAGGACGAAGCGGCGATGCTGGCGTGGCGCGGGCGCTATGCCGAATTCAACCTGGTCTATGACCGCGGCACCCTGTTCGGGCTCAAGACCGGCGGGAATATCGACGCGATCCTGATGAGCCTGCCGCCGCGCGCGATATGGGCCTGATCCCCGTCTCGAACGGCGACGTGGCGACGATCGTCACCTCGCTGGAAATGCGCGAGCGGCCCCGCCCCCGCCCGCTGCCCGATTCGCGACTGCGGCTGGTGCGGTGGAAGACGCCGGCGCTTGGCACCTATCGCGCGCTGTTCCGGCGGATCGGGGGGCCGTGGCTGTGGTTCTCGCGACTGGTGATGGACAATGCCGTGCTGACGCGAATCGTCCATGACGACCGGGTCGAGATCTACGCCGCGGTCGATCCTGCGGGGATCGAGGTTGGGATGCTCGAACTCGATTTCCGCGAAACCGGGACGTGCGAGCTGTCCTATGTCGGACTGATTCCGGAACTCGCCGGCCAGGGCCATGGTCGCTGGCTGATGGCGCATGCGCTGCAACGGGCCTGGGCGCCCGGCGTCACGCGGGTGTGGGTGCACACCTGTACGCTGGATCATCCGCGCGCCCTGGGGTTCTACCGGGCGAGCGGCTTCGTCCCGTACAAGCGCACCCTCCAAACCTTCCCCGACCCGCGCGCGACCGGCATCCTGCCGCGCGACGTGGCGCCGCATGTGCCCTGTCTGGCGGATTAGGGTCGGTTTCGATCAGCTTTGTTCAACCGTTCGTGCTGAGCGAAGTCGAAGCACCTTGCGGAGAGCTGCCCTTCGACTTCGCTCAGGACGAACGGGAGTGATCAAAGCTGATCGCTCCCCGCTCTAGCGCGACAACCGGCGGTAGAGCGAGACTTCGACGAGGGCGAGAAGCAGCGAGCCGCCGGCGACGAACAGGCAGGCCAGACCGGTCGTGATCGCGATGATGACCGGATTGTTGCCACCGAACGCCCCGATCGACAGCACGACGCTGCCCAGCAGGCCGGGGACGAAGAAGATGGTGGCATAGGTCGCCGCCAGGATCCAGCCGCGCCCGCGGGTCAGCGCCCAGCTGCGCGCGATCGCGGCGACCGCGCCCATCGGCGCTTCGGCGACGATCGCCGGCCCCATCAGCATCGTGCGTCCGTAGATGTAGAAGATCGGTCCGGCGGCGATGATCAGCAGGAACGGCGCGATCAGCGTCACCCACAGCAGCATCCCCATCGGCAGCGACACCAGGATCGACGCCAGCAGATAACGTGGGAACAACAGCCCCGCCCGCGCCAGCGCCCGGCCGAGCGTCGGCCGCTCCGGCGAAAGATAGAGCGTGAAGACCGCGAGCGCCCCCACCAGCGCGATCGCGGGTGCCAGCAGATACCAGATGCCGTAGCGCCCCGCCCAGGCCTGCATCGCCGCGAACCAGGCACGGGCCGCGGCTTCGTCGCTGGTCTGCGGCATCGCCGGCAGCGCGGGAAGCAGCAACTGAACCGCGAGCGGCGCCAGGAAGAAACCCAGGCCGGCAAGCGGCAGCAGCAGCGCGCTATCGCGACGCCAGGCCGCCCGCGCGTCGAGGAAGGGGGCGGAGAAGGACTGGCTCACGACGCAGGACCGTCGTGGGCCAAACCGGCACGGGCAGGAGCGTCATGGACCGGCACGGCCGGTGCGGCGCTTTGCGTAACCGCGCGATCCGTCGCTTCGGCAAGCACCACATAAAGGCGCGCACAGAAGATGGTAGCGAGGACGGAGAACGCCGCCGACACCGCCGACGTCGCGATCGCGGTCACGACGCTCGTCAGCGTGATCGGCCCGCTGCCGCCGTCGAACAGCCGCAACACGGTGCCGAAGACCGTCCGCACCGCCATCGTCGCGACGGTCACGATCACGACGTAGAGCACCACCACGCCCGCCAGCCGCCAGGTCAGCCGGCGCGTCAGGCGAAAGGCGCGCGCGATCGCACCGACCCCGCGCCGCTCCTCCGATACAACCGACAGCAGCGGTGCTAGACGCGCGCCGACGAACAGCAGGACCAGCAGGACGGCAAATCCATAGAGGATCGCCGCAACCACCATGCCGGGGTTCAGATTGGCGATGGCGATCTGCCCCTTCTGCACCGCCGCGGCATCGATCCCGCCCGACGCCAGCAAGCCGAACACCGGGATGGAGGCGACCGCCATTGCCAGCATCAGCAGCAGGACGATGCCGATCGCCGGCAGCAACCGCGCGACGCCGTGTCGCGCCGCCGCACCCAAGCCACGACGCGGATCGACCGCCGCGGCGACGATCGCGAGCTGCGCCCAGAGCGACAGCACCGAAAAGGCGAGCGAGACCAGGTTGACGATCAGTTGCACACGGGCGTCACCGGCGGTCAGCACGCCTTGCAGGCTCGCGATGATCGTCGCGGGCAGGAACAGGCCGACGATCGCGATCGGCAGGACGACCGACAGCCGCTCCCCCACCGTCTCGACGGTTCGGTCCCAAACATAGCCCATCGTCACCATCGCAGCGTCCTACCGATCCCACCGATTTTCGAACCCGGCGCTTAGCGTAAGCCGTCACCGCTTGCCAATCACCGTGCGGCTTCGCATGTGACGCGGATCATGGCGGAACTCGACGACATCGAATGGCGGGTCAGTGCCGCGCCCGTACCCTATGACTTCGCGCTGGCGGAGATGGAGGCGCGCAACCGCGCGGTTCAGGCGGGCGAGGCGCGCGAGCTGGTCTGGCTGCTGGAACATCCCCCGCTCTACACCGCGGGCACCAGCGCCGATGTGGCCGAGCTGGTCGATCCGCGCTTTCCCGTGCACGCTACCGGACGCGGCGGGCGCTATACCTATCACGGTCCCGGCCAGCGGGTCGGCTATCTGGTGCTCGACCTGGCGAAGCGCGGCAAGGACGTGCGCTGCTTCGTCCACGCGCTCGAAGGCTGGGTGATCGACGCGCTGGCGCAAATCGGCATAGCGGCGTTCCGGGCCGAGGGGCGGATCGGCATCTGGACGCACGATCCAACGCGCGGCGAGGCGAAGATCGGCGCGATCGGGGTTCGGGTGAAGCGCTGGGTGACGATGCACGGCTTCTCCGTGAACCTGGCGCCCGACCTGTCGCACTTCGGCGGCATCGTGCCGTGTGGCATCGCCGATTTCGGCGTCACCAGTGCCGAGGCGCTGGGGAAGGACGCATCCTTCGCAACCTTCGACGCCGCATTGGCGTTTTCGGCTCAGGCGTTTTTGAACGCACTTGCCTGCCCCGTGAAAATCGACACTTGAGGGGCGGGGACTGTTTGACTAATGTCCACCACGATTTGGGTATTACAGGGCATCCAGCCGGCCCGGATCGCCTTATCTAGGGAGCTTCCACAATGCGTGCACTTCTCACCAAGGCCGTCACCGGCTCGATGATCGCCGGCGCGGCGCTGCTCGTTTCGGCTTGCGGTGGTTCGACCACCAACACCACCGAGAACACCGTCATCACCGACCTGAACGCGACTGACGCGACGATGGACGGCACGATGTCGGACAACATGACCCCGGTCGACGGCGCCATGGGCAACGACATGATGATGTCGAACGACACCACCATGTCGAACGACATGATGATGTCGAACACCACCACGACGACGACCACGAACGCGATGTAATCATCGCGTCGCGGACGGGTACGCGGGGGCCAAGCCTCCCGCGGCCATCGTGACGGAATAGATTGGGGCCGTCCGGGCGACCGGGCGGCCCTTTTCCTTTACGGGTTCCGCCGTCCGCCGGCTGGCGTGATCGATCGGGATGGTGCCGAGCGAAACCGGGACGGATGGCGGTAAGGGAAGCACTGCCCCCCTCCCGCGGATTCGGTTCGTCGCAATCTCAGGTCCTGCGCGCCGTACCGAGCGCAGAAACCGCTTGGGCGGAACGTCGATTAAGCATATTGAATCACCGGCTTGAGCGGTGTCGTGCCGCCGAATGCGAGAGGGTGGACAAGACGTTGCGTATCCTGACGATGGTCGTGGCCGCGGGTATGGCGGTCGCGGCGGCGGCGCCGGCACAGGCGCAGTTCTTCTTCCAGTCGCCGGACCTGCGCGGCCAGCCGGTCGACGGTACGGAGCCCGGCATGGTGAGCCAGGCCCTTCCCGGCGCGACGCCGGACGAGTTGAAGGCAGCACTCGCCTGGAACCTGCGCGCGGCACTGAACGTCGCCGCGCTCCAGTGCCAGTTCGCGCCGCAATTGCTGACACTGGGCAATTACAACAAGCTCATCAAGGATCACGAGGCGGAACTGGCGAGCCAGTACGCCGTGCTCGGCAAGTATTTCAACCGCGTCAACAAGACGCCGAAGGCCGGCCAGACCGAACTCGATAAATACGGCACGCGCGTCTATTCCAGCTTCTCGACGGTCGGCGCGCAGCTGACCTTCTGCCAGACGGCGGGCGAGATTGCGCATATGGCGGTGTTCACGCCGCGCGGCAGCTTCACGACGCTGGCACAGGAACGCCTGCGCCAGCTGCGCAACAGCCTGGTGCTGGCCGGCGAGCAGCGCTTCCCCTGGGGCTTCAACCCGCCGCCCCCCGTCGCGCTGCCGCGGTTCGACGATGCGTGCTGGAAGAAGCAACAGTGGCAGGCGAAGGCCTGCGGAGCCTATGTCTCGCCGTTCGTGTGAGATCATAGAGCCCGAGCGACGACTGCCTTGGTTTCTCCGTTCGTGCTGAGCCTGTCGAAGCACCGTACTTCGATACGCCCGCGCGTCGCTTGCGGCACGAAGTACGGTGCTTCGACAGGCTCAGCACGAACAGGATGGGTACGGCCCTACTTTTCGACCGTTTCAAAATACCCGTAGATCTGAGCAGGCTGATCGAGACTTAGACGAACTGCGCCCTGTCCTCCTTGACGCCAGTCCCCGCCCGCTCCGTCGCCGCGATCCACCCGCCGCCGAGCACGCGGTCGCCCGCGTAAAGTACCGCCGCCTGCCCCGGCGCGACGCCATATTCGGGCTGGTCGAACACCAGCCGGTCACCGTCGAGCCGCGCGGGCACCGGCTTGGCGAGGCTGCGGACCTTGGCGGTAAGCGGGCCGGAAAAATCGCCGCCGAGCCAGTTGATCCCCGTCAGCCGCGCCGCGGCAACCGCCAGCGCGGTCTTCGGCCCGACAACGATCCGCTTCGCCGCCGCATCGAGACCGACGACATAGAGCGGATCATGGCCGCCGCCGATATCGAGCCCGCGACGCTGGCCGACGGTATAGTGAATGATCCCGCGGTGCCGGCCGAGCACCTGCCCGTCCTCGTCGACAATCTCACCGCCGTCGTCGGCGCCGGGCCGCACCTTGCGCACGACATCGGCGTAATTGCCATCGGGCACGAAGCAGATGTCCTGGCTGTCGGGCTTTGCCGCGACCCCGAGCCCCATCTCCGCCGCGATCTCGCGCACCCGCGCCTTGGGCAGACCGCCCAGGGGAAAGCGGAGATAGTCGAGCTGATCCTGCGTCGTCGCGAAGAGGAAATAGCTCTGGTCGCGCGCGGGATCGAGCGCGCGGTGAAGCTCGGCCCCGCCCTCCCCCTCAACGCGGCGGACATAATGACCGGTCGCCAGGCAATCGGCGCCGAGATCGCGGGCAAGCGCGAACAGGTCGGTGAACTTCGGCCCCATGTTGCACTTCACGCAGGGAATCGGCGTGCGCCCGGCGAGATATTCGTCGGCGAAATCCTCGATCACCTGCTCGCGGAACGAAGAGGCATGGTCGAAGACATAATGGGCGATGCCCAAGCCGTCGCACACCGCACGCGCATCGCGGATGTCGCGGCCGGCGCAGCAGGCACCCGCGCGACCGACCGCCTCGCCGTGATCGTAGAGCTGTAGCGTGACGCCGATCGTCTCCGCTCCCGATCGCGCGGCAAGCGCGGCGACGACGGAGGAATCGACGCCGCCCGACATGGCGACGACGATGCGCCGCTTCGACAGCGGCTGGGAGAGGTCGAACGAAACCGGGGACATGGTGGACGTCCCTTAGCGGGACGAACGGCTCGACGCAAAATTCGCATCGCCTTTACCCGCCCTTCAGCACTCTTACCGCATTAGCCGGGTCTCGGATCGACACCTGTAACGGATACGCGCACTTGGACCTCAGCTTCACCCGCCTCAACGCCGGACAGGTCACCGCCCTGCCCGTCGAGCTGGCCGTGCTGATGGTCGGGGTGGCGAGCCGCCAGGCAGCGAGCCCGACCGCACGGATCCAGGCGGCGATTGATCGCATAGGTCCGGTCGATGCGTTGATGGCGCCGGCTGCCGGCAGCTTTAGTGAAACTACCGCCTCGGCGCTAAGACGGTGGAAAGAGGAATGAAGGCGCCGTTTACCGAGGCGCTTGAGAGGATGTTCAAGCTCGGCCGCTAACGGTCGTTAGACAGGAATGGGAATGGGAGGCGGCATCCGGCGACGGGACCGCATCCGATTTTTGAGGTACGAATGATCGAGAACCAGAAAATCCGGCCCGCGAAGGTCATCGGCCCGCTCGGCGAACCGCTGACGCTGGACACGCTGCCGCCGCCAAGCACGACCCGCTGGGTGGTGCGGCGCAAGGCCGAAGTCGTGGCCGCAGTTAATGGCGGCCTGCTGACCGTCGACGAGGTTTGCGATCGTTACGGCCTGACCGCCGAGGAATTTGCCGGCTGGCAACGCGCAATCGACCGGTCGGGCATGCCCGGCCTGCGCGTGACCCGCATCCAGCACTATCGCTCGCTGTACGAACGCCAGCAGAAATTTTGACGAGGTCCGGCGTCGACTCCCCTGACGTCATCCGCAGGAACGGCCCGTCTTCCCTCTCCGGGAAGGCGGGCCGTTTCGCTTTCGGGTCCGCTTTCAACGACTTTCCAACCTATGATTAGAAACGCCGCCGGAACAAAAGCACGCCCTGCCGCATTTTCCCGTCACACAGTCCGGAAAGGGCCGGATGTAACGGAGGGATTGGTCATGGGTATCATTATTTGGCTGGTCGTCGGTGGCGTTGTCGGTTGGCTCGCAAGCATCATCATGCGCACCGACGCACAGCAGGGCATCTTCCTGAACATCGTCGTCGGCATCGTCGGTGCCGTCATCGCCGGCTTCGTCACCGGTGCCAACATCAACAACGGCATCACCGTGATGAGCTTCCTGTACTCGCTGATCGGCGCGATCGTGCTGCTCGCGATCGTCAACCTCGTCCGTCGCGGGTCGATGCGCTAAGCGCCAGCCTGCACGATACGGTCGTGAAAAGGGGTCGCCCATGGGGCGGCCCCTTTTTCTATGTGGTGCGGGTGCGAAAACTGTGTCGCTTCAAACATATACGAGCCGGCGCCTTACAACCCTGCGGCGAATAGATATTCGGAAGACGGTGTCGCCCAAAGCTTAATCCGGAATCCAGAGTTCCAAGCGGGACGGCTCTTGGCTCTGAATCCCGAATCAAGTTCGGGATGACGAAGAAAGATGAGCGGACGTCCCTCAATCGGTGAAGGTCGATCCGGAACAACGCTCAGGCCTGCGCGTAGCACGGTCACGCCCTTCGTCAGCGCGCGGGCAGCCTGGTAACTTCCTGCAGCTCAACCCCAAAAGGTCGGGGACGGACGCACAGCCCGCCCCCCTCCCCTTCACTTCAGCAGAAACCTCACCGTCGTCGTCACGCGAACGTCCTGCTCGCCAGGCACGATGGCGGTGTCGGCGGCCTTGGCTTCCATCCGCATCGCCATGGCGGGCATGGGTCCGATCGGCGGCTGGTACCCGCCGCCTTCGGTGATCGACAGGATGCGATCGACGCGCAGGCCCGCGGCGCGCGCATAGACTTCGGCGCGCGCGCGGGCCTTGGCGATCGCATCGGTGCGCGCTGCGTCTTCCGCGGCCTCGGGCTTGTCGATCGACAGGTTCGGCCCGTCGATCTGATTCGCACCGACCTTCACCAGCGCATCGAGGATCGCGCCGCTGCGCGCGACATCGCGGAATCGGATCGAGACGCTGTTCGACGCCTGATAACCGGTGATGACCGGCGGCACATTCTCGCCGTAGCGATATTGCGGCTGAAGCGAGATGGTCGAGGTCTGGATGTCGCGGTCGGCGACGCGCGCGGCCTTGAGCGCGGCGAGCACCCGCCGCACGCGTTCGGCATTGCTGGCAAGCGCCGCCTCCGCGCTCGCCGCCTGGGTCACGACGCCGGCGCTGATCGTCGCGACGTCCGGCGCCTGGCTGGTCTTGCCGACCGCAGTCACGTCGAGGATGGTGCCATCGACGATCGCGACCGGCTGGGCCGGCACCTGCGCGGCGACGGCGGCAGTGGCAAGCATGGCGAAAATGGGCATCGGCGGGACTTTCTCCTGTTGGTTTGCACACGCTACCGCGCGGTGCGGCAACGCGCGATGAACGATCTGGATCAGCCACTTTTGCGGCAGCGCCGGAACCGGGTCGCCGCAATCCAGCCATTTCGTTGCAGCATAAGGGCGGTCGGCGACGAAAAGCCTTGCCACGCGCGCGCGACTTGCGCTTGTTCCGCGCTTGAGCTTGGTGACTTATTTGTCTAATACAGTTGCCGATATCTCTTCGCGGGGGGCGCGGAGGGGCTGGACGATACGGAAAAGACGAGAGCTTGATGCAGGGGAACGAGACGCAATTCGCGCTGACCGATGATCGTGCGCGATCGGGCAAGCGGACGTGGATCATCATCGCGATCGTTGCGGTGGTGTTGCTCGCGATCGGCGTGGCGCTGGCCCTGCGCGGCGGAAAGTCCGACACTCCTGCTGCCGGCGGCGCGGCGGCCAAGGGCGGCCAGGGCGTGCCCACCGTCTCCGTCGTCGTTCCCGGCCGCTCCGCCGTCGCGACGGTCGTGACCGGCAACGGCACCATCGCCGCACGGCGCGAGATGCCGGTCGGCGTCGCGGGCGAAGGCGGCATGGTGACGCGCGTGCTGGTCGAGCCCGGCAGCTGGGTCCGCACCGGCCAGGTGCTCGCGACGATCGACCGTTCGGTCCAGGCGCAGACCGCCCAGAGCCAGTCGGCGAGCATCAGCGTCGCGCGCGCCGATGCCGATCTGGCGAAGGCCGAACTTGATCGCGCGAAGCAGTTGGTCGACCGCGGCTTCGTGTCGAAGGCCGATGTCCAGCGGCGCGAGGCGACGCTGGCGCAGGCGACCGCGCGCGTCCGCGTGGCGCAGGCGCAGCTGGCCGAGACGCGTGCCCGTAATCAGCGGCTCGACATCCGCGCGCCCGCCGAGGGCCTGGTCCTGACCCGCGGCGTCGAGCCGGGCCAGATCGTCAGCTCGGGCAGCGGCCAGCTGTTCCGCATCGCGATGGGCGGCCAGATGGAGATGCGCGCGCAGATGGCCGAAACCGACCTTGCTCGTGTACGCACCGGTATGGTCGGCCGCGTGACGCCGGTCGGATCGACCAAGGTCTTCACCGGCGAGGTGTGGCAGGTATCGCCGATCATCGACCCGCAGACGCGCCAGGGCATCGCGCGAATCGCGCTTCGCTATGACACCGCGCTGCGCCCAGGCGGCTTCGCCAGCGCCAGCATCGACGTCGGCGGCGTCCAGGCCCCCCTGCTCCCCGAATCGGCGGTGCTGAGCGACGGCAAGGGCAACTATGTCTACATCGTCGACGGCGCGAACAAGGCGGTGCGCCGCGACGTCAAGGTCGGCGAAGTGTCCGACGCGGGCGTCTCGATCGCCGGCGGGCTCGACGGCAGCGAGCGGGTCGTGGCGTCGGCCGGCGCGTTCCTGAACGAAGGTCAGCAGGTCAAGCCGCAGCTGCAGAAGTCGCGATAATGACCCACGCCCCCGTTCGTGCTGAGCGTGTCCAAGCACCGTTCTCTGATCCGCAAAGTCATTGCGTGCGGATCGAAGAACGGCCCTTCGACAGGCGCAGGGCGAACGGGAATGGGTTCAGATACGTAAGCAACATTGTCACGCACTCGGTTGTCGAAGGCTAGCTCATGGGTTTCCGCAACATCTCGGCCTGGTCGATCCGCAACCCGGTTCCGCCGATCGTCCTGTTCCTGTTCCTGACGATCATGGGGCTGGTCAGCTTCATGCGGATGGACGTGAACAACCAGCCGGACATCGACTTCCCCGTAGCGTTCATCTCGATCAGCCAGCCGGGCGCGGCGCCCAGCGAACTGGAAGGCCAGGTCACGCAGCGCGTCGAGGCCGCCGTGCGATCGCTGCAAGGCATCGACGAGATCAACTCGACGGTGACGGAGGGTCAGTCGCAGACGGTCGT
The DNA here is from genome assembly GCF_042681125.1 of Sphingomonas floccifaciens. Taxonomy (NCBI): domain Bacteria; kingdom Pseudomonadati; phylum Pseudomonadota; class Alphaproteobacteria; order Sphingomonadales; family Sphingomonadaceae; genus Sphingomonas; species Sphingomonas floccifaciens. The sequence continues at coordinate 320,853 of NZ_JBHUFC010000001.1, read as the reverse complement.
CCAGCTTGACCTCGGCACACCGATCGACCGGACGGTCAACGACATCCGCGACGCGATCCAGCAGATCCGCGGCGACCTGCCCGACGGCATCCTGGAGCCGCAGATCGGCCGCATCAACACCAGCGGCAACGACGTGGCGAGCTTCACCGCGTCGACGACGTCGATGACGCTGGAACAGCTCAGCTGGTACATCGACAATACCGTCAGCCGCGAATTGCTGTCGGTACCGGGCATGGCCGCGGTCGACCGCAACGGCGGCGTGGATCGCGAAATCCGCGTCATCCTCGATCCGCTAAAGCTCCAGGCCCAGGGCCTGACCGCGAGCCAGGTCAACCAGGCGCTGCGGCAGGTGAACGTCGACGCCGCCGGTGGCCGCGCCGAAATCGCCGGCTCCGAACAGTCGGTCCGCGTGCTCGGCAATGCGCGCGATGCCTATTCGCTGGGGCAGACGCAGATCTCGGTCGGCGGCCGTTCGATCCGCCTGTCCGACGTCGGCGAAGTGCGCGATCTCTACGCCGAACAGCGGTCGCTTTCGACCGCGGACGGGCATCAGGTGCTCAGCTTCGACTTCCAGCGCGCGAAGGGCGCGTCGGACGTCACCGTGTTCAAGGAAGCAGAGAAGAAGCTGGAAGCGCTTCAGAAGCGCAATCCGCAGGTCCAGTTCCACCTGCTCTTCAACTATTCGAAATATGCCGAGAAGCAGTATGAGGTCGCGATCCATGCGATGCTCGAAGGCGCCGGCTTGGCCATTCTGGTCGTGTTCCTGTTCCTGCGCGACTGGCGTGCGACATTCATCTCGGCCTTGGCGATCCCGCTGTCGGCCATCCCCAGCTTCTGGTTCATGGAGTTGCTGGGCTTCGACCTCAACCAGATGACGTTGCTCGCGCTCAGCCTTGTGGCCGGCGTGCTGGTCGACGATGCGATCGTGGAGATCGAGAACATCGTCCGGCACATGCGCATGGGCAAATCCGCCTACCAGGCCTCGATCGACGCGGCCGACGAGATCGGTGTCGCGGTGCTCGCGACCACCATGTCGATCGTCGCGGTCTTCCTGCCGGTCGGCCTGATGCCGGGCGTGTCGGGTCAGTTCTTCAAGAACTTCGGCCTGACCGTCGTCGCTTCCGTGCTGATGTCGCTGGCGGTCGCGCGTCTGCTGACGCCGATGATCGCGGCCTATTTTCTCAAGGCGAAGGGCCACGCCGCGCACGGCGAGGGCAAGCTGATGGACTGGTACATGTCCATCCTGCGCTGGACGCTGATGCACCGCTGGTCGGCGGTCGTCGGCGGCATCGTCTCGCTCGTCGCGACGGTGCTGATGTTCATGGTGCTGCCCAACACGTTCCTGCCGGAAGAGGACAATGATTCGGTCACCGCGATCGTCGAGCTGGTCCCCGGCTCGACCCTCGCGCAGACCGAGGCCGTGGTGCAGAAGACCGCCGACGTGCTGCGCGCGCAGCCGGACGTGTCGTCGGTCTACACCCGTTCGTTCGTCGGCCAGGGCCGCGTGACCGCGCAGTTGAAGGAAGATCGCAAGCAGAAGAGCTTCGAATTCCAGCGCGCGATCGGCCCGACGCTCAGCCAGATCCCGGACGCCCGCGTGTCGTTCCGGGCCGGTGGCTGGGGCGGCGGTTCGGGTCGCGCGCTGACGATCACGCTGGGCGGCGACGATCCCGTCAAGCTGAACCAGGCCGCGGTCGCGATCGTCGACCAGATGCGCAAGCTGCCGACGGTCCGCAATCCGCTGATCACCGGCGACCTGAAGCGGCCGGAAATCGTCATCCGCCCGCGTCTCGACCTGGCGGCGCAGCTCGGCGTGACCACCTCGGCCCTGTCCTCGGCGATCCGTATCGCGACTTTGGGCGACATCGACCAGAATTCTGCCCGCTTCTCGCTCAGCGATCGTCAGGTGCCGATCCGCGTCGCGCTCAACCAGTCGGCGCGCCAACGCCTGTCGACGATCGAGGATTTGCCCGTCCCGACCGCCGGGGGCGGATCGGTGCCGCTGAAGGTTGTCGCCGACATCGGCTTCGGCGCCGGCCCGACCAAGATCGAGCGTTCGGGCCAGGTCCGTCGCCTGACGATCGGCGCCGATCTGGCACCGGGCGAAGTCTCGGGCGAGGCGATGAAGAAGATCCGCGCCCTGCCGGCGATGCAGAACCTGCCGATCGGCGTCAGCGAACTGAAGCTGGGCGAATCGAAGCAGCAGGCGGAGATGATCCAGAACTTCGTCGGCGCTGTGCTGGCGGGTATCTTCCTTGTCTTCTCGGTGCTGGTCCTGCTCTATCGCCGCGTGATGCCGCCGTTCGTCAACATGGGCTCGCTCATGCTGGCGCCGCTCGGCGGGCTGATCGCGCTGTGGATCTGCGGCATGCCGATCTCGCTGTCGGTCTATATCGGCATCCTGATGCTCCTCGGCATTGTCGCGAAGAATTCGATCCTGCTGATCGACTTCGCGCTGGAAGAGATGGAGAAGGGCGTCCATCCGCTCGACGCCATCCTCGACGCCGGGCACAAGCGCGCCCAGCCGATCGTAATGACCACCGTGGCGATGGTCGCCGGCATGGTGCCGACCGCGCTGTCACTGTCGGGCGACGGGTCGTTCCGCCAGCCGATGAGCGTTGTCGTGATCGGCGGCCTGATCCTGTCGACGCTCCTGACACTGGTCATCGTCCCCGCGTCGTTCAGCCTGGCGGTGGGCATCGAGCGCTGGATCGGGCCGAAGCTCGGCCGTCGCCTGCTGACCTATCGCCCGGGCGACGACGGCCAGCCGGTGATCGACCATGACGGCCCGGATCGTCCGATGCTGGGACAGGGTCAGCGCAAGATCGGCGTCGATAAGGGCGACGAGGCGCCGCAGCCGGCGGAATAACGCCATTGGTGCTTGAACAATCCCCGGTTTCGGGGATTGTTTCGCCCATGGCACTTGCCGGAACCGCCCTCGGAGTCGGGGGAGCCCCTCCCCCCGCCCTCCGGCGGATGCGTATCGTCGCCACCGGGCTGCTGGTGGCGATGGCCGTCGTGTACGTCGTCGCCCGCATTAACGAGGCCGCGCATCCCGCTGTCGGATACGTACGCGCCTTTGCCGAAGCGGCGATGGTCGGGGGTCTCGCCGACTGGTTCGCGGTCACCGCGCTGTTCCGTCACCCCCTCGGCCTGCCGATCCCGCACACCGCGATCGTGCCGCGCAACAAGGAACGGATCGCCGATACGCTCGGCACCTTCCTGCGCCAGAACTTCCTGATTCCGCGCGTCGTCGCACGGCGCATGGGGCGGATCGACGTCGCGGGTGCGATGGGCCGCTGGTTGTCGAGCCCGACCGGAGTCGGCGCGGGGCGGCTGCGGCGCGGGGCGTCGCGCCTCGCCAGCGACATCCTCGAATCGCTCGATCAGGAGCGGCTCGGCGGCATGGTCCGCTCGGCGCTGGCGGGGCAGTTGCGCCGGATCGAAGTCTCGCCCCTGCTCGGCAAGGCGCTTCAGGCCGCGATCGTGCAGAACCGGCACCAGCCGATCATCGACGCGGTCGTGCGCTGGGCCGGCAAGACGATCGAGGCGAACGAACCGATCCTGCGCGGCATGATCTCGTCCAAGGCGGGCAATATCCTGCGCTGGACCGGGCTAGACGAGACGCTGGCGAACGCGATCCTCGACGGGCTCTACAAGCTGTTGCTGGAAATGGCGGAGGACCCCGAACACCCCGTCCGCGCCAAGGCGGAGGAGGGTTTGGCGACGCTGGCCGTCGACCTGCAGCGCAATTCGTCGGCCCGCGCGAAGGTCGAGGGGTTCAAGAACGACATGCTCGACAATCCCGCGCTCGCCGACTGGTGGCAGGGACTGTGGGATCAGGCGCGTCAGGCGATGCTGCGCGCGACCCGCGATCCCGACACGCTGCTGACCGGCCAGCTGGGCGGCGCGCTGCGCCAGTTGGGCGAGACGTTGCAGAGCGACCCGAAGCTCGCCGCGACGATCAACCGCTTCGTCCGCCGCGCGGCGGTGGGCGCGGCGTCGGACTATGGCGACGGCATCGTCCGGCTGGTCAGCGACACGATACGCGGATGGGACACGCAGACGCTGACGACCCGCCTGGAGAACACGGTCGGCAAGGACCTTCAGTACATCCGGGTCAACGGGACATTGGTCGGTGGGCTGGTCGGGGTAACGATCCATACCGTGGGGGCTTGGTTGTGAGGGTGGATCGATTGCCCCCTACCCTGTTCGTGTCGAGTAGCGATCGAGCGAAGTCGAGAGCGCGCATCGAGACAGCTTTCTCGATACGTCGTCTCGACAAGCTCGACGACTACTCGAAACGAACGGTGGAAGAATGGACGCGGGGGTTAGGAGCGCCAATCCAGCATCGGCCAGCCCCTGGCCTTGGCCAGCAGCTTCAACGGCCCATGCGCATTCACCGGAAACGCCTCGTCCGACCATTCGAAGACCGGCGCATCGGACACATGGTCGCTGTAGAAGCGAATATGGCAGTCGCTCCGCACGCGGCCGGTCCGCGTCATCCACGCCTCGACCGCGCGCAGCTTACCCATGCCATAGACGTTCTCGCCCGCGATCCGCGGGGTCAGCGCGCCGGCGGGATCATGCTCGCTCTCGGTCGCGATGACGTCGTCGAAGCCCAGCCGCTCGGCGATCGCGCGGGCGTAGAAGGCGTAGGACGCGGTCGCCATGACCAGCCGGTATCCGGCTGCGCGATCCTCCGCGATTCGCGTCCGCGCGCCGTCGAGAACGCCGGTCGCGACGACGTGATCGGCGAAGGCGTCGCTCAGCGTCGTGACATGATCCGCCGCGATCTGTCCGCCGAGCAGCCATTTCTGGGTAGTCTGCTTGAGGCGCGCGCGGTCGATGACCTTGGCGACATAGGCGAGGCCCGCGATCGCCGCCCATGGCAACAGGGCGAGCCGCCATTTCGCCCGGCGCCGCATCGCGAAGGCCAGGAACGGCGTCCACGTCGGCGTTCGCGTGATCGTCTTGTCCATGTCGTAGATGGCGAGCTTCGTGCGCATTATCGCTCTGTACGCACGCCTCGGCTTGCCGTGGAAGAACTAATCGGGAAAGAGGGCCGCGGATGAGCAAGCCAGCGACCTTTACCGAAGACGGCGGCACCCTGAGATTTTCGGGCGATCTGTCGCTGGCCTGCATGGGCGACCTGCCCGAGCGACTCGATGCCACGACCGGCGTGCGGGCGATCGACCTGTCGGGGATCGAGCGGATCGATACCGTCGGTGCCTGGGTGGTCCATCGCTATGCCGACCGCAACGGCATCGCGGTCGAGGGGCTGTCGGAGGACGGCCGCCATCTGCTGGAACAGGTGCAAAAGGCCGATGCGCCGATCGCCCCGCCGCCCACGCCCCTGCCCTCGTTCCTGCGCGTCGTCGGCGAGATCGGCGAAGCGACCGCGACCGCGGGCCGCACGATGGTCGGGTTGCTCGGCTTCTTCGGTGCGACGGTCCTCGCCTTCTGGGCGTTGATCCGCCATCCCGGCCGCTTCCGCTTCAACGCCGTAGTCCAGCGGTTCGAGGTCGTCGGCGTCTCCGCGCTCGGCATCATCGGGCTGATGAGCTTCCTGATCGGCATCGTCATCGCCCAGCAGGGCGCGGTGCAGCTGCGCCAGTTCGGTGCGGAGGTGTTCACGATCAACCTGATCGGCCGCATTACCCTTCGCGAACTCGGCGTGTTGATGACCGCGATCATGGTCGCGGGCCGCTCCGGCTCGGCCTTCGCCGCACAGCTCGGCACGATGAAGCTGACCGAGGAAATCGACGCGATGCGCACGATTGGCGTGTCGCCGATGGAGGCGCTGGTGGTGCCGCGCACGATCGCGGCGATCCTGCTGATGCCGCTGCTCGGCTTCTATTCCTCGCTGATCGCGATCATCGGCGGCGGGCTGCTGTGCTGGATCAGCCTCGACATCCCGCCGATCACCTTCATCCAGCGAATCCGCGAAGTCGTGCCGATCACTGACCTGTACGTCGGCCTGGTCAAGGCGCCGGTGTTCGGCGCGATCATCGCCATCGCCGGCTGTTTCCAGGGCATGCAGGTTGAGGGCGACGCGGAGCAGGTCGGTACGCGCACCACCGCGGCGGTCGTGCAGGCGATCTTCCTCGTCATCGTGCTCGACGCGTTCTTCGCGGTCTTCTTTACCTATATCGGGTGGATCTGATGGGCACCGATCCGACCTTTTCCGGCGAAGCCATCATCCGCGTGCGGGGACTGAAGAACAGCTTCGGCGATCAGGTGGTGCACGAGAACCTCGACCTCGACGTGCGCAAGGGCGAGATCCTGGGCGTGGTCGGCGGGTCGGGTACCGGCAAGTCGGTGCTGATGCGCTCGATCATCGGCCTCCAATCGGCCGATGCCGGCACCGTCGGCGTGTTCGGCAAGGACACCGATGAGGAGGGCCGCAACGCGATCGCGGTGCGCAAGCGCTGGGGCGTGCTGTTCCAGGGCGGCGCACTGTTCTCGACGCTGACGGTCAGCGAGAATATCCAGGTGCCGCTGCGCGAATTCTATCCCGAACTCGACCCGCTGCTGATGGCCGAGATCGCGGGCTACAAGGTGGTGATGACCGGCCTGCCCGCCGAGGCCGGACCGAAATACCCGTCCGAACTGTCGGGCGGCATGAAGAAGCGCGCCGGCCTCGCCCGCGCGCTGGCGCTCGATCCCGAGCTGCTGTTCCTCGACGAACCGACCGCGGGTCTCGACCCGATCGGCGCGGCGGCGTTCGATGAATTGACCAAGTCGCTCCAGCGGACGATGGGGCTGACCGTGTTCCTGATCACCCACGATCTCGACACGCTCTACGCCATCTGCGACCGCGTCGCGGTGCTGGCCGACAAGCGCGTGATCGCGGTCGGCACGATCCCCGAACTGCTCGAACTGGATCACCCGTGGATCCAGGAATATTTCAACGGCCCGCGCGGCCGCGCCGCCACCGCCGCGATCGCGCGGACGGAGGAGCAAACCAACGCGCAGACTCCCAAGCAGGTGACAGGCTGATGGAAACCCGTTCGAACCACGTCCTCGTCGGCGGCGTCGTGCTGATCCTGCTGCTGGTGCTGGCGCTCTTCACCGTCTGGCTGTCCCGCATGGGGGTCGCCGAGGACAAGGAATATGACATCCTGTTCAAGCAGGCGGTCGACGGCCTCGCGCGCGGGTCGGTGGTCAATTATTCCGGCGTCCCGGTCGGCCAGGTCAAGGACATCGCGCTCTATCCGCCCGATCCGCAGCTGGTGCGCGTCCGCGTGTCGGTGCGGCCGGAAACCCCGGTATTGCAGGGCGCGACCGCGGCCGTCGTCGGCAGCTTCACCGGCACCAGCACGGTCCAGATCGACGGCGCGCGCCCCGGCGCCCCGCCCATTGCCTGCCCCGATGTCGAGCCGCAGCGCGCCTGTCCGTTCGGCGTGCCGCTGATCCCGCCGCGCGCGGGTGGTCTGGGCGCGCTGCTCAGTTCGGCGCCGCAGTTGCTCGAACGGCTGACGACGCTGACCGAACGGTTGACCGGCCTGCTCAGCGACCGCAACCAGGCGTCGATCGCCGGCATCCTCGACAATACCAACCGCTTGACCGACGCGCTGGCCGACCGCGGGCCGGAGATCGCCGCGACGCTCGCGCAGACCCGCGTCGCGATCGAACAGGCAGGCAACGCCGCAAAGCAGATCGGCGATCTGGCGGAGACGACCAACGGCGTCGTCGCCAACGACGTGAAGCCGGCGATGGCGAACCTCAACAAGGCGATCGGCTCCGCGCAGAAGAGCATGGACTCGCTGAACGACGTCATCACCGACGCCAAGCCCGCGGTACAGGGCTTCAGCCGCAACACGCTGCCCGAGGTGAACCAGCTGGTCCACGACCTGCGCGTCATGTCGGCCTCGCTCTCCGCGGTCGCCGAAAAGGTCGACCAGCAGGGCGCGGGCTCGCTGATCGGTTCGCCCAAGCTCCCCGACTATAAGCCCAAGAAGTGAGATCGCCCATGAAAGCCACCGCGTTCGCGCCCGCGCTGCTCGCCCTCACGCTCGGCGGCTGCCTCAGCTTCGGGGAGAAGCCCCCGGCCTCGCTGCTCACGCTGACCGCGGCGCAACCGGTCGCGGTCGGCCAGACGCAGACGGCGACGTCGGGCACCGTGACCATTGCGGTCCCGTCGATCCCGCAGGAGGTCGCGACGCTACGCGTGCCGGTGCGCTCCAGCGACACGGCGGTCGCCTATGTGAAGGACACGCGTTGGGTCGAGCCGCCGAACCGGTTGTTCGCGCGGCTGATGTCGGACGCGGTCACCACCCGCACCGGCCGCGTCGTCATCGCGACCCGCCTGATGGGCGAACCGGGCGCGAGCCTGGCGGGCGACCTGCGCAGCTTCGGCATCGACGAACCGACGTCGAGCGCAGTCGTGACCTTCGACGCGATGCTTCAGCGCGACGGTGGCAAGCCGGTCGAGAAGCGCCGCTTCGAGGCTCGCGTGCCGGTGTCGCCGATCGATGCGATGACGGTCGGCCCAGCGATCAATCAGGCCGCGAACCAGGTCGCGACTGAAGTGGCGGACTGGGTCGGGCGGTAAGGCGCGGACGCCCTCGGCTTGCGTAAGCAAGACGAGGAGACGTCACGTCGGGCAGCGGACCGGCGCAGTCGGTCCGTCTGACGGCGTGGCGGACTTAGGCGTGATAAGCACGAGACACGCAATCACGCCCCTTGTGCTCCGGCGACGGTCGGAGCCTTGGCACCCGCAGCCCTTAAACGCCAACGCTCCGGCCCTCGCCGGAGCGCCGCCCCTTACGGCGTCTTGCGCACCGGAGGCAGCGCGTTGCAGATGTCCGCGCCCCCCGCCGGCACCGTGAAGAACGGCGGCTCGCGATTCTCGCGCGCCGCGATCCAGGCGGCAAAGCGCGGCCCCTCGGTCTTGCGATACTGATAGCGCGGGCGTTCCGCGGCTGGCAGGTCGCTGGCCAGGCGCGCGGAGACGATCGGGACATATTGCTTGGGGTCCTCGTACAGCCCCAGCCCGCCCCCGGTACCGCGCGGCAGCGTCGACAATGCGTCGATCCCCTCGATCACCCGCCCGACGATCACGATATTTCTATCCAGATGCCGCGGCGCATGGCCGATGTTGGTATAAAGGTCGCCGCCCGACCCGGTCGATGGCGCCAGGTCGCGCGCGACGCCGACCATGCCGTAGCAATGGGGAATCCACGCCTCGCGCCCGTTCGTCGCGAGCGGCCAGCCGTCGCGGCTATAACCCGCCTTCGTCGCATAGGGATCGCCCTTGCTCAGCGTCGCCACGGCATCGAACGCAGGCCAGCTATATTCGGCCGGCGGGTTGGCGACGACACCGGCCGGCAACGGCTTCTTCTCGGTCGCGTCGCCCCACTGCGCGACATAATTGTCCTGGACACGGTAGACGCTCTCCCCGTCCCACCATTTCGCCCGCGCGATCCGGCGGATGTTGTCGACATGCACCGGCACATAGCGAGACGGCGCCAGCCGCACGACGAAGCGCCGCCCGTTGCCGAGCGTGAACACCAGCATCTCGTCATCCGGCACCGCAACCCAGTCGCCGGGCAACGCGTCATAGGGTTTGGCTGCAGGCGCGGCGGCGGGTGCAGGAGTGGCCTGAACGAGGGCGGCCGCGGCAGCGAGAAGAGCGATCGTCATGGCGCCCAAGCTGGCACGCGCACGAAGCGCAAGCAACCGACTTGCGGAAAGCCGAAACTCCCCCTAGTCCGCGCAACTCCAGTGCATGCGGAGCGGTGGCCGAGTGGTCGAAGGCGCTCGCCTGGAAAGTGAGTATACGGCAAAACCGTATCGAGGGTTCGAATCCCTCCCGCTCCGCCATCTAGTCTGCAAAAATCCGACATTTGACACATCCAAGCGGAAACCGGCGCCAAACTGCGCCGACTTCGCACGTGTCGTACCGCGGAGAGCGGCGCTGTCAGGCTAAACGCACCAGCCGTGACGTACCTTATGCCAACGCTCGGCGATGCCTTGCCCGCGCAAACCAAATAGCCCGTTTCGCTACTTCAACCCGTCGCCCGAAGTGATCCGGCTGGGGGTAATGGTGTACGTCCGGTTCCCACTGTCGCTGCGCAACGTGGAGGATCTGCTGTTCGAGCGTGAGATCGACATTTGCCACGAGAGGGTGCGGATGCGATGAAACAGGTTCGGGCCGCTGTTCGCAGGTGACATACGCCGACAGCGAGGGAGCCGCATGCGCGGGTTTCGGCGCTGGCGATGGCAGCTCGACGAGACGTACGTGAAATTGAATGGCGAGGCGGTCTACCTCTGGCGGGCGGTCGACCACGAGGGTGAAATCCTCGACAGTTACATCACCAAGTCACGTGACAAAGCTGCCGCTCTGGCCTTCATGAAGAAGGCACTTAAGCGCCATGGGTCACCCGCAGCGATTACGACCGACGGACCGCGCAGCTACGGCGTAGCGATGGACGAGTTAGGCTGCCGCGGGAAGCAGGAGACGGGTCGCTGGGCGAACAACCGGGTGGAAGACAGCCACCTTTCATTCCGACGACGGGAGCTAGCGATGCTGCGCTTCAGGCGGATAAGCAGCTTACAAAAGTTCGCCTCCGTCCATGCCAACGTTCACAGTCTTTTCAGCCTCGAACGCCACCTCGTCGATCGACCGACCCACAAAGAACGCCGCTCAGCCGCCCTGGCTGAGTGGCAAATCCTTGCGAGCGCATAAAGCCTGAAAATCACCTTGGAGAGATCGATTCGTCTTAGGCTGACAGGACCAGCGTAAGGGATACCGGGTCACAGCGTGATGTTGCGACGCTTCATCTAGGCGCCCGCGATATCCCGAAGCGGCGTGGGGCCGGCGCGGGCAAAGATGTCGGCGAGGTCGAGGAGATCATCGTCGGTCAGCGCCGCGACGGAGGCCTCAATGGCGACCAAGCGGTCGCGGTCACGACCGGCATTCAGCAGTCGCCGCTTGGTCTGCAATTTGAGCATTGGACCGCGCTAGCAGAATTTTTTTGGCGTTGGCAGCATTCGACGCTGACGGGCGCAGTGACCGGTCCGGCTAGCGAGCACATCAATTGCCGTCGGCGTCCACTGCGAAAAGGACGGGTTTGCCCCGCGACATCGGCTCCCATCCGGCCGCCAGCGCAGCGCGGATGGACCGGGAAATCGTCGCGTCATCGAGCTGAAGGCGACCGCGCGGCAGTCCCCTCAAAAGCCGCTTCGGCGGCGGGAATTCCACCCATGCCTCGCGCTTGGCATCGCGCTGAATAAGGGAGATCGTCATGCCCTTCCATCCCTCGTCGTCCGACTGATGAGGTTCGCGGTGGAGATGCCAATCATAGGTGGCGCCATCGATATCGACGGCGCCAACGGTACATTGAGACTTCGACATAGCGGCGGCCCTAGCACGTCAGCGCGGGCAAGGCACAGGCATCGGGGCGGGCATACAGAATGAAGCTTCGCGGACGAGCAGCGGCTATGCCGTTCTTGCGTCGTTGTGCCACGCGATGAGGCCGGGATGCCTCGCGGCGTCCCGGCCTCATGATGTCAGACGGCGGTCAGTAGCTGGCGGCGCGCGATTGCCGCGAATTGTGACCGCCGTTGCTGTGCAGGATGTCGGACACGGTTTCCGCAGGGATCGAGCCGGCGCTCGTGTCGACCGAAACCAGCACGCCGCCGCGACCGAGACCGTCGCCGTAGTAGGCCGCATCGTCCTCGTCGATGCCGTGTTTGACCAGCGTTTCGTTCAGCGTGCCCGCGGCAGCGCCGGCAGCGGCACCGATCGCCATCGCGCCGGGGACGGCGGATGCGGCGATCGCGCCGGCGGCGACGAGAGGCCCGACGCCGGGTATCGCGAGTGCCGCCACACCCAGCCCGGCACCCAGTGCGCCACCGCCCAGGATGCCGCGCAGCACGCTGCCATGCTCTTCATCGGTGACCGCGCCGTCTGCGTCGGACGTGGTTGTCACGCCGTCGCGCTGGGTAAGGACCGAGAGCGCCGCATCGGGTACGCCCGCACTGCGGAGTTCCGCCACGGCGCGCTGCGCTTCCGCCTGGCTGTCGAAGATGGCCGAGGCCAGAGATGGGGTCATTGTCATGTCTCCTTGGGTCAACGCACCGAACCGCGGCGAAAGAGGTTGATGATCGCGAGCAGGACGACCGCACCGAGCAGCGACACGAGCACCGACGGGATGCTGATCACGCCGCTGGTGATCGGAGCGCCGCCGATCAGCGGGGTCACGATGAACCCGGCAAGCAGCGCACCAACGATGCCCACGACGACGTTCAGGATGATCCCCTGCTGGCCATCAGTGCGCATGATCAGGCTGGCAACCCAGCCGATCAGTCCGCCGACGACGAGAAGCACGATGAGGCCCATGGGTGTTCCTTTCGAGAAATGTATCGGACGTCAGAACCCGCACGGGGGTTCAATGTTCAGACCGGCCCCCGATCGCAGTCACTCGACCTAGTGCGCTTGAACTACGGCGATTAGTATCTGGCACGGAACGCCTGGAGTATTCGGGCGCTTCAGCGTCATGTCGAGCCAGCCGCCGATCACTGATCATTCCCCGACGTTGCGTCACCTTGAGCAGTTGATGGCACGCCTCCTCGACGGTGTGATCCTGATCGATCCTACGGGCACGATCCTGAGCGCGAACCCCGCCGCTCTAGCGATGCATGGAGTGCAGAGCGTTGCAGAATTCGGCGACACCGCGGAAGCTTATGCCGAACGCTTCACCCTGTGGTCGGCGGACCATCGCCGCCTGAAGCGTCGCGAATATCCCCTCTTCAACCTCCTGGCCGGCGACGACATTGCGGACATGATCGTCGAGGTCGCGCCCGCAGGAGAGGACGAGGCGCGCTGGGTACATAAGGTCCGGGACGTCGTCCTGGACGTCGACGGCGGGGAGCCCGACTATCTCGCGCTCGTGCTCAGCGACATATCGCAACGCTTCGACGCCGAGGCGCGGTTCAAGGCAATGTTCCAGGCGAACCCCGCCCCCGCTATCATCGTGCGCCTGCGCGATCAGCGGATCGTCGAAGCCAACGCCGGCTTCCTCGCCCTCACCGGCTTCACGCCCGCCCAAATCATCGGCAAGTCTATCTTCGGCGCCGGCCTGTTCGCCGACCTGTCGGACCGTCACGCGGTCCGCCGCGGCATCGAAGCAGGCGAGGTCGTGCCCCAGACCGATGCGGAGCTGCTGGTCGCGGACGGCGCGCGCCGACTGGTACTCTTCGCCGGGCAGCCAATCGACGTCACCGGCGACGACGCCCTACTGCTGACCTTTGCCGATCTCGAGCCGCGTCGCCAAGCTGAGGCCTCCCTTGCCGCGAGCGAGCGTCACCTCCAGGCCGTCTTCGAAATGGCGCCGGTGCCGATGGCAACCACTCGAGACGCCGACCACCGCATCACCACGACCAATGCCGCGTTCCGCACGCTTACGGGGTACGGCGCCGACATCCTGAACCATCGCACCGCCGACGAGGTCGCACTCTGGGAAAGTGCGGAGCGACGCGCGGCGGTGGAAGCGGATGTCGCCCGAGACGGTCGGGTTCGCGACATTGATGCCAGACTGGTGTCACAGAGCGGGACCGTCATCGATTGCGCGGTGTCGGCCGAAACGATCAGCGTCGACGGCACGCCATGCGTACTCTGGATCTATCAGGATGTGACCGAACGACGACGCAGCGAAGCTGAGCTCGGCACGGCGATCGACGAAGTTCTGAAAGATACGAGCTGGCTTAGCCGATCAATCCTCGACAAGCTGGCTACGCTCCGACGACCGTCTTCTCATCCACCCGCAGCCGAGCTCAGTCCACGCGAGCGCGAAATCCTCGAGCTGGTCTGCGACGCCCTCGACGACGCGGCGATTGCCGAGCGTCTCGAAATATCGCGAAACACCGTCCGAAATCATGTGGCCAAGATCTACTCAAAAATCGGAGTAAACCGCCGCAGTGGCGCAGTCGTCTGGGGGCGTGAGCGAGGTATTGGAAAACAGTAGGCGGCAACCTGTCCATCCGCGTCGATATGACTTGGTTGCAGACGCTCATTCGCACTCTGGCTGACATTTCCCGACGTCTGGTCGTTTCCGGGCGGACGATCGGTCCAACACCTTTCGAGAAGCATCCCGAAAAGAGAAGTTTAAGTGAGAAGTGCGGGGGTAAACCCCCGAAAACAGAGGGCGATTGAGTCTTTTTCAGGCTATTTGCGCAACCCGATCTGCCATTCTGCCCTTACCGCCACGTATCCACAGGCATTCGTCAGCGGACTTTTATGTAGCCGCGAGGTTGCATCAATGGGTCCATGCATCCCCTCTCCGTTGCGATCGTTGACCCGGGACATCTGGGAGAACCAACCGTGACGATCTTCAACAAGGACATCATCCAGCTAACCGCGAAAAACGAGTTGTGGCAGAAGGAAGTGTATCGCGACAACAAGGTTCAGATCGTCCTCATGAGCATTCCCGCTGGCGAGGAGATAGGCATGGAGACGCATCGCGCCGACCAGACCACGTTTGTCGTCGAGGGCGAAGCGCAGGTGACGATCGACGGAAGCCATACCAAGGCCGGTCCCAACCATCTGGTCGTCGTGCCCAAGGGTGCCGAGCACAATATCGTCAACAAGGGCTCGTCGGCGCTCAAGCTCTACTCAGTCTATGCCCCACCCGCCGAGCCCGAAGGTGCGGCCTTTCGGACCAAGGCGGAAGCCGAGGAGGCGGAGAAAGGTTTGCTGACCAAGTTGGCGGAAAAGGCCAAGGACGCCGTGTCGGGCTGATCGCCGACGCACCGGCGTGCTGCACGCTACGTGGCACGCCGGTTTCGACCTCGTTACGCGTCTGCTCAAGCCACTCCCTGCGCAGCGGCGTTGCAAACGAGTAGCGCCGGATGCGCCGCGCCATTTAAGGAGCTGCGCCCAAGTCCGTCGATGTCGGCGATATTATCGTCATACGCGCATTGCGTCCGGGCACGCAAATTTGGCCTAACCCGCGAAGTGGTCTCGCGGGAAAGTGGAACGGGGCAGAAACCGCTCTGATCATCGAATGAGCGATAATCGAATGAGCAAAAATCTCAGGTTCGAGCGAATTTCTCGCCCGGTGGCCGCATCGCCGCCGCTGGAACAGCCCGTTGTCCGATTTGCAAACTCCACGTCGTAGCTATCGTCAGCCCTGAGCGGTAAGCCAAGTCTCTAGCGCCGCGGAATGGCGCTTGCGCTCGCAATCGACGGCCGCCTGTGCTTCGTCGTGGTCTCGGTCGTGCATTGCATCCAGTTCGCGTCGCTCGTTTTCTAGATCGGCAAGCTGTCGCTTAAGGTCTTCCGCTTGCTCGGTTAATTTGCCCGCGGCCGCCTGGTACGCCTCGTCCAGCTTTCGCACGTCCGCTTCGGCAGCATCCAAGTTCCTCCGCGATGGCTGCGGTTGCGACTTGACTGTCTCGCCACGCGAACTCGCGCCAAGCCTTTTTTTGGGCTTGCCGCGCTTGGAGCTTGCCGCCGCCAGATGCTCCGCCTCGCTCCCGCGCGCCACTTTTATGATCTCGCCAGGCCGGTCGAGCGGCGCTCCTATCAAGGCGGCGTCCGTAACCTCCTCGGCGACGCCCCGCGCGAACAGGTCGGCATCGGCACCCCATGCCTTCAAAGCCAGTCTGCGGCTTGGCGCCGCAACATAGGCATCATGAAACCCGATAGGGGTCCGAAACACTTTCAGCTTCTGCTTGCGCGCCATTCATTTCCGATCATGCTGGCTGACATGGACGGCTTGCGCGCCGTCTCATGAACTCAGCTGCGACCACGCAGGCTATTCAACACCGCCATGGCTGCGACGCCGGCGAGTGCTGCACTGGTCCACGGCCGCGCCTTCGCGAAATTCGTCGCCTTATGCGTCAGCGGCGCGTCACCCGAAAAATGTTCCCGAAAGGCATCGGACAAGCCGGTCTTGCCGCCAGTTTCGGTGGTGTTGATCGTATCGGTCATTCGAGCTCCGTCGGTGCGCAGGAATGCGCGTCCTGTCGTAAACGGCTCATTCGAGAAGCGGTTCAAACGACCCAGAAACGGTCATTCAAGATCCAGATTGCGACCGCGCTTACATACCGCTAACTGTTACACATGAGTAATACAGCTGGCATGCTGAAGCAGGCAGTCTACAGCGGTTTGATCGCGCTGGCGGCTACTGCTTTCGTGGCGGATGCCAGATCGAATTCCACACTGCCGAATATGACCGCAACCCTGCGCGAGCAGCGCGTTGAGAGCGCCTCTGTCGCCTTAATCCGCAACGGACGGATCGTCTCGACGGGTGCTTGGGGCATGGCTGGCCCCGACCGGGCGGCGACCGTTGCCACGCCCTATAACCTCGCCTCGCTGACGAAGCCACTCACGGCAGAGGTCATCCTGCGGCTGGTGTCGGCCGGCAAGCTGTCGCTCGATGAGCCGATGGATCGCTACTGGAGCGACCCCGACCTGTCGCGCGATCCCCGGCGGATGAAGCTGACGGTCCGCATGGCGCTGAGTCATCGCACCGGGCTGCCGAACTGGCGCAATGCCAAGGGGCTGGCGTTCGATCATGATCCCGGCACGACGACCGGCTATTCGGGCGAAGGCTATCAATATGCGTCGCGCTACGCCGAACACCGTACCGGACAATCGTTCGAGACGCTTGCTGGTCGCTGGCTGTTCGCGCCCGCCCGCATGCGCGCGTCGGGCTATGTGTCGGCGCAAGGCGAGACGGTGCCGATCGCCGTGCCCTACGACGACTCAGGCAAGCCGCTGCCGGTCGCGCAAGTGACGCAATACAACGCTGCCGATCTGGCGCACGCGACCGCGCGGGATTATGCGCGTTTTCTCATCGACGCCCGCAACGATCGGGGCCTGGTCCCGTCGGTTGCGGCCGAGCGCAGCAAATCGCAGGCCGACCTGACGCCCGGAATATGTGCCGGATCGAAAGCGGCCACCTGCCCGCCCTGGACCGGCTTTGGATTAGGTTGGCAGCTCCTCGGCTTTCCTGAGGGCACGACGATGCTCCACACCGGCAAGGATGCAGGAGCTTTCACCTTCGCCGCGATCAATCGCACAAGCGGCGACGGCATCGTGATCCTGACGAACAGCGACAACGGGTGGCGAGTCATCCTGCCTATCCTCGAAAGCACGGGAAGCGATCCGAAGCTGATCGCCTTCCTCCGCGGGCAAATGACCTGAAAGGATCGTATTGGCACCGCGCCGCGATACCTGTGGAGCAGCGAAGCGCAACTGACAGGTAGCTCGCGAGAGGCTTCTCACTTGGTGCCGTCCCTAGCCGCGTTGACAACCCACGTAGGGACTGATTAATCGACCACATCTGTAATCGACAAGACTGGTATCGGCATGATTGGCGCAGCGGTTCGTAAGCGAGCATCGAAGCTGATGCCTGCAATCGCCGCCGTTGGCGTGATTGCGATGCCCGCCGCCGCTATCGCGCCTATCAGCCCAATGACCCGCACGGTAATTCAACGTCATGGTGATGAATCCGCGCGAGGCGATATCAAAGCTCAAACAGCGCGCGCGCTCGCCATCATCGAGCATGAGATGAGGGATCGTCGCATACCCGGGCTTCAAGTTGCCGTGGTCAAAGACGGGCGGATCATACTCCAGCGCGGACTCGGCCTATCAAATGTCGAGAGCCATGTTCCGGTCAGCGACAAGACCCTTTTCGCGATCAACTCGGCGACCAAGTCCTTCACCGGCGTTGCGATGATGCAGCTTGTAGAGGCAGGCAAGGTCGACCTCCAGGCTCCCATTTCGCGCTATCTGGATGATCTTCCAGCATCCTGGCGCGCGATCCGTATCCGCCAACTGCTCGCGCACACCTCGGGCCTACCGAACATCGTTGATCGTCGCGGCTTGATCGGCGGGGGCAGCGAGGCGGAGGCATGGGCCAAGATAACGACCTTGCCGCTGGACGCGCCCACCGGAACGCGCTTTGCCTACAATCAGACGAACTACGCCTTGCTCGCCCGCATCATTGCCAAGCTTTCGGGGATGCCCTTCGAGCAATATTATCGTCAGCGTCAGTTTATCCCCGCCGGCATGATCCAGACGACATTCGGCGACACGTTCGACGTCGTTCCGAATGCGGCAACGCCTTATGCCTTCATGCGCAAGGTTCCGGGTCAGGCGGCTGTCGAGACAAAGAGCCTGAGCCGCTGGGCGGAAGACTTGCCGGCGGGTCTGCGCACCGGCGGCGGAATCCAGACAATCGCTCAGGAGCTTGCGCAGTGGATCATCGCCTTGCAGGACGGCAAACTCATCAAGGATCGCTCCAGGCTGGCAGAGATGTGGGCACCCGAACCGCTGGCTGGCGGTGGGTTTGGCCCTTGGGGCGCGGGATGGCCCGCCGTCAGAACGGCATGTCATCCGGCTTATGCCGGGATCGGGGGTGCCCGCTCCGCCTTCTACGTCTATCCAGACGACGGTTTGGCAGTGATCGTGCTTACCAATCTGGTTGGCGCAGAACCTGAAACGTTTATCGATAGCATCGCCGATGTTTTCGTGCCTGGTATCGCATCCTGCGCAAAGCCTTGATCGTAGCACGATCATGATACTTTCGCTGCCTGAGCCGTATTTCGATCGGTTCAACCGAAGGACGGTAATCCGGCGCGATCCAAGCCGTAACCTGTTTCTTACATGCACATGTCAGGCGTAAAAGCCCGCGGACCCGCGTAATCCTCACAGCGGCTGGGACCGTCGTCGTTGACAGCACTGCCGCCAGGGCGGCAATCGACTACAAATGTAGTCGATGGGGTCGTCTGCCATGTTCGGTTTGAACGCGTGTCATTCTCTCGCACCTCTCTGGTTCATTCGAAAGGCTTGCAAGTTTGCGTTGGGGTTGGCCGCGACAGTCGCGCTGGCGGCTCCGGCCGCGACCGAGACTGCTTCGGCCAAGGTAATCGTCCACGATCTAAAGGCGCTGGTGGACAGCTATGCCAAGCGGCGCGGCTTCAACGGGACGGTGCTGGTCGCACGGAATGGTCGTGTCCTGTTACGGCAGTCATATGGCCTCGCAAGCGTAGCTCCACGCCAGGCGAGCGGTCCTGCCCTGCGGTATCGGATCGGCTCGCTCACCAAGCCGCTAACTGCCACCTTGGTCATGCAGCCCGTCGATCAGAGGCGTCTGAAGCTCGAGGATTCAACCCCTTTACACCAGCCTCGCGACCCGGTCTGGCGTTGTCCAGGCTGTCACGCACCGTCAGGCACCCGTCCAGACGCAAGTGCCTGCAACGCCGAGACATGGCCCTTGAAGGCCTTTCGCCCCGCGGCCGTAGCAGCGATCCACGTCCTTTGGCGGGTGTTCACCGTAGCCTTCCGCAACTCGATGTATCCACCATCACTCAATTGCGCGAGATGCTTGGACAGAACGGAATCGCTGACCCCGATGATGTCGCGCGCGATCCCAAACTCCATCTCGCTCACATCGGCCAACAATGCCATGAGCTGTAGCCGCGCCGGTGGGTGGATCAGCGGGTCCAGCCGTTCAGCGCCCATGTCGCGCTCCATCTAGCTCCCGCCGGTACGCCCGCTCCCACACGATGCTCATGATCGTGGCGAATATCACCATGCCGCCTCCAACCGCGAACGGCGCCCACGTCAGGCCATAGCGTGTCTGCAGACCGATGGCGGCCATAAGCGCAGCGAACCCGACCACCAACATCACGACTGTCACCCAGAGAGTGTGCCCTGACCGATACCCGCTGACGAAGAACCCGTCGCGCTGCCGATCGCGGGCAACGACCATCGCGGTGGCGGCCATGCAAGCGGCCGCGACGATCAACGGCCATGGTCCAGGCAGCGCAAAGCCGGCGATCAAGCCGCCCAATAGCAGTCCCACCGCGGCGTGGCGCGCCAAGGACCATTTCGCCCGCTCAGCCAACGCCCCGCGTGTAACCCGCATCATGTCCAGCGAATGAGCCGCTTCCTCTTCGTCCATGCAAACTCCTCCGCCAGCCGCCCACCCATTTTCCACCTCCGCAACTTACGACTTGACCAAATGGAAAGCAACGGTCACTTTCCAATTCGGAAACTGACACAAGGGATCGGAAATGGTGCTCTCATTGGCTTGGATTGCCGTCATGCTCATCGCGGGGACATTGTGGGTGCGGAGGGATATCGCGGCGTACGCACGCTTCCAGACGCAGTCTGACACGATCGACCGGCAGCGGCTGTACCGGCGATGGCTGATCGAGAGCTTCGCCGTTCTCGGAGGTGCAAGCGTGTTCAGCCTTTGGCTGGCCGACGCGTTATGGCCCTTTACCGGATTCCCGTCGGCATTTGCCCCGGCAAGCCGGTTGCTACAGTCCGATGGGTCGATCTCCGGCGATCAATGGCTGCCGATAGCGATCGGACTGTTCTTCGGTATGGTTATATCGGTCGCCATCAAGTGGCGGCAAATCAAGAAGAGCCTAGCGCCAGGGGCCGGTCCGGACCAGGCGCTGATCCCCCGCAACCGTCGGGAAGCCACGCTGGCGCTGTTGCTCAGCCTGAATGCCGGATTCAGCGAGGAGTTGTTCTTCCGACTGGCGCTTCCGCTGCTGCTTCTGCAGGTCACGGGCTCGCTCACGCTCGCGCTAGTTCTGTCGATATTGGCGTTCGGCCTGGCGCACGCGCATTACGGTTGGAAGGGAGTGCTTGCCACCACAGCCGCGGGTGCGCTGTTGACACTATACTACCTGCATCACGGATCGCTGCTACGGGTCATGACAGCACATGCGGTCATCAACATAACCGCCTTCTTCGTCCGTCCCGCGATCGCGGACTTGATTCTCTCGCGTAAAGCCCCGCGATGGGCACTTGCGGCGTCGTGAGGAGACTGGCGTTGCCAAGTCCCGCGAGCAGGGCGGATCGTGCCTCCATAGCAACCTAGGTAAAGCGTCACCATCTCCTCTGGAACCGCGCCCCGCACCGCGCGCTCTTTTCCGGCAAGGAGGAGCGTGGAATGACGGATGCGTGTCCGCAAGATCATCGGTTGCCGGCATGAGTTCGGCCCGCTGGCCCGAGCGGCTCTGGATCGTCCGGCACGGCGAGAGCGCCGGCAACGTCGCCCGCGATGCTGCGCTGGCACGCGGGGACGACCGTATCGTGCTCCCCGCGCGCGACGTCGACATCGCCCTGTCGCCGCGGGGACAAGATCAGGCGCGAGCGCTGGGCCGCTGGTTCGCACGCTGCCCGGTCGCCGACCGCCCCGACGTGATCCTCGCCTCACCCTATGTCCGCGCCTGCGCGACGGCAGCATTGTTCCGCGATGCGGGCGGCGGCGATGGCGACGTGTCGGTCTGCGTTGACGAGCGGCTACGCGAGAAGGAGTTCGGTATCCTCGACGGCCTGACGACCAGCGGTGTCGCCGCGATCTATCCCGATCAGGCCGAATTCCGTCGTTTGCTCGGCAAATTCTACCACCGCCCGCCCGGCGGGGAGAGTTGGTGCGACGTCGTCTTCCGGCTGCGGGCCGTAATGGACACGATCGCGCTGCACCACGCCGGGCGGCGGGTGATGATCGTCGCGCATCAGGTCGTCGTGCTGTGCCTGCGCTACGTGATCGAAGGCCTGTCCGAGCGCGAAATCCTGGCGATCGATGCCGCCGGCGACGTCGCGAATTGCGCGGTGACCGAATATCGCTGCGATCCCGGTGCGGGGGAGGTCGGCGGCCTGGCCCTCGTCCGCTACAACAGCGTGCCGCATCTGGCCGCCGCCGGCACGCCCGCCGTGACGGCCGAACCCGATCGCATTGCCGGAGTGCGGGGATGAGCGAGGCGGATACTCCCATCGACAGCACCTGGATCGCGGCCAACCCGTTGCCCGTCCACGGTCGCGGCACGACCAAGAACAGCCGCGGCCGCGTGCTCGTCATCGGTGGTTCGCGCAAGGTGCCAGGTGCGACGCGGCTGACCGGCGAGGCGGCTCTGCGCGTCGGTGCGGGCAAGGTCCAGCTCGCGACCGTGGAGACGGCGGCGGTGCCCCTCGGCCTGATGGTGCCCGAAGCCGCGACGATCGCGCTCCCCGAGGACGAGCAGGGTGAGATCGGCCCCGCGGACACCGCCCTGCGCTCCGCCCTCGAGGCATGCGATACGGTGGTGATCGGTCCTGGCGTCGGCACGCCGGACGGCGCTGCACGGCTGCTCGACATCGTGCTGGACACTGCGCGCGACGACCTGACGCTGGTCGTCGATGCGATGGCGATCGGATGTATGAGGGACGTGGGGGACAAGGTCGCAGCGTTCGGCGGGCGGATCGTCCTGACGCCGCATTATGGCGAGATGGCCGTGCTCTGTGGCGCGGAGGAAGACGAGATCGCCGCCGATCCCCGAAGCTTCGCCCACGACGCCGCCCGAACCTATCGCGCGGTCGTGGCGCTGAAGGGCAGCGATACGGTCATCGCCGCGTCCGACGGCACCAGCCTCCACTATGGCGGCGGCGGCACCGGCCTCGCGACCGGGGGATCGGGCGACGTATTAGCGGGAGCGATCGCCGGGCTGTTGTCACGCGGCGCCACGCCCCTCGTCGCGACCGGCTGGGGCGTCTGGCTCCACGGCCAGAGCGCCCGCAGAATGGCGACGGTCAGCGGCCCGATCGGCTTCCTCGCGCGCCAGCTGCCCGACGAATTTCCGCACCTTCTGCCGCAGTGACAGCAGCCGGTCCTGGCTGGCTGCCTCACTCCTGTGCGTAAAGATAAGCGGCGATGTCACGGGCTTCGCCGTCCGACACGCCCATCTCGGGCATCGCCCCGCCGGGACGGACGCGCTGCGGATGCGCGATGAAGCGGGCGAGTGCGACAGGGTCGTTCGACTGATCACCGGCGATGATCGCACGCGTGCCGACGCCGGTCAGGTCGGGACCGACCGCGCCGGTCGCGCCGGAGATGCCGGGAATGATGTGGCAGCTGCCGCACTGGTAACGTGCGATCGCCAATTCGCCGCGCCGCCAACTGCCGGCGGTCATCGCGTCGGCCTGGGTGCGGGCAGCGTGGCGGGTCTGGAGGTAGAGGATCGCTCCCGATGCTGCCGCGACGACGATCATCGCCGCGACCAGCAGCGCCAGCCAAATGAGACTCGAGGGCGCGCGCTTACGCGATGCACCGCCTGTCGCTCGTTACCGAGGCCGGCCAGGTCGAACCGCGCGAACTGGTGGGCGCCGCGTTCAGCGAAACCCGCGGAACCATCCGCAACATCTCCGGCGTAGCCGGTCTGCGCGCCGCAACGTCGATCCCCGCGTCCCTGCTTCGCGACGCCCGGCTGCGACTGCGCTGGCGTCGGCGCACAATGCATGGGGAGGCGCCCGACTGATCCGCCGCGGCGGACGGCCCGCCAGCGCGGCGCGATTGCCGGCGGGACGAGCGGCGGCCAGCGAACGCGCGCCGGAACGAGATCGCCCGGCTCTGGTTGTGCCGGGAAAGGGGAGATCGCATGAGTACCAACCCGCGCCTGACGGCGTTGACCCGGATCGGCTTTGCGACGCGTGGCCTTCTCTACATCGTCATCGCCGTGCTTATCCTTCGCACCGGACGGGCGGAGGACCCCAGTGGCGCGATCGAGTATCTGGGCCGCGGCGGAGGACAGGTGCTCCTTGGGGGCATCGCCGTGGGACTGATCGCCTACGGCATCTGGCGCCTGGCCGACGCTGCACTCGACATCGAACGGCACGGGTCCGATCGCAAGGCGATCGCGGAGCGCGTCGGCGCGGGCTTCAGCGGGGCAATTCATCTCCTGCTCGCGTGGCAATCGATCCAACTGCTGCGCGGTGCGGCCCTGTCGGGGGACGGGACTCGGGAAGGCGCACGGACCGCTCTGCAACTGCCCGGCGGGTGGGCCTTGATCCTGATCGGCGCGGCAGTGCTGCTGATCCTCGGCGCGGTTCAGCTGCTGAAAGCGGCGAAAGGAAAGTTCCTGCGCTATCTCGACCCGGCTGTGGCGGGTCGGGCCTGGGTCCAGTGGAGCGGTCGCGCGGGCTATGCGGCGCGTGGCCTGGTGTTCCTCATCAGCGGCTACTTCCTGCTGAAAGCCGGGATCGAGGAACAGGCGAACGAGGCAGGTGGCATGGCGAAAGCGCTCGCGTGGCTGACGAGCCCGTTCGACATCGTCGTGGGCATCGGACTGTTGGCGTTCGGGCTCTTCAGCCTCGTCGAGGCCCGCTATCGGCGATTGCACGATGTGCCGGTGGACGAAGGCGTAGAACGCGTCATCAACTGGCGACGATAAGCAACAGAGACACAGAGCCGGCACATCGCCGCGCGCGATCGCATTCCGTCGCCCCTTCACTGCCTGTCGGTCGGCGCTCAGCCCGCTCTTGACACTCTCTGATGCACTGTTCTATATCGTATAGAACAGATGGAGCAGTGAAGTGTCCAGAATCGTCCCCCTCGCCATTGCGGTCGCACCCGGTGACAGCCGATCGATCGCCGGACAGATCGTCGATGCGATCCGGCGCAAGATCGCCGCGTCGGAGCTTGCCGTCGGCGACCAGTTGCCGAGCGTCCGGGGCCTTGCCCAGCAACTCGCGGTCAATCCGAACACGGTGGTCAAGGCCTATGCCGAGCTGACGTCGGGCGGCTGGCTCGTCTCGCGCGCGGGGCTGGGGCTCTACGTCGCGGCGCAGCGCGACTTACTGAGTCCTGATGAACGCGACCGCCGGCTCGATGCCGCGGTCGACCGTTTCGTCAACGAAGTCGTAGCGATCCGGGCCAACCCCGACGACGCGGTCGAGCGGGTCGGCGAGGCGCTGGGCGCGATCGGCGTGCGACAGTCGGCATGACGAGCGACTATGCCATCGAAACGCGCAAGCTGACGCGCGATCACGGGCGCAAGCGGGCGCTCGATGCGCTCGACCTGACGCTGCCGCGTGGCGGTATCCACGCCATCGTCGGCGCGAACGGGGCGGGCAAATCGACGCTGTTTCGCCAACTGCTCGGGTTTCAGCTGCCGACGTCGGGGGAATGCTACGTCCTCGGCCGGCGCACGGACCGGCTGAGCCCGGCCGACCGCGGGCGGATCGGCTTCGTGAACGAGGAGCATACGCTGCCCGGCTGGGCGCGGGTCGACACCGTATTGAAGGTCCAGCGCAGCCACTATGCCGATCGCTGGGACGCAGCGGCGTTCGATAGCGTCATCGCGAGCTTCGACCTGTCCGACAGCCAGCGCATCGGCCAGCTGTCGCGTGGCGAGCGGTCCGGCCTCAACCTCGCGCTGGCGCTGGGACAGTCGCCGGAGCTGCTGATCCTCGACGAACCGACGCTGGGTCTCGACGTCGTCGCGCGGCGGCGGTTGCTCGACGCGCTGATCGCCGCGACCGGCGACGAGCGCCGAACGATCCTTTATTGCTCGCACCAGATCGATGAGGTCGAGCGGCTGGCCGACACGCTGCTGATCCTGGAGCGCGGGCGCGTCGCGAGTTTCTCGGCGCCCGACGAATTCTGCGAACGGCTCCGCCACTGGGTCGCCGACGTGCCCTTTGCCGCCCCGCCTGCGGGCGGCATCCCCGGTGTGCTGCGCCACAGCCGCATCGACGGCATTCATCACTTCACCGTCATCGACCGCGGCGACGACTTCGGCGCCGACCTGCGCGGCTTCGGGGCGAAAAGCGTCCAGGCGATGCCCGTGCCGCTCGACCGCGCGGTCGATGCCTTCCTCACGCGAAACCACGCCGGCCCGGCGCACTGAAAGCATCCATCATGAGCGAACTCTATGTCGCCGAGCTGCGCCGTTTCGCGCGCTGGGCCGCGGGGCTGGCTGTGCTCCACATCCTCGCCCTGCTGATGCTCGATTACCTGTTTCCCGGCATCAGCGACGATGACGAGATCTGCAATCTGGCCGCCACGGTCTACGCGGCTTGCGGCGCGGTATTCGGCGTCTATCAGGCGGCGAGCTATGCGCGGCTCAACCACTGGATCGCGCTGCTCCACCGCCCCGTCGCGCCGTGGCGGATCATGGCGGGCGTCGTCGGCGCAGGCGCGACTACCGTCGTCGGCGTGATGCTGCCGCCGCTACTGCTGCTGATCGCCAGCCAGACGCTGGGCGTCGACCGCGTTGTCGATGCGCGCCACTGGCTGATGCCCTCGGCCGCGACGCTGTTCGCGCTGATCGGGTTCCTGGGCGGCAGCTATGCGGCGGTGGCCCCGCGCCGCTATGGCTGGACCGGGCTGGCGGCGGCGGCCGTGCTGATGATCGGCAATCTGGCGTATGGCGCGGCGGCGCTGCTGCTGCCTGCACTGACCGTCGTCCTGCTCGCGCTGCTGACAGCGGGCGCCTTTCGCCCGGACCGGACGCGGGCGGCGACCCAGCCGGTCCTGCTGGGACTGAGCGCGCTCGCGGCGGCCTTCACCATCTTCTTCATGCTGCTGATGGGCGGCGGGCTGGTCTATCACCTGTCGCTCGCCGCGCTCGGCCGCAACGCGCTGGTGAATGCAGGCGCGGCGACGCCCGGCGGGCTGGTGCAGTCGTCGCGCGCGAACAGTGACGAGCTGATCGCCAGCGCGCTGGGCCGCGCCGCGCCCGACCTGCGCGGCGTCGAGGTCGTTCGTCTGCCCAACAGCTTCGATTGGCTGCCCCGCCGCGGCGAGATGACCCGCAGCGTCGCGTCCCAGCTGACCGACACCCGCCGCGGGATCGCTTATACGTACAGCCACGACGCCAACCCCTATGTCGGACTGCGGCTGAAGGATCGTCGTCCGGTCGGCGAGCTTCGTCCCGACGGCGATTTCCCAGCGCCGCCGATCAGCGTTGGCGACGACATGGTCTCGTCGGGCGGCGCCCTATATCGTCTCGACCCCGCGACAGGCCGGATCGTTCGACTGTTGCAGCTGCCGGCGGGGGAGACGATCGTCGCCAGGCCGCGGCCGGTCGGTCGGCAGGTCGCTGTCCTCGGCGACCGCGCGCTGTATCTGTATGATCGCAGCGTCATGACGGGGCAGGCGACGATCGCTCCGGCGGCCATCCCCCTCGGCGGGGCGGTTGGCGACATCCGCCGGATCGACGCCGCCCCCCTTCCCGACCGGACGATCGTATCGATCTTCTTCGGGCAGAACAGCATCGAAGGCCCGCTCCCTGCATCGCAGCGCGTCGTCTCCGTCGCGCCGGACGGGCGAATCACGCCGCTGGCCGCACGCAGTTTCGCCCCCGAGTTCGACGATACGATGCGCTTCCGCGCGACGTGGATCTCACCCGTCATCTACACGCTTGCCGAAGGTGCCGAGCGCATTGGCGCGGTCGAGGCGGCGAACGAGCGACAGGCGGATGTCGTCGTTCCCTCGGGTGTCTGGGTTCGCGCCGCCCTGCTCGCGCTGGTCGCGGCGATCGGTACCGCGATCCTGGCTCGCCGCCGACGCCTGAGCGCGATGGCGACGGGATTGTGGTCGCTCGCCAGCCTGATCTTCAGCCTGCCGATGGTCCTCGCCTTCGCCCTGATCGAACGCCGCCGGCCGGTTGACTATTGAGTATTGCTGTACTAATACACTAGTAACACGGGTCGACGCGGGGCAGCGTCGCGCCGGGGCAGGCAAACGCCTGATATGAGCCGCGATTTCAGCGATTGCTCAGCGGCACCTCATGCCGCTCACCCTGGCGCGCGTCATCTTCCCATCGACCATAAAGGGGAAATTCATGATGATTGCCGCACATCTGCTCACCTGCGCTTCAGGTCTGGCGCTCGCCGCCCAAGCCGCACCCGCGACGACCCAGGTGCCACCGCAGGCCAAGCCCGCGCCGCAGCGGTCGAACGACGTCGTCGTCACCGGCACGCGGTCCGACGTCATCGGATCGACCGATCGCACCAGCTTCAGCGTCGCCAACGATCTGGCCGTACAGAACGGCACTCTGGCCGACGCCCTGCGCGCGGTTCCCGGCGTCGACGTGGACTTGCAAGGCAACGTCAGCCTGCGCGGCGACCCCGGCGTGACCATCCTGATCGACGGCCGCCCCTCGGCGATGCTGCGTGGGGAATCACGCGGCGACGCCCTCCAGTCGATGCCGGCCGGTCAGATCGACCGGGTCGAGATCATCACCAACCCCTCCGCTGCGATGAGCCCCGAAGGATCGGGCGGCGTCATCAACCTCGTGACGAAGCGCGTGCGCCCGAACACCCGCAGCGCGACCCTCAAGGCCGCCGCCGGCCCGCTCGGCCGCGCACAGCTGACCGCGAACGGCGCGCTGTCGGGCAAGACGCTGACGCTGACCGGCGACGCCGCCTATCGCCGCTTCCGCGGATCGGCCGACAGCACGCTCGACCGTGTCCGGGTGAACCCGGCGAACGGCACCACCACGACTACGACGCAGGTGTCCGACGTCACCGCCCGCGCGCAAATGCAGTCGGCGCGCATCGGGGC
Source organism: Sphingomonas floccifaciens (assembly GCF_042681125.1). NCBI lineage: Bacteria > Pseudomonadati > Pseudomonadota > Alphaproteobacteria > Sphingomonadales > Sphingomonadaceae > Sphingomonas > Sphingomonas floccifaciens. The sequence continues at coordinate 292,552 of NZ_JBHUFC010000001.1, read as the reverse complement.
CGACTACAGCATCAGCGCGAAGAGCAAGCTGTCGGGCGAACTGTCGTACCGCGAGGGCCGGCAGGACATTTCCTCCTTCACCGATTCGAACAGCCAGCTGGCGTCGAACAGCTTCGACCGCGATGCCTTTCAGGCCATGCGCATGCGCAGCCTGGGCGGGCGCACGTCCTGGCGCCGCACGCTCCCGGGCCGCGGGCATGAGCTGACCGCGGACGTGAACGTCGAGGCGATCCGCCAGCGCCGCAGCATCGACGCGCAGACCGTCTTCGCCACCGCCGCGCCCAGCCGCGAGCTGATCTCCACCGACCTCGACCGCAGCGCCGTCGATGCGCAGGTCGATTACAAGCGTCCGCTCGGCAAGGACGGGTCGCTCAACCTCGGCTATGAAGGCGATTTCAACGGCGCGCAGTTCGATTTCCGCGGGGTACGCGGCGCGAGCCTCGACGCGCTGGCGCCAGTGCCGTCGCTGACCAATCAATTCGACTGGGACCAGGCGGTCCATGCCTTCTACGCGACCTACCAAGTCGATCCAGGCAAGTTCGAGGCGCAGCTGGGCCTGCGCGCCGAACAGGCGGAGATCGACCTCGACCAGCGCACCGACCGCATCACCTTCGAACGCGACTATTTCCGCCTCTATCCGACCGCGCATTTCGGGTACGAGCTAAGCGCGACCGAGCAGCTGCGCGGCAGCTACAGCCGGCGTATCCAGCGGCCGAACGGGCAGGATCTGAACCCCTACACCATCTACCTCGACCCGCTGAACCTGCGCCGCGGCAACCCGAACCTGATGCCTGAAGTGACCGACTCGTTCGAGGCCGGGTGGCAGAAACGCAAGGGCGGCACCTTCTATTCGGTCACCGGCTTCTACCGCACGTCGCGCGGCGGCGTGACCGATGTCGTGCAGGATCTGGGCAACGGCGTGTTCCTGAACACCCGCGCCAATCTGGCGACCGCCGAGCGCGTCGGCGTCGAACTGGTGGCAAGCGGGCGGCTGTCAAAGACGCTGACCTACAACGCGTCGGGCTCTTACTTGTGGAACCGGATCGACCCGCGGCAGGCGGGCATATCGACCTCGCGGTCGGGCGCGACGGGCTCCGTGCGCGGCAGCCTGACGTGGCAGCCATCGGCCAAGGACTTCTTCCAGCTGAGCGGCAACTTCACCGGCGAACAGTTGATCCCGCAGGGCTATCGCGCGCCGGGCGGCCTGCTGAACGCCGGCTATCGCCGCAAGCTCAACGACAAGATCAGCCTGACCCTGACCGGCCAGAACATCCTCGATACCCAGCGGACGATCACCGTCCTCGACACGCCGCTCATCCGAGACCGCATCCGCCAGAAGGGGCCTGGCGCAATCGTGCTGGCGGGGATCAATTGGACCATCGGCGGAACGAACGCACGCAAGCGGCCCGAGCCGGCGTTCGACTTCGATCAGGGAGCTGGTGCCAACTAGGGTCCAAACTCTAGGCAAGGCGCATGCGAAAATCGCGGAGACGTAGACCCATAATCAGACAATCGGGATCGTGAAGGGCCATGGCCTGTCGCGTAAGAAAGGAGCAGGGCAACTCGCCGGACCTGGCGATGGCCACGGCTGTCGCTATTGCCGGCAACTGATTCCGGCAAAATCAGCTCGATCATGCTTATGTTGGGATCGAATGAATTTCTACTCTTGTCCCCGTATTTGTAGCACAGCCTACCAACTATGACTAATTCATATGAAGGTAATGATCGTTCCCTTCTGCCAAATCATAGATTATACGTTCTCCGCACATCCAGTTATCACTAAATATCTCTGAATTTGACATGATTATGAGCCCCGTCCTCGGCATGCGTCTGATTTCGGGCGGCACATTCCTTATGGGGTCACAGCGTTTCTACCCGGAGGAAGCGCCCTGCCGTCGCGTCGCGGTCGACGACTTCTGGATCGACGAGACGCCGGTCACCAATCGCGATTTCGCGCGCTTCGTCGCCGAGACCGGCCATGTCACGATGGCAGAGGTCGCACCCGATCCGCGCGACTATCCCGGCATGACGCCAGAGATGGCGCGGGCCGGATCACTGGTGTTCGTGAAGCCGTCCGCACTGGTCGACATCGGCGACCCCAACGGCTGGTGGCACTTCATCTCCGGCGCCGACTGGCAGCATCCGCAGGGGCCGGATAGCGACCTTGATGGCCTGGACGACCACCCCGTCGTGCATATCGCCTATGCCGATGCGGAGGCCTATGCGCGCTGGGCGGGAAAGGCGCTCCCGACCGAGGCGGAGTTCGAATTCGCTGCGCGCGGCGGCTTGGACGACGCCGACTATGCGTGGGGCGACAGCCTTGCGCCCGGCGGTCGGATGCTCGCCAACTATTGGCAGGGGCTGTTCCCCTTCGCCAATCAGTGCCTCGACGGGTGGGAGGGCACGTCCCCCGTCGCCAGCTTCCCGGCCAACCCTTACGGCGTGTACGACCTGATCGGCAACGTCTGGGAATGGACGCAGGACTGGTACGCCGACGCCGCAGCTCAGGCGCCGGCGAAGGGCCGCAAGAGCTGCTGCGCGGTCAGCAACCCGCGCGGTGCGAAGCAATTCCAGAGCTATGATCCCGCACATCCGGGCGCCCGGATCGGTCGCAAGGTCATCAAGGGTGGGTCGCACCTGTGCGCCGAAAACTATTGCCAGCGCTATCGACCGGCCGCGCGGCATCCCGAAGCGGTCGACACATCGACCACCCACATCGGCTTCCGGTGCGTCGTTCGCGTATCGCCGAAACCGCGATGAAAACGCCGCCCGACGACGGCGCAATCGGCATTTCTGATCGCCAACGATCCGATCAATAGATTGTCCAGGCCGATCCGCCTTCGCCTACAAGCGGACTGGGCTATCACCGCAGCATTGGGAAACGACATGGTCAGCAGGCGGGACGCACTCAGGTCGCTTGCCGGCGGCACGATCGCTACCCTGGCCTTGCCGGATGCCGCCTCAACCACGGCGCGGGCACAGGGTGGCCTCCCCAACATCCTGTGGCTGGTCAGCGAGGACAACAACCCCTTCATCGGCGCCTATGGCGACAGGGTCGCCCGGACGCCCGTGCTCGACGCGCTGGCGAAGCGCGGCGTGCTGTACCGCAACGTCTATTCGAACGCCCCCGTCTGCGCGCCGTCGCGCTTCGGCATCCTGACCGGCGTCTATCCCGAAAGCTGCGGTCCGGCGCATCACATGCGCGCCGTCGCCAAGGCCTCGGCGGACCTGCGCAGCTATCCCGAATATCTGCGCTCGGCCGGCTATTATTGCACCAACAACGACAAGACCGACTATAATTGCGACATCGCGCCCGAACGCGTCTGGAACGCATCGAGCAAGACCGCGCACTGGCGCGACCGGCCGGCGGGCATGCCGTTCATGGCTGTCTTCAACTATATGACGACGCATGAATCGCGGCTGTTCGGCGCCACCCCGGGCGCGGTGACGCCCGATCGGGTCCGCGTGCCCGCCTATCTGCCCGACACGCCGGCGATCCGCGGCGACTATGCCAGCTATTACAACCTGATGGCCAAAATGGACGCTCAGATCGGAGAGCGGCTGGCCGAGCTGGCGGCGGACGGCCTCGCCGACGATACGATCGTCTTCTATTATTCGGACAACGGCGGCGTCCTGCCGCGCAGCAAGCGATATTGCTACGACGAGGGGCTGCGCTGTTCGCTGATCGTCTATGTCCCGCCGAAATGGCGTCACCTGTCGCCGGTGCCGATGGGCAGCGAAGTGACCGCGCCGGTCAGCTTCATCGACCTGGCGCCGACGTTGTTGTCGATCGCGGGGCTGGAGCGCCCGGCGCAGATGCGCGGCACCGCGTTCCTCGGCCATCACATCGGCACGCCGCCGACCGTCGCCTTCGGCATGCGCAACCGGATGGACGAACGCTACGACTTCGTCCGCACCGTGACCGACGGACGCTACCGCTACATCCGCAACTATTCGCCCAACCGCATCTGGGGCACTCACGGCGCGTTCGAATGGATGCTGAAAAGCTATCAGTCCTGGGATGAAGAGCGTCTGGCCGGGCGGCTCGACGCGGTCCAGGCGCGGTTCTTCCAGACCAAGCCCTATGAGGAATTCTACGATCTGACGCACGACCGCGATCAGGTGACCAACCTGATCGGCGACCGGTCGCATGCGGCGCGGATCGCGACGTTCCGCCGACAGCTCGACGTGCATATGCTCGCGATCCGCGACAACGGCTTCATTCCCGAAGGCGAAGTGGGCGAGGGCTATCGCGCGAGCCGCGACGATCGGCTGTATCCGCTGAAGTCGGTGATGGCGCTCGCCCAGGCGGCGGCGCGCGGAGACGGCCGCAAGCTGGGCCTGTTCCGCAGCGGGCTTACCCATACCAACCCCGTTATGCGCTATTGGGCGGCGACCGGGCTGGCGATCCTGAAACTGTCGGCAGCCCCGGCACAGGCCGCCCTGGCAGCGGTGGCGGCGAACGATCCCTCCCCCGCGGTCCGTGTCGCTGCGGCCGAAGCCCTGAGCATGTCCGGCGGGATCGCGACCGGCCTGCCGCATCTCGCGGCGATCGCGGCGGATACGCGCCTGGCCATGCCGCCGCGGCTGATGGCGCTGAACGCGCTCGATGCGCTGGGAGAAGCGGCGCGACCTGCCCTCCCCGCGATCGAGATCGCCGCGGTCGACAAGGACCCGTACCTTGCGCGCGCCGCCTCCTACCAGGTCGCAGTCCTGAAGGGCACCTATACCCCCGCCACCGTCTTCGTGCAGGGCCGGGAGGGATAGCGCCACGTCAGGACGCAAGCCGCGCGATCAGCGCCTTCGCGGCCTCGACGATCGCGGTTTCCGCGCATCCCGGTTTCAGGCGCGATCCGATGACTTGAAACGTCAGATTGTCTCGCGCAGCGTCGGAATAGATATAGCCGGAATTGGCAGCGCCATTCGCCAGCGTCGTCATCATCAGCTGCGTACCGGGCGTTTCCCGTCGAAGACGCAGGCCGATCTCACTGTAAACCTCGCCGTCGACGGTCACGATATGGGCGTCGCCCAGCCGCACGACGCCCACCCGGATCGTTACCAGACGACCGTCGGCATAGGGTGGCAACGCGCCTTCGCGCACGGGATCGTCGGCATCGAGCCGGTCGCGGCCAGGGCAGGACACGGTCGTCGATACACCGCGGATCGTCGCACGGGCGACGGGCGCCGGTGTGCGAAAGCGCATCGTATCGATCACCGCTTCGCCAATGATCGTGCCTGTCGCGGTGACGATGTCACTCACGTCCGCGATGGCGGCGCGATAGGCCGGCAGCCGGTCGGCCGGAACGGGTTTCGCCAGTGCCTCGAAGCGATTGCGGACGTCCGTGGTGCTTTCGACACCCGGTCGCCACGGCGGCGGCGCGGTAACGGCCATCGTGCCGGCCACTCCTGCCCGGGCACGCGACAGCCGGTTCATCGGCCCGACGAACGCCGGATTCTGATCGCCCGAGGCGCCTTGCGCAAAGATCGCGACGCTGTCCGCGCCGTAGCGCCGCTCGATATAGCGCGACGCTTCTCCTGCGAAGTCTGCGCTGACGACGCCGGACATGTAGAAGTTGATCGGGTGCATCGCGTAATTGACGTACACGCCGATCGGCAGGCCGTCCGTGTCGAGCACCTCCAGCACAGCCAGAGACTTGTCGGACGGACCGCCCGGATTCGGCCCCTGCACCCAGCGCCCGTCGAGCAGCAGATCGCGGTTGATGTTGAGGTCGAGCGAGCGTGTGGCGAAACCGATCCGGGCCGGCCGCATCGCCGCGCGCGCGTCGATGGCAGCCTTCACCAATGCCTGTTCGATCGCGGCCGCATCGGCCGGCGGGCCGCGCCGCAGCGTGGCTGCGCTGCTGTGCGTGTGGGTTGCGGACACGACGAAATTCTCGGCCGCACAGCCGGTAGCGGCAGATGCACGATCGATCGCCGTTCGTACTAGGGCATCGCCCAGACCGATGACATCCGCCCCAATCAGCACCGCGCAGTCGGTCGCATTGCCGATGACCATCGCACGCACGAACAGCGGGTCGCGAATGCTGTCGGTCGGGCCGAGTGAGGACGCGGGCGGCGTGATCTCTACCCGCGCCGCGCCGGCCTTCAGGGACGACGGCGCGGCCTGTCGGGCAAGCGCCGGCGGCGTCCAGCCGATCGCAACGAGACACAGCCACCCGACAAGCCGCCCGCGCATCAGCGCGGACTACCCGGGAGCAGCGTCCCGTATTTCTTTTCCAGTTCGCGCGTGAACTGGTCGCGCTTGCGCAGCGCATCGAGCGCGCCGTTGACGTCGAAGGCAGCGACCTGCGCGCTGATATAGTCGGCGCCCTTCTGGCCCCACTCCGCACGCTGCGCCGCGCTCACGGGCATGACCCAGCCGCCGTGCTCCGACGGATCGGCGTAGAAGCTGCCGGCCGGCGTGCCGTTGTATGGCGGCACGAACCGCGACAGATTGCCGGGGTCCTTGGGGAAGTCGTGCCTGGGCTGGCTTAGGCCAACCGGCATGTCGTTCAGTCGACCGACGATCTGATAGGCGCCGTACGCCAACTGACGGAAGTTGCCGCCCATTCCGTCGGCCGGAGGCTGCCCGGCGGCCGCCGGCGGCTTCTGACCCGTTGCCGGTGGCGGGGCCGAAGCCGGACCGCGCGCCCCCGACCCGGGCGGTCCGACGAGGCTGGTCGACATCCACAGCACCGGCACGTGCAGCTCGTCATAGGTTTCGCGCACCAGCGGCAACATCGTATTGCCCGAGGGGCCGTGCGCGGTCAGGAAGACGATCCGACGAAACCCCTGCCGGATCAGCGAGCGCGTCAGCGCCTTGAGATACGGCAGGCTTTCCGATGTCGAGATATAGACGGTGGCCGGGCTGGTCGTCGTTCCGCCGGGATAGAAATAGGCGAGATAGGGAAAGACCAGGCCATCGGCCTTTTCCGCAAGTTTCATGGCATAGGCCAGCGGGATGACATATTCGACGTCGGTCGGGTTGCCGCCATTCACCTCCGTCGGGCCGACCGGCACGAAGATCGTGTCGTTGCGTTTCAGATACTCGCTGACCTCATAACCCGTCAGGCTGGTCAGCAGCCGCGAGCGCATCGCCGGGGCAGCCGTCACGGTCGCCTCCGCCGGCGTCTGCGCATGGGCGGCACCGGCGATCCCGGTCACAAGCATCGCTGTCAGAGCACGCCGGTACATCGTTCGGGCAGAGATCATCGCCATCGCCTTCATTTGGAGGAGTTACGGGAACAGGCGGCACACCTCGCCGCGAAGATCGCGCGCGGTCTGCACGTCGCCGGGCAGCGCGGTTGAGAAGCGGACGTAGCGCGGCTCGGACGAGGTAAAGCGCGGCCAGCGCGGCAAGCCTGGTCCGTTGGGATCGCCGGTCCTGGCGAAATTCGCCCAATAGCGGGTCATCAGTGCCGACAGACGGCGATCGGCGTCGGTGTAGGGCGCGCCGGAAAACCCGGTCGGCGACAGCGTGCCGAAGACATAGGGCGCCTCGACCGAATGCGCCGCGCCTTGCGCCTCGCGGCCGGGGACCGACTGTTCGAACTGATATTGCCATGTCGGGAGACCCCGCCCCGCCGCGCGCGAAACCGCAGCGACCGCGCCGCAGCGAAACGTCACGTCGGTCGCAAACTGCTGGGCGGCGGTACCCAGTACCGGATCGTCACCGTTCGCTCGGTAACGGGCAAGCGCGGCATCGGCGTTGTGGCCAAAGGCTTGCCGGACGGCCGCGTCGAAGTCCGGCTCGGCGACGACGCCCAGCGCTTCGCGCGCGTTGCTGCCGATCAGCAGTGGCACTTTGGGAGCGGCCGGGTCGGCCAGGACGGTCATCGGCGCGCGAGGCAGGACATAGCCGTCGATCACAGGCCCGAACCGCACCGCCCCGCGCGGAGCGGCGTCGACGAGTGCTCCGACCGCGGCAGTGTCGAGTGCGGCGAGCGCCGCGATGCCCCCCTCGCCGGCCAGCGCCGCGCCGGTGCGCTCCGCCTGCGCCAGCGGCACAGGTGCGATCGCTTCGCGCGCGGCACCGCTCTGGATGATGGCGCGCGCGAACAGGCCGTGGGCGCGTGGCGATGCTACGAGGTCGAGCACGCTCGCGCCGCCCGCCGATTGACCGAAGATCGTGATGTTCGACGGGTCACCGCCGAATGCCGCAATGTTCGCGCGAACCCAGCGCAGCGCCGCAATCTGGTCTTCCAGCCCGAAATTACCGGACGAGCCGTGCGGCGACCTTTTGGTCAGGTCCGGATGCGCCAGGAAGCCGAAGACGCCCAGCCGATAGTTGATCGTGACCAGCACGATCCCCTGCGCGGCAAAGCGTGACCCGTCGAAGGTCGGGCTGGTGCCGGAGCCGTTCACGAAGCCGCCGCCATGGATCCACAGCATCACCGGGCGCCGCATATTCGACGACGACCGGCCGGCGCCGGGGGTCCAGACATTGAGGTACAGGCAATCCTCGCGGCTGATGCCCGACACCGCGGTCATCCCGCGCAGCGCGGCTTGCGCACAGGGCGGGCCATAGCTGTCGGCCGACCGTACACCGCTCCAGCCCGGGGCCGGCTCGGGCGAACGCCATCGTTTCGCGCCGATCGGCGGAGCGGCATAGGGAATCCCCTTGAACACCGTGCCATCGGCGCCCGCGACACCTTGGACGATCCCACCTGCGGTGCGAACCTGTGGCGGCGTCTGACCCGTCGCTGCCGTCGACGACAGCAGACACGCGATCCCCGCCGCCAGAGTGCGATACCCCGACGCCATGGCCTTTTTCCTTCAAGGAAAAGGCCGCCGGCAACAGGGTCGCCGGCGGCCTTCGATCAGAAGCTCAGTCGGACGCCAACCCGGTAGGATCGACCCAGCAGGTCGTAATAGGCGTTGTTGTTGATGGCCGGCAGCGGCGGTTCCTGGTTGGTCAGGTTGTTGACCGTCAGGTAGAATTCGTTCCGCTTCTGCTGCGTGCCGAAATTGTAGCTCATGTTGAAATTGGCGTAGCCGATCGCCGGAATGATGTTGTTGTTGATGCTGTTGACCAGTGTCGGACTGTAGCCGTCCTGATCCGGGCCGATCTGTGCATTGTTCTGGCGGCTGCGGCTGATCCAGCGGAACTGGACCGACGTCTCGAAGCGACTGCCGCGATAGGCGATCGTCGAATTGACCAGCCACTTGGGCAGGCCGGCCGTACCGCCGAACAGCGCGCCGGTCTGTCCGGCCCGGTTCACGCCGTTCGGGAACAGCGCGGAGATGTCGAAGGTCGAGCGATATTCCATGACGTGGGTCGCCTGTGCCGACAGCGAGAGGCGGCCGTCCGCGCCTTCGAAAATCTCGTCGAGCGGCTGGGCGTAGGACAGACCGAAATCGAGGCCCTTGGTCCGGAATTCCGCGAAGTTGGCGTTGTTGGACACGACGCTCAGCACCGCGCCGTTCGTCGGATCGTTGTTGGCGAAGGTGATCAGCGAACAGAACGGGCTGCTCAGGTCGGCCACACCCGTCCCGATGCAGTTGGTCAGTGCCGTACCCGCTGCCGTCGCGCCGATCGCCTGTCGGATGCTGATCTTGTAATAGTCGACCGATGCCTGCAGCCGGTTCATGAACCGCGGGTTGAACACGGCGCCGAAGCTGGTCGTCCGCGCGATTTCCGGCGTCAGGTTGACGTTGCCGCCCGTGACCACGTCATAGGCATAGGCGGCCGAGTTCGCGAAGGCCGGGCGGCGATCCGAGAAGATCGGCCGGGGAACGGTCGCGACCGATGCGGTGAACAGCTCGGTCAGGCTGGGCGCGCGAATGTCGCGCGACAGCGTGCCGCGCAGCATGATGTCGGGGATCGGCTTCCACGTCAGGCCGGTCTTCCACGTCGTCACGCTGCCCGAGACGCTGTAGTCGGTAAGACGGATCGCGCCGTTGAAATCGAGCGGACCGAGCGCCCAGTCCTTCGCCATCAGCGGGATGATCGTCTCGAGATAGGCTTCCTTCACCGACTGAGCCGCCGGCGCGAAGTTGCGCGGCGCGCGCGCCATGAACGACCCCGCCTGGCTTAACGCGTCGACGGTCGTCACGAACGTCTCGCGACGATATTCGCCGCCGATACCGACCGACACCGGCCCGGCCCACAGCGCGAAGGGCTCGCCGTTCAAATTCGCGGCGATTTCCGTCAGCGAGGTGTTGGCCAGCGCGTTCGAGGTGCCGAAGGCATAGGCATAGGCCTCCGGCGAGTAGCTGGCGCGGCCGAGGATGTTGATCGGCTGACATCCCGCCGCCCGCGCCGTGGCGTTCGCGCAGACCACCTGGCCGTTGAGCGTGGTCGCCGCGATCGCGTTCAGGAAGTTCGCGGTGATCGGAACGTTGGACGTGACCTGACGGCTTTCGTTCTCGCCATACTGGCCGGTGATGTCCCAGTGCCAGCCTTCGCCGAATTCGCCCTTCAAGCCGCCCGAGACGCTATACGTCTTGCTGGTCGTGTTCAGGACGGGCGGGCCGAAGTCGTTGCCCAGATAGCCGATCGTCAGCCCCGAGGCCGGCACCAGCGCGAACTGCGCCGGGGTGAGGGCGGCCTGAAGATAGGGGTTGTCGCGCCCGATGGTCAGGAACGAGGTCGTACCACCGGTCGCCGCGCGGATCTGGGCGGAGATGTTCTGCGTCTCGACATTGGAATACAGACCGCGCGCCCACAGCACGACCGTGTCGCTCAGATCGTATTTGACGTGGCCCAGGAAGTTATAGCGCCGCGTCTTGCCGCGCAGCACCTGGTACGGGAACACGTTGCTGCCCCCGACCATGTTGGTGCCGATCTGCCCCTGATACAGCCCCGCGGCGAACGGCGCGGTGGTGACGGCGCCGTTGCTGCCCACCACGAACTGCAGGTTGCGCAGCGCCGCCGGGTTGCTACTCGCCGTCGGGGTGATCAGCCCGCCGGTGGTGAGCACGCCGAAGATCACATTGTCGGTGACCAGGTTCGCCGGCAGGCCGGCCGCGCGGTTGGTCGGCAGCGACACAGTGCTGACGTTGCGGCGCCCCCACGGGCGATCGGTGTTGAACAGTCCGGTGCCGGCGTTGTCGTTGAATTCGCCGCCGACCACGATATGCCCGCGTCCGCCGCCGAACGACGTCCCGCCGGCCAGCGAGAGAAAGATGTCGCGGGCGTCGTTATACTCGGTGATCCCCGACTGCGCGGTGGCGCGAACGCCGGTCAGGTCGGTGTTCAGCTGAAGGTTGATGACGCCGGCGATCGCGTCGGAACCATAGGCCGCCGACGCACCCCCGGTCACGACGTCGGCGCGGGCGATCAGCGCGGAGGGGATGAGGTTCAGGTCGGTCGCGCCGGCGATCGTGGCACCCGGCAGGTTGACGGCGGGCAGGCGCATGCGATCGAGCAGGACCAGCGTACGCGTCGGGCCGAGGCCGCGCAGGTCGACATTGTTCGCACCGGCATTACCGATACCACCGCTCTCGGGCGCCTGCGTGCGGCGGAAGGACGGGATTTCGTTCAGAACGTCGGCGACGTTGACGGCCGCACGCTGGCGAAAGACCTCTTCCCCCACGACGACGGTCGGGGTCGGGGCGACGAAGCCGGTGCGCTCGATGCGCGATCCGGTGACGACGATGTCCTGCTCGGTGGCGGCCGTTCCATCCGTTACGGTATCGGCCGTCGCGGCCTGCGGTGCGGTCACGGCATCGGCCGGAGTGGCCTGACGCGGCGTATCCTGCGCGACGGCCGGCGCGGCCATGATCGTGAGCGCGCTGCTTGCCAGCAGGCCGCACATATGGGTCATCGAAAAGCGCATCATGATCCCCTCCCGGGCGCCACGACCTCGTGGACGTTGATTATTGGTTTGACCAGACCGTATCACCTCGCATTCGTCCAACAGATATTTTTTATCAGTATGTACAAATGGCACAAATATCTAAAAATATCGCCCTGTTTGCAACGCGTTATAGACTTGCTGCGCGCAGAAAACGGTAGCTGCGCATGAAAGTTTTGTCACTCCAGTCGGTTGTCGTTGTGATTTCGGTCAGGCCAATGCATGATCGGCCGACCTTGAGAGGATAGACATGCGCGCGATCACGATCGTTCTCGCCACGCTCGGCCTGGCTTACGCGGCAGCAGCCAGTGCAGCGCCCGACCCCGGATCACCGACCGTGACGACCGCCGCCGGACGCATCGAGGGGATCGGGGCGCCGGGCGGGGTCAGCGCCTTCCTCGGCATCCCCTATGCGGCGCCGCCGGTCCGCGAATTGCGCTGGCGCGATCCCCAGCCCGCCGTACGCTGGACGGGCACGTATCACGCCGACCGCCTGCCGCCGCAATGCATCCAGCCGCTGCGCGCTGGTGAGACCAATCAATATCCCGGCGCCGACGTGACCAGCGAGGACTGCCTGTACCTGAACGTCTGGACGAAACCGGGACTGCGCAAGGCGCCGGTCGTCGTCTTCATCCACGGCGGCGGCTTCTTCATCGGCTCGTCGCGGATGCCGCTCTATGCCGGCGAGCAGGTCGCGCAGCGCGGGGCGGTGTTCGTCAACCTGAACTACCGGCTCGGCGTCCTGGGCTTCCTCGCCCACCCGGCATTGTCGGCCGAGTCACCGCACAAGACGTCGGGCAACTACGCCTTCCTTGACCAGATCGCCGCGCTGAAATGGGTGAAGGCGAATATCGCGCGCTTCGGCGGCGATCCCGACAACGTCACCATCGCAGGCCAGTCGGCGGGGTCCATGTCGGTACTCGCGCTGCAGGCGAGCCCGCTCACCCGCGGACTGTTCCAGCGGGCAGTCGGCATGAGCGGCGCCTTGCTCGGATCGGGCGGTCCCGGCGCGATGCGGCCGCTGGCCGATGGCGAGCGCGAGGGCGCTCGGTTCCTCGATCTGATGAAGGCGAAATCACTTGCCGCGCTCAGGCTGATGCCCGCCGACCGGCTGGTCGTGCCGCGCGTGCCCGGCAGCCCATCGGTCGGACCGATCCAGGACGGCTATGTCCTGCCCACACCGGTCGAACAGGCGTTCGCGGACCGTCGCCAGAACGACGTGCCGCTGCTGCTGGGCTTTGCCCGCGACGAGAGCCTGGGCGGGATGGGACCGGTCAAGGATCTGGCCGACTATCGCGCCCGTGTCGCCGAACGCTTCGGCACGCGCGCGGAGCAGTTCCTGACGCTCTATCCGGCCGCGACCGATGCGGAGGCACGCGAGCAGGCGCGCCTGGCCGACCGCGACGCGACGATGGTGGGCGCGATGAAGAGCTGGGCGACCCTCCAGACGCGCTACGGGACGGCCCCCGTCTACAGCTATATGTTCGCGCGGCCGCACAGCTATGTCCCCGGAGTAACCTTTCCCGATCTCGATCCGGCGACGGCGGGCGCCTATCACACGTCCGAAGTCCCCTATTGGCTCGGTACGCTCGACAGCTTCAACCTCTATCGGAAGACGCGGGCGTGGACGCCGGCCGATCGCGCGTTCAGTGCCACGATGACCGACGCGCTGATCGCCTTCGCCCGGAGCGGTACGCCCGGCACCGCCTGGCCGCGCTTCGACCCGGCAGCGCCCAAGCTGGTCGAGCTGGGCCAGACGATGCGGACCGGCGACTGGCCGGACGAACGACGCCTCGCCTTCTTCCGCGACACGCCCGCGCCAACCCGTCCCGCGGGCGGCGCGCTTAGGGATTAACCGGCAAGCATCGCCGCTATCAGCCGCTGCGTTTCCAGCGCGTCGTGCGCGGAACATAGTGGCGAGCGGTCGTCGCGGATCGCATCGGCGAAGTCGGCGATCAGCGCGCGGTGAGCATCGTGCGTGAAGTCCATCGGCCCGGCACCGGCGCCGGAGCGCGTGTCGGCCACGACCTGCTCGCGCCGGCCGTCGACATAGGCGACGTCGAGCTGCCCCGCAGTCAACCGCGCGGTCGCACGCGTGCCGATCAGGTCAAGCGTCTCGGGAAAGCCGGGCGCTGCCGCAGTCGTCGCAACGATGCTGGCAGGCGCCCCGTTCGGCAGCCGCAGCAGGGCGACGACATGATCCTCCACCTCCATCCGGTGCAGCGCGGTCGTCCGGGCCATGGCATGTGCGACGGTCATCGGTCCGACCAGCGAACGCATCAGGTCGATCGCGTGGATCGCCTGCGTCATCAGCACGCCGCCGCCGTCCCGCGCCAGCGTGCCGCGGCCGGGCTCGTCATAATAGGATTGCGGCCGCCACCACGCGACATGGAGGTGCGCCGCCTGGATGGCGCCCAGTGCGCCGTCGTCGATCATCGCGCGCAACCGCTGCGCTGCGGGGCGGAAGCGATGTTGCAGCACGACGCCCGCGCGCAGGCCCAACCGACCCGCCGTCGCCACGATCCCCTCGGCCGCGGGGAGTGACGCGTCGAGCGGCTTTTCGATCAGCACATGCTTGCCTGCGTGCAGCGCCGCCTCGGCAATCACCGCATGCGTGTTCGGCGGCGTCAGTACGATCACCGCATCGACCACGGGATCGGTGATCGCCGCATCGATATCGGCGGTCACCGGAAAGCCGTGTCGCGCCGCAAACGCCTGCCCGCGCCCGACACTGCGGGTCGCGGCATGGACGACGCGGACGCGCTCCACCAGATCGCGCAGCGCCAGCGCATGCGGCTCCGCCGCCATCCCCAGCCCGATGACGGAGACGGCAAGCGGGCCGCTATGCGTGCCCGTCACTTGCGCCGGGCGCGCAATCGGGCGGTGGCAGGCAGTGGCACCAGTTCCACCGCCGACACGATCGGCTTGCCCGTCTTCGCGGCGAAGCGCAGGTCGAGCATGTCACCCGTCACATCGACCTCCACCCGCTTGACGAGTGCGGTCAGCGGCTTGCCCGTTTCGGCCGCAATATCGAGATTGGTGACGACCGGCTTGCCGTTCGCGAGCACGTCGAACCGCCGCGCTCCGGCCGCCAGCGACGGCTCCATGAACGTCAGCGTCACCGCATAGCGGCCCGGCGTCGTCGGGATGCGATAGGAAAAGGCACCCTCGCGATACGTCTGCGCCACCGCGGAGTCGGCGGTGCCGGCAACGACTTTCGGCTCGGGCGGCTTGCCATAGCCCGAGGAGGCGTTGATATCGCCGTCCGTCCCGCCATCGAAGAAGGCGTCCGATCCGAACCGCCCGCCCTTCGCCGCGGGCGCGACCAATGCGCCGCTGTCGATGCGGAAGACGCCGACCTGCGCCGGGTCGAGCCGCCATTCGACCCGGTCCTCGACCGCCTGCCCGCCGACATCGCCACGCGCGGTCACCACGTTGGTGCCGGCAGCCAGGCGGACGGCCGGGAACACGCATACCCGCTGGGGACAGTCGTTCGCGCTGGCGACCTCCTTGCCGTTGACCAACAGGCGGGTGACCGCGGCGTTGCTGTAGACGCGGACGTCGGCCGCCGGATAGGCGCGATCGACATAGCGCCGGCCGGTGACGTGGACGGTCGGCGCGTCGCTCCAGTTCGCCTTGTAGAAATAATAGGCGTCCTTGCGGATCTTGCGGTCGTAGCTGACCAGCCCCTTGGTGTTGATATCCAGCGCATCGCCTTCGCGCCGGACGGTCGTCGCGAAATCGAACGAGTTCCACAGCCAGGTCGCCCACAGATAGGGCTTGGTCGCCAGGGTCGCCCAGGCGCGTTCGTGGACATAGCTCTGATATTCCTCGGGCTGGTTGCGCCCGCGCTGGTCGACGTCGCCGCCCAGCGCATCGTCGCTATGGATCGTCGTCGCACCGCCCGCGCCATATTCGGTCAGCGACAGCGGCTGGCGCGGCCGCTTGGCATGCAGCTCGTCCAGGTGCGGGCCGAGATCGTCGGGCGAGCCGTAATACCAGCCGAAATAGCGGTTCGCCCCACCCAGATCGGCGGCCGGCGCGGTGATCGGCACGTCCGACGTCGGGCCGATGTCGCGTTCGCAACAGGTCGCCAGCGCCGTCGGCCGCGTCGGGTCCTCCGCCTTCGCCAGCGCCTGCAAATCGCGCAGCAACGGGAAGGGATCGGGCGCGATCCCGGCGCGGTTGGTGATGAAGAACGGGATCGACTTGCCGAAGTCGACTTCGTTGGCGATGCCCCAGGTCGCGACCGATGCGTGGTTGTAGTTCTGGCGGATCAACTCGCGCATCTGCTGCAGGGCATTGGCGCGCAGGCCCGGCGTCGCGCTCAGGCTTTCGCCCAGGGTCCACATCGACACCAAGGGCACTTCGTCCCACAGGATCAGCCCCGCGCGGTCGGCGGCATCGTGGATCGGCTGGCCATGCTGGTAATGCGTCAGGCGGATCGTGTTCGCGCCCATTTCGCGGATCGTCGCGACGTCGTCCTCGACATCCTTCGCGCTGATCGCCCACCCCTTGCCTTCGCGATCCTGGTGATAGCCGACGCCGTGCAGCCGCAGCGGCTTGCCGTTCAACAGGAAGCCGCGATCGGGATCAACGCGCATCTCGCGGATGCCGAACGCCTGGTCCACGCTGTCGAGGACGACGCCCGCCGGCGTCGCCAGATCGACGACCAGCCGATGGAGATAGGGGTCGGCGGTGCCGTTCCACAGTCGCGGCTTAGCGACGTCGAGCGTCACCTGCTCCTCGCTGCCCGCACCGGGGGCGAGGGTCAGCGCGCGGCGCGTGCTGGCGACGGTCGCGCCGGCGGCGTCGACCAGCCGGACGACCGCGCCCACCCGTGCCCGGCGCGTGCCGTCGTTGCGCGGGCGCAGGCGGACCGACACGGTCGCGCGATCGGTATCGAGCGTCGTCGTCGCGGCATAAACGCCCGCTCCGCCGCTATCGAGCATGTCGAGGTGGACGGCGTCGGTGACGATCATGCTGACCGGCCGATAGAGCCCGCCATGTACGAAGAAGTCGCCGGCGATCGGCAGCACGTCGGCGGTCGATGCGGCGACGGCTGGCTGGGTATTGTCGACCTTCACCAGCAGCGTGTTCGCCTGCCCCGGCCGCATCGCGGCGGTCGCATCGAAGCGGAAGCGCGAGAAACCGCCGGCGTGCGCGCCCAGCCGCTTGCCGTTCAGCCAGACCTCCGCGGTCCGGCTCGCGGCATCGAACTGCAACCAGATCCGCTTGCCCTGCGCGGTCGCCGGCGCGGTCAATTGCAAGCGATACCAGCCGACGCCCTGATATTTGTCGATCGTCTCCGCCGTGTTCAGATGGCTCGCGGGGTCTGGAAGATAATAGCCGACCCGGTTCCAGGTGTGGGGCACGGTGACCGGCGCCCATTCGCCCCCCGCCCCACGCTCGGCATCGGCCAGCGGGACGTCACCGCGATGGAAGGTCCAGCCGCTCTCCAAGGTGGTGGCGGGCCGGACACCTTGCGCGACGGCCGGCATCGACAGGCTGACGCCTGCCAGCAGGCACAGGGTGAATCGGGTCATGTCTCTCTCCTCTGACCCGGATGGTAGCCAGCGGCGGCCGGATTGACCAGATCGGATTTCTGGTATGACCTCTATGCGTCAGACCGATAGATCGCATTCGTCAGAGGGTATCGGGCACGAAACCCGTTGACGGCTAATCATCTGTATTCTGCCGGCTGTGCGAAAGTCGCTTGCTCGATTGGCGGGTACCGAATATCGGACTGACCAATTAGGCGAGAGGAAGACGCATGAATCGGCTCGGAGTTCGCTGGTGGATCATCAGCCTCGTGACGATCGGCACCGTCCTCAACTATCTCGCCCGCTCGTCGCTGTCGGTCGCGGCGCCCACGCTCAAGCAGAATTTCGCGATGTCGACGCAGCAGTACAGCTGGGTCGTCGCGTCGTTCCAGGCGGCCTATACCGTAATGCAGCCGATCGCGGGCTATGTGCTCGACAGCCTGGGGCTCCGGCTCGGCTTCGCGCTGTTCGCCATCGGCTGGTCCACCGCAAACTGCCTGCATGCCTTTGCCGGCGGCTGGCCGTCGCTGGCGATGTTCCGCGGCCTGCTCGGCCTGACCGAAGCCGCCGCGATTCCGGCTGGGATGAAGGCGGTATCGGACTGGTTCCCGCCGCGCGAACGCACGGTCGCGACCGGCTGGTTCAACGTCGGATCGTCGGTCGGCGCGATGATCGCACCGCCGATCGTCGTGTTCTGTATCGCGGTGTGGGGCTGGCAGTCGGCCTTCATGGTCACCGGCGGCGTCGGCTTCCTGTTCGCCGCGGTCTGGTACATCTTCTACCGCAAGCCGGAGGAGCATCCGCGCATCTCCGACGAGGAACGCGCGCTGATCCTCGACAGCCGCCCGGTCGTCGACACCACCGCCGGCATGACCAGCCGCGCGATCCTGCGCACGCGGCAATTCTGGGCGATCGCCCTCCCCCGCTTCCTCGCCGATCCGGCGTGGCAGACCTTCAACTTCTTCATCCCGCTTTATCTGGTCGAAGTGAAGGGCATGGACCTGAAGGGCGTCGCCGCCTTCGCCTGGCTGCCGTTCCTTGCGGCCGACCTTGGTTCGATCGTCGGGGGCTATTATGCGCCGTGGCTGATGAAGCGCTTCGACGTGCCGCTGGTCACGTCGCGCAAGATCGTCGTCGCCAGCGGCTCGCTGTTGATGATCGGCCCGGCGCTCATCGGGCTTACGGTCAGCCCGGGCATGGCGATCGCGCTGTTCTGCGTCGGCGGCTTCGCGCACCAGATGCTCTCGGGCGCGCTGATCACCCTGTCGGCCGACCTATTCCAGCCCGAAGTGGTCGGAAAGGTCACCGGCATGGCGGGATCGGCAGCGTGGATCGGCGGGCTCAGCTTCTCGCTGGTGATCGGATCGCTGGCCGACACCATTGGCTATAATCCGCTGTTCGTCTGTCTGGCGCTGTTCGACCTGCTGGGCACGATCATCATCTTCTCGCTGTTGAAAGACGGCGAGCCGCGCGTCCGGGCGACCGCGGGGGCGAAAGACACGCCTGCCTGAGGCCATCGTCGACGAACTGCTTTCGCCGGCAATATCGACCGTGTAGGCTGACACGTCCGTTCCTATTGGTAAGTCCCATGATCAAGACCGTCACCGCCAAGGCCGGCACCAGAAAACGTGCGGTTTCGCCCGTGGCGTCCGACACGCGGCTGTATCAGCGACTTGCCGGGCGCATCCTCGACGAGCTTGCCGCCGGGCGCTGGCGTGTCGGCGACCGCCTGCCGGCCGAGCGGGAACTGGCGCTCGAATATGGTGCAAGCCGCCCCGCGGTCCGCGAGGCGCTCATCGCGCTGGAAGTCCGGGGATTGATCGACGTGCGGGTCGGGTCCGGGGCCTATGTCGTCGCGCTGTCCACCGACGAGCCAGGCACGGGGTTCGCGATCACCGCCTTCGAACTCACCGAGGCGCGCCTGATGTTCGAAGGCGAGGCCGCCGCGCTCGCCGCCGTCAACATCGAAGAGAGCGAGTTGGACAGGCTGGACGAGCTGGTCGCCGCTATCGCCAGCGAGAATCTGCGCCCCGAAGTCACCGAGAACGCCGACCGCGATTTCCACCTGACGATCGCGGTCGCGACGCGCAACGCCGGGGTCGTCCGGACGATCGAGGATTTCTGGCGTCTGCGCTCGACGTCGTCGGAATGCGCCCTGCTGCATCAGAAGGCGCGTGATGCGAACGTGCGCCCGGTCGTGGAGGAGCATGCCGCGATCGTCGACGCGCTGCGGCGGCGCGATCCGGCAGCGGCGCGTGCCGCGATGCATGCGCATCTGACCGCGGTTATGAACCACCTCCTCTTCGCAACCGAGGAACTGGCGGTCGAGGAGGCCCGTCGATCGGTCGCCTCCAAGCGACAGCGCTATGCGATGAACGCGACGCGATAACCGTCCTTACCTGTCATAGCGTGTTGTCAGACCAATTAAAGCGATGCTAGTCAGATCCGGAGAGGCGACCGGTAGTTGCCTGCGAAACCGGGCGGGGATCAGGCACATGACGATGATGACGCAGACGATGCGGTGGTTCGGCCCGAACGATCCGGTATCGCTGGCGGGGATTCGGCAAGCCGGGGCGACCGGCATCGTCACCGCGCTCCACGACATTCCGAACGGCGAGATCTGGCCCGCCGACCGCATCGCCGAGCGCAAGGCCATGATCGCGGCGGCAGGCCTCGACTGGACGGTCGTGGAAAGCCTGCCGGTCGCCGAGGGGATCAAGACCCGCGGACCGGACTGGGACCGGCTGATCGAGAATTACCGTACCAGCCTGACCAATCTGGCGGCGCACGGGATCGACGTCGTCACCTACAACTTCATGCCGCTGCTCGACTGGACCCGCACCGATCTGGCGTGGGAACTGCCGGACGGCGCGCGCGCCTTGCGGTTCGATCCGGCCGACCTGGCGGCCTATGACATCCATATCCTGCGACGGCCGGGTGCGGCCGACAGCTATCCGGACGAGATTGCGGCCCGGGCCACCCGCCGCTTCGAGGAGATGGGGCCAGATGCGCGCGCGACGCTTGAGGCCACCATCATCGCCGGCCTGCCGGGCAGCGAGGAAAGTTTCGATTCCCCGCAGTTTCTGAAGAAGATCGAGGGCTATTCGACGATCGACGCCGATCGCCTGCGCGCAAACCATCATGATTTCCTGCGCGCGGTCTGTCCGCATGCCGACGCCCTCGGGATCACGCTCGTCGTCCATCCCGACGACCCGCCGTTCTCGATCTTCGACCTCCCGCGCGTCGTCAGCACCGAAGCGGATCTGGCGGCCCTGTTCGACGCCGTCCCGGCAAAGTCCAACGGCCTGTGCTTTTGCAGCGGATCGCTCGGCGCGCGCGGCGACAACGACCTGCCGGCCATCCTCCGCCGCTTCGGAGAACGCATCGGCTTCCTGCATCTCCGCTCCGTGCAACGCGAGGACGGCGGCGCCGTTCACGAGGCCGCCCATCTGGCGGGCGACGCCGACATGCCCGCACTGATGAAGGAGATTTGCACGCTGCAAGCCGCGACCGGCCGATCCATCCCGATGCGGCCGGACCACGGTCACCAGATGATGGACGATCTCGCGAAGTCGACCAACCCGGGATACTCCCTGATCGGCCGGATGCGGGGACTGGCGGAGTTGCGCGGCCTCGAGATCGGCATTGTCTCCGCAGGCATGTGACCCCGAACTCACCGCGGGTTTCTCCGTCCAGCGCGGCAGGCGCGGTTCGCCGTGACACCTGTCGACGACAGACGAGCCGGATGCGCGATTTCGTCACTGGCGATGGCATCACAGCAAGATGTACGTGCGGTCGAATGGCGAGATCGCCCAGCGAGGTCTTGGCCAAGTTGGATCAACCCATGCTCCCACGCAGGCCGGAGCACGGCTATGTATCCATCCCTTTGAAACAGACTCTTAGAGCGGTTTCCGACCGCTCTAGCTGTGGCGCGGGGTCGATCAGACGGTAGATCCTCGAAAGCAGTTTCACCAAAGTCACAGCTTTCGGCCCATTTTTGCATTCCCGACGCTAAGCGGTTAGGCATGCGCGGAAACGTGGCGTCGACGTCGCTTTGGAGAGGTCGGCCGAACCGGTTGGGGAGGCGAGGTTCAGCGCGGTGATCCTGCAATGAGCGGACAGATGCGAAACGCGACCGGCGGCCGGCGGGAGCGCTTGCTCGACGATCTGGCGTGGCGGTATGCCGCCCCCCTCGCGCGCTTCTTCGAGCGGCGGGTCCGCAACCGTCACGATGTTCCCGATCTGGTGCAGGACGTGTTCCTCCGGCTCAGCGCGCTTCCCGACCCGACGACGATCGCCCTGCCGGAAAATTATCTGTTCATCACCGCGTCCAACGTGCTGCGTGACAAGGCGCGGCGGGACACGGTGCGGCATGCGGATCAGCACGACGAATTTCAGGAAACTTCGCTCGAAGGTTCGGATATCACGCCGCAGCGCGTCTTGGAGGGTAAGGAAGGAATCGTTCGGCTTCGCGCGGCGCTGATGGAACTGCCCGAGCGGACGCGCGACGTGTTCGTCCTTCGCGTTTTCGAGGAGTGCCGGATGACCGACATTGCAGCCGCCATCGGCATCTCGCGGCGCGCGGCGGAAAAACATTATGTGCGGGCGCTCGCGCATATCGTGCAGGCGTTGGAGGATTGGCGCCATTCCTGACGACCAGCACACCGACCCCGCGGTGCAGGCCGCTTACTGGCACGCCCGCCTGTCCGGCGGCGGCGACGTGGACGACGATCCCGCGTTCGCACGGTGGCAGCAGGCGAATGCAGCCAACGGCGATGCCTTCGCTCGCGTGTCGGCGCGCCATGACGGCATCCGCGCGCTCGCCGATGCGCCCGAAATCCTGTCGCTGCGCCATCAGACCCTCGCCCGGCTGGCGATGAAGCGACAGGCCGACCGGCGGATGAAGGCCGCCACCGGCGTCGCCTTGGCGATCGCGCTGCTGGCGACTCCGTTCGTCGCCTTCCGGGCGGGATGGTTCGAGCCGACACGCGATGTAGCAGCTGCCCCGTCCGTCGCGGCGCGGGGCGAACAGACGTTCCGTACCGCGGTCGGCCAGCGGCTCGCCCTGACGCTGGGCGACGGATCGCGGGTCATGCTCGACACCGCAAGTCGGGTGCGGGTGAATTACGCCGGTCCGGAACGCCTGCTCGCACTCGACGAAGGGCAGGCCTGGTTCGAGGTGGCAAAGGACCGAACCAGGCCCTTTGTCGTTCGTGCCGGCGGACAGCGCGTCGTGGCGCACGGGACCGCCTTCGATATCCGGGTGATGCCGGGGCGGACCGAAGTCATGCTGGCCGAGGGCCGGGTAACCGTCGATTCCGGACGTGCCGGCGACGCGGGTGTCGCGATGCAACCCAACCAACTGCTGGTCGCCGCCGCCAACGGCACATTGGTCAGCAGGGTCACCGATCCGGAACGCTACACCAGCTGGCGAAGCGGCGTCGTGACGTTCGATCGCGTTCCGTTGTCCCAGGCCGTCGCGGAGATGAACCGTTACAGCGATACCAAGCTTTCCGTCGCCGACGCGGCGACCGGTCGGATCGTGGTCAGCGGCGGCTTTGCCGCAGGCGCGACCGATGCCTTCGTCGAGGCGCTGACGGTCGGGTTCGGCGTGAAGGGGCGCAGGGACGCCGCTGGCAATATGGTGCTGAGCGCGCCCCGATAAGGCGCGAGGGTTGGATTGACGACGCGGCGACACAGGCCGTGCGTCGGGGAGGATGATGAACATTTGCCTCTCTGCTGCCGCGCGCGGCCTGTCGGCGACGGCACTGGTTGCCCTGACGCCGGCCCCGGCAGCTGCGCAAGCCCGCGAGGTGACGGTTCGGATCGCCCCATCCCCGCTTGGCGAGGCGGTGACCCGCTTCATCGCACAGACCGGGCGCTCGGTCCTCTACCCGTCTGCGCTCGTCGCCGGAAAGCGCTCGCGCGGGGTGCGCGGAACCTTCTCGGCGGATGAAGCCCTGTCCCTGCTGCTCGACGGCACGGGCATCGGCTACCGGCGCACGTCCGCGGGCGCCTATGCCCTCGTGGCGCGTTCTCCGGCCTTGCCACCGCCGCGCCCGGTCGCAGAGCCATCGCCGAAGCCCGCGCCAGTGCCGGCGCCCGACATCGTCGTGACCGGCTCCCGCCTCGGCAGCGGCAGCTTCGACGCTCCGACCCCCGTCACGTCGCTGGATCAGGGCCAGCTGCGCAACCGCGCGCCGGACAACATCGCCGACGCGATCTTCCAGCTGCCGCAGGTGCGGGGGTCGGTCGTCAGCAACGCTATACCCAGCACGTCGGCGGACCTCGGCACCAACGGTCAGAATCTGGTCAACATGCGCAACCTCGGCGCCACGCGGACACTCGTCCTGCTCGACGGGCGCCGCCTGCCCAAAACCAACATCCTTGGCTCGACCGACCTCAACATCCTGCCGCAGGTGCTGGTCAAGCGGATCGACGTCGTCACCGGCGGCGCGTCGGCGAGTTACGGATCGGAGGCGGTCGCAGGCGTCGTCAACCTGATCCTCGACACCGGCTTTACCGGCCTGCGGGCGAACCTGAACAGCGGCGTCACGAGTTACGGCGATAACGGCAGCATCCATGCAAGCATCGCGGCAGGCCGACATTTCGCCGACGGGCGCGCGCGATTGATCGCCAGCGCGGAACATGTCGGCGAGGGGCCGGTCGGCTATTCCAATCGTCCCAACGGTCGGGCCTGGTTCGACCGCGCGACTGGCGCCTACGTCAATCCGGACGCCGGGCCGCCGCGATTGCGCGTCGTGCCCGATCTGCGTCACCCCGATGCCAGCGTCGGCGGGCTGATCACGTCCGGGTCGCTCCGGGGTCTGCAGTTCGGTCCGGGCGGCACGCTGATACCGTTCGACAGCGGGACGACGCCGATGGGTCAGGGCACCAGCGGGGGCGACGGCGGTCGCGTTACGGCGCAGACGACGCCGCGGTCGTCGCGGACCAGCCTGTTCGCGCATGGCGAATACGACGTCGCCACGGGCCAGACCCTCTATGCCGAGGCCGCCTACGGACGGTCCTATTCGTACAATGTGTCCTTCCCGCAATATCAGTATCTTGCCTCCGGCCAGTTCACGATCTTTCGGGACAATGCCTTCCTGCCGGCGCCGGTCGTGGCGATGTTTGCGGCCAATCCGGCGCTCGACAGCTTCACGGTCGGCCGCTTTTCGGAGGACATGCCGCCGCTCACCAACATCGGGGACACGCGTTACGCGACGATCGGCGCGGGTGCGAAAGGGCGGCTGTCCGCGCATTGGGCTTATGATGCCAGCGCGACCTGGAGCCGCGTGCAGCAGAACCTAGACCGGATCGCGACGATCAACCGCAACCTCTATGCCGCTGCCGATGCCGTCGTCGATGCGACCGGCCGGATCGTGTGCCGCTCCAACCTGGCCGGCGGAGATCCGTCCTGCGTGCCGATGAACATCTTCGGCCCCGGAGCGGTCAGTGCCCTGGCGGGCGACTATGTCACCGGCCGCAACGAGGGCCATACGACGTTCGGCCAGACCGCGCTCGCGCTCAATCTTCGCGGCGACCTGGGGACCAAATTGGCACTGCCGGCCGGTCCGATCGCGGTCGCGCTCGGGCTCGGCTATCGCAGCGAACGGGTCCGGCGCGACGTCGATGCGCTGTCGGCGTCGATCGTCGACTGCTCGACGGTGCGCGGCTGCCCGGCGGCGATGAACACACCGGGCTTCTATGGCGGTTACCTGTCGTACAACCCCTCCCCGCTCGCCGGTCGCGTCATCGCGACCGAGGCCTATGTCGAGGCGGGTATCCCGCTGCTGAGGGACCAGCGGTTCGCCAGGGCGCTGAGCGTCACGCTGGCAGGCCGTGCGACGCGCTACAATCTGAGCGGCGACACCTATTCGTGGAAGGTCGGGGCCAGCTGGCGCGTCGATAGCGATTTGCGGCTGCGGCTGACGAGCTCGCAGGACATCCGCGCGCCCAACCCCCTCGAGTTGTTCGGCGGCGGCGCGACAAGTACCAGCCTGTCGGTCCTGCCCGCCACGTCGGCGGTCTATTCCGGGCCGACCTACACCGTGGTCAACCGCCGCTTCTCCGGCCTCGGCAATCCCGACCTCCGGCCGGAACGGGGACGGACCGAGACGGTCGGCGGGGTCTATGCGCCGTCCTGGGCGTCCGGCCTGCAGGTCGCGATCGACTATTACCGGATCCGCATCACGCGCGCGATCGATACGCCGTCCAACAACCAGATCATCGACGGCTGCTATGCCGGCGACCGCGACTATTGCGGCCTGCTCGCCCTCGACAACGGGCGCACGCCGGTCACGGCAATCGGCCAGATCACGCCGGGCGCGGTCGGGTTCACGATCCGCGCCACGCCATCGAACATCGCGTCGCTCGGCACGTCAGGGGTCGACGCCGACGTCGCCTATGCCCGCGCGGTCGGCAGCGGGCAGCTGACGGTGCGGCTGATGGGCAATTACCTGCTGACCGCGACCAACTCCAGCCTTCCGCCCGGCAACGCCCGATTGGTCGGCGCGCTGGAGCAAAACCAGTCGTGGCCGCGCTGGACCGGCCAGCTGTCGGCGCAATATGACAGCGATACGCTCGGCCTCTTCGTCCAGCAGCGCCTGATCTCCGCCGGCAAGCGCAACGCCAATTTCGTCGAAGGGGTCGACATCGCCAGCAACAGGGTGCCGATGATCGGCTACACCGACGTGACCCTGCGCTACCGCATGGCGGCGCGGTCAGGCGGCCGCGGCGAAGTCTTCCTGGGCGTGCGCAACCTGTTCGACCGTGCCCCGCCGAGCACCGCGGTCGCGCTCTTCACCAGCGCGCCGATCACCAATTTCACCCTGTACGACGTTCTCGGCCGCCGCTTCAGCGCCGGTTGGCGCCAGCAGTGGTAGGCGCGTTTCGACGACGCGAAAAAAATCTCGCCGCCATGTTCGCATTCCTCGGATCGCTGCGTCTTGTCTGGTGAAGCCCCTCGCATGAAGGGGTGAGCACAGGGGCAGGATCCGGAATGGGCAGCATCTAGCAACACGACGTCGCCACCGCGCCAGACCATGGCACCGGAGCAATCGGCGACGATTTTTCAGACACGCTGATCAGCGCAGACGGCACGCTGTCGATCCCGACCCGGATCGGCGGTCACGGGATGACTTTGCCCGGCGGGATGCAGCGATCAACCGACGGCGGCGCGACCGCCGGTCTCGGTCGCCCGCGACGGGTGCTTCGCCGGTCGACCCCGCTCGACCTGCAAGGATGGCCGCGCCCGGTCACGCAGGAAAGCAAAGACAAGATTCAGGGGAGGTTTGGATGAGAATGACTTGGGGCAGGATCGCACCGCTCGCCGCGCTCGGCATGGCGCTGACCGCGCCGCTCGACGCACAGGACGCCGACCAGGCGGCGACACCCGTTGCCAGCGCGGCGCGGGCCGTGCCCGCAAATCTCCCCCGAACCTACACCCAGGTCGCCGACTGGGCGACGCTGCCGCCGGGCACCGGCTGGCAGGACATGATGGCGGTCGACATCGACGCGAACGGCGACATCTACGCGCTGCAACGCACCCCGTTCGCCGTGCTGGTCCTCGACGCCAAGGGGCGCTTCCTTCGCCAGTGGACCACCGGCAACCTGCCGGGATCGCACGGCCTGCGCATCGACCGGTTCGGCTATGTCTGGATCACGTCGCGCGCGCTGCATCAGGTCTTCAAATACACGCGCGACGGCAAGCTGCTGATGACGCTCGGGACCAGGGGCGTGGCCGGCGACAACGCCTCGCGCACCGCGCTCAACGGCCCGGCCGACGTCGCGGTCGCACCGAACGGCGACATATTCGTCGCCGATGGCGAGAGCGCCAATACGCGGATCGTCAAGTTTTCGAAGGATGGCACCTTCGTGAAATCCTGGGGAACCAAGGGTGACGGCCCGGGCCAGCTGATGACGCCGCACAGCATCACCTTCGACACGCAGGGTCGGCTGCTGGTCGGGAACCGCGGGAACAAGCGCATCGAAATCTTCGACCGTGACGGCGGATATCGCGGCCAGATCGCCACCGGCGTCACGCCCTATGGCCTGTTCGTGACGCGCGACGGCACGCTCTACGTGGCGGACGGGATCAAGCCGGTCGGCAGCATATCGGTGCTCGACCTGCGCAGCGGGCGGATGCTGGCGCATGTGCCCGGCCTGACCGGCTCGCACGCGCTGACCGTCGACCGCACGGGCGCGGTGTACGTCGCAGAGGTCAGCGGCAAATCGCTGCGCAAATTCGTGCGCGCCAAATGACCGCGCACGCAAACCCACACGCAAAAGACATCATCAGGAGGGGAATCATGTACCACGATCGCGTCCGCCGGAGCCTCGCGCAGGGCACCGCGCTTTTCACTCTGGTCGTCGCCGGCGCCTTCCCGGCGCAGGCACAACAGGCGCCGTCCACGGCGACGGCGGCCGCCGCGCAGGACGATCCCGCTCCCGCTGCGCCCCAGACTCCGGCGGTCAGCGATGCCGAGGCCGCCGACATCGTGGTCACGGGCAGCCGGATCGGCGCATCGGGGTTCAACGCCCCCACCCCGGTGACCGTCGCGAGTTCGGAAAAGCTGCGCGAGGCAGCACCGGGCAATCTGGCGGACGGGTTGAACCAGCTCCCGGTCTTCGCCGGCAGCATCAAGTCGTCGAATTCGCTGCCGACCGCCGCCAACCGCAACATCGGCCAGAACCTGCTGAACCTGCGCGCTTTGGGACCGACGCGGACTCTGGTGTTGCTCAACGGCCAACGCATGGTCGCCAACAACGTCCTGGGCTCGGTCGACATCAACGTCATCCCCCAGGGGCTGGTCAGCCGGGTCGACGTGGTCACCGGCGGCGCTTCGGCAGCCTATGGATCGGACGCCGTGGCCGGGGTGGTCAATTTCGTGCTCGACACCACGCTCGACGGGTTCAAGGCCGAGCTTCAGGGCGGCATTTCGACCTATGGCGATGCGCGGCAATTCTACGGATCCTTCGCCTACGGCCGGTCCTTCGCGAGTGACCGAGGCCGCATCGTCCTGGGGTTCGATGCCTTCGACCAGAAGGGGATCGGGCCGCTGAAGGAAACCGGGCGGGACTTCTTCGACAATGGCGAGGGGACCATCGTCATCCCCAACGGCCGTCCGCGCCAGTTCAACGCACGCCAGGTGCGCAGCGGCCAGGCGACCTATGGCGGCCTGATCGTCAGCGGGCCGCTGGTCGGCACCGAATTCCTGACCGGCGGCGGCACGGCGGTCCATGACTATGGCAGCCCGGGCGCGTCCAACTATGCGTGGGTCAACGGCGGGAACGGCGCGAAGGGGAACCTCGGCCTGCTTCCCGCCCAGCAGCGCCTGAGCGGCTATGCCCGCGCGGAATTCGACGTCACCGACACGCTGACGGTCTTCGCCGACGGCCTGTACGCGCGCAGCCACACCGATCAGGAGGCATTCTACAACTATGCGACGACCGCGGTCGCGCAATATACGATCTACCGCGACAACGCCTATCTGCCCGCCGCGATCGCGGCGCGGATGGACGCGGCCGGCATCACCGAATTCAAACTGGGTCGCGCGGAAAGCGAATTGCCGCTCGTCCACAACGTCGCGACCACCAACGTGTACCGGACATCAGTCGGATTGCGCGGCGCGATCGACGATACGTGGAAGTACGACGCCGCCTACACCTTCGGCCAGACCAACCAGTATATGGCGAACACCAATCTGTCGGTGACGCGCAACGCCTATGCCGCCGCGGATGCCGTGCGCAACACCGCCGGCCAGATCGTCTGCCGCTCGACGCTCGCCGGGCTCGATCCGGGCTGCACGCCGCGCAACCTGTTCGGCGTCCAGCCGGTCGACCAGGCGATCAGCGACTATGTCACCGACGACAGCTTCCTGAACCTCCGGCTTCGCCAGCAGGTCTTCAGCGCCAACATCCGCGGCAATCTCGGCGACAACTTCCAGATCGCCGGACCGATCGCGGTCGCGGCAGGCTTCGAATATCGCAAGGAAAGCGCATTCCAGACCGTCGACGCGATCTCGCCCACCGCGAACAATTTCGCCGGGGTGCGTGGTGCGCCGGCCGCGATCAACGGGGTTCAGGGGCCGTTCCGCTTCTTCAATCCCCTGCCCTTCTCCGGCCGCTACGACATCAAGGAAGCCTATCTCGAGGTCGGCCTGCCGGTCCTGAAGGACAGCGCGATCGGTTCGCTCGATCTCAACGGCGCGATCCGCCATGCACGCTACAGCACGTCAGGCGGCGTCACGACGTGGAAGGCCGGCGGCAGCTGGGCGCTGACCGACGCCTTGCGCCTGCGCGGTACGCTGTCGCGCGACGTGCGTGCGCCCAACCTCCAGGAACTGTTCAACCCCGGTCTCAAGACCAGCGGCAACGTGTCCTATCCCGGCCAGGGCACGCTGCCGACGACGACGTTCCTGCGTGGCAACCTCGGCCTCGCCCCCGAAAAGGCGCGGACGCTGACCGGCGGCGTCGTGTACAAGCCGCCGTTCGTACCGGGCCTGCAAGCGTCGCTCGATTATTATTCGATCCGGGTGAAGGACGCGATCGGCTTCTTCAGCGAAGAACGCATCATCCGCGAATGTTTCGACGGCAACCAGGCGCAATGCGCGCAACTGACCGTCACCGGCGGCACGCTGACCGTCAACCGCGGCTATGTGAACCTCAGCCAGCAGGCGGTCGCCGGCCTCGATTTCGAAATGAGCTACCGTACCGACCTGGCCGGCGGCGTCTTCGGCTATCGCATCGTCGCCAACCATGCGCTGAAGAACGAATCGGTGACGCCGGGGTCGGCACCGACGATCGCGCTGGGCCTGTCCAGCGCACCGAAATGGGGCGGGCTGCTTCAGGTCGACTGGAAGAAGGGGCCGCTCGGCGTCTTCGTCCAGGAACGCTATCTCGGGCCGGCGCGACAGGGGGTCGACACACCGTGGATCGACGGGGTCGACATCGCCGATGGTCGTATTCCGCACGTGTTCTACACGAACCTGAACGTGAACTACGACCTCGGCCTGACGTCGGGCAAGCAACAGCTGTTCGTGTCGGTGCAGAACCTGTTCGACCGCCGCATTCCGTTCGGCGCGTTCGGCGTCTCGTCGTCCTTCGCCTCCAGCTACAACGCGGCCTACGACGTCATCGGCCGCTACATCACCGCCGGCGTCCGCGTGTCCTTCTGACGCCACCCTCATCCCGCAGGAACAGGAGAGTTTTCATGACGACACGCACGCTACGCCACACGCGGCTCGCGCTCGGTGCGGGGTTGGCCGCCCTGCTGACCGGCGCCATCCCCGCCACGATCGGCGCCCAGCAGGCCGCGCCCGCGGCACCGACCGGCACGGCCGTCGCGCCCCGGTTCGAGGTCGATCCGATGTGGCCCAAACCGTTGCCCAACCACTGGATCCTCGGGTCGGTGGTGGGCGTCGCGGTCGATGCCGACGATCATGTCTGGATCACCCATCGCGGCAAATCCACGATCGACGAGAACGAGAACCGGCTCGATTCGAAGACCGCGAACTGCTGCGCCGTCGCGCCCCCGGTGCTGGAATTCGATCAGGAGGGCAATCTGCTGCGCCACTGGGGCGGACCGGGTGCGGGGTATGAATGGCCGACGGCGATGCACCAGATCAGCATCGACGCCGATGGCAATGTCTGGCTGGGCGGTAACGGCATCGACGATTCGCAGATCCTGAAATTCACCCGCGACGGCAAGTTTCTGATGCAGGTCGGAAAGAAGGGCGCGCGCAAGAAGCCGGGCGCTCCCAAGGGGGAAGGCCAATATGGCGCCACCGCCGACTATGCCGGCAACAGCAACGATCCCGAGAGCTTCGGCAAGCCCGCGCAGGTCTTCATCGATCGCAAGGCGGGCGAGGCCTATGTAGCGGATGGCTACCTCAACAAGCGGGTGGCCGTGCTCGACGCCGCCACCGGCCAGATGAAGCGCGCCTGGGGCGCCTATGGCAGCAAGCCGGTGGATACGCCGCTACCCGACTATGACCCGGCCGCATCGCCGTCGAAGATCTTCCGCAATCCGGTGCACTGCGTTCAGATGTCGGTCGACCGGCTGGTTTATGTCTGCGATCGCCGCAACGATCGCCTGCAGGTCTTCAAGCCCGATGGCACGTTCGTCCGGGAAGCCTTTTTCGACACCAATACCAAGGGGTCGGGATCGGTCTGGGACATCGTCTTCTCCCGCGATCCGGCACAGCGGTTTCTCTACATCGCCGACGGGACGAACAACCAGATCAAGGTGGTCGACCGACAGTCGCTGAAGCTGCTGACCAGCTTCGGCGACGGCGGGCGCCAGCCCGGCCAGTTCTACGGCGTCCACAGCATGGCGACCGACTCGAAAGGTAATCTGTTCACGACCGAAACTTGGGAGGGCAAGCGTGTCCAGCGCTTCGTCTTCAAGGGGATCGGCCGGGTACCGGCGGTGCAAGGCGTCGTCTGGCCGAAGCGGCCATAGCTCCTCCCGGGGCTCGCGCGAACGATGAAGATATGAGGCGTTGCAGATGAGAAACTTGCGGATCGGATGGGCAATGGTGGCGGTCGCCGGTGCCGGATCGCTGGCGATGCTGGCGCAGGCGCAGGGGGAGCGTGTCAACGCGCTGTGGCTGATGACCGCGGCGGTGTGCGTCTATCTGCTCGCCTTCCGCTTCTACAGCCTGTTCATCGGACGCCGCGTCCTTGGCCTCGACGGCGCCCGCCCCACCCCGGCGGTCGCGATGAACGACGGGCTCGATTACGTTCCGACCAACCGATATG
Organism: Sphingomonas floccifaciens; assembly: GCF_042681125.1. Taxonomy (NCBI): domain Bacteria; kingdom Pseudomonadati; phylum Pseudomonadota; class Alphaproteobacteria; order Sphingomonadales; family Sphingomonadaceae; genus Sphingomonas; species Sphingomonas floccifaciens. The sequence continues at coordinate 260,448 of NZ_JBHUFC010000001.1, read as the reverse complement.
TGCTGTTCGGGCACCATTTCGCCGCGATCGCCGGGGCGGGGCCGCTGGTCGGGCCGATCCTTGCGGCACAGCTCGGCTATCTGCCCGGCATCCTGTGGATCGTCGTCGGCGCGGTGGTCGCGGGTGCGGTGCAGGATTTCGTCATCCTGGTGCTGTCGATGCGCCGCGGCGGCCGATCGCTGGGCGAGATGGTGCGTGAGGAAATGGGGCTGGTGCCCGGCCTGATCGCGCAGGTCGGCACCTTCGTCATCATGATCATCATCCTCGCCGTCCTGGCGCTCATCGTCGTCAAGGCGCTGGCGGACAGTCCGTGGGGCGCCAGCACGGTGGCGGCGACGATCCCCATCGCGCTCGTCATGGGCGTCTACATGCGCTTCCTCCGCCCCGGCCGGATCGGCGAGGTTTCGATCCTCGGCTTCGTCCTGCTGATCCTGTCGGTCGTCGGCGGGCGCTACGTCTCGACCAGTCCGTTTCTCGCCTCGGTGTTCACCCTCGACGCGGTCACGCTGTGCTGGGTGCTGATCGGCTATGGCGCGATCGCGTCGGTGCTGCCGGTCTGGCTGCTGCTGGCGCCCCGCGATTATCTGTCCACCTTCATGAAGATCGGCGCGATCGTCCTGCTCGCGCTGGGCGTGGTCATCGTCCAGCCTGAGCTGCGCATGCCCGCCTTCACCGACTTCGTGCACGGCGGCGGCCCCGTATGGGCCGGACCGGTCTTCCCGTTCCTCTTCATCACCATAGCCTGCGGCGCCGTATCCGGCTTCCACGCGCTGATCTCTTCGGGAACCACGCCGAAACTGATTGCGAACGAGGAGGATACGCGGATTGTCGGATACGGCGCGATGCTGATGGAATCGTTCGTCGCGCTGATGGCCATCCTGGCCGCCTCAATCCTCGACCCCGCGATCTACTTCGCGATGAACAGCCCCGGTGCGGTCGTCGGCACTACGGCGCAAAGCGCGGCGGCCGCCGTCTCTTCCATGGGGTTTCCTGCCACGCCCGATCTGTTGAACGGCACCGCGCGGGACATTGGCGAGGTCACGATCATATCGCGCACCGGCGGCGCACCGACACTGGCAGTCGGGATGGCGCACATCTTCTCCGAATTCCTCGGTGGCCGGGCGATGATGTCCTTCTGGTACCATTTCGGCATCCTGTTCGAGGCGCTGTTCATCCTGACAGCGGTCGATGCCGGCACGCGCGCCGGCCGCTTCATGCTCCAGGACCTGATCGGCATCGCCATCCCTGCCTTCCGCAAGACATCGGCGCTCGGTCCCAACCTCGTCGCGACGGCACTGTGCGTGGCAGCCTGGGGATTTTTTCTCTACCAGGGGGCGACCGACCCTCTGGGCGGCGTCAACACATTGTGGCCGTTGTTCGCTCTGTCGAACCAGATGCTCGCGTGCATCGCGCTCACCTTCGCCACGGTCGTGTTGTTCAAGATGAAGCGCCATCGCTTCGCCTGGGTGACGGCGGGTCCGGCGGCTTGGCTGTTCGTCTGCACGCTGACCGCGGCGTGGATGAAACTGCTCTCCCCCGATCCCGCGATCGGCTTTCTCGCGCATGCGCGCCGCTTCGGCGACGCGCTGGGCGACGGCCGCATCATCGCTCCGGCGAAGAGCTTGGCAGAGATGCGCAAGATCGTGTTCAACGATCGCATCGACGCTGCGCTGTGCATCTTCTTCATCCTGGTGACGCTGGCGATGACCGCCTATGGCGCCCGCGCCTGCCTGCGCGCTTGGCGTGCGGACGGATGGACCGCGCGCGAAGCGACGGGACGGCCCGCGGTGGCACAGGCATGACCCGCGACCGTCTGCTCGCCCGAGCCTTGGACCGCATCGGCGAGTGCGGCCGACTGATGGTCGGCGTGCCGAACTACGCGGCCTATCTCGAGCATATGCGTGCGACGCATGCCGACGCGACGCCGATGAGTGAAGCCGAATTCGTCCGAAATCGTCAGTCGGCCCGCTTCGGCGAAGGCGGTCGCGGCGGGTTCCGATGTTGCTGACAGGAGAGGAAAAAGATGATGTCTTGGATGGGAACGCGCGCGATCGCTGCAATCGCGCTGCTGGCCGCTTCGCCGGTACCGGTCGCACAAGCCGATCCCGCACGAACCTATACGAAGGTCACGGACTGGGCGCGCCTCCCGCCCGGCGTGGCCTGGGCAGAAATGACCGGCGTCGCGATCGACGCGAAGGGCAATATCTATACACTGCAACGTACGCCGTCCAAGGTGATGGTGTTCAGTCCTAATGGACAGTTGCTGCGTACCTGGGGTGAAGGCGCGTTCGCCAAAGCGCATGCGATCCGCATCGACCGCATGGGGGATGTCTGGATCACCGATCGTGAGCTGCACCAGGCGATGAAGTTCACGCCCGAGGGCAAGCCGCTGATGGCGCTCGGCACGCGCGGAGTAGCCGGTGACAATGATTCGACCACGTCGCTGAACGGTCCTGCCGATCTCGCCTTTGCGCCCAACGGCGACATCTTCGTTGCGGATGGAGAGAGCACGAACACGCGAGTGGTCCGTTACGACCGCAAGGGGCACTTCCTCGCCAAATGGGGCACCAAGGGCAGCGGTGACGGACAGTTGATGACACCGCACAGCATCGTGATGGACCGACGCGGACGGCTTTACGTCGCCAATCGCGGCAACAAGCGCGTCGAAATCTTCGACCAGACAGGTCGCTTCCTGGGACAGATCACCAACGCGGCGACCCCTTACGGCCTCGCCATCGCCCCCAATGGCACGCTCTACGTCGCCGACGGCACCGCCGGGTCTGAAGGAATGACCGTCCTAGATACACGAACCGGCGCCGTGCTTGCCCATTTCACCGGCATTACCGGTGCCCATATGGTCGCCGTCGATGCCAAAAATGCCATCTACGTAGCCGAAGTGCGGGGACGGGCAGTGGACAAGTTCGTTCCCAAATGAAGTCTGTCACACTGTATTTCGAAGCGTCTCGCTGAGAAACTGCCCGCTGCGGCGGCGTCGATCGGAACCGCTTTGCAGATCCGAACAGTCAGGTCGGGATCGGCATCTTAAGTGGGCGGCCGACGTTGGTCGTCGATGGATAGCCTGTCCCCCGATCCTTACATCCTGATACTGACGGGCGCCGGGTTGCTCATCGCCCTGGTCGCCTGGCTGCCGCTCGCTCTCAAGCGCCTGCCGCTGTCGCTGCCGATCGTCTGTATCGGGATCGGGGCTGCGATCTTCCTCCTGCCGCAGGTCACGCTTCGCCCCCTGCCCTATCGCTATCCCGAGGTGACCGAGCGCTTCGCGGAATTCGTCGTCATCATCGCGCTGATGGGCGCGGGGTTGAAAATCGATCGCATCTTCGGGTGGCACCGCTGGTCGATCACGTGGCGGTTGTTGCTGGTCACGATGCCGCTCAGCATCATCGCGATCATGGCACTGGGCATGGGCGCGCTCGGGCTACCGCTTGCGGTCGCGCTGCTGCTCGGCGCCAGCCTTGCGCCCACCGATCCGGTTCTGGCAGCCGACGTGCAGGTCGGGCCGCCCAAGACAGGCGACGAGGATGAGGTGCGCTTCGGGCTGACCTCCGAAGCCGGACTGAACGACGGCGCAGCCTTCCCCTTCGTGCATCTCGCGATCCTGCTGGCGGCCACATTGCCCGCGGGCGAGCCGTGGTTGACCGAATGGCTGACCTACCGGGTGCTGTGGGAGATCGCCGGCGGCATCCTCGGCGGCTGGCTGGTCGGGCGCTTATTCGGCTGGCTGACCTTCCACGTGCCCGCCGAGACGAAATTGTCGCGCACGGGTGACGGACTGATCGCCCTGTCAGCGACGCTCGTGTCCTACGGACTGACCGAGATCGTACACGTCTATGGCTTTCTCGCGGTGTTCGTAACCACCCTCACCTTCCGTAGCGCCCACCGCGACCATGATTTCCAGGACGAGATGCACGCGATCACCGAGCAGATCGAGCGGCTGGCCATGATGGTGCTGCTGATCCTGTTCGGCGGCGCGTTGGTCAGCGGCCTGCTGGCGCCGATCACATGGACGGACGCAATCGTCGCCGTCGTCGTCTTGCTTGTCGTCCGGCCCCTGGCCGGCTGGGTCGGGCTGATCGGCTGGACGGGTGACCGGGGGGAAAAGCTCACCCTGTCCTTCTTCGGCATCCGCGGCGTCGGCACGATCTATTACCTCGCCTATGGCATCAACCATATGCCGGTTGACGATGCGGAGCACCTGTGGGCGATCGTCGGTCTCATCGTGCTGCTGTCGATCCTGCTGCACGGGTTGACCGTCACCCCAATCATGCGCTCGCTCGACAAACGCCGCGGCGTCGATCCTGAGGCGAAAGGCGTACCGCCGCCGGGACTTCGCGGACGAGCGTCCTGATTTCAGGAATGCTGGCGCGTGAAGTATCGACTACAGGGTCCGCATTGAGGGTTCAGGAATTTGCGATGTCCGACCGGTTGAAGGTGATGCTCCAATATGCGCTGCCCAAGCAGGGCCTGACCAGCTTCGCCGGTCGCATCGCCGGAGCGCGCGGCGGCGCGATGACGACACGGCTGATCCGTTGGTTCGTCGGCAAATATGCCGTCGACATGAGCGAAGCGGCCGATCCCGACATCCGCAGCTACAAGAGCTTCAACGACTTCTTCACCCGACCGCTGAAACCAGGCCTGCGACCGATCGCGAATGCCGATTTCGTCTGCCCGGTCGATGGCGCGATCAGCCAGTTCGGCGCGATCGATGACCACCATATCCTGCAGGCGAAGGGCCATCGGTTCACGACGACGGAGCTCGTCGGCGGTGATGCCGCCCTGGCCGCGCGGTTCCGTCACGGCAGCTTCGCCAACCTGTATCTGTCCCCCAGCGACTACCACCGCCTGCACATGCCCTGCGATGGCACGCTGACGCGCATGATCTACGTGCCGGGCACGCTCTTCTCGGTGAACCCGGTCACGGCACGCGGTGTCCCCAACCTGTTTGCGCGTAACGAGCGCGTCGTCTGCGTATTCGAGTCGGCTGAGCACGGCCCGTTCGTCATGGTCCTGGTCGGCGCGACCATCGTCGGCAGCATGGCGACGGTATGGCATGGCGTGGTCAATCCGAAGCGGACCAACCGACCGTCGGAATGGACCTACGCCGACCAGACCATAGTGCTGCGCAAGGGTGAGGAGATGGGACGGTTCCTGCTCGGCTCGACGGTCGTGATGCTGTTCGGGCAAGCCGTTATCGCATTCAACGACACATGGACGCCCGAACGAAAGGTAAGGCTGAGCGAGCCAATGGGCTACAGTGTGAACCGATAGCCTTGACCTCCAAGGCCGGGCTCGAGGCTTCGCTTGCGGAGCGGCCGATGCACGACGAAACCTCCGCAGGATCGGATCAGTCAAGCTCCTGGGTCTCGCCGATCAGGTCGGCGGGGTCGAAATCATAGTCGAGGAGATCGCCGGGCTTGCAGCCGAGTACCGCGCACAGGCGGTTGAGGCTGCTGAAACGGATGCCGCGAACCTTGCCCGAGCGGAACAGCGAGAGTTGCGTCTCGCTTAGCCCCACCTCCGCCGCCAGGTCGCGCGCCTTGATGCCGCGAGCGACGATCAGGTCGTTGAGGGTGATGCGCACCGGCATCAGAACATCTCGTCCATCTCACCTTGCACGCGGACGGCCTGATCGATCACGTAGCCGAGCATGATCAGCGCGCCGCTTAGGATCGCCAGCGTCATGCTGCCGACGTCGAACATGCCGTAGCCGCCGCGCGTCCCCAATATCCAGCGGATCACATTGGTCACCACGAATACGTCGAGCACGCTGCCGATGCCGATCATCCACCCGATCCGCCGCAGCGCCTGCGCGAGTGTCGCCTGCAAAGGCCGCCCCTTCGCCAGTCGCCCCAGCGCCTGCCCCATAAAGACGATGCCCGACACATAGCAGAAATCGGGAATGCGCCGGACGATGTCCGCGGCGAGCATGGGGTGCGATAAAGTCAGGCTGCCGCGCAGCAGCGGCACCAGCCACGACAGAGCGATCGCGAAGACGATGCCCCCGGCCGTCACCATCGCGATCAACCGGAGGCGGGCGCAGTCGGTCCGGAAGCGGGCGGCGGTCGCGTATCTCATGGCTCCCCTCTTAGCGAATTTATGTTTGACTTAAAGATCGATTCTGATCAGTTTATATAAGACTTAAAGATTCGGGGGTGGACATGGCGCTGGTTCGAACGGAAGGCCTGACGCGGCGGTTCGGCGAGACGCTGGCGGTGGAGGATGTCGCGATGACGGTACCGGATCGTGCGGTCTACGCCTTCGTCGGCCCGAACGGGTCGGGGAAGACCACGACGCTGAAGATGCTGCTGGGCCTGATCGCGCCCACCGCTGGACGCGTGCTGATCGACGGGCTGGACGTGGCAACGCACCGCGAGACGATCGCGCGGCAGGTCGGTGCGCTGCTGGAGGCGCAGGGGTTTTACGTCAACCTGACGGGGGCGGAGAACCTCGACCTGACACGACGCCTGCTTGGGCTGCCGGTCAGCGAGATCGACCGCACGCTTGCGCTCGTCGACATGAACCACGCGCGGAATCGGCGGGTCGCGGGCTATTCGCTGGGGATGCGCCAGCGGCTGGGGATCGCGCGCGCGATGCTGGGATCGCCGCGGCTGCTGATCCTCGACGAGCCGACCAACGGCCTCGACCCCGACGGTATCGCCCAGATGCGCAGCTTCCTGCGCGACCTGCCCGAGCGCAGCGGCGCCACCGTCCTCGTTTCCAGCCATTTGCTGAGCGAGATCGAACACAGCGCCAGCCACGTCGGCATCATGCATCGCGGCCGACTGGTCCGCGAAGGCCGCCTCGACGACCTGCGGGCGCTCGCCGCGCGGCGGATCCGGATACGAACGCCCGAGCCCGTCCGGCTGGTCGCGCGACTGGCACCGACCTTCGCCGCCGCGCTGGACGGGGTCGACATCGTCGTGCCGATGACGCCCGCGACCGACGTCGCCGACCGCGTAGCCGCGATCAGCCGCCTGTTGATCGACGCCGGATTGCCGTTCACCGGCATCGGCGAGCAGTCGACGACGCTGGAGCACCTCTACGCCGACAGCGTTCCGACCGACCTGAAGGTGGCGGCATGACCGCGCCGTCCTTCACAACCGTCCTGGCCGTGGAAGTCCGGAAACTGCGTCGCTCGCTCGCCGCCATGATCGCGGTCGCCGCGCCGTCGATCATCGCGGTCTTCCTGTTCTTCAACGTCGTCCGGATGAACAAGGCGGTGCCGTGGTTCGTGTGGATGGGGAACATGACCGGGCTGTGGGCCGCATTCATGCTGCCGCTGTCCATCACCGCGCTCACCGCGCTGATGGCGCAGATGGAACATGCGCCGAAGAGCTGGGATCATCTCCGCGCGCTGCCGATGCCGCGGTGGATGCCCTATGCCGCCAAGCTGCTGTGTACCGCGATGCTGACGGCAGCGATGAGCGTCATCCTGCTCATGCTCGGCGTCGCCGCCGTCGAAGCCGCGGCCTTGGTGAAGCCCGCGATCGCACCGACCGGCACGCTGCAACTCGCGGTCGTCGCGACCACGCTGCTCAAGATGTATTTTTCGTCGTTGCTGATGACCGCGATCCAGCTGTGGCTGGCGATCCGCTTCGTCAGCTTCGTGCCGGCGATGGCGACGGGGATCGCCGGCGCCTTCTTCGCGATGGTGGCGAGCGGCGCGTGGCAGGGCGTGTTCCTGCCGTGGCAGATGCCGATCAATATGATGGCGAAGGACCCGTGGGCCGTGAATACCGCGCTGATGCTGGGCATGGGCGGCGGCGCGATCGCCAGCGTGTTTCTGATCCTGCATCTGGCGAAGCGGGAGGTGCTGTGATGCACCCTTCGCACGACCGCCCCCGCCTCGACGCCCGCTTCTACGGGGCGCTCGTGGTGAGGCGACCGCAGAATCGCGGGATGCCCACGGATTCCGGAGGCCGGGAGCAGGTTCAGGATGCAGGCAGCGGCGCCAGCCGGTGGCGGATCTCATCCTCCGTCAGGATATTGATCGCCGCGCCGCCTCTGCGCATTTCCTCCGCCTTCCGGTAATCGGCGTGCGCGGTGAAAAAGCGGCCGAAAGGCTGGTCTTGCGAGACGACCAGCATCGTCGTGGTCGTGCCGACCGATGCGACGACGCGGGCGCCAGCCGCCGCCAGATGCCGAGCCAACGCTCCATCGCGAGCCGCGCCCAGGATCGCGACGCGCTCTCCCTTCAGCGGACCGGCGGGCGCGGGTTTCGGCGCCGACCCGCCCGGCATGCGTGTCGGCGCGAGCCAGCCGGCCAGGTCGATGCCGGTGTGCTCGCTGGCCCGGACGACCACCAGACCGGCCGCCCGCGCATCGCTCAATGCGTCATGGTGCCTGTGTCGGATGCCGAGATACTTCGTCAGCGCGTTCAGCCGATGGCTGGGCAGGTCCGGCCACGCGCGCTTCGCCACCCGCACGCTGTCGAGCCACCTCGTCTCGATCGCCGGTCGATCGTGAATGCGACAGGCCGCACCCAGCGCGCCCTTGTCGAAGAACGAGTGCGCGACCGTGACCCGCCCGCCGAGATGGCCATCGACGATCGCATGAATGTCGGCGAAGGTAGGCGCGTCGACGACATGGTCCCCGGTGATCCCATGGATGCGGATATTGAACGGGGAGAAGCGGTCGAGCGGATTGACCAAGGTCTCGTACTCGAAAAGCTCGACACCGTCCTTGAACCCGACGATCCCGACCTGGCAGATACTGCTTACGCTTGAACACGACGTCTCGACGTCCACCACGACGAAGTCAGGCGTCTCGTGTTCGCTGCGCCCGGCGGCCGACGAAAGCGTCGCGTCGATGTCAGAGGAAGAGAACATACCGTGCCCTCACTACCGCAGACGGCGATAGAAAGCGATCGGCGATGTCCGGTCTTGGCGACGATCGAGCAATCCCCATATCAGTCGCAAGTGATTGATAGGGTTGAGAGGATGGCAAACGGCTGGGCGCCCGACGGCGCGGTTCATGACCAGATCGACGACACGGTGAAGGATGCGGTGACGTTCGCGCGCTCTCGCATGCCGACCGGACCGAGCGCGAAGGAATGCGTCGAATGCGGAGAGCCGATTCCCGAACGCCGCCGCGCGGCGGTCCCTGGCGTACGCACCTGCGTCGCCTGCCAGGGCGATCGTGACCAGCGGCCGAGTGCCTTCGGTATCAACCGGCGTGGCAGCAAGGACAGCCAGCTTCGCTAGAGCGTGATGAGCGTCGTCATCCGCGCCAGCGTATCCTCGAACGCCGGGACGCCATCACTATCCTCGCCGAAATGGCGATCATCCACTTGGCGGCAGGCCCCCACTTTCGGGCCGATCAGAACGGCGCGCGGACAAAAGCAACGCACTGTCGGCATGCCAGTCGCCAAGCGCTTCCCCGGCAGATTGCCGTATCCCGAATGATATGCGGCGCGGCGGATGGCTGACTATGCATCGGGCGGCGGCAATTTGCTTACAACCATCTGTAAATGGCGACGGATTTCCGCCATACGGGCCGTCTCGGCATACATCCGGTAGGCCGTCTTCGAACGGACTTTCCTGCTTATGATGACCGCGGCGCGGCAGATCACCACCGGCAACGAAGGCCTTGACACCATCCTTCGCGGAGGATTGCCTGCGAACCGCCTGTATCTCGTCGAGGGCGCGCCCGGCTCCGGCAAAACGACGCTTTCGCTGAAGTTCCTGCGCGCCGGCATCGAGGCCGGTGAAAAGACGCTGTACATCACGCTATCCGAGACGCGGGAAGAACTGGCGGTCGTGGCTGCCTCGCACGGCTGGGACCTGGACGAATTCACCGTATTCGAGCTGTCGTCGATGGCCGATGTGTTCGGCGATGGTCGCGAACAATCGGTGCTGCATCCGTGGGAGATGGAGCTTGGGGAAACGATCAAGCTGATCGAGGCGGAGGTCGAACGGCGCAACCCGGCCCGGATCGTGTTTGACAGCCTGTCCGAGATGCGGCTGCTTGCACAGGATTCGCTGCGCTATCGTCGCCAGATCCTGGCCCTCAAGCAATTCTTCGCCGGTCGCGATGCGACCGTGATCCTGGTGGACGACATGACCGGATCGCAAAATGGTGCGGACGCCCATCTTCACAGCCTGTGTCACGGCGTCATCACGCTTGAGCGGTTGACGCTCGAATTCGGCGCGGCGCGGCGCCGACTCCAGGTGCAGAAGCTGCGCGGAGTCGATTTCATCGCCGGTTATCACGACTTGAACATCAAGCACGGCGGGCTTGAGATCTACCCGCGCCTGATCGCGTCGGATCATCATGCCAACTATGTCGGCGAGCCGGTTCCCAGCGGCGTCCCGGCGCTCGATGCGTTGACCCACGGCGGCCCATTGCGGGGTACGAGCACGCTCATCACCGGGCCGGCAGGCTCCGGCAAGACGACCATCGCCCTCCAGTATCTTTACGCGGCGTGCGAACGAGGCGAATGTGCGACGATCTACGAGTTCGACGAACGGATCGGGACGTTACTGCTGCGCGCACAGGCATTCGGCCTGGATCTTCAGAAGTTCATCGACAGCGGGTGTCTAGTCGTCGAGCAGATCGATCCCGCCGAGTTGTCACCCGGCGAGTTCGCAGCACGTGTGCGCAACGAGGTGGAGGGTCGTAACGCGCGCATGATCGCGATCGACAGCCTCAACGGCTATCTCGCCGCCATGCCGCAGGAGCAGCAGTTGATCCTGCAGATGCACGAGTTGCTGTCCTACCTCAGTCAAAAGGGCGTGGTGACGTTCCTGATCAACCCGCAACAGGGGCTGATGGGATCGATGTCGGGCGATCTGAACATTTCCTACGTGGCCGACGCGGTGATCATGCTGCGCTTCTTCGAGGCGGACGGTCGCATTCGGAAGGCCATTTCCGTGATCAAGAATCGCGCAGGCCAGCACGAGGATGCCATTCGCGAATTCCGGATCGATTCGGCAGGCGTACGTGTCGGTCAGCCGCTTACGGCCTTCCGTGGCGTGTTGACCGGAACGCCGGAGTATACGGGCGATCGCGGACCATTGATGGAAGATCGCTGACTTGGGACACCGTACTGCGCCCGAAGGCCACCGGGTCATCATTTGCGCCCCGTTCGGACGCGATGCCGAAAGCCTGAGGATGTTGCTGGCCGGACAGGGATATGATGCGCAGGTCTTCGCCGATCTGGCGCAACTGGCTTCGGCTATCGATGCCAGCGTTGGCGTCGTCCTTGTCACCGAGGAGGCGTTTCGCGTCGACATGGCGGCGCTTCGTGCCAGACTCGATGCGCAACCAGCCTGGTCGGACATTCCCTTCGTGATCCTTTCGGTGCGTCGCACGGGCTCGACGCGCGCCGACGAAGCTGTGCGGGCCAAGCTGTCGAGCATCGTCGGCAACGCGATCGTGCTGGAACGACCGATCGGTTCGGCGTCCCTCACCAGCGCCATCGCGTCGGCCATGCGGTCGCGACAGAAGCAGTTTGAGATGCGCGATCGGCTGAGCGAACTGGAAAGAGGGCGGGAAGCCTTGGCAGCCAGCGAGGCGGAACTGCGCCTGGTCGCGGATTCCCTGCCTGTCCTGATCGGCTTCATAGACAGCGATCTACGGTATCGTTTCGCCAACCGTGCCTATGAGGACTGGTTCTACCTGTCGCCAAAGGATGTCGTCGGCCGCAGTGTCCGGGACGTGGTCGGTGACGAAGGCTTTGCCGTTCGCGAGGCCGGAATGCGGGCTGCGCTCGCCGGCGAGCCGGTGCAACTCTTCATACCCTGGCCACATCGCGATGGCCGGCGTCGCGAGGCCGAAATCCGCTACCTCCCGCACAAGACCGCCAGCGGCGCAGTGGATGGATTCCATGTCTTCGTCCTGGATGTAACGGAGCGGCGCAAGACCGAAGAGGAACTGGAAGCCCGGGTTGCGGAACGGACCGAAGCGCTTACGACCGAAATGGACAGCCGATCCAAAGCCGAAGCGGCGCTGCGCCAAAGCCAGAAGATGGAGGCGGTCGGTCAGCTGACTGGGGGTATCGCCCACGATTTCAACAATATGCTGACCGGTGTCATCGGTGCGCTCGACATCATGAGGCGTCGCATTGCGGCGGGGCAGATCGACGACCTCGACCGCTTCATGGATGCGGCGTCGAAATCGGCGCATCGTGCAGCGGGCCTGACGGCGCGCCTGCTTGCCTTTTCACGACGGCAGTCGCTGGATTCCAAATCGATCGATGCCAACCGGCTGATCGGGGAATTGGAAGATCTGATGCGCCGCACGATCCGCGAGAATATCTCGCTGAGGATCGTGCCTGGTCCGGATGTGCCATTTGCCGTGGCTGATGCGAACCAGCTCGAAAGTGCGATCCTCAATCTGGCCATCAACGCGCGCGACGCGATGCCGGACGGCGGCCAGCTGACGATCGAGACCAGCGTCGTCGAACTCGATGACGCCTATTCCGCGGCCACGCCCGATGTGAAACCCGGCCGCTACGTGGTCGTCGCGGTATCCGATACCGGCGTCGGTATGGCGCCCGAACTGCTCGAAAAGATATTCGACCCGTTCTTCACGACCAAGCCGATCGGCCAGGGCACGGGGCTGGGACTGTCGATGGTCTATGGCTTCGCCCGGCAATCGGGTGGGCAGGTACGCGTCCACAGTCAGCCGGGCGTCGGCACGAGCGTGAAGATCTACCTGCCTGCTGGTCAGGTGATCGAAACGGACGATACGCCCCGGCCCGATGTCGTGCCGGAGGGGCGTGGGCAGACCGTCCTGCTGGTCGAGGACGATCCGTCCGTCCGCCTGCTGGTTCGCGACCTGCTGGAGGAACTGTCCTATACCACCATCGAGGCGGAGGATGCGGATCACGCGATCCCGATCCTCGCTTCGGATCGCCCGATCGACCTCATGGTGTCCGATGTCGGGCTCCCCGGCATGAACGGTCGCCAACTCGCCGAGATCGCCCGTCAGAACCGCCCCGCCCTGCCCGTGCTGTTCCTGACCGGCTATGCCGAAAACGCCGCAATCCGCGCGGGCTTCCTCGGCACGAACATGGCGATGATCACAAAGCCGTTCGCGATGGATGCGCTAGCCGGAAAAATCGCCGAGATGTTGGAGCCGCCACGGTCCGCGTGAGCCGATCAACCCGAGCCGTCGCCCGGCTACAGCCCCGCCTGCTCGATCATCTCAGCGATATCGTTGGGCAAGGCGGCCTCGTCCTTGGGGAGCAGGCGGTTGAGGGCGGTCTGGACGCGCTTTCGGGCGATTTGATACGCCTTGTGACGCACCGATCGGATCGCGTTGGTGCGCCATGACGGGCTCTCGCCCAGTATCGCCTCCCACTTGGCTTCTTCCGCAAGCAGGATCGACAGCGCGAGGCGCAGCCCGTCCCGCTGCCCCCGCGCATAGTCTTCGGACTTCGCCAGCTTTCCCGTCATGCGCGCCACGGTGGCGGCACGGCCGGACGATCACAACCCAAAGCTGTCGCTTTCCTGCCCGCTATCCCAAAGATGGGGCGATCAGTCGGCGTTTGCAGGCCGGGTCGCCAGCCAGATCGTATAGGGCGCCCGATCGTCGCTCACTTCGTCGGCGACCGACACTTCCTCGACCGTGAAGCCTGCGCTTTCGAGACGCGCGTGGAAGGCGTCGTCGCGATAGGCGGACCAGACCGCGAGCACGCCGCCCGGCCGCAGGGCGCAACGGGCGTCGCGGAGGCCCCAGTTGCAATACAGCCGGTCGTTCGCGGGGCGGATGAACCCGTCGGGTCCGTTATCGACGTCGAGCAGGATCGCATCGAAGCTGCCGTCGGCTTCCGCGATCACGTCGTGCACGTCACGGATGTCGAGCCTCAGGCGCGGATCGTCGAGCGCGGTCCCATAGAGGTGCGCGAGTTCCGCCTTCGCCCAGCTCACAACCGTCGGCACCAGTTCGGCGACGACGACGGCCGAGCTGTTCGGAAGACGGGACAGCGCGGCCTTCAGGGTGAAGCCCATGCCGAGACCACCGATCAGGATGCGGTCGTGCCGGTCCCCCAACCGCTCGATCGCCAGGTCCGCCAGCGCCTGTTCCGAACCATAGGCATCGCTTCCCATCAATTCGTCGTCGCCGAACTGGATCGAGAAGGACGAGCCGCAGCGCAACAGGCGCAACACGCCACCGCCCGGGATGGCCGCGGTATCGACGCAGACGACCTCTGGTGACGACACCGGAACAAGCGGCGTATCGAGCGCTGTCGGCGCCAGGTCGGATGTCAGCATGATCGGTCAGCCGACGACTGTGTCAGACTGGTCGGCGCAATGCGCGCGTGACGCCGCCGCAGAGGAGCGGCTTCAAAATCGGTCATGGAAATTCCCAGGTCTTGGCGATCGAGGCGCAGCGCGGATGGTTCGCCGAAACGCGGGTCGATGCATGGAGCAAAGCGCCGCCGCAGGATCAGCCTGCGCGGCGACGAATCTCAGCGCTTCCGCGCCTTGCGCGCGGCGTAGCGTGCGTCACGTTCGGCCTTCCGCTCCGCTTCGGTCGGAACGGCCCGCTGCGCCTCGGCTTCGGCAGCAGCCGCTTCAGCGAGCTTTCGCGCCGCCTTCTCAGCTGCCAGCGCCTCGGCGGCCGCAGCCTTGGCCTGCCGCTTTTCCTGCGCCGCGGCGTCGCGCGCCGCCTGTGCCGCCTGGCGCTCTGCGACGATCGCGGGATCGAGCGGCGGCTTGTTGCGCAGAAGTTCGAGCGCCTTCTGCTTCGCTTTCGCCGCTGCCGCCGCGCGGTCGTTGAAGTCAGGTGCCGTGAACCGCGCCATTACTCATACCCTTTTTCAAGCGGCGAAGTGCGGCCTTGGGACAGGCCCCCTATCAGACCAGGTCCGCTCGCCCAACCCAATGTTTCGATATTCGTGATCGCCGTCATCGCATCAGGCCGGCCGAGCGTAAGGCTCGCTCGATCGTCGCTTGGACATCGACCATGTGCAGCCCAGGCGGCGACGACGATCCGCGATCGCTCGCGATCGGCTCGGGCACCATAATGCCGTCGTCCGACGCCGCATCGACCAGGCCCCAGGAGGACGCGATATGCCATGTCGAGGAAATCCCGACGTCAAGCATATAGGGCATCGGCGATCCGCACGCGCCGGTACCGCTCGATGTGAGCGGGGTTCCATGCCCCATTCCCGCGATGCGGTAATCCTCCAGGCATATCCGGCCACCGGCGTCGATCCACTGCCGCCGCACCGCGCCGTCGACGACGTCCCGCCGATCAGCCGCCGCCGCGACGCCGTGCAGCGATCGCCACTGGTCGAGGATCGCCTCCGCATTCGCTTGCGAGACGGTGGCGTCGGCCGATCCGTGCCAGACCGCGATGGTCGGCCACAGCCCGGCATGATCGGACGCCCGGCTGACCAGCCGACCCAGTTGCGCGGCATCGGGCAAGCCATGCCCCCGCATCCGGTCGAACGCCTGCGGAATGGTATCGGCCGTCCCGAACGGCAGGCCGGCGATGATCGCGCCGCCGGCGAACACCTCCGGATAGGCGGCAAGCATCACCGACGCCATCGCCCCGCCCGCCGACAGGCCGGTCACGTAGACACGGGCCGGGTCGATCGCATGACGCTCGACCATCTCGGCGATCATGTTGCGGATCGACAGCGCTTCCCCGCTTCCCCGCCGCACGTCTCCGGGCTGGAACCAGTTGAAGCAGCGGTTGGGATTGTTGCCGGTCGCCTGTTCGGGCAGCAGCACCGCGAAGCCGTTCCGCTCGGCGACCGCGGACCAGCCCGAACCGACATCATAGCTATCGGCGGTCTGTTTGCAGCCGTGGAGCACCACGACCAACGGCATGGCCACCCCACCGGCCGGCACGAACGCCTTGGCGGACAGATCGCCAGGGTTCGGTCGCGTCGTCTCGAAAGGCTGAAGACGCGGGGATAGCGGGTTTGGCCCTGCGCTGTCGGCAGTAGGCAGATGCGCTCGCAGGCGCGTGATCGTGTCGTTTAGCCGTCGCATAGCGGCTCCCGTCTTTAAAGGGCAGAAGTCTAAACCGACCTTTGCTGCACTGCAACATATCAGGCTTCGCGGGATCAGCTTCAACCCGCAACATCGACGATCGGGATCAATGCCACCGATAAACGTTCGCAGGTGGGGCTTTCCGCGCCGTGCTTCGTTTCAACGCGTGAGTCCACCATGGCGCCCGAAGGATTTTCATGAGCGATACCAACACAGTCACCGGCAACGGTGGCGAGACGCACCAGCGCGCGACCGGCGACGCGCCCGTCTTGACCACCAATCACGGCATGCCAATCAGCGACAATCAGAACAGCCTGAAATCGGGTGCGCGCGGGCCGACGTTGCTGGAGGATTTCGTCCTTCGCGAGAAGATCTTCCATTTCGACCACGAGCGTATTCCTGAGCGGATCGTCCACGCCCGCGGATCGGGCGCGCATGGCGTCTTCGAGGCGACCGACGACATCTCCGACCTCAGCAAGGCCGCGGTCTTCACTAAGGGTGAGCAGACCGAAGTCTTCGTCCGTTTCTCGACGGTCGCCGGCGGTGCGGGCTCGGTCGACACTCCGCGCGACGTCCGCGGCTTCGCGGTGAAATTCTACACTCGCGAGGGCAATTGGGATCTGGTCGGCAACAACATTCCCGTCTTCTTCATTCAGGATGCGATCAAATTTCCCGACCTTGTCCATTCGGTGAAGATGGAGGCCGATCGCGCCTATCCGCAGGCGGGCAGCGCGCATGACACCTTCTGGGACTGGGCGTCGCTGATGCCCGAGACGACCCACATGCTGATGTGGGCGATGTCGGACCGCACCCTGCCCCGCTCGTTCCGGACGATGGAGGGCTTCGGTGTCCATACCTTCAAGCTGGTCAACGCTGAGGGGAAAGCGAGCTTCGTCAAATTCCACTGGAAGCCGCGGCTTGGCCTGCAATCGACCATCTGGGACGAGGCGCTCAAGCTCCAGGCTGCCGACAACGACTATCAGCGCCGCGATCTGTGGGAAGCGATCGACACCGGCGCCTTCCCGCAATGGGATCTGGGCATCCAGGTGTTCGATCAGGATTTCGCGGAAGCCCAGCCTTATGACGTCCTCGACGCAACGAAGCTGATTCCGGAAGACGACGTGCCCGTGCGGATCATCGGCACGCTGACGCTCAACCGCAATCCGGACAATTTCTTCGCAGAGACGGAGCAGGTCGCCTTCCTGCCGACCAACATCGTGCCGGGCATCGATTTCTCGAACGACCCGCTGCTCCAGGGGCGGCTGTTCAGCTATCTCGACACGCAGAATTCGCGACTGGGGACGACCAATTTCCACCAGATCCCGATCAACGCCCCGCGCTGTCCATTCGGGAATTTCCAGCGCGACGGCAAGATGCAGACCCACGTTCCCAAGGGCCGCGCCAACTACGAGCCGAATAGCCTGGCCGCCCACGGCGAGGACGGCGGTCCACGCGAGAGCGTCGAGCGCGGCTTCGCCACCGTGAATGCGGCGACTGGGCCGGACGAACATGGCGACAAGCTGCGCGTTCGGGCCGAGCTGTTCGCCGATCATTACAGCCAGGCCCGGCTGTTCTACCGGTCGCAGACCGAAAACGAACAGGCGCATATCGCGTCGTCCTTCGTATTCGAACTGTCGAAGGTCGGCGTGCTCGATCAGGTTCCGCCGCGTATGGTAGCCAATCTGCGCAACGTCGACGAGGATCTGGCGAAGCGCGTCGCGGATGGTCTGGGCATCGACCTGCCGGAAAAGGCGGCGGCCGCCCGCGAGCCGGTCGACATGGCACCGTCCGACGCGCTGTCGATCCACAAGAACATGAAGGACACGCTGGAGGGGCGCAGCGTCGGCATCCTGTTCACCGATGGCAGCGACGGCACGGCGATCGACACGCTGGTGTCGGCGGTCGAGGCTGCTGAGGGCAAGGCCGTCCTGGTCGCCCCCAAGGTCGGTGGCGCGACGCTGGCGGACGGATCGAAGCGCAAGGCGGACGGGCAGCTTGCCGGCACGCCCAGCCAGATCTTCGACGCCGTGGCGGTCGTGGTGTCAAGCGACGGCTGCAAGGCGCTGCTGAAGGAAGCCGCCGCGGTGCAGTTCGTCATGGACGCCTTCGGCCACCTGAAAGCCATCGGCGCGAGCGCGGACGCCAAACCCCTGCTCGACAAGGCCGGGGTCGAGGCGGACGAGGGTGTGACCGCGCCGGATGACGCGTTCGTCGCCGCCGCCGCCCGTCGCTTCTATGCGCGGGAACCGGGCGTTCGCACGCTGGCGTGACCCGATCGGGCGAGCGGGTTTCGCCGCTCGCCCCACCGCCCATCGACGCCGCCTGATCGTCCGTCAGGCGGCGACATCCACCTCGCGATCGGCATAATCGAGGCACGCCTCGACCGCCGCGCCCAGCGTGCCGACATAGAGGTCGGCGCCCAATGTCCGCTGGATCTCGCGGTCGGTCAGCGCGGCCTCTCCCTCGGGCCACAAGCCGACGAGGATCGGCACGTCGCCGACCCGCGCGCGGATACGGCGGACCAGATAGCGCAGGTGCGAAGGCGATCCGCCGATCTCCAGATAGGAGATGCACACCAGCCGGGCGCCCGATGCATCGAGCCGTCCGATATTCGCGCGCGACCCGGCCTCGTGCGGAACGCGGTTCACGCCGAACCCGCGTTTTGACAGCAACTGCTCCAGCATTGCCGTCACCGCATCGTCCAGTACGCCCCGACCGGCGATGCACAGCACGCGTCCGTCCCCCTCCCAACCGGCCGGCACCGTGGGGAGCGAGGGTGGCGCGGTTTCCTCGAATCCGGCGGCCTCGGCGGACAGCGGCTGGAGTGGCCCATCGCGCCGCCTCGCGGGCACGGCCGTGTCCTCCTGCCCTTCCAGTTCGTCGATCAGGACCAGCATGGAATCGACCACGCGCCCTGCCCGCTCCCGCGTGATCGCTCCGCGTTCGACATCGGCGGCGGCCAACTTGAGCGCGGCCAGCGCGACCTCGTCATAATAGGCCGTCAGCGAGCGTTCGACGAGCTGGCTCTCGGCCTGTTCCAGCGCCTCGTCCGGGTCCTCCGCCAGCATCCGCTGGTAGAAGCTTTCGACCGGAGTCAGCGCCGGACGATCGCCGAGCAGCACATCAAGAAACTCAAGGCTCGGGATGTGCCGGCCCAGCACCACCAGCAGCAATGTCAACGGCATCGACAGGACCAGTCCGACCGGTCCCCAGATCCAGGTCCAGAACACCGCCGCCAGCACGACCGACAGCGGCGATAGGCCCGTCGAATGGCCGTAGAGCAACGGTTCGATGACATAGCCGATCAGCGGCTCGAGCAGGATGAACAGCCCCGCGACCATCAGCATCGTCGTCCAGCCCGGATCAGCCCCGGCCGCGACCGCCAATGGCAGGGCCGCCCCCAGCAGGGCGCCGATATAGGGCACGAACCGCAGGATGCCGGCGAGGATGCCCCACAGCGCAGGCACTGGCAGGCCGATCAACCACAACCCGATGCCGACTGTCAGGCCGAAACTGGCGTTGACCGCGAGTTGCGAGAGGAAATAGCGGCTCAACCGCCCGGCGGCGTCGTCCATTGCCGCGGTGGTACGATGCAGGTCGGACGATCCGAACAGGCGGATCATGCGGTCGCGCAGGTCCTCCTTCTGCATCAGTATGAAGATGGCGACGACCAGCACGATGACGAACGTCTCGAACGGCGCGACCACGGGCTCCAGATAGCCGCCGACCTGTTGCAGTACCGGAATCTGCTTTTCGACGACGCGGACGTTCAGCGGGTGGCTGCGCGTACCGCGGACCACTTTGGGGTCTGCCGCGATCGTCGGCGGCGCGGTGTTCGGTGCGAGGAACGGCAGGCGCTGCGTCACCATGCGGGTCGCGTTGTCGACCTTGACCTGAGCCGTCGCGACATAGCCGGGCACCTTGTCGGACAGCGACGCGGCCTGAAGCCCGACGAGCGACCCGATCCCGCCCAGCACGCCCAGCGCCCCCAGCACAGCCACGAAGACCGCCAGCCCCTTCGGCACGCGCAGGCGTCGGAGCAGCAGCACGATCGGCGACAGCACGAACGACAGCAGGACCGCCAGCGTGATCGGAACCAGCACGTCCTTCGCCAGGAACAGGCCCGCGATCACGACGACGGCCACCGCCAGCCCCAGCAACCCGTCCCTGCTCGGAACCTTGGCGGCCGTGACCCCCGTCGCCAAGTCTGGCCGCCCCGTTCCCTCGTTCATCTGCTATCCCTTCGACAGCAGGAAACTCGCGTCAGATCAGTTCGGTCCGTGGCGATCTTGCGTCAGCCGACCAATGCCGGCAGGGCACCGAACAGCACGGCGAGCGCCGATACGCCGGTCGCAAGCGTCAGAATGCGGCTGTCGCGCGGGTCGCCCTTTGCTCTGATCCGCACGCGCCACAGGATCGCGAGCCCGCCGATCGCGACCAAGGTCCCGGCCAGCGCGATCCAGCGAGCGGGCGGCTGGTCCGGAAACACGCTGCTCGCGCCCCACAGCAGCGAGAAATGCGCCGCCCAGATCGCGAATGCCCAGGCGGTCCCTTGCCAGTCCGTCGTCTCGCTATACGGCCCCGGCATCGTCATCCCCCCGGAAACAGCCGGCAGACCAGCGATGTCGCCAGCCCCTGCACCGCGACATAGCCGATGAAGCGCGTGACGATGTCGAGCGTGACGTTCGCCGGCCCCGACACCAGCCCGCGCCCGCTGCGATAGCCGAGATACAGGCCCATGATGACCGCGATGGCCGCGCAGACGCCCTGGAAGGCGACCAGTGCGAAGACAGTGGCACCTTGCCCGCTGGCATCGGGCGCCAGTCCGGCCGCCTGCCAGCCGGACCAGTCCAGCCAGGCCGACAGCGCCAGCGCGCCACTTGCCAGAGCGGCGAGCAGCCACGGCCCCTGCCCCGGAAAGACGTTCTTTTCCGATCGCGCGAGAAGGCCGCGCGAGGCCTTCGCCAGCAGGAAGGCGGCAATCACCAACCCGCTCACCACCGCCGTCTGCCAAAGCGGCGGCGGAGCAATCCAGATATCGGGGCGGAGGCCGTAGAGGTAGAGATAGCCGAACACCGCCATAAAGGCGATCATCCCCATCACGACCATCAGCGTATTGAGCGCCCACCAGCCGTGGCTCGACGGCCCGGTGATCGCGATCGGCAGGACGATCCCGCCGCCGACATCGGCTTGTTCGTGTTTCAACGGCCGGTCGGTTTCCCACAGCCAGCGCAGCACGCACGCGATAGCGACGACACCGCAGAACAGCGAGAAGCCATAGGCCTGCACGGTCAGCGCGAGGAAATGCAGCGCGGTCCCGACCGCCGCCGCCAGTGGCCAGGGCGACGGGCCGGGCATGATCTGCAGGTACTGCGGCTCGGCATTGATCGGGCTGGTGATCAGCGTCTCGCGCAGCCCGGTCGCGCTGCCGGGCAGGAAGTAGCGCCCCTCCTCCACCCGCCGGGCAAGGTCGGGGTCGTCCCACAAAGGCTCGCGGCTATGAACGATCGGGATCGAGCGGGTGGAATACAGCCCCGTCGGCAACCATTCGAGCGTTCCGCCGCCATAGACGTTGCCTGCCTCCTCCTCCGCCGACATACGGAACTTGGCGGCGGCATCGATGATGAACAGCAGCACGCCGATCGCGATCACGAAGGCGCCGACAGTCGACACCAGATTCAGCAGATCGAGCCCGCGCCCGGGCAGATAGGTATAGACCCGCCGCGGCATGCCCATCAGCCCGGTCAGGTGCATCGGCAGGAAGGTGATGTGGATACCGGTGAAGATCAGCCAGAACACCCACCGCCCCACCCGTTCGGACAGGGCACGCGAACTGCTCATCCCGAACCAGTAATAGAAGGCGCCGAACATCGGCAGCACCATGCCCCCGATCAGCACATAATGCAGGTGCGCGACGATGAAGTAGGAATCATGCGCCTGCCAGTCGAACGGGACCATGCCGACCATGACGCCGGTCAGGCCACCCATGACGAACACCAGCAGCCCGCCGATCACGAACAGCGCCGGGACCGACCAGCGGATTTTTCCGTTCGCCAGCGTCGCGATCCAGCAGAAGACCTGGATGCCAGCAGGCAGGCTGACCGCCATGCTGGCGGCGCTGAAATAGCCAGTGGAAACGCGCGGCATGCCGGTTGCGAACATATGGTGCGCCCACACGCCGAAGCTGATGAAGCCGGTCGCGATGATCGCGAGGACGTTCAGGCGATAGCCGACGAGTTCGGTGCGCGCGATCGTCGCCACCATCATGCTCATCAGGCCGGCGGCTGGCAGGAAGATGATGTAGACCTCGGGGTGGCCGAAGAACCAGAACAGATGCTGCCACAGCATCGGGTCGCCGCCGCGCGTGGGGTCGAAGAATGGCCAGTTGAAGGCGCGTTCCAGTTCGAGGAGCAATGTGCCGAGGATGACGCTCGGGAAAGCGACGACGATCATCACCGCGAAGACCAGCATGGCCCAGGCAAAGACCGGCATGCGGCTGAGCGTCATGCCCGGCGCGCGGGTGCGCAGCACGCCGACGATGATCTCGATCGCGCCGGCGATCGCCGAAATCTCGATGAAGCCGATGCCCAGCAGCCAGAAGTCGGTGTTGATACCGGGGCTGAAGGCGATGCTGGTGAGCGGCGGATACATGAACCAACCGCCATCGGGGGCCAGCCCCACGAACAGCGAACAGAAGAACAGCAGCCCGCCGACGAAATAGGCCCAGAACGCGTACGCCGACAGCCGGGGGAACGGCAGGTCGCGCGCCGCCAGCATCTGCGGTAGCAACAGCACGCCGATCGCCTCGACCATCGGCACCGCGAACAGGAACATCATCACCGTGCCGTGCATGGTGAAGAACTGGTTGTAGGTGTCGACCGGCAGGAACGTCATCAACGGCGCGGCGAGCTGCACGCGCATGCCGAGCGACAGGACGCCGGCGAGCACGAAGAACAGGAAGGCCGTCCCGATGTAATAGATGCCGATGTAGTTGTTGTTGACCGCGGTCAGCAGCTGCCACCCCCTGGGCGCACACCAGATGCGTTCCAGCTCCTCTAACTCGCCGTCGGGCCGGGGGCCTTGCGTCGGGAAGCGGTCGTACAGCGCGTGGTCGAACCCGGTCTCGCTCATCGCGGCGTGTCCAGCCAGGCGGCGATAGCGGCGACCTCCCGTGCCGAGAGCATGTCGTAGCTCGGCATGCGGTTGCCCGGCTTCAACGCCTGGCTGTCGGCGATCCAGCCTTGCAGCGTGCCGCGATTGTTCGGGAGGATGCCCGCGCCCAGCGACAGGCGGCGCGACAGATGCGTCAGGTCCGGCCCCGACAACCCGTTAGCCGCCGTCCCTGCGACCCGGTGACAGGCCGCACAGCCGTTCGCCATGAACAGCGCCTGCCCATCGGGTGCGCCCGACGCGGTAGCCGCCGTTGCGCGCCTGATCGCCGGCATCCGCCCGGGCACAGCCTGCGGATCGATGCGGGCCGGCGTCGCAAACCCGCCGCCCGCCAGCAGTCGCCGATAATCGGCATCGTTATGCGCCGCGACGACGAAGCCCATCAGCGCATGCGGTCCGCCGCAATATTCGGCGCAGATGCCGCCGTAGCGACCCGCCCGGTCGGCCTGCACCTTCAGGAAATTCGTGCGGCCGGGGATCATGTCCTCCTTGCCCGACAGGTTCGGCACCCAGAAGCTGTGGATGACATCGACGCTGCGCAGTTCGAGCACGACCGGTCGCCCGACCGGCAGATGCAGTTCGTTGGCGTCGCGCAGGACGACACGGCCCTGCGCATCTAGATATTCGACATCCCACCACCACATATGGCCGGTGACGCGGATGCGCTGTTCGTCGCCGCGGACGGGGTCGGTCAGCGAGGCGGTTAGCGTCAGGCCCCAGATCAGCAGACCGGTCAGCACGACCGCGGGGAAGCCTATGCCCATCACCCAGACCATCTTTTCGCCGCCCAGCTTCGCCTTTAGGCGAGCCGGACCCGCCAGCGCGACATAGAGCGCGGCGGCGACGATCGCCGTGACCACCACGCCCATGCCGAACAACACCCAGGCGAGCACGGTCACGCTTTCCGCATAGGGGCCGGCCGGGTCGAGCACGGGCGGCGGCCATCCCCACCACGCGTCGAAGGCGGTCGAGCGATCAGTCATCGGAAATACCATAAAGATAGGCGGCGACATCGCGCGCCTCGGATCGGGTGATGGGCATCGCGGGCATCGTGCTGCCGGGCTTGGCCGCGGGCGCGTTGCGGACGAAGGCGGCGAGATTGGCCGGCGTGTTGGGTAGCGCGCCGGCGATCGGACCATAGCCGTCGAAGCGGGTCAGGTCGGGGCCGGCGCGCCCTTTCGGCCAGGCGATGTCAGGGAAGGCGTGGCAGGCGGCACAGCCGGCTGCCGCGACAACCTCGCGCCCACGCTCCACCGCGGCGGGGTCGAAATCATGGCGCGCGGCGGGCGGCGGCTTGCACGCGGCGGTCATCGCGGCCAGCGCGGCAACGGCGACCAGCGCACCTAGTTTGGAACCCGCGCTCCGGCGGCGGGGTTGGAGGCTCCACCGATGACGCACTCGCCCCTCTTCCCGCTCGCGCTGGCCGCCCTTGCCCTCTCCGGCTGCTCGTCGCCGATGAACGCGACCGATCCGTTCGAGGCGACCGGGGAGACGATCGCCTTCAGCGGTAGCGCTGCCGGGGCGGCGGGGGCCTGTTCGACCTGCCACGGAACGCGCGGGCAAGGCGACGGCAACCTCGCGCCGCGCCTGGCCGGGCTCGACCAGGGCTATGCCCTGCGCCAGCTCGAACATTTCGCCTCCGGCGCGCGACGCAACCCGCAGATGTATCGGATCGCCCGTAGCCTCGACCGACAGGCGCGCGAAAAGGTCACCGCCTATTACGCAGCCCTGCCCTGGGATGCCGGCGCCATCGCGAAGGCCGCGAGTGCCGCCTGCAACGCGGCGAGCATTTATCATGACGGTGTCCCCGCGCGCAGGATCGCGTCGTGCGCCAGTTGCCATGGCGCCGACGGCCACGGGAACGCGGGCAATCCGCCGCTGGCGGGGCAACCCGCGGCATATCTCGCGCGCCAGCTCGACGACTGGGCGTCGGGCAAGCGATATGGCGATGCGGACGGAGCGATGACGAGCATCAGCCGCGCGCTCCCGGCTGCGGATCGGCAAGCGGTGGCGGCGTATGCTGCGGGCCTTGCGGATGGTGGCGGTGATCGGTCAGTTCCGGCAACATGCCCTCGAACACGTCGTCCCGATCGACCAGATGGTGCTTGATCGCAGCCAGCGCATGCGCGGGCACAAGCAGCGCCAGCACGATCACGCCGCCGACATGCAAGTCCATCGCCCAGTCGAGCACGCGGAACTGCCACGCGCGTGACAGGTCGTGGAACGGCATTGCCGGGATCGGGATGATACCGGCCAGATACAGCGGCTGGGCGGGCTGGATCGCCGACCACATCGCCCAACCCGACACAGGCAGCAGGGTGAACAGCGCATAGAAGACGCCGTGGGTCACATGGGCGACCGTCGACGAGAAACCCGGCTTGTCGGCGTCGTTGATCGGCCCCGGCACGATCAGCCGCCACAACAGCCGCAGCAGACCCAGTGCCAGCAGGGTCAGCCCGATCTCCGAATGGAGTGCATAGGCCGCAAGCTTCTCGCCGCCGACCAGATAGCGCTGGATCCACCAGCCGGTACCGAGCTGAAAGATCACGACCGCGGCCATGATCCAGTGGAACGCGACGCCGACGGGCGTGTATCGGCCCCGCTTGCGATAACGATGCGCCCACGCCTGAAGCCTGCTCATGCGGAGCGCGGCTCGGCGGACGGGGCAAGCGCGCGCCAGAGGACGACCGTCGCGATCAGCAGATAGGCACCCCCGCCGACCACCCACATCATCAGCCCGGCGAGTTGCTGGTCCTCAAGCGCCGACAGCCCCCAGGCCGCCGTCGTATGGGCATGGGGTGCGTAGAAGGCGCGGCCGGCGAACACCAGCAGCGCCCCGAGCACGCCCATCTGGACCATCTGCGCCAGCACGCCGGCCGCCGCCTCCATTGTCCCCGCCCGACGCAGCGACGTCCACCAGATCGCGGCGCTGATCGTGATCGACAGCTGCATCGCCCAGAAGACGAGATCGGCCGACATGGCGCGCTCATAGAAGGCTGGCACATGCCACAGCCAGAAGATCGCGGTCTGGATGACGGTCGCCCCGGTCAGCGACAGCTTGGGGAAGGCCGCCTGCCCGACCGCCGCGACCAGCAACGGCGCAACTACTAGCACGAGCGCCAGATGATGGACCGATCGTGCGACGAACAGCGCCGAACCCAGCGCGCAGAGCGGGCTCACGAACAAGACAAGCATCGTCGCCGCGACACCGAGCTGGCTCCACGCCCGCGCGCGCGCCATGACGAAACCGACACCCAGCATGCCCGCCAGAACGGCCAGCAGCACCGGGTCCCAGTTCCAATGCGCCAACCAATGCGCCGGATCGGGGGCAGCGCCGCAATAGGGCTGCCACAGCGGCGCTTGTGCGGTCGTCGTCATCCGCACTACCCTACTGACCCCTCGACCCGGCGCAATCTGCCGCCCCGACAATCGTCACCGCCGCGCCGGCAATGCCCGAGTTGCGTACTGTAACGCTCACGGTCGGATCGGCGATCAAGCCGTTTCCAGATAGCGTTCGAGATCGTCGCTCCCGCCGATCCGCTCGCCATCGATGAAGATTTGGGGCGTGGTCTCGACGCCTTGCTCCTCCTTGAAAGCTTCGACCTCTTCGCGAGACCGCAGGATTTGGTCGTCGACCTCGAACCCGGCGGTCTCGAGGAGCTGCTTGGCGCGGACGCCGAAGGGGCAGGTGTGGTCGGGCAGCACCATGCGATACAGCGTGGCAGATTTGTTCTCGGTCATTCGATTTCTCCGCGGACGTCGGGCGCTCACGCGCTGAGAGCGAGCAACTCCGCCGGTCGTTCCGAAGCATCGGCGCAATTTCGCAAAGAGCGGCGATGCGCGCTTGGGCCGGTCACTCGCGGCAAGGTACCGATCCGCTGCAAGCTACTGTCGTTCCAATGACTTGCAAGCCAGACCGTTCAAAGAATGACGAGTATAACGATCGAGGGTTTGGAAAAGCGCTTCGGTGGAACGAACGCGCTTCCCAGTGTGCCGTTCGCTATGGCCCGACAGCCTCTACGCGCCCCCTCGTCACTTCGCCGACGTGGCGAGGATGCGAACCGGCCCGATCAGGCCGGAGGGACGCAGCGGAGCGTCGGGGCGATAGGTCGGCAGCGACGTCCAGGTGACCTTCGTCGCGCCGGGCTGGGCATCGCCGATCAGACGATTGACCCAGAGGTTGGCGACGCGCACCTCGATCGTGTTGCGGCCTGGGCGCAGCGCATCGCCGAGCGCGACGCGCCAGGGGGCATGCCAGGATTGACCGACGACGCGGCCGTTCACCCGCACTTCCGCGACGTCACCGACTTGCCCCAGGTCGAGCGACAGCCGCTCGGCCGCAGCGGTCTTCGGCAGGTCGATGGTGCGACGATAGGTCGCGATGCCCGAGAAATAGCGTACCGCCGGATCGGCCTGCGTTTCCAGTCCCGCGAGACGATCGAGCGTGATCGTCTCCGGCGCCCCGCGTCCGGGCTGGAGCGAGACCGACCAGGCACTGTCGAGCGTGGCGACCACCCGCTCGGACTGCGCCGCCGCGGTCATCGCATCCGCCGCACCGGTCCCGCGGAAGATGACGAGGCGGCTGTCCTCCGCCGCCAGGTCGAGCGGTACGACGACCGTGTCACCGTCGCGGCGATACGATACCGCCTCGACCACGCCGGTGTCGGCATGCCAGATTTCGGGCCGGCGGCCGGGCGCCACGCGGAAGCGGGCTTCGACGCTTGCCGCCTGCGGGCTGCGGCTCGACAGGAAATAGATGTCGGCGGCATCGGTGCGACGATGCTGGAACAGCGGCGTTGCACCGCCCGTCACGGTCAGGTCGGGCGTGATCCCTGCCCCGACCAGCGCGGCATCGATGTCGCCACCGGCGATCGGCGCGAGCTTCGGCTGCAACCGTGCGACCAGAGCGCGATACTCTGGCACATCGTCGCCGAGTGCGGGCGAGCCGGTCGGCGCCGCGCCGATCACCGGGATACCGGCCTCGGCGATCGCCACGACGCGGCGCAGCGTCGGCAGGGTCATCCGCGCGCTGCTGCCGCCCAGATACAGCGCGCGGTAGCGGGCACCGCCCGGCGTCGCCAGCTCCCGCCCGTCGACCTTCAGCTCGGCGAGGATCGCGGCATTGACCATGTCGAAGCCGTGCCGAGTGGGCAGGTCGGCAGGAACCGCGCGGCCGAAGATCGCGGTCAGCGGCGCTTCCTCGCCATAGAACCAGGCGACGTCGGCGACGTGGCGACCCTGCTGAAGCAGGAAGCCGGTGCGCGCGAGATAATCGACCCACGGCCGCGCCATTTCGGCCCAGCTGTCGAAGCGATTGAAATATTGTCCGAACACCGCAAGGCTCAGGCCCGGCGCCTTGCTCTCGACCGGATTGTGGACCGAGGTGTGGATGACCGGCCGGTTGATGCCGAGCGCGAATTCCAGATCGGCGACGCGCTTCAGATCGGCCGGCGCGAACGCCCAGGGCGCGCCGAAGGAGGTGAAACTCTCCGCCGCGACATAGCGCTTGCCCGCGACATGCGCGATCGACGCGGCCCCCAGCGCGTCTCCGATCAGCGTCGGGCGCGGGGCACCGTCCTTGCGGAACGTCCACATCGCCGCCATCGGCACATCGGCATGGGCGCGCATCGCCATGTCGTCGCCCAGCTGCGGCCGCTGGTCCTCCAGCGCCTCGCCATAGACCGTCAGACCCGCATCATGCGCGACCCTGGCGACGGTCCCATAATGTTCGCTCGCGACGAGATCGGCCAGCGTCCGGCGCCAGTCGTAGAGGAAGGCGTCGCTGCGCGCGCGGCTGTCGACCACCACGCCGGTCAGCGCAGGCAGCCAGGGCGTGGGGTCATAGCCGCGCAATGCCTTGAACCGGTCGAGCAGCGCGGGGGTCCAGTTCGCCGGCCCCGCTTCGATACTGTCGGTCAGCAGCGCCCGCACGCCGCGCGCGCCGATCATGCCTTCGCCCGCCGCCGCCTTGTACCGCGCCAGATAGGTGTCGAGGTAGCGGCGCACCGCGGCGCCATCCATCTTATCGACCTCCAGCCCGGTCGAATCCGGTGTGGCCGGGTGGTTGGTCTTGCCGATCAGCGACCAGCCCAGCCGGACGACGCGCCAGCGACTGCCCTTGGGTGCGGTCCAGTCGAGCGTGCCGTCGGGGCGCAGGCGGTCGGTGAGATCGATTACGCTTGCCGGAGCGACCCCGGCGGCCTCCGGCGCCCGGCCGTCGAGCGCATAATAGTCGCCGACCGTGGCAAATCCCGCCTTGGCCTCGAACCGATCGACCCGCGGCCCGGCATCGAGACGGAAGGTCCCGATGGGCACGCTCGTGCTGGGCTTTGGGCTCGGAAAGATATTCTCCAGCTGCGCACCCGGCACCGGCATGTCGAGCGGCGGGCGCTTCGGCCCCGTGTTGGGTCCGAGCACGATGCGGAAGCGCGCCGCCGTGACGGGGGCGAAGGCGACGGTGGTCGGCACGCCCGATAGCGGCAGTTCGGCCAGACGCCGCCAGCCGGTACCCTCCGCGACCTCCAGCACCGGCAGATAGGCCGGGTCGCCGAAGGGCGGCAGTGCGTCGGGCATGTAGAAGGTCGCCGCCTGCACGGTCACCGGGGCGGCATAGTCGTAGACGATCGCCGGCGGGGTCGTGCCGTCGCCCTTCGGGACCGAGGCGACCGACGCCTCGTCGGCATCGACCAGCGCGGCAGCGTCGATCGCTGCACCCGCCGCCGTTGCCCTGGGCTGGCCGAGCGCCTTCGCCGGGATCGGCCAGGCGAGGACGCGCACGTCGCCCGATGCCTGCGGCTTGGCCGGTGGGTGGCCGCCCTCGAACGCCGCGAGCGGATCGCTGAACGGGGCGCTGCCATAGGCGCCGGTCACCGATGGCGGACGGGGCATCGCCCCCGCCAGCCGCTTGCCGCCATCGACGTCGACCTCCGACCAGACGAGCTTCTTCATGCCGTCCGCCGGCGCGACCCACGGTCCGCCCGTCTCGCTCCAGCCTGCGGACGAGGCGATGGCAAGTTCGAGCCCCAGTCGGTCTGCGGTGCGTGCGCTATGGGCAAAGGCGCGCTGCCATTCGGGCGACATGTAGGGCACGCGCTTCTCGACGATCTGCGGTGCCATCAGCGATGCATCGAAATTCTGGACGCCGCCCAGCCCGACGCGCTTCATCCATTCCAGATCGCGGGTGATCCCCTCCTCGCTGATGTTGCCGTTCAGCCAGTGCCACCAGGTCCGCGGCCGCGCGTCGGCGGGCGGATCGCGGAAGCCCTCGGCGAGCGGATCGGCAGTCTGCGCACCGGCTGCCGCGGAAACGGCCAGCGCCAGCAACGCGACCCCGGAGACCAACCTTCGCATCGTCATCCCCTCATTCTTCGCCGAGCGCGATCCGGACGGCGAGCGCAGTGACGATCAGCCCGAGCAGGGCACCGTACAGCGCCTTGGCGATCACTACGCTCGAAAAGGCGAAACTCGCATTGATCGGCAGCAGCATGCGATGGGCGACCCAGGCGAGCAACGCCAGCACCACCGCGGCAAGCAGGGCACGCACCGGCGCCGATCGCGGCAACGCCACGGGAAAGCGCGCCATCGTCGGCGCGCGCCCCTGTTTCAGGCGCTTGCGCGTCAGCAGCGTCGGAACCAGTGTCGCCATCAGCGCCACCATGAACGTCTGTGGCACGGCGTCGAAGATCAGGTCGCCCGCCGGCACCTGCGCCACCCGTCCGAACACGGCCAGCGTGAAGGCGATGCTCAGCACCGCGTTAATCACCGCACTGACCGCGCTTTCGATGGCGATGTATCGGGCCGGCGACATCATCGCGCGCGCGGCGCCAGCCAGCCGTCGGTCGCGAGCCAGAGGCGGAAGGCGTCGATCACCCCGACGCTGGTCGTGCCCGGCTTGCCTGCGCCGAAGCCGTGGTCGCCGCGTTCGTATCCGTGGAACTCGGTGCGCACGCCCGCCTTGCGCCAACTGTCCACCGCCCCCATCGCACCGCGCCCGAACAGCGGATCGTCGAACGCGATCGCCGCGAACATCGGCGGCGCGTCGGCCGGCACCGTCACCGGGTCCATCGGTCCGTAGATGAAGCCGATGAAGGCAGGGCGGGCGGCCCCCTTCCCTTCCAGTGCGGCGTTCAGAACCGTCTGGGCACCGGCGGAAAAGCCGATCATCCCGACTCGCGCCGGATCGACGCCGAAGCGGGCGGCGTCGCGGCGGACCAGAGCCAGCGCGGCCAGCGCATCCTCGGTGGCGCGCGGTTCCTTCAGCTGCGGTCGCGTGCCGCGGGCGATGGTCTCGGCAAACACCCGGCCGACCGCGGCGAGGTGTTCGTTGTCGTCGACGGGCGTCGGGTTGAGGCGATATTTCAGGACGAAGGCGGCAATGCCGCGATCCGCCAGCTTGCGCGCGACATCGAACCCTTCCTGATCGATCGACAGCGACTTGAACGCCCCACCCGGCGCGACGACGACCGCAGCGCCGGTGGCCGTCCCGGGCTTCGGCAGAACCGGGAAGATGGCCGGCGCCGTCACGTTGCGAACGATCCGCTGCTCCATGTGCGAACCATCGGGGAAGTCACCGACCAGCAGGCCCCAGCTCTCGGGCGGGGTCTTCGGGTCGGACGGCGCGGCTACCGGCAGCAGGATCGCGCCTGCCTCCTGCGGCGCCTCTATTCGCTTGATTGCGAATCTGGGCATCGTCTGCGCTCCGAGCGGTGCGGCGGCGAGAGCGATCAGGGCGACGAGCGCAACTCTCACAGGGCGTTCCTCCGCGCGATCGCGCCGAGCAAGGTCGCACTCGGCTTGGGCGTGCGCTTGAAGGTCGTGCGATCGACCGCGAACAGGCCGAACTTGGGCTTGTAGCCGAAGATCCATTCGTAGTTGTCGAGCAGGCTCCAGTGCAGGTACCCGAGCACCGGGACGCCATCGTCCATCGCCGCCTTCAGCCCGGCGAGCGCCTGCGGGATCAGCTGCTGGCGCAGCCGATCGTCGGCGCTGCCGACGCCATGCTCGGTCACCAGCACCGGTACCCGCGCCTCGGCGTGGACGTAGCGCACCGCATTGCCGAGCGAGGGCGGATAGAATTCCTGACCGAGGTCGCTGCGCGGCGCAGCCGCCGGCGGCGCGACAGGGCCGTTCGCGTCGAAGCGGGCGCGGGTGTAGTTCTGCACGCCGATGAAATCGTCCTTGCGCGCGACTTCCAGCCACGGCGCATAGGCCTCCGCCCGCTTGCGATCGCGCTGCGGGGCCGATCCGATCGCCTGGTCGTCCTCGACCGCAATGCTGACGCCGACCGGCAGGTCCGCGCGCACGGTCTTGATCGCCTCGCGCGCGGCGCGGTGTCCGGCTAGCAGGTTGCGGTCCATCGCCGGCAGGTCGGCGAGGTCGGCGACGTTGGCAGACGAGAATTTGGGCACGCCCAGCTGGCGCGCCGCGGCGTCGAGCGTCGCCTTCTGGATCGCCCAGACCTGCGGCGGCAGCCCGCCCCATTTCAGGATGTGGAGCAGTTGCGGCTCGTTCAGGGTCACCGCATGGCCGATCCCGGCCGCCAGATGCTTCGCTGCCCGCGCGCAATATCGCGCGAACAGCCCCGGCGCGGCGTCCGACGTCCAGCCGCCCTGCGCGGCGAACCAGCGGGGCGCGGTGAAGTGGTTGAAGGTGACCACGGGGTGCAGGCCGCGCTGACGCGCACCGTCGATCATCGCCTTGTAATGATCGAGCATCGCCATAGAGAATTCGCCGGGCTCAGGCTCGATCCGCGCCCATTCCAGGCTGAAGCGATAGGCGGTCAGACCCAGCGACTTCACCAGATCCATGTCGGTCGGCCAGAGGGCGAAGCTGTTGCAGGCGTCGCCCGACGGCTCGGCGAACACGGTCGGCTTGACGTGTTCGAGCAGCCAGAGGTCGGACGCGGTGTTGTTGCCCTCGATCTGATGCGCTGCGGTCGAGGCGCCCCAGAGGAAGCCCTTGTGAAAGCTGCCACCGGTCGCGGCCGGCGCCGCGCCGGGCAGCGTCATCGCCGCGCCTGCGGCGAGACCACCGGCGAGAATCGCGCGTCGATCGATCGTCATGTCATCGTCTCCACGAAATCGAGGATGTCGTTCGCCAGCCGCGTGTCGTTGCCGCCCAGGTGGCAGGCGAGGCTGAAGTGATTGTGCCCGGCAACGACCGACAGCCGCGGCAGTCGCCCGCTGGCCGCCTGCACCGCGCCGGCCAGCGCCAGCGTCTCCGTCTGGAAGCGCGCGGGGTCGTGCTCGGCACAGGCGAGCAGCATCGGCACGCCCGTGGCGGCGGCGATCCGCGCCGGATCGAGCGGGCTCGTCTCGCCGAGATAGGGCACGTCGCGATCTTCGGGCGCCATTGCACCGTAGAGGCCCGACAGCAGCACCGCGCCGCGCACGGTGGATGGCAGCAGGCGACATTGCAGGGCGGTCGCGACATGCACCGCGCCGGCCGAGGTTCCCGCGACGACGATGCGCGCCGGATCGCCGCCCGACGCCGCGACGTTCGCGGTCAGCCAGTCGACCGCGGCGGCGACGTCCTCCCCGCCCGATGGCCAGCGCGCGTCGGGCAGCAGGCGATAGTTCATCACCGCACCGACCAGCCAGTTACGCGCCGCCCAACGTCCGACGTGCGCGTTGTAGGGATGTGCGTCGCTCGCCTTCTCGCCGCGAACGAAGCCACCGCCGTGGACCCACAACAGCACCGGCGCGGCCGGAGCAGCGGGGGTATAGAGATCGAGCCGCTGGCGCTCATGCGGGCCATAGGCGGCATCGGCGACCGCAACCGGCTGGGTCGCGGCGAAACCGTCCTGCTCGGCACGGTAGAGCGACTGCACACGCGCCAGCACGTCGGGCCCGAGTACGGTGCCCATCGCGGCGATGGCGTCGCGCTCGGCCGGCGGCTGGATCATGGGCGCGCGCATCCCACGTCGAACGCTGCGCCGTCGCGGGCCAGGTCGACCGGGCCGGCGTAGCGCGTGGCGATGCCGCTGCGCAGCGTCGCTTCCGACTCGCTGAGCGGCCCGGGGATCGCGAAGTGGGTCAGCACCACGCGCTTCACGCCCGCCGTGGCGGCAATCGCGCCGATGTCCGCGGGCAACAGGTGGTGCGTGCGCAGATGCTGCGTCATGCCGGCGGCCGTCTCCGCATCCATGTCCGGACGCTGCCGACGGATGCCCGCGAGCAATCGGTCGAGGTCGATGACTTCGCTGACCAGCATGTCGCTGCCCTTGGCCAGCTTTGTCACCGCCGGGCTCGGGCCGGTGTCGCCGGTGTAGGTGATGACCCGGCCACCGAGCGTGAAGCGATAGGACAGCGACACCGCCGACGCGCCGCCGCCGTCATGGTCGAAGTGGCTGTTGGCCGCCGCCACGACCTCCAGCGCGTCGATGGTGAAGCGCGCACCGTCGCCGACCTCGACCACACGCACCGACCCCGCGGGGGGCGGCGGCGCCTTGCCCAGACCGAAGCCGATCCGCGCGGGCGGCGCCATCGACGCGACAATGCCGTCGACCAGCGCGCGCGTGCCCGGCGGTCCATAGAGGGTCAGGACGCCCGGAAAGCCGTTCATCCAGCGCAATCCGATGACTGCGGCCAGCCCGCCCGTGTGGTCGAGATGATGGTGGCTGAGGATGACCGTCCGCACCGCAGCGAGCGTCAGGCGCTGCTTCGCCAGCTGGTTGACCGTCCCGTCGCCGGTATCGACCAGGATCGCCTCTTTCCCCGCCTGGAGCAGGTTCGACGGCTCCGCACGATCGATCGTCGGCACCGGGCCGCCCGCCGTGCCCAGCGTCGTCCAGCGCAACGGCGGACAGCTCTGGGCGGAGGCGATGGCGGGCAGGCACGCAAGCGCCATCCCCGCCATCCACGCCCCGCGCATCAGAAGCGGCCCGACAGCTGGACGCCCAGCGTCCGGCGTCCATCGCGCGTGTTCCAGTTGACCACGCCGCCCGGCGTCGTGAACGGCAGCACGATAACCGCCGACTGGAACTTGGTGTCGAACAGGTTGCGCGCGAACGCGCCCACCCGCCAGCGCCCATCGGGTGCGCCGATGCCGATGTTCAAACCGACCAGGTCGTACCCCGGCTGGCGGGCATAGAGTTCGCCGGGATCATAGGTCACTTCGCTACGGTAGTAATAGGTTGCCGACCCGTCGAGCTTCAGCGAATCCGACAGCGGAATGTCGAGGTTCGCACCCGCCTGGACACTATGCTTCGGCGCCCCCGACAGCGGCAGCCCGCGCGCCTGGAACTGGTTGCCGGGCAGGTTGCACACGATGGTCGTCGACGCCGACGTGTCCGGGCACGCGGTCACGTAATCGGTGAAATAAGTGTCCGAATAGGTATAGGCCGCGTTGACCGAGAACATCCGGCTGAAACGCCACGACGCCTCCACCTCGAAGCCCGCAGCCTCGAACCCGCCGGCATTCTCGGTCAGGAATTCCAGCCCGTTGAACACCGACGTCTGCAGGTTTTTGTAGATGTCGTAGAAGATGTTGCCGTTCAGCGTGAGGCGGCGATCGAACAGCTGGGTCTTGGCACCGACCGTGATGTCGACGACCGTCTGCGGATTGACCTGCACCCGCGATCCCGTCAGCCCCGAGAAGGTGACCGTCGGCCCCAGATAGCCCCGCGCCACGGTGCCGAAAAACAGGATGTCGTCCTGCGGCTTCGCCTCGAAGCCGATGCGCCCCGACCAGTCGCCGCGCTTCGTGCTGCCGGTCGACAGCGGGCGCGCCGTATAGGGCACGGTGAAGCCGTTCGGCCCAGCGCCCGACGGGAACAGCGGGTCGACCACCGACCGGCTCGACGCATCGACCCAGTCGTAGCTGTAACGGCCGCCGGCGAGGATGCGGAATGTGTCGCTGACGCGGATCGCGCCATCGAAGAAGGCCGCGGCGCTGTCGGACTTGGTCCGCGTCGACGTCTGGCCCGCGGTGATCGACAGCTGCGGCGACGCCGAGAAGGGCAGCGCCGGACGCAGCTGGGCGCTGTTGAAGAACCCGTCGAGCCCGGTGCGCAGCCGCGAGAGATAGACGCCGGCGACATATTCGAACGTTGCGCCCGTCGGCGAGGTCAGGCGCAATTCCTGCGACAGGAAATTGCGATCGTTGCCGCTGTCGCGCGCCGTGAAGACGTCCTGCGGGAATGCGTCGATGGCGAAGGTCGTGGGCCGCAGGTCGAGCCGGCGATAGGCGGTGATCGACGTCAGATTATAGTCGCCCAGCCGGGCGTTCAGTTCGAGCGAGGCGCCATAGTTGCGCTCGTCGATCAGGCCGCCGGTGTTTTCCACCGACACTTCGTTATCGAAGCCGGGACGCACGCCCAGCGCGGTCACGCTGGCGTTGCGCGCGGCGATGACCGGGCTGACCGGATTGGGCAGGCGATTGAACGTCCAGAGCTGGCCCGGCCCGAGCTGCTTGCTGCGCGACCAGTCGCCTATCAGATAGGCGCTGAAATCGCTGCTCGGTTCCCAATAGAGCTTCGCGCGACCGCCATAGGCATCGGTCTTGCCCCAATCCTCGTTCCGCACGACGTTGCGCACGAACCCGTCATAGCCGCGCGCGAAGCCATAGACCGACATGGCCGCGGTCTGGCCCAACGGCACGTTGACGCTGGCGCCGACATTATAATCGTTCAGTTCGCCATAGGAGGCGTTGACCGTGCCGCCAAATTCGCCGAGCCGCGGCTTGGCGGTGGTGATGCTGACGACGCCCGACGAGGCGTTCTTGCCGAACTGGGTGCCCTGCGGACCCTTCAGCACTTCGACACGCTCCAGGTCGCCCAGGCTCTGCACCGGGTTGCCGAAGGGAACGACGACGCCATCGACCACCGTGCCGACATTCTGTTCCGACGACGACGAGAAGCCACCTGCCGACCCGACGCCGCGCAGGCGGAAGCCGGCGTCGTTGGGCGAATTGCCGAACTGCACGCCGGGCAGCTGGTACTGGATGTCGGTCAGGCTCTGGAAGCCGCTTTCGACCAGCTGGTCGCCCGAGATCGCGTTGACCGCCAGCGGCACGTCCTGCAGGC
The DNA here is from genome assembly GCF_042681125.1 of Sphingomonas floccifaciens. NCBI lineage: Bacteria > Pseudomonadati > Pseudomonadota > Alphaproteobacteria > Sphingomonadales > Sphingomonadaceae > Sphingomonas > Sphingomonas floccifaciens. The sequence continues at coordinate 223,287 of NZ_JBHUFC010000001.1, read as the reverse complement.
GCGAGGCGCGGCGGGTCGCGGTGACGATGATGTCGCCGGGGGCGCCGGTGTCATCCGCCTCCTGCGCAGCGGCCGCCGGCGTGTCGGTCGGGCTGACCGGCTGCGCGACCTGCGCCCCGGCAGTGCCGGTGAAACCGGCCAGGCTGGCCCCCGCCAGCAGCATCGTCATTACCTTGCGCATCCCGTTCCTCCTAGCTGCGCGCTGCCTTGTGTCAGGCGAGCGTCTCTTCATGTGCGATGAAATTGGTGAGCGTCCCGATCCGACCGATGTCGATCTCGATGCGGTCGCCGGGCTGCATCCACACCGGCGGCTGACGCTTGGCGCCGACGCCGCCGGGCGTGCCGGTGGCGATCACATCGCCGGGCGACAGCGGCGTGAAGGCGGAGACATAGGCGATGATCCGCGCGACAGGGAAGATCATGTCACGCACCGGCTGGTCCTGCATGACGGTGCCGTTGAGGCGCGAGACGACGCGGACGTCCGACAGGTCGCCCGCCTCGTCCGGCGTGACCAGATAGGGGCCGAAGGCGCCGGTGCCGGGAAAGTTCTTGCCTGGTGCGAACTGGGTCGTGTGCCACTGCCAGTCGCGCACGCTCGCGTCGTTGAAACAGGCATAGCCGGCGACGTGATCGAGCGCGTCGACTTCCGAAATCGCGCGTCCGCCGCGGCCGATGACGATCGCCAGCTCGGCTTCGTAATCGAGGTCGCCCGACACGCGCGGGCGGATGATCGGCTGGCCATCGGCGACCAGCGTGTCGGCGAAGCGGGTGAAGATCGACGGATGCTCGACCTTCGCGCGGCCGGTTTCCTGGCGGTGCGTCTCGTAATTATGGCCGACGCACAGGATCTTCGCCGGATCGGGGATCACGGGCAGCAGCACGACGTCGGCCAGCGCATGGACCGGGCCGGTGCCATCGAAGGCCATGCCCGCCGCCAGCGCCGCGCGCAGGCTCGTCGGGCCGCCGTCACGCGCCAGATCGACGACGCGGTCGCCGTCGACGCGGCCGAAGCTGGGGGTGCCGTCGGGGCGGCGGAAGCTCAGCAGTTTCACGAGAAATCCCCTGCGGATTGAAGAAGGCCGATGCGATCGGCAAGGGCTGCGACCAGCGCGACGGGCGCACCGGTGCCGAAGACGTAGTTGTCGGGGCGAACCAGAACGGCGTCGGCGCCGCGTGCGTCCAGCCAGCCGAGGATCGCGCCGCCGTCGTCGAGTGTGGTCGCATCGATCGCGCGCAGCGCGACCGGCGCGTCGGGCGCCGCCGTCCCCCGCGTGAACAGTCGCCAGCCGGCGCCGATCGCGCTGTCGAGCAGCCGGCCGTCCGACAGCCGCGGCTGGACGAAGCGTTCGCCCGCACCGGCGCTGCCGTCCAGAATCACGCCGCTCGCGATCGCCGGGATCAGGTCGGCCGCCGTTTCGTTCGTCCCCGATGCCGCCCGTGCGCGCATCTCGGCATCGCGCGCCGCCGCGGCGGCGGGGTCGAGCATGCAGATATACTGACCGGCACGGACCGCCGCGCCGATGACCGCGCGGACATGCGGGTCGCGTTCGGGCTGATAGCTGTCGAGCAGCCGCTCGCTCGCTTCGCCACGCACGATCAGCCCCAGCTTCCAGGCGAGGTTCGCGACGTCGCGCATGCCATGGCACATGCCCTGGCCGAAGAAGGGCGGCGTCTGATGCGCGGCATCGCCGGCCAGCAGCACGCGGCCGACCCGCCACTGATCCGCGACCAGCCCGTGGAAGCGATAGGTCGTCGCGCGGACGATGCGGTGCGGGACGCCTTCCAGATAGGGCGCGACGAGGCTCGCGACCGCCGCCGGCTGCATCATCGCCACATCGCCCTCACCCGGCAGCAGCATGAATTCCCAGCGGCGATGGTTACCGCGTCCCGGTACGATCGTCGCGGGGCGTGCAGGGTCGCACATCATCACCGACAGTCGCTGAAGATCGGCCTGCGCCGGCACGCCGGTCAGCGGCGGAAAGCGGACGGGGGCGTCGACTTCGGCATCGACCACCAGCCACGGCTCGTCAAAGTGCAGATCGTCGAGCGCGATGCCGAGCGCCCGCCGCACGAAGCTGCGCGCGCCATCACAGCCGATCACCCAGCCGGCGCGCACAATGCGCTCGCCATCGCTATCGCGCAGGGTCAGCGTGACGCCATCGTCGTTCTGGATCAGCGCGGTGCATTCGGTCGATGTCGCCAGCGTCGCGCGGTCGAACCGATCGAGGCCCGCGCGAAGGACCGCCTCAAGTTCGGGCTGCCAGAAGAAATAGTCGTTGGCCCAGCCATAGGGCTTCGGCCGGCCGGCGGTGCCCATATAGCGGATGACGCCGTGATCCGCGCCGATGTGGAGATGCCCCTCGGTCTCACGCATCAGCGGTGCGAGTTGGGCGTCGAGGCCGACGGCCTGAAACAGCCGCATCATCTCATGGTCGAGGTGAACCGCACGCGGCTGGGGGTGCGGGGCGGGCTCACGGTCGATCGCGAGGACCGATAGGCCTTCGAGCGCCAGCAGGTTCGCAGCCAGCGCGCCGACCGGACCGCACCCGACGATCGCCACGTCGACCGTGGCGGCATCGGTGCCTGTCGTCGCTATGCGCGTAACCATGCGCTGCCAATCCTCCCCACGCCGCTTGTGCTGCGGCTGTGCGGGATAAGCGCAGGCGTCACCGATAATGTAAAATATGCGATTATGCGACTTGCATAGTTATTGGCTATGCTTCGCGCGCACTGCATGCAGCCCCTCGAAGAATTCCGCCGCCAGATCGGACAAAGGCCGCCCCTTCAACGTCCGCATGCCGATGCGGCGGTGGAAGCTTGCGCCGCGCAGCCGGACGGCGCGCAGCACGCCGATCGACAGTTCGGCCGCGACGACGCCGTGGGGCAGAATGGTGACATGCGCGGTGCGGCGGACGATCGCCTTGGTCGTCAGCAGCGAATCGGAGCGGATGACGTCGCGCGGCAACGGCGTCTCGCCGCCCAGGAACAGCGCCTCGATCTGGCGCCGGAATCCGCCCTGCGCATGCGGCATGACCCAGCCGAACCGCCCCGCCTCCGCCAGCGTCACTTCGGCGCCGAGCGCATCATGCGCCCGCCCGACGATCAGCGCGAAGGGATCCTGCAGCACGCTCGTCTCCTCGACGTCGGCCGGTGCCGTCTCGATGCCGGTGGTGCCCAGCGCGATCTCAATGTCCCCTTTGCGCAGCAGGTCGAGCGCTTCGTGATCCGCGCGTTCCAAGATGTTAAGTTCGAACCGCCCGGCGCGCTCGACCCGCTCGACCACCTGCGGCACCAGGCTGACCAGCGCGCCCGGTGTGCCGGCGATCGTCAACGGCCCGCGCACGCCCTCGCTCGCCCGAGCGACCTCCGCCTCGGCCTCGCGGACCAAAGTCTCCATCATCTCGGCCCGGCGACGCAGCTTGGCGCCCGCCGGGGTCAGCACGATGCCCGCGCGCGTCCGCTCGAACAGCGTGCACGCGAGATTGCCCTCCAGCTGCGCGATCGCCACCGATACCGACGGCTGCGAGATGTTGAGCGCCCGCGCCGCCCCGCTGATCGAGCCTTCGCGGCAGACGGCGGCATAGGTGCGAAGCAGGCGCGGATCGAGCATGTCCATAGCCCTATCCGATGGATCGCCCAAAAGCTATTATTGGACTTGGATAGGGTCGAGCGGCTTTATGGCAGCGATGCCCGATCACGGGCCGGGAGAGGATCATGGCCGACATCACCGGTGTCCCCGACCCGGCATTCCCCATCACGGGTCTGCGCAGCGTCGATCTGGAGCTCGCCGATCTCGACGGCGCGGTCCATTTCTATACGCGCGTGTGGGGCCTGACGCTGGCCGATCGGCGGGGCGACAGCGCCTGGTTGCGCGCGACCGGGTCCGACTGCCACGTGCTGGCGCTGCATCGCGCACCCGCGTCGCGCATGCGGTCGATGACCTTTCGCGCGGCCGGAACGACCGATCTCGACGAACTGCTAGACCGCGCGCTCACGGCCAGCGCGACGCTCGATGCGAGCGTGGCCGACTGGAGCGAACACGGCGGCGGCACCGGCTTTTCGGTGCGCGACCGCGCGGGCCGCACCATCCGGGTCGTTCAGGGCGACGCCCCCGCCCCGCCCCTGCCCTTCGATCCCGACCGCGCCGAGCGGCTCGCCCACGTCAATTTCAACAGCGACGACACCATGCGTGACGTCGCCTGGTTCGTCGATGCGTTGGGCTTCGTCATGACCGACCGGTCGAAGATGATGGGCTTCGTGCGCACCAACAGCGACCATCACTCGATCGTGATCGCCGATGCGCCCGTCAACACGTTGAACCATGTCGCCTTCAACCTGCCCGGCTGGGAAGGCGTGATGAAGGCGTCGGGGCGGATGATCGACGCCGGCCATACGATCGGCTGGGGCCCGGGTCGCCACGGCCCTGGCGATAACGTCTTCACCTACTTCGTCGACCCGCACGGTTTCGTGATCGAACATACCGCCGAAGTGCTGCAGGTCGACGACGAATACCGCGTCGGCGGGCCGGACGACTGGACCTGGCCGCCGGGTCGCACCGATCAATGGGGCCTGTGCCCGCCCAAGACTGCCGACTGCAAGGCGGCGCAACTCGCAGTACCCTTTGCCTGAGAGGATGACGACCATGACCGATCTGCCGGGCACCGCCCGACCCTATGTCCTGAAGGCGGGCGAAGGCCGCTGCACATTGGTCGCGGGGCAGATGATCCATACGCTGGCGGGCGTGAAGGAGACCGCGGGCGGCTTCGGCGCGGTGGTCTGCCAAGCCCCGCTCGACAAGGGACCGATCCCCCTCCACTATCACGAGCGCGAGCACGATACGTGGTTCTGCACACGCGGTCGGCTGCAGGTCTGGTGCGACGGCCAAAGTCGCATCCTCCAGCCCGGCGATTTCGCCTATGTCCGCCCCGGCGACGTCCACAGCTATCGCAGCGTCGCGCCGCGCACCCAGTTCTTCGGCATCGTCGCGCCGGGCGGTTGGGAGGAGTTCTTCGTCGACGCCGGCGAAGTGTGGGGGATGACCGCGCTGCCGCCCGCCGATCACCCTTACGACTTTTCGCGCATGGGTCCGGCGATGGGCAAGTTCGGGATCATGCGGGTCGAGGGCGAATATGTCGCCGCGACCGACATGAACGACGGCGACCGCGCGCTGCCGGGTGCGCATGCATCCTATTTCCTCGACGCGGGCTATGGCCGGCGCACGGTCCTGGCCGGGCATCTCTCGACCGCGGTGCTGACGGCGGCCGAAAGCGATGCGATGGTCGACATGCGCGTGATCGAGGGCGGGCGCGGCGCGACGATGCCGACGCTGCGCCATGGCGACACGCATGTCTTCGCCTATCTCCTCGACGGTGCGGTCGAATGGACGATCGACGGCGAGGCGCATCTGCTGAGCGGTGGCGATGCGGTGAACATTCCCGCAGGCGCGAGCTATGCCACGCGGATCGCCAGCGGCGTGGCGCGCTGGCTGCTCTGCTCGGCCAACGGGAACGGTGCAACGCTGTGGGACGCGGGCACGCCGACCGAGCGCTTCTCGCACCCGGCAGAACCGACGACTGTGCCGCTGGCGGAGATACCGGCGGGAATCGACGCAGAGCGGGTCTGAGCGGTGCGGGCTGCGGCGTCAGGTGGACGTCGCAGCCCGGCCGGCACGCAGATCACCCGATGACGCGGGTCCTGTCCCCGTCCACCTCCAGCGAGACCACCGGTGCCGGCGTCCCGGCAAAGGCACTGCGCGCCTGCGCGACGTCGACCGGCGGGCTCGCCAACCCGACCAGATCGGCGAAGCTCCACACGCTCAGGTCGTCGTTCACCAGCCAGCTATAGGCTTGGAATGGCGCTTCGGCCGGATTGGCGAGCACCAGCCCGGTGCCGTTGAGCGGACGCCACGGTCCGTACAGGCTGTCGGCGATCACGCCATACAGCCCGGTCGGTCCGCGCGGCCCGCCATCGGCGAAGACCTTCGCCTGAGTCGACCAGAACAGCAGCAGCCGCCCGTCGTGCCGGACGATATGCGGGCGTTCGAGTTCGTTGTTCACGCCATCCGCATCGACCAGCGGCGGCAACAGTACCCAGCCTTCGGCCTCGCGGCGCGCGATGCCGATCTGGCCGTTCCACGCACTGTCGGAGCCTGCACGCGAGGCGGTGAACAGGACGTGTTCAAGGCCGGTATCGGGGTCGATGTACGGAAAGGGATCGCGGAACGCCTTGATCGCGCCGACCGCGCCGCCCCCGGTCATGTCCGACTGGTAGAGGATGTCGTCGGGGGTCACGATCTCTTCGAGCGGCGTCCAGTCCGCCACCCGCGCCGCGCCGCCGATGAAGGTCAGCCTGCCGCGCGTCAGCAACAGGCGCTGGAGGAAGCTTGGCTTCGCCTCCCCCCGCACCCCGGCCGAAGTGTAATAGAGCGACAGCGTGCGCCTGTCGTGCTCCAGCACCGCCGTTCCCGCCCATTCGCGGCTGCCGGGATCGAAGCCGTCAGGCAGCAGATGACCGAAGTCGCGCCAGCCGTCCGGCCCCACCTGCATCAGCCGCAGTCGCGCGATCGCGTGACGGTCGTCGGGATCGGGCAGCACCGGCGCGGTCAGCGCGACGACCAACGGACCGCCGGGAAATTCGACCGTCCGCCCGTTGCGGTCGATGACCGGCCAGTGATCCCAGATGTCGATCCCGGGCAGGACCGGAGTCGGCAACCGCTCGATCAGCGGAGCCGCGGCCCCTGCGCCGTCGCCGATGGCGGCGACATGCGCAGGGGTCCAGCGGAAGGCGTCGATCGTGCTGGACACCGCCAGGGCCTCAGAAGCCGACACGCAGCGCCGCCGAGATCGTGCGACCGGTGATCGAACGGGCGCGGACGATGCCGTTGGTCGGGATCGCGCCTTCCTCGACTTCGGTGATGCCCTTGGCATTGAACAGGTTGTTGCCGTTGACGGTCACCGTGATGTCGTCGAACGGGCGGAACGACACGAAGGCATTCACCTGGTTGTAGGCCGGCATCTTCAGCTGGTTGTTGTCCTGCGCATAGCTGGCGGTGGTGCCGATCAGGTTGGCGCCGAACGTCACCGTGTCGAGATCGACCTGCGGCGTCACCTGATAGATGAACTCCGCCTGGCGCCGTGGGCGGTTACCGACGACTGCGGGGTTGAGCACGTCGCGGGTGATCTTCGCATCGGTATAGGTACCGCCGGCCGACAGGCTGAAGGCCCCGCGCGCGATGCGGCCTTCCAGCTCGACGCCCTTCGCCTCGTAATTGCGGTCGAAGAAGCGCTGGGTCGTCGCCTCGAAATTCTGTTCCTCGGTACGTGCCCAGAAGCCGGTCGCATAGAAGGACAGGCCGTTCTGGCGGAACTTGAACCCGCCCTCCAGCTGGCGGACGAAGTCGACCGCGGCACTGGCGTCGGTCAGCGCGCCGGTGGTCGGATTGATCGACGGACCGAAGGTCAGACGATCGGCGTTCGCGCGGCCACCACGGCTGTAGCGGGCGAACAGCGCGCTGGCGTCGCTCAGCTTGAAGTTCACGCCGGCCGAATAGGACAGATAGTTATAGTCATAGTTCACCGGCGAGCGGCGCGACGGGATGACCGCAACCTGCCGCTCGGGCGAGCTGATCGTGCCGTCGCCGTTGATGTCGAGCGCGGTGATGCCCGACCCGAACGCCGACCCGAGGTCCGACCCCGCCACGCTGCCACGCGCCTTGCCCATGTCGTAGCGCAGCGAGCCGTCGAGGTTCACCCGGCCGATTTCGAGGCCGACCTGCGCGAACGGCGCGAGCGTGGTATAGTCTAGATCGTAGCTGCGACGGCAGCAATTGCCGAAGAAGCTCGCCGAATAGCCGGGGACGCCGTTCTGCGTCACGGGCACGCCGGCAGCGGTGCGCACATCGACCAGTGCCGACCGCCCGCCGCCTTCGACCGTCTGGACGAACGAGGTCCACAGCCAGTCGGTCTGAATATCCTGACGCGAGGCGTAAAGGCCGCCGGTGATCGACATCGTGCCGCTGCCGACCGGGACCGAGCCGTTCAGGCGGATGTCGTTGGTGATGTTGTTCAGGCTCTTCAGATCGACGTCGAACAGCACGACATTGGCGAGCAGACCATTACCGCCGAGCGTCGACGGCGTCGTGATGCGCTGGCCGCCGTTCGGGCCGCTGGCGTAGAACAGCTGCGCGCCGGTGCCGCCCAGCGCGTTGGCGACGTTCTGCGCACTATCGGCGCCCGCCGGGAACGGCGAGGTGAAGCCGCCCGAGATATCGGCGTAGCGGAACCGCTCGACGATGTTCCATCCCTCGGCGACCGGGATCTGGGTTTCCAGGCCGATCGCGGCGACCACCGGATGCTGACCGTCGCCGATCGAACGACGCACGGGACGATTGGCACCGTCGAGCGTCAGCGCGGTCTGGATGTAGCGGCTGTGCAGCGTGTCGTTGTTGATCGAGAAATTGGTGAGGTTGCGATAGTCGGGATCGGCGTTGCTGCCGGTCACCAGCACCGGGTTCGGCAGATAGCCGATCGCGCGGTCGTTCAGGTATTTACCGTACAGGCGGACATAACCGCCGCTCGCGAACGTCTTGGTGATGTTGGCCTTGATCTGCCCGCCACGCACCGCGTCGTAGCCGACGTCGCGCTGGCCGTCACCGATCCGCGAGAAGCCGCCGATGTGATAGGTCACGCTGTTCGACAGGCGCCCGCCGTAGTCGAAGTCAGTCCGGAAATCGCGATAGTCGATGCCGCTCGTCACCTGGAAGGCGCCGCCGGCCTTTTCGCCCGTCTTGCTGATGAAGTTGATGACACCACCGGGCGAGTTCGACGCGAAGGTCGAGGCCGAGCCGCCGCGCACCGATTCGACCGTGCGGACATTGAAGTCGGCGCGCAGGAAGATGTCGGCGTTGCCGAAGGTGATGTCGCCGAATTCGAGAACCGGCAGCCCGTCTTCCTGCAGCTGAAGGAACTTCGACCCGCCCGATGCGACCGGCAGGCCGCGGACCGAGATGTTGGCGTTACCGTCGCCGCCCGAAGCCTCGACGCGGATGCCCGGCAGGTTGCGCAGCAGTTCACCCGAGGTGCGCGGCGAGAGCTGGACGAGCGAATCGGCGCTGATCGAGCTGACCGTCACCGAGCTGTCGAGCCGGTTGGTGCCCTGCGCGACCGCGGTCACGACGATCTCTTCGCCCGGGTTGGCATCCTGCTGGGCGGCGGGATCGGTGGCTTGCGCAGCCGGAGTCGCGGTCGTGCTCTGCGCCATCGCGGGCACCGGGGCCGCGAGGATGGTCGTCGCCAGCAGGAAGTGAGTCGCCTTCATCATGTCCTCTCCTGGAAAATACGGGGCCGTTCGAACGGCTCGTTGCGAGGCCATAACATTTGCGCAAACGTTTGCAACAGTAATATTGCAAACGTTTGCGCGTTGACGTAGTCGCGAATAACGGCCGACACAGGCTGAGGCAGAAGGACGAGGCGAGGATGAAGATCGGCAAACCGCGATTGTCGGCGATGCGCATCGCGGAGATGAACCTCGGCTTCTTCGGCCTGCAATTCTCGTTCGGCCTGCAACAAGCGAACATGGGGCCGATCTACAGCTATCTGGGCGCCGACGAAGCGACGATGCCGCTGCTCTGGCTCGCCGGCCCGGTCACCGGCCTGCTCGTCCAGCCGATCATCGGCGCCTTGAGCGACCGCACCCAGACCCGCTTCGGCCGACGCACGCCCTATTTCCTGATCGGCGCGATCCTGTGCAGCCTGGGGCTGCTCGCCATGCCGTACAGCCCGGCGTTGTGGGTCGCGGCCAGCCTGCTGTGGATTTTGGATGCTGCGAACAATGTGACGATGGAGCCGTACCGCGCCTATGTCAGCGACCGGCTCGACGATTCGCAGCGCGCGGCCGGGTTCCTGACGCAGTCGGCCTTCACCGGTCTGGCGCAGACCCTGTCCTATCTGGCGCCGTCGATGCTCGTCTGGGGCGGGATCAGCGCGGATTTGATCGATACGAACGGCATTCCGGAGATCACGCGGATCGCGTTCGTCATCGGGGCGGTGCTGTCGATCTCGACGATCCTCTGGTCGGTGATCCGCGTCCCCGAACTGCCGCTCGATGCCGGCGAGGCCGCCGCGATCTCCGCGCGCCCGCTGTCGGCGCGTTCGGCGCTGGCCGACCTGGCCGATGCGGTGCGCGAGATGCCGCTCGCGATGCGCCAACTCGCGCTCGCCATGCTGTTCCAGTGGTTCGCGATGTTCGCCTATTGGCAATATGTCGCCTTTGCGATCGGCCGCTCGCTGTTCGACACCGCGGATGCGGCGAGCCCCGCCTTCCGCCAGGCGACCTTGGTCGCGGGCCAGGCGGGGGCACTCTATAATTTCATCGCGTTCCTCGCCGCCTTCGCGATGGTGCCGATCGCCAGGGCAGCCGGGGCAAGGTCAGTCCATGCCGCCGCCATGCTGCTGTCGGGTGTCGCGATGCTCGCGCTGCCGTGGGCGGACAGCCGGCTCGCGCTGTTCGTGCCGATGATCGGCATCGGCATCGGCTGGGCGAGCCTGATGGGCAATCCGTACATCATGCTTGCCGGATCGATCCCGCCGGAGCGGACCGGCATCTACATGGGCATCTTCAACATGTTCATCGTCATCCCGATGATGATCGAGACGCTGATCATGCCGCTGATCTATCGCCCGCTGCTGGGCGGCGATCCGCGCAACGTGCTGATGCTGGCGGGTGGGCTGATGCTGTGCGCATCGATTGCGACGCTCCGGGTCGCCGCCGGCCGGCGCGCGAGCGTGGCGGTCGTCTCAGGCTGACGCGCGCAGGATCAGTTCGGGCCGCATCGTCACCGACTCTGCCGCCCCACCCTCGATCCGGCTGAGCAATATCTTGACCAGCAGCCGCGCGCCGCGGCGCACGTCCTGGCGGATCGTGGTCAGCGGCGGGACGACATGCGCGGCGAGGCCGATGTCGTCGAAGCCGATCACCGCGACGTCGTGCGGGACGCTCAGACCACGGTCGGCGACCGCGCGCATCGCGCTCATTGCGACGACGTCGGACGCGGCGAAGATGCCGTCGGGCGAGACGTTGGCGGACAGGAACCGCGCGGTCTCGCTATAGGCATCCCCCTCGGTCAGGTGGAGCGGCAACACCGTTTCCTCGACGCCGGGCGCCGCAGCGACCACGCCGTGGAAACCGGCGTAGCGGTCGGCGAATTCGGGAACGCTCGGGTCACCGAGAAAGGCCAGGCGGCGGCGGCCGATCGAAATGAGGTGCCGCGCCGCCATCTCGCCGCCGGCGCGGTTGTCGGTCCCGACCGTAACCTGCGCCATGCCCTGCCGAGAGGCGCCCCAGACCACCAAAGGCTCCGGCCCGCGCGCCACCGCCTCGATCACATCCGTCTGGTTCGACTGGCCGATCAGGATCACCCCATCGACGCGCCCGGAGCGGACGATGTCGTCCAGCCAGTCGGTCCCCCGCGGGATCACCCGCGACAGCAGCAGATCGTAGCCGGCATCCGCCAGCGCATCCGCCAGCGGGCCGAGCAGCGCCATGAAGAACGGGTCCGACAGGCTTTGGTCGACTTCGTGGCCGAGCGGAATGACGACACCGATCGCGCCCGTCCGCTGGCGCCGCAGAGCGCTGGCGGTCTGGTTCAGCCGAAAGCCCTGCTCGGCCGCAAGCGCACGGATCCGCGCCTTCGTCGCGCTCGACACCCGCGAATGATCCGACAGCGCCCGCGACACCGTCGACACCGAGACGCCCGCGATCTTGGCGATTTCGACGAGGCCTGGCCGTTTCATCGAAACCCTTACTCCCTGCGCAGACGTCGACAACCACGTCCCTAACCCAGCATTCACCCGATCCGGGACGACGTTCAAGTCCGTCCGTCGTTTCTCTTCGTAATAAGCATCCCTCCGACACTTCAATGCCGGCAGAGCACTCGCAAATCCGACTTGCGCCGCGCGCGGGCCCGCGCTTCGATCTGCCAATCCGCACGCTCGTGAAGGGCGAAGGCGCATTTGATGCGACGATGATCGACAGTGTCCGGAACGTCGGCGGCATTCGTTCGCTCGGACTGTTCACGCCGAGCAAGGGGATATGAATGTCACGCCGATTGCGGGTCGCGGTGGTCGCCCATCTGCGCCATCCCATCGCCGAGCCCTTTATGGGCGGAATGGAAGCGCACGCGGCGCTGCTTGTCCGCACCCTTGTCGCGGAAGGGCACGATGTGACGCTGTTCGCCAGCGGCGACAGCGCCCCGGACCTGCCACTCCACCCGATCGCGGCCGAAGCCTATGAGGCGACTTTGCCCTGGGCGCTTTGGCACGGTCGGCAGGAATTGAGCGACTGGCTCGACACCGCCTATGCCGGCGCGTGGCAGGCGATCCGCGAAGGCGGGTTCGACGTCGTCCACAACAACAGCCTGTCCGCGCCGATCCACGACTGGGCGATGCGCGACGGCGTGCCGATGGTGACGTCACTCCACGTGCCCCCGTTCGCCCGGCTACGCGAGGCGGTCGCACGTAATATGGCGCCGTGGCTGCGCCTGACGGTGACGTCAGCCAGCCAGTTGCCGCTCTGGGCCGGGACCGCCGACGGACGCATCGCGGTCGCGCACAACGGCATCGATCTCGACCGATTTCGCTTTTCCGCCGACAAGGGCGACCGGGCGCTATGGTGCGGGCGGATCACGCCGACGAAGGGCACGGTCGAGGCGCTGCAGGCGGCGACCGCGGCGGGGATCGCGCTCGATATCGTCGGGCCGATCGACTGCGCCACCTATTTCGCCGAGGTGGAGCCGCTTATCGTCGGCGGGCATCGCTATCTGGGACATCTGGCGGGCGACGCGCTGGTGGAGCGGATGCGGACGGCGGCAATGCTGCTGTGCACGCCGCGCTGGGACGAGCCCTTCGGCCTCGTCGCGGCGGAGGCGCTGGCGTGCGGGACGCCGGTGGTGGCGCTCGATCGCGGGGCGCTGGCGGAAGTCGTCGGCGATTGCGGCGCGGTCGTAGCGTCGGTCGACACGCTTGCCGCTGCGATGCGGACGGCCGGGGATATTTCCCCTTACGCCTGCCGCGCGCGGGCGGAGGCGATGTTCGGCGCGCCGGCGATGGTCGCGCGCTACGCCGACAGCTACGCCGCCGCCATTTCGGGCGCGCGCGCCTCCAGCACCGCCATGACGCGCGCGGTACTGGCATAGGGCATGTGCGATTGCTGACGGGTCAGCGCCAAGTCACGCTCGTCGGCATCGCGCAGGATGACATAATCGTCACCGTCTCGGGCGATCAGCCCCATCAGTTCGAAGCAGCGCAGCCAGTGCGGCATCGTCCATTCGCCCCATTTGTCGCGGAACCGCCGCGCATTGGCGACGACGCTGGCCACGTGATGGACGGGCGGCATGTGGTGGGCATGATGCTGGTGATAGGCGCGCGCGCCGCGCGTCCAGAAGAACGGGACGCCGGCGGTGAAGGCGACCCGGCCAAAGTCAGTATCCTCGCCGCCATAGCCGACATAGCGCTCGTCGAACCCGCCCAGCGCCAGGAAACGGTCGCGGCGCATTGCGAAGTTGAGCGACCAGAAGCAGCGATAGTCGGTACAGTCGCCGAGCGGCTCGACCGGCGGTCCGGCGCGATCGCAATGCGTCTCGCCGACCGTCGCGAAATGCGCGAAATCCAGCCCGCCCGCCGTTGCGCCGGCCGGCAGATACTGAACCTCCCCCATCAACAGTGCATCGCGGCCGTCGATCAATCCGGCATAATCGGCGACGAACGCCGGATCGGGAATACAGTCGATATCGAGGAACGCGATCGCCTCCCGCTCCGCCGCCCGCGCTGCGGCGTTGCGCGCCGCGGCGAGCGGAATACCGCCACCGCCGAGCAGGATCTGGCGGATCGGAAAACCCGCCTCCGGCAGGTCGTAAGGCGTGTCCTGCATCACCCCCACGACCAGTTCGGCCGGCGGCAGCGTCTGGCGGTTAAGGCCGTGGACCAGATTGACCAGGTGCGCGTCGCGACCGCTGCCGAGCGTACAGACGGACAGGGTCATGCGATCGGCTCCGCCACGAGGATGCTGGCCGCCGGTTCCACGTCGCGCCACCGCGCCAGCCGGTCGAGCCACGCCGCCGCACCGGCCGCGGCATCGGGATCGACCAGATCGCGCTGGCGTGTCGGGTCGCAGGCTCGCGCCGCCTGCCAGGCGTGGCGCCACGCCAGCCCATGCGATGGCCAATGATCGAGCGTGACCGCCGCACTCGCTGCCCCGAGCATCCGCGCCTTCCATAATTGTTCGTCGAAGTAGCGCCATTCCGGCACGACGATCCACGGCCGCCCCGCTGCCGCGATCATGTGGACGGTGGTGTTTCCTGCCGAAGAAACAATGCGGTCGGCGGCGGCGATCCAATGTTCCGGGTTCGCGACCCATCCCATGTGGCGCAGATTGGCAGGTGGCGTCGCGTGCCAGTCGTGCTGCACCTCGCCGATCGTGATCCACAGGCTGTCCGGCTCCGCGCGCGCGCCGAGCGTCAGCGGCGTGACCGGCGTCCCCCCGCCCCCGCCGCCGCCGACCGCCAGCACGATCTCCGCATCCGCCGGCAGACCCAGCACCGCGCGTGCCGTCGCGCGGTCGGGCATGTCCGCGTCGATCCCGACGCCGGGCGCATAATGGGTCTTCGCGGTCATCCAGTCCGGCCGGCCGGGCTGTTCCAGGCTGGGGTGATAGGGTGCGAGAATGCCGATCGCGCCCTCATAGGCCGCCATATGTCCGGGATCGGCGCGGTCGCCATGTTGCAGCACGGCGACATGCGGCACCGACGCGATCCGTGCGAGCTGGCCCAGTTCGGCCGAGACGTCCGTCACAAACAGGGCAGGCCGCGCGCTGTCGAACCACGCCGCGATCGTCGCCACGGCCTCGGTGATCGTGCTCCACCCCAGCGGCGCGCAATGCAGCGTGTCGGGCGTACGATCCTTGGCGAAGCCGACCGGCGGGGCCGCGGGCGGTTCGAACAATGACGGTATCGTCACCACCCGCGCCTGTGGCGGCAGTGCGGGGAAGATATCCGCGCGTGCGGTGAAGAGGGTGATCGGCCGATCGGGCGGCAGCGCCGCTGCGATGGCGGCCGCCCGTTCGGCATGGCCGCGCCCCTGGTGATGGACGAAATAGCCGATGGGCGCGGTCATGCGGATACTCCTCCGAACCGTCGATCGAGTGCCTCGACCACGCCGCCGGCATAGGGTCGCTGCGCGAAATAGGCGCGGCCGCCGGCGCGTAGAGCGGTCAGCGCCGGTTCGTGATTGGCGACGACGATCGCGTTCGGGCAAGCCTCCAGCATGTCGAGGTCGTTGCCGCTGTCGCCGGCCGCGTGAACTTTCGTCAGCGGCAGACCCAGCCGCCGCGCCGCCCAGGCCATTGCGGCGCCCTTGCCCGCCCGTTCCGGCAGCACGTCGAGCAGGCGCCCGTGGCTGTAGATGACCCGCGCCGCGATGCCCGCCGTCGCCAGCCGATCGCGGACGCGCGCGGCGACCGCCTCGCTATCAGCGAAATAGCTGAGCTTGAACCGTCGCTGGTCGACCGGCGGCTGGGGGACGAGGTCGGCCAGGCTTTCCAGTGCGCTGGCGACGGCGCGCGGGCGCCAACCCTCCGCGATGTGCGCGGCAAAGCCGTCGTCGGCGGACAGGCACCGCCCCTCGCGCCAATAAATTTCCGACCCGACCGAGGTGATGAGCAGATCCGGATCGGGGTAGCGCCATTCGGCGAGCAATCGCTGCGCCTCCTGCAACGACCGGCCCGTCGCGACGCCGAAGCCGAGCGTCTGGCGCCGCTTCAGCAGCTCGCACAGCGCGGTGGCACCGGTCGCGCATCCGGTCAGCGTGTGGTCGATGTCGCTCAGCAGCAGGTCGTCGAACACCGGCCGCGCGATCATCGCCGCCGGACGCCGCACACGTTCGATCACGGCGCGCGCGATGCCGACGAAGCGCGTCGCATAGGTCGGCCAGCCGAGATCGCGTGACCTTTCGCGGCCATTGTCCGAAGCCGCCTGCCACGCCGTCCGATCGACGATCAGCCGCCGGATCGCATCGGCGAAGCACGCCGGGTCATTCGGGTCGGCGACCACCCCATGCCCCAGTCGCGCGACGATGTCGGCGGGACCGCCGTGGATCGTCGCGACCACCGGCAGGCCATGCGTCGCGGCCTCCGTCAGCGTCAGACCATAGGGTTCGGTGAGCGCGGGATTGACGAACACCCCGCCGGTCGCCGCCGCCAACGCATAGAGCCCGGCGATCTCGCCCGCGCCATGGCGCTTCGGCAGCGCGAGCGATCCGTACAGGTCGTGCCGATCGAGCCGTTCGAGCAGGCTGCCGACGACGCGGCGCTGTTCCGCCTCGCCGCTGTCGGGTCCGTCACGCAGCCCCGCGACGATCACGAGATTGCACCGCCGTCTGAGGTCCACGTCGGCGGCGTAAAGGTCGATGAGCGCGGCGAGGTTCTTCTTCAGGACCGGCCGGGCGATAGCGAGGAGCATCGGCTTGGCCGGATCGCGCAAGAACGGCGCGACCAGCGCCGCCGCGCCGTCGATGTCGGGCGCGCCATCCGCTGTCAACGCTGCTCCGGGCGGAACGCAGTGGATGCGGGCGGGGGAAGCGCCGGGATAGAGCATCAGCTGCCGCTCGGCCTCGTCGCGGGATGAGGCGATGATCGCATCGGCCTGTGCGATGGCGCGGGCCTCATGCGCGATACGACTGTCGAGGTCGCCCGATCCGCAGCTGGCGGCCTTGTCGATGCCGAGCGAGTGGGCGGTGTAGATGAAGGGAATGCCGAACCGGTCGCGCACCGCGGCGGCGACTTCGGCCGCATCGGCGAAATGGGCATGGATGATGTCCGGCCGGTGCCGGCTCGTCTCGATATGACGGATCAGCGCGGCGATGAAGGCCGGGCGGTCGGCAGCGTTCGCTTCCTTCGACAGATAGGCGCGAGTGCCGGTGTCGATCCGGCGGATGGCCAGCTTGTCGCTGATCGGCTCGTAAGGCTGCGAATAGGCCGGCCCCAGCGCCGGATCGTCGATCAACCGGGTGACGATCTCCACCACGGTCACGTCATCGCGTGCTGCGAGCGCCTGGGCCGCCCCCAAGGCATAGGTGATGTGCCCGCCTGTATCCTCGGTCAGCCCGAAGGCGACCGGCGGCCCCTTGATGCAACCGCCAAGCGCAAGGCTCATCACTCGCATATCGACGCATCCTAGCAGAGGGGCGCGCGTCATCAGTCAGTGCGGGAGCACAGTGATCGGCGCAGGATGTCCGCCGAACTCGACATTTTGGGGACAGGCGAATTACGCGCGATGGGCAGTGTGGTTTCGGTCGCTGGTGATCTGGATCATAGCGAAATGTTGCTGCGCTGCCTCAATATTCGCAGAAGCGGGATGCGTAGCAGACGAACGAAAAGAGGCCGCCGGCACGTACCGACGACCTCCCTTCGTTCGATCGGAAATTCGATCAGGCGTAGGCGCGTGCCGAACCGGTCTTGCGCGAACGACGCAGAACGCCGCCGATCGCACCGAAGCCGAACAGCATCATCGCCCAGGTTGCCGGTTCCGGCACTGCCGTAACCGACACACCGTCCAGCGCCGCACCGAACGCGGTCTGGGTGCCCGAGGTGAACGCCAGCGTCGTGGTGTCCGCGCCTGCGACGAACGAGTAGGTGACCGGCACCCACTTCATGTCGCTGCGCGTCGAGTTGGCAATGTTGAACGAGCTGATCTGCGGCAGGTTACCGCTGGCGACCGTCGACATGACCTTGGTGGTCGGGCCGCCGTCCGGATTGCCGGCGAGCAGGAAACGGACGTTGTAGGTGACGCCGACGATCGTGTCGAAGGTCTGCATGATCCCGCCCGGACCGACGCCGCTCAGGTCGATGCTGCGGCTGCCTTCACCGGCCTGCCAATAGTTGCCGACATAGTCGATGCTGTCGCCGGTCACGGTCCAGCCGGTGATCGCCGTCGACCCGTTGGTCAGCGTGTTGAAGCCGGTCGAGCCGATGGCGACACCGGATTCGAACCCGCCGTTGACGAAAGCGGCGGCGTTAGCCGACGATGGGAGGGCTACGAGCGCGAGCGCGCCGAGCAGGATTTTACGCATTAACGACCCCTTCAATTCACAGGAAACTTTGCCGTACTGGCGAGGGTCGTTACGATCGAATTAACCGTTTGTTCCGTCGGAACTTTTTGCGGATTTGTAAGTTCTGGCGTCCCAATTTTGCCGGCTTACGTATCATTTTGGGACGATCCGTTTTCACCGCCTGTCCGTAACATGCTGCAACACAAGGTTTTTGATTGTGCGGCGCAGCAAAACGCGTGGTCGAGTAAAAATTATTTATTTTTTCGGCTGGAACGATCGTTTCGCGCGCCACCGCGACAACCAGTGTGCCAGTCCTGTCGCGAACAGTATCGACGGAACAAAGCCCAGGATGATGGCGAGCACACGGGTCGCCAGCCCACCCACGGTGCCATCGTGAAGCGTGCGGATCCAGCTGGCGAGGGTTGTCCCGGTGCCGAAGCGTCGGACATCGTGGAGCGCCAGCACCTGCCCGGACGTGCGATCGACGAAGACATAGCTACCGGGAAATCGATCGTGGGGATCACCCGGCACCTGGAGCCGTACCCGGATCGGTAGGTCACGGGCGTTGGGCATGTCGATGAAGACGACGCGACCATCGGGCAGCGCATGATGGGCGACCGCGATCGCGCGGGCCACCGTGACTTGCCCGACGCCACCGACCGGCTTCGGGGCGACAGCGGTGGCAGGCGCGAAGATCGCCGTCACCAGCATGGGCAGTGCGAGCAGGACACCCGTCGCGACCAGCACCGCCAACAGCCCCATGCTCGCGATCCCCGGCAGCTTGTGTAGGTCGTACAGCCGCCGGATCGGTGCTGCATCGCGCTTGAAGGCGAGCGCCTTTACCCAACTGCCGCGCGGCCACCAAGCGATGACCCCGGTCACCAGCAACGCCAGCATCGCGACACCCGACCAGCCGACGATCTGCAACCCGACGTCGCCGGCGAGCAACTGCATGTGCAGCTCGTAGACCCAGCTCATCAGATAGCCGCCCCACGGCTCCGCGCGCAGGATTCGGGTGCCATCGGGCGAGAACCAGACCATTTGATGATCGCCATGCCCGGCGGCGACCGGATAATAACGAGCGGGAATGGCGCCGCCGTCGCCGGTCACCTCCAGCGTCCATTTGCCGCTTGGGTCGTTCCACCGTGCCCGCCCGGTCGCGAGCGCCCGGTCCAGATCGGGCGCGGCATGCGCGACCCGGATCGCCGGATGCAGTCCCGCATCGATCGCCGTGTAGAACACGAGCGCGGAGCCCGTCAGGCCGATGACCGAGAACAACAGGCCGAGGATCAGTCCAAGCCACAGATGAAGGCGCCGCAACAGCGTGCGCGTGCGCGCGTGGAGGGTCGCCATCAGATCGCGACGGACTTCGGGTGGACACTGAAACGGTCGATCGACGGCTTGACTGCCGCCGGTCGGCAGGACGCATCGGCGGTTGCCGACGTGGTGGTTCGGAACATGGCATGACCTCCGGCCGCCCGTTCGGCGGGCCGTTCGCTATGAATGCGTCGCCGCTCTTTCGAACGGCGCGCGTCTCACGGTCAGAGGCGGATGGGTGGTCCGCGCAGCGGTGGGCGCAGGCGTGCCGTTGTGGCGGGCGACGGCAGGGCCGCGCGCGACAGCCCCAGCGCCATTACGAAAGCGAGCAACACAACGAGCTGGATCGGATCAATCGCACCCGTTGCCGCCGCCGACAGGCCGGCAAAGGCGCAGGGCTGGTCCGCCTTATCGTGATCCTTCGCGGTGTCGTGGCCGCCGCCATGACCGCCGTGCATCTGGATCGGCTGCGGCGCAGGCGCTGTGCCCGGACAAGCGACGATGGCAAGGCGGCCATGATCGACCGCGATCATGTAGCCCGTCGGCACCAACAGCTTGAAGACCAGGGCCGCGGCGCACAGCACCATGACGAGGCGACGGTGCGCCAGAAGATGCCGAACGCCCTGCACGTGAGTGCGGATACCGGCGACGTGCCCCGGTGTCACCCGGTCAAATCGCCCCTTCCTCGTCGCAAGAACCGCTGCCGAGCGGATTTCACATCCAGGCGCAGTTCGACCGTGCTCGTCATCCAGCCTGACCGGGATGGGTCGCTGGAATCGATCCGACCGTCACCGACCCGCTCAGGCTCGCTGGAGCGTGATCTCGAAACAGGCGCCCGTCGCGCTCGGCACCAGAGCGATCGCGCCGCCGGTCACCGACAGCAACGACCGCGCGATCGGCAAGCCGAGCCCGGTCCCGCCCTGCTCCCGCCGCCCGGTGAAGAACGCTTCGAAGATGCGCGCACGGTCGGCCTCCGCGAGTCCGGCGCCGTCGTCCGCGACGCGGATCGTCGCGTCTGATAGGCGCCTCGCGACGGTAATGGTGACAGTCGTCGCGCCGGCCTGACGGCTGTTCTCGATCAGCGTGCCCAGCACGGTCGCCAGCGTCTCGCCGTCGACCCGCGCGTCGACGGGATCATCGGGCAGCACCAGATGCACCACCGGCGACCCGTCCCGCTCTGTTAGTCGCCGCGCGACGGCGACAATATCCGCGCGGGCGGCTTCGTCGAAGCTCGACAGATCGGCGCGCGCGAAGTCGAGCAGGCGCTGGACCAGCCGAGCCAGCCGGTCGGCATCAGCGCTGGCGTTGTTGAGGAAGCGGCGGCGCTCGTCGGGGGCCATCTCGCTCCCGTGATCGCGCAGCAGTTCGATCGCACCGCGGATGCCGGTCAGCGGCGTCTTGAACTCGTGGCTCATCGCGGTCGCGAAGTCGCGCAGATAGCGGGTGCGGTGGTCGATCCGCTCGGCCATCGCGCCGAAATTGTCGTAAAGCTCGCGGATCTCGATCGCGGCCGTCGCGGGCGCCTCCGGGATGCGGGTGCCGCCGCGCGCGACTTCCTCGCTGGCAGCGGCGAGCGCGCGGATCGGGCGGGCGATGCCGCGCGACAGCAGACCGGCGAGCACGACCAAGGTGGTGAAGATCAAAGCGACGCCGAGCGCGATCTTGCCCCGGTCCTGATAGATACCCAGGAACAGCCCGCGCGGGCTGCGCGACAGCATCACCGCGCCGACGACGCGGCCGTCGACCACGATCGGACGGACGTGATGGACGCGCAGGCCGGCGGCACGGCTCAGAACCTCGAACGCGCTGTACGGGTCGGTGCTGCGCTTGCGGAGGACCGTCGCGGGCTGGCCGGCCAGCGCACGGCGGACCTCAGGCAGCGCCGCATAGCTGCGCCCGCGGTCGAGCGCGTCGCCGACGACGACTCCGTGGCGATCGAGCAACCGCGTGCTCGACAGGGTGATCGCCGCGGCATCGTCGATCATCGGCGCCAGTGCCTCGCCGATACGCAGGGCTTGCGGGTCGGGCGGGCCGGCGGGCCGCGCGAAGGGCGCGGGCGGCAACACCGGGTCGACCCGCAGGTCGATCGCGGGCGGCTCCGGCTGCGGCGGCTGGCCGGAGCGCGGGGCCGCACCCCAGGCGATGCGGGCGGCGGAGGCGAGCATGGCGCCCTGCGCGATCAGCTCCGCCTCGGTCTGCTGGACCAGCGTATTCTCATAGACCCTGAGAGAAATCGCACCGACGCCGGGCAGCGCGGCGACGAACAGCAATGTCCCGAACAGGATCGTGCGCAGGCTGAGCGCCGGCCAGTGCCGCTTGGCGACGGCCTTGGCCGCAGCGATCAGTCGCACGTGCCGAGGCGATAGCCGACGCCCGAGCGCGTCTCGATCAGGTCCGCACAGCCCACGGCGGCGAATTTCGCGCGCAGGTTGCGGACGTGGCTGTCGATCGTACGGTCGGTCACCGCAAAGCCGGGACCGCGCAGCCAGTCGATGATGTTATCGCGGGTGAACACCTTCGACGGCATCGAGGCGAGCAGCATCAGCAACTGGAATTCGGTGGCGGTGGTCGCGACGGGCCGGTCGTCGAACCGCGCCTCCCACGCGTCGCCGTCGAGCAGCAGCCGGCCATGGCGTACGCGCGGTTGCGGCGGGGTCGGCGGGGGCACGATGCGGCGCTTCAGGATCGCGCCCACGCGGGCCACCACCTCGCGCGGAGAGAAGGGCTTGGTCACATAATCGTCGCCGCCGATCTCGATCCCGACGATCCGATCGACCTCGTCGTCGCGCGAGGACAGGAACAGGATCGGCAGGTCCGCCTCCGCCCCGCCCCGGCTGCGCAGGCGTCGGCACAGCTCCAGTCCGTCGAGCCGCGGCATGTTGATGTCGAGGACCATCAGGTCGGGCATGCGCTGGCCGACCCGCTCCAGCGCCGCTTCGCCATCCGCGGCCTGGTCGGTCGTCATCCCCGCCTTGCCGAGCGCGAAGACGAGCAGGTCGCGGATGTGCGGATCGTCGTCGACGACCAGGATGTGGTGCTGCATCGCGTACATGGGTTCCCTCAAAGCCGGGGGCGCGTCAACGGATTCGCGTGACGATGGTGATCGCGAGCCAGGGGCCGGGCGACGTCCCGAGCAGCGCGGGCCAGTACCAGCTCGACACATCGGGCATGCTGGATCCGTCCGTCGCGACGACGCGCTCGCAGATGCGCAAGGTACGGCCGTCGCGCGTCGCTTCGAAGCAGGAGGACAGCGCGCCATTGGGACTACGCTGCATCGGCACCGGCACGACGCGGTATCCGATCGCGGCGAAGCAATCGCGCACGGGATGCAGCTGGCGGGTCGCTTCGCCGACATGGCGCAGTACGACCTGACTGCGGCCGTCGCTGAACCGCGCGATCCGCCCAGGAAAGTCGCGCGCCAGCCGACGATCGAACGCGGTCGGCGCGATGCGGGTCAGTGGTCGGCCGTCGACCTGCGTCGGCCAGACGACTTCGGCGGGCGGTGGCGCAGAGCGCTGGGGAACGAACGGAGCCGCGGCGGCGGCGAAGGCTGCGAGCGCGAGCAGGAATCTCATGCCATCGCCTTTCGCGTCGTGACCAGCATCGCCGCGGCGATCATCGCGAAGGCGAGCAGCCCGACCGCCTCATGCGCGACCGGTCCGCCGAAGCCGGTGACGAAGCCGTTCTCGACATAGAACAGGCTGGCCGCTCGCAGCGCATTGCCGAACACCGCGACTCCAACGGCCAACGTCAATGTCCGCGTATAGCCTAGCGCACCCATTTGCCGCGCGATCGCGATCAGGCTGGCGAGGACGAGGCTCGCCCACAGCATCCGTACCCCGCTGCACGGCCCATCAAACAACAACTGCTGCCCGCGCCATTCGAGGGCGATCCCGTCGAGCGACACGGGAATGCCGTTCATCCGCAACAGCGCGACGGTGATGATCGCGGAGAGGCGGCGCAGCGGATAGGCCAGCAGGAAATCGAGCGTCGGCAGGATCGGCAGCAGCAGCGCGGCGAGGCCGGCGAGTGGAAGTTTCGGGACGTTCAGTCGGGCGATCGCGAGACAGACGACCACACCGCTCGCGACACCGATCTGGAGCAGCGCCGGACCGGTGATGCAGAAGATGGCGTAAGCCACGAGACCCGCCGCGACCGGCAACGCGCGCACCGCCCCTTCCGCCGCGATCAGCCTCCAGCCGATCAATGCCACACCCGGCACCAGCAGCAGCGCGGTCGTCGGGTCGTCGATGCGCACCAGCAGCAACCGCCACGCATCCCAGCAGGCGACGAACGCGACCGTCAGCGCGACCCGCAGCGGGATCACGCTGCCACCACGCGGGCGCGCCGGCGCCATAGCCAGCCGGCAGCCAGCGCGAGGATGACCAGCAGCGCCCAGGTTTCCGGCTCCGGTATCGTCGGCACGTCGTCGGCCGAGGGGACCGGCAGGTCGTTGGCGCGATAGTCGCGGTCGGTTTCCAGCACCACCGCTCCGCTGACCGGCGTGACGACATTCAGTCGCCGGGCGAGCGATATCTGGAGATCACGCGCCTTGCCGGTTGTCATCGCGTTTGCCGCAAGCTCGCGAGCCGCCCACAGCCGGAGGATGTGCGGAGAACCCGTGCCCGCTGCGATCGGACGATAGTCGGTACGCCAGACGGGACCGCGCAGGCCTGTGAAGATCGCACGCAGGTCGGCGACAGGGTCGGTACCTGGCGTCACCATCCGCGCGGTTTCGAACAGCGGCTGGCCGGTCATCGTCGTCGCACGCCCAGGTACGGCCTGATAACGGATCAGTTCCGGCAGCACGGTCGCCCGGGACAGCAGCTGTTCGAGTGCGGCACGCGAGCGGGTGCCGTCGACCGGTTGCGCGCCGTGAACCCAGATGACCCGCCCGCCCGGCTGTGCCACCCGCGCCGCCGCGTCGGCCAGCACCTCCAGATCGTCCTGCCCGCCACGATAGTCGAGCGCCTTGAGCGCGTCGAGCATCCGGGTCCGTTGTGCCGACGACCATGGCGCGGGCGGGATCGTGACCGGATCGTCGGCGGCGACTGTCAGCCCGACCGGCAGGCCGGCGGGTATCGCATCCAGCGCCTGCGCCAGCGCCGCCCCGGTCGCCGCCATCGGAGCGGAGGCGTCGAACAGGATCATCACCGCGCTCGCGTCGCCGCGCGATGGGGAGATGCGCTGTTCGACCGACAGCGGCGGCAGTGTGTTGGCGGCGGCAACCAATCCGGTACGCAGTGACGGAGTAACGAGTGCCGATGCGGTGAATTCAGACCGCCGGGCAAGCAGCTCGGTATCCGCTAGGATTCCACGTACCGCCGTGCCCGCCGCAGACAAGGCGGTGTCCTTCGTTCCCAGCGGGGCATCGCCGTCGATCCAGACATGATGCCGCAGTTCGTCGGCGATCTCGAAGTTCCGTTCGACGATCGCCGGCAACGCCTGCGTCCGCGTGCCGTCGCCTGCGACGACGAAGGGCGCAGTGTAGCCGATGCGGAGCTTCATCGTCGCGTGCGGTGCGATGGGGAACGCCTGCACCAAAAGCCGACCGGCGCCATCGGTCGTCACCAGCAGCGGATCGCGCCGCGCGCTCACCACCCGCTGATACGCCGCACGCACCGCGGCGCGTCCGGCGACGCTCGCCTCGCGCGGCTCGCCGTTCACCCACAATGTCGCGCGCGAAGCGACCGCGCCCTCGGGCATCGCCAGCGTGAAGCGCGCCTCGTTCTGGATGTCCGCGGCGTTGGCGACCTCCACCGTCCATTCGACATAGGCGAGATTGTCGGCGACCGCTGCCGACCCATCGATCCGCGATCCCGTGAGGCTCAGCCCCGGCACCCGCGCACCGACCTGCTCGCCGCCAAGGTCGCGGTCGAAATTGAACCAGTCGGCTCGCGCGGCGAGGCCGGTGACCGGTTTGGCGCGCGCATTGTACGCCTCGCCCGTCACGCGATAATAGAGCTCGCGCGCGTCGGTGCTGCGGTCGGTGACATCGTTAAACGGCCCGTGCGACCACAGGCTGGTGAAGGCGCCGAGCAGTCCGGTCACCCGCCCGCCCTCGCCATAGGCCAGGCGCAGCAGCAGGTCGCGGCTGCCCACCGCGCGCATCAACCGGACCGCACTGCGCCGGTCGTCGTCCGAGCCGCCGTAACGGTCGACCGCCAGATGCACCGCGGTCGCCGGCGCATCCGCCGCCGCGCTCACCGCGATGCCCAGCACGACGCCGAGCGCGACCAGCCGCCCGACCGGACGCTTCCACCGGATGCGCCGGACCGATCGGACGGCGAAGACCAGCGCGGCGAGCGGCGCGAACGGCAACAGGCCGAGGCCAAAAAGCAAGATCGCAGGGACCGAGATCGGCAGGATCGGCAGCAGCAGCACCGTGTAGGTCGTCGCCACCGCGATCGCTACGCCAGCCGCCACCGCCAGCCAGCGCGGGCCGCTCGCGCCCTCCTCGCGCACGATCATCCACAGCAACAGGTTCACGATCGGCACGCTCGCGACGAGCAACAGGTGAAGGAAGGTCGGCAGCGGGTCGAAGAACAGCGAGGCACACCAGCCGGCGACCAGTTCGCACAGGATGGCGGCGATCGGCAGGCCGATGGCAAAAATCAGCGCCGGCAAGCCGATCGGGGACGGGGCGAAACGATAGGACATCGGGCGACCTCACGGGTTGGGACGCCGCAATGGATGCCCGACCGTCGCGAAGCCCGTGTCTGCCGGGCAAGGATTGATCGCGCACGATATGTCGAGAAATCGTGCAGGACGGTGGTCCGGGCGAATTGCGCGGTGACAGGAGGGCAAAGGCCGTCGCATCGCGCCTTCGGAACGGGCATCCTGTCGTGGCCGTCATATCGACCGACCGGAAGGTACGCCCGCCATGTCCATCATCGCCTTGCCGACCCGTGACGTATCGATCGTGTCCTTGATCGCCGCCGGGCACCCCGCGCCGCCGAAAAGCCTGCTGAACCTGCCGGTCGGCACACCCGCCGCGCAGATCGCGGTACGGGCGGACACGGCGGCCCAGCGCAGCCTCACGGCGGCGGCGATCGACCGCGCGATGCTGGAGGCGGACCGACGCGTGCTGCTGGTTGCGCACGGCATCGGCTGCGCCGCGGCCGCCTGGTGGGCGCGCCTCTCGCCGCGTCCCTATGTTGAGCGGGTCGCCGGTGCCCTGTTGATCGCACCGGATTCCGACGGGTCGGATGGCCGCGCCTTTGCCTCGCCGCGCTCCGCCCTGCCCTTTCCCACGCTGGTGCTCGGCGCGACCGATGCGGCGCAACGCCTGTCCGACGAATGGGGCGCCCGGCTGATCGACGGACCGCTGCCGGCGCCCGAGCGGACCGCGACGCGCCGGCTGCACGCGATGATCCTGCGCTTCACCGGCGCGATCGTCGAGCGCGACGCGCAGCAGGCGCGGCGATTGCTGGCGATGATCGGGGACAGCTGATCCTGCGCCGTGCCGAGCGGTGACATGTTGCATTTTCGTGACGACGGCGGGCATAGGAGCGCCGCGCGACCGACATTCGTTTGCGGATCGTGCGTTGCAGGCGCATAGCACCCTATGGACCAACCCTCTCCGGCCCCGCCGGCCCTGAACCGGATTCAGGGGAACTGGCTCGCGGCGAGCGAACGCCGACTTCTGACCTGGCTGTGCGCGCGGATGCCGGCCTGGGTCACCCCAGACAAGCTTACGGCGCTCGGCATGGTCGGCGCGGTCATGGTGTTTGCGGGCTATCTGGCGAGTAACCTCGGCACCATCTGGCTGGCCCTGTCGATCGCCGGCTATGCAGTCCAGTGGTTCGGCGATTCGATGGACGGCAGCCTCGCCCGCTATCGGAAGATCGAACGGCCGTCCTATGGCTATTTCATCGACCATAGCTGCGACGGGCTCGCCAATCTGCTGATCGTCGCCGGCATCGGCCTGTCGCCGTTCGTGACGATGGACGTCGCGATGATCGCGCTGGCCGGTTACCTGCTGATGTCGATCCATGCGTTCCTGTCGGCGCGGGTGCTGGGCGAGTTCCGCCTGTCCTATGCTGCGGCCGGCCCGACCGAGCTGCGGCTGATGCTGATCGCGATGACGGTGCTGATGATGCTGGTCGGCACCGGCCATACCGTGATCGGGCGCATCTCGGGCTTCGACCTGTTCGTCGGCGCGATCGGGGCGATCCTGATCGTGTTGTTCGTCGTCCAGACCATCGTCATCGGGCGGCAGCTGGCGCTCAGCGAACGCCGCTGAAGGCTTGACGCCGGACGGCGGGGTGCAGACCATGTCCCGCATGCTCAGATACGCCCCCGCCGTCGCCCTCGCCTTCGCGATTCCCGCCGCCGCGCAGACCGTCCCCACCCGCCAGGTCGGCACCGCGACGCTGCAGAACGTGCCCGACATCCCCGCCGACGTGCGCGAGGCGGTTCAGCGCTACCAGAACAGCCGTGCCGCGCTGTTCGAGGACTGGATGCCCGACGGGTCGATGCTGATCGCCACCCGCTTCGGCGCAACGCAGCAGGTGCACCATGTCGCCCGCCCCGGCGGCGCGCGCACGCAGGTGACCTTCGCCGCCGAGCCGATCGCCGGCGCGACCGTCATCCCGGGCACCGACCGCTTCGTGCTGACCCGCGACACCGGCGGCGACGAATGGTTCCAGCTTTACGCGCGCGGCCTGACGGGGACGGCGGCGCAGCTCACGCAAGCCGACACGCGCAACGCAAACCCGGTGTTCAGCCCTGACGGCCGGTTGCTGGCATGGAGCCGCGCGACCAAGGGCTCGGCGGCCTATACGATCCTCGGCCTAGATCCGCGCACCGGCGGCACACCGCGCACGCTTTTTCAGGCAGACGGGGCGGTCGCGCCCGCCGACATCGCGCCCGACGCGTCCAGGCTCATCTTCGTGCGCAGCCTGTCGAACCGCGAGGATCAGCTGTTCGAACTCGACCTGACGACCGGCAAGGCGACGCGCATCGCCCCGACTGCGGCGGCCGCGACCTACAGCCAGCCGCGCTACCTGCCCGGCGGGCGCCGCATCATCGCGATCTCGGACCGTGACAGCGACACGCGACAGCTGGTCGAGATCGACATCGCGACCGGCGCGCAGACGGTATTGACGCCCGGGCTGAAATGGGACGTTGAAAGCTTCGACCTGACCAAGGACGGTCGGGTGCTGGCCTATGCGGTGAACGAGGACGGCGTCTCCCGCGTCGTCGTGCAGGACCGCGTAACCCGTCGCGCGCTGCCGCAGCCGAGCCTGCCGAAGGGCGTGCTGACGGCGCTCAAATTCTCGCCCAACGGTCGCAATCTGGCGATCGGGCTGAGTTCGGCGACATCGGCGGGCGACGTGTGGGCGTGGGACGTCGGCGGCGCAGGGCTCACGCGCTGGACGACGTCCGAACTGGGCGATCTCGATCCCGCGAAGCTCGCCGAGCCCGAACTGATCCGCTTCAAGTCGTTCGACGGCCTGTCGGTCCCCGCCTTCGTCTATCGTCCGACCGGCCTGCCCGCCGGCACCCGCACGCCGGTCATCATCGACATCCACGGCGGGCCGGAGGCGCAGACGCGGCCATCTTGGAACTATGGCGCACAATATTTCGCCGACGTGCTCCAGGCGACCGTCATCCTGCCCAATGTGCGCGGCAGCGACGGATATGGCCGCAAATATCTGAACCTCGACAATGCCGAGAAGCGCGAGGATTCGGTCAGGGACATCGGGGCGTTGCTCGACTGGATCGGCACGCAGCCGGGGCTCGATGCGAAGCGCGTCGCGGTCTATGGCCAGTCCTATGGCGGCTATATGAGCCTCGCCGTCATGACCCATTATTCCGACCGGCTGGTCGGCGGGGTCGAACGCTATGGCATCAGCAACTGGACGACCTTCCTCCAGAACACCGAGGCCTATCGCCGCGACAACCGCCGTGCCGAATATGGCGACGAGCGCGATCCGAAGATGGCTGCGGTGTTCGCGAAGATCTCACCGATGGCGAACATCGCGCGGATCACCAAGCCGATGCTGGTGATGCAGGGCGCCAACGACCCGCGCGTGCCGCAGTCGGAGAGCGATCAGGTCGTCGCCAAGCTGCGCGCGAATGGGAACGATACTTGGTACGTCCTGTTCGCCGACGAAGGCCACGGCTTCCTGAAGAAGCCGAACAACGACCTTCGCCGCGAAGTCGAGACGCTGTTCCTGCGCCGGTTGTTCGCGAAGCCGTAAGCCGGTTCGCCCGCGCGGGCGGGCGATTGATCGCTCGCCCGCCGGCCCCATATCGCGCCCGCAACCATTTGCGAGGGACGACATGGCGAACGACGACGCGGCGAACAACCAACCGGCCGGCTATGTCCCGCCGGCGGTGTGGCAATGGAACCCCGGCAATGGCGGCCAGTTCGCCAGCATCAACCGCCCCGTCTCCGGCGCGACCAGCGAGCGCGACCTGCCGGTCGGCGAGCATCCGCTGCAACTCTATTCGCTGGCGACGCCGAACGGGCAGAAGGTGACGATCCTGCTCGAAGAGCTGATCGAGGCGGGCCATGCTGGCGCCGAATATGACGCCTGGATCATCGAGATCGGCAAGGGCGACCAGTTCGGCAGCGGCTTCGTCGCGGTCAATCCCAATTCCAAGATCCCGGCACTGGTCGATCGCTCCGTCAGCCCGGAAATCCGCCTGTTCGAAAGCGGATCGATCCTGATGTACCTCGCCGAGAAGTTCGGCGCCTTCCTGCCGACCGATCGTCATGCGCGGGCGCGCACCATCAACTGGCTGATGTGGCAGATGGGTTCCGCCCCGTTCGTCGGCGGCGGGTTCGGGCATTTCTACGCCTATGCGCCGTTCAAGATCGAATATGCGATCGATCGCTACGCGATGGAGGCGAAGCGGCAATTGCACGTGCTAGACACGCATCTGGCCGCGAACCGCTATCTGGCGGGCGACGACTATACGATCGCCGATATGGCGGCGTGGCCCTGGTACGGCGGGCTGTTCGCCGGCATCTACAAGGCCGAGGAATTCCTCGGCCTGCACGAATATCCCAATGTGAAGCGCTGGCGCGACGAGGTCGGCGCACGCCCGGCGGTGCGACGCGGCGCGATCGTGAACAAAGCGAGCGGCGAGCCGGGGACGTTCCTGCGCGAGCGGCATTCGGGGAGCGATTTCGAGGGCATCACCTTCTAAGCCATCGCCCTCACCCTTCCCACCCGGCTGCGCCGGGCGGGCCCAGTGTCGGGTGAACAGCGCCCCGCGCTGTTCAGTCCATGCCGGGGGCATGGACGACCCGACACTCCTCTCCCGATGGGAGAGGGAGGGAGGCGCGGAGCGCCGGAAGGGTGAGGGTGAGGGTGAGGGTGAGGGTGAGGGTGAGGGTGAGGGCGACGATCACGCCGCCGCTGTCGCGCGTCCCGTGCGGTCGAGCTTGCTCCACCCGACCACCCAGCCGCCGATCGCCGCGGCGATGGCGCGGACCACCACCCAGTACATGATCTGGCGATAGACCAGCCGCTGCGCCACCAGCAGGTGCGCCGGATAGCGCACCCGCGGTGCGTCGAGTCGGTAGGCGACCCAGCCGCAGAACACGTCGATGCTGGTGAAGGCAAGCCAGTAGAGCCCCATCGTCCCCGCATCGCCCGCCGTCTGCGCCCAGCCATGCTGCGCGATGCCGAGCAGGGTCGCGCCGATCGAGATGACCAGCGCCAGGTCGATCAGCGGCGAGATCGCGGCAAACAGGATCTGGAACACCCATGCCTGCGGCAGGCCGACAAATCCGAGCCCGCGCGGGCGACGCTTGGCCATCACCGCCCGGTGCTTCCACAGGCATTGCAGCGTGCCGAACGCCCAGCGATAGCGCTGCTTGGCGAGGCCCTTGAACGTCTCGGGCGCCTCGGTCCAGGCGACCGCCTCCGGATCGTAGAGCACCCGCCAGCCGGCGCGCTGGATCGCGATCGTCAGGTCCTGATCCTCGGCCAGCGTATCCTCGGGGTATCCACCCACCGCATCCAGCGTCGCGCGGCGCCAGGCGCCGACCGCACCGGGCACGACCGTCATCGCATCGAAGCCGGCGAGCGCGCGGCGTTCGAGGTTCTGCGCGGTGATATATTCGACCGCCTGCCAGCGGGTGACCAGGTTCACCCGGTTGCCGACCCGCGCGTCGCCCGCGACCGCACCGATGCGTGGATCGTCGAACCAGCGCGCCAGGCGGCGGATCGTCGCAGGCTCGAACTGGGTATCGGCGTCCAGCGCGATGACGACCTCGCCCGAGGCATGGGTCAGCGCGCGGTTGAGCGCCGCCGCCTTGCCGCCGTTCTTCAGCGTCAGCAGCGTCACGCGCGGATCGTGGCCGAATTCGCGCGCGACGATCGCGCTGGTCGCATCGGCCGACCCGTCGTCGGCGACGATCACCTCGATCTCCGGATAGTCGCTCGCCAGCACGCGGGCGACGGAGGCGGCGATGACGCGTTCCTCGTTATAGGCGGGCAGGATCACCGACACGCGCGGCGTCGCGGTCGGCGGAACGGCCTTCGTTCGCCGGCTCTGCCACCAGGCGAGGCCCGTCATCAACAGGGCACGGGCGATGCCGAGCGAGAT
This sequence comes from Sphingomonas floccifaciens, assembly GCF_042681125.1. Lineage (NCBI taxonomy): Bacteria > Pseudomonadati > Pseudomonadota > Alphaproteobacteria > Sphingomonadales > Sphingomonadaceae > Sphingomonas > Sphingomonas floccifaciens. Next base: position 191,305 of record NZ_JBHUFC010000001.1, on the reverse strand, counting down.
GGCGAGGCCGAAGATCCAGCCCAGCAGCGTGACGACGCCTGCGACGACTAGGAAGCTGGCGAGATCGATCCGCACCGCGGTCAGGTCGCTGCCGAAGACCGGCGGCATAGCGGCGGCGCGGGGCACGCCGGCCAGCTGCGACGCGGTGACGAAATGATAGCTTCGCGCGCGCAAGGCATCGATGATCCGCGGCAGCGCCGCCACGGTCTGCGCACGATCACCGCCACCGTCGTGCAGCAGCACGACATTGCCCGACACCGTCGGCGTGGCGGCGGCGACCTGCGCCAGCACCTGATGGACGATCGCGTCCGCCCCCGGCCGCTGCCAGTCGTTCGGATCGACGTGCAGCCCGACGACGGTATAGCCCGCCCGCTGCGCGGTCAGCGCGGGCAGCAGTTCGTCGGTCGTCGTCGGCTCCGCGTCCCCGAAATAGGGCGCGCGGAACAGCGTCATACGGTGCCGGGTATAGGCCTCCACGACACGCTGCGTCGCGTTCATCTCCAGCCGGGCCGACGTCTCCGACGCACTGGCGAGGTTGGGATGGGTATAGCTGTGGTTACCCAGCTCGCTGCCATCCGCCACGATGCGGTTGACCAGCCCCGGGTGGCGCAGGACATTCTCGCCGATGACGAAAAAGGTCGCGGGCACATGCCTGCGTTCCAGCACGTCAAGGATCTGCGGCGTCCAGGTGCCGTCCGGCCCGTCGTCGAAGGTCAGCGCGATTGCCTTGGGATCGGCCGCACCCGTGCGCTGGACGACATAGGGCGTCGGCACCGTGCCATAGCGTTCGTCACGGATCAGCCCTGACGCGTCGAAGTCGAGCGTCCGCGCACCCGGCGTCGGGGTAGCGGTTATGCGCAGGATTTCGCCCGAGCCCTCGACGTCCGTCTCCAGCATCGCACGCGGGTGGGTCAGGTCGGGGCGACCGCCAGTGCGGAAGGCGGCAAGCGCCGGCCAGATGCCCGAATCCTCGCTGCCGAGCCGCCACAGCGCGACATCGTCGATGCCCATCCGCTTCAGCGCGACGAGCTGGTTCCAGCTGGTGGCGGCATCCATCATCCACACCGCATGCCGCTCGCCGTCTTCGTCATAGGCGAACTGCGTGTTGCCGCTGACCGGATCGAACGTCGGCGTGGCGCTGCTGTCGTGCGCGGCGAGCCAGGCTTCCTCGATCGACAGCGCGTCCGTCGTCTTGCCGTGCCAGTCATAGCCATAGCTGCCGAGCGCGACGATCAGCTTGTCCGGCCCGACCGCCTTGCGCGCCTTCGTCACCTCGCGCACGAACCAGTCCTGCGCGGCGATCGGACCCGGCGTGCCGCCGTCGTAATGCTGGTCATAAGCCATCAGCACGACACGATCGGCGACGCGCGCCAGATCGGCGAGCGGCCAGGCGTCGTCCTCGGCCGGCACCGTCACCGCCAGTTGCGCGCCCTTCGGCATCCGGGCGTGAAGCTGCGCGAGCAGCGCGAGATAGCCGGGCATCGCGCGCTCGGGCAGCGCCTCGACATCCATCATCAGCCCGGAGGTTCCCGGCGTATGCGACAGGGCGACGAGCTGGTTCAGCAGCTGCGCGCGCGCGGTGGGCGCGGCAAGCTGCGCCGCGGTCCCCTCCCCGTCCCAGCCGCCGTTCGCGAAATTCTGCACCATCGGCAGGATGCGCGGCGCGCGGCGCGCGGCGGCGATCGTGCGGGCGAAGACCGGGTCGGGATCGACCTTCAGGGTCGGGCTCGTCCCGCCGGCGATCGTCACGGTCGCGGGCACGACCCAGTCGAGCGACTGGATATTGCGCTGGAGCGAGGCGAGGCTGGACTGGTCGCCGGGAACATAGAAACCGACCGTCAGCGGCGTGTTCGCGCCCGGTGCCGTGGTGCGCGGCAACCAGCGGGCGATGCCGTGGCGCGGCGGCGTACCGCGGACGGCGGCGGCATGCGGCTGGGGCAGCGGCAAGGTCAGCTGGCGCGATCCGGGGACGGCGACCAGGGTGCTGGCGAACAGCACCGCGCCGGCGACGATCGCCAGGATGACGAGGGCCAGCGAACGCTTGGCGACACGGCTGCGACGGCCGGTCGGATCGAAGAAGATCGGTTTCATATTCCGCCCATGCCGTCCGCCGCATGGGCGCACGATTGGGGGGAGATTACAGATCGGTCATGCGTCCCCGTCGGCTCACGCGATGCCGAGCCGGGCGAGCTGCGACAGGATCGTCCCGATCAGCCGTGCATCGTCATGATTCAGGAAATGCCCGCCCGGCAGCGCGATCGATGCGACGCGCGGTCCGGAAACGAGCGGGCACAGGCTGTCGCTCTCCGCCGCCCCCTGGATACAGACGACCGGCGCCCAGTCGAGCGTCCGCATCCCCGCCGCCGGCCGCGCGTCCGGCGCGCGGTGATAAGCCAGACCCAGCGGATCGGACCGGAAATAGGCGGTACGCGCCGGTACGACCAGCACGACCGCCGCCACATGACGACGCAGGTCGACCGGCAGATCGGGCGCGGCGACCGACAGCATGTCGGCCCCGAACGACTGGCCGATCAGCAGCAGACGCTGCGTCCCCGGCGTCGCCAACGCGCGACGGATGCCGTCCGCCAGCACCGCGTCCACCTGCTCCCGCGTCCGCGTCACCCCGAAGGCGCTGGGCGAATTGATGCCGACGACCGGAATGCCCTGCGCCGCCAAGGCTCGCACGACGGGCTTGCCCATACCGAAGCGCAGCCCCGCATCGCCCGACACGAACAGAGCCGCGGTCCCGTGAAACGCACCGGTCGCCGGGATCGCCTGATACCGGCTGCCGCTCAGGAACGCCGGCACGCAGGCCACGAGCGTCGTCAGCAGCAACGTCACTGCGCCGACGACCGCGGCGGTCCGGCGATAGCGCGATCGGCCGCGGGTCATGCCGCCGCGGGCACCAGCGCGAGCCCATATGCGACCCGCGTCGATGCGATCGGCGGCACCGATGTCGCGGCCGAGGCCGGATTGCGATCGCCGATCAGCCGGGTCACGTCGCGCAGGGCGAGCAACAGGCCGATCCCGCTCGGCCCGGCGACATAGCGCGGCTCCCACCGCGGGGCGAACTTGTCCTTGTAAGCGCGCAAGCCCCGAAAGCCGTACAGCCGCTCGCCATGGCGGAACGCGAAGGCCGCGAGCCGCGCCCAGGCCGGGGCCAGCCGGCGGTCGGCAATTCCCGACAGCGGCGCCATGCCGAGCGAGAAGCGACGATAGCCGCGCGCCTTCGCCCAGAGCGCCAGGTGGACGAACAGGAAATCCATCGTCCCGCTCGGCGCGTCGTCGCTGTGGCGCATCAGGTCGAACGACGCCTCGCCGCGATTGGCCGTCGCCCAGATGTTGGCGAAGGCGACGACACGCCCGTCGAGCATCGCGACCGCGATGTCGAAGCGTGAGAGATAGTCGCGGTCGAACCGCCCCAGGCTGAAGCGCTTCTCCCGCTGGCCCTTCGCCGCCAGCCAGGCATCGGACACCGCCTGCAATTCGTCGATGATGCAGCCCTGCGCCGCCGCGGGGACGATGCGGAAGCTCAGCCCCTTGCGATCGAGCGCACGCGTCGCCTTGCGGACGCTGCGCAGGCGCGGCGTCTCCAGGTCGAATTCGGCAAGGTCGATCACCGCCTCCTCGCCGAACTTCACGATCTCCAGCCCCATGCCGATCGCCAGGTCGAGGACCGCGCCCGAGACTTCGTAGAGCAGCAGCCGCGCCTGCACCCGGTGCGCCGCTTCGCGCAATTGCCACAGCAGTTCGGGCCAGGCATCCTGCGGGCCGACCGGGTCGCCCATCACCGCCCAGCTGTCGCCGGCCACCGCATACATGGCGAAGGCGCGGCCATCGTCGGACCAGAAGAAACGCTTGTCGCCGGTCAGCGCGAGCATCGCGTCCGATCGTTCGGCATGGTCCAGCGCCTGCGCCAGTCGCTCGGGATCGGGTGCGGCCGCTTCGGGCAGCGCACGCGCCGGCGCCAGCAATCGCCACGTCACCGCCGCGCCCAGCAGTATCCCGCTGATCAAGCTCGCCCGCAGGAAGCGCGGAGCATCGCCGCCACGCAACGCGACCCGCCACCACAGATCGTCCGAATAGGGAACATGACGAAACGCGAAGAAGCCCGCCCACATCGCCGCGGCGAACACCGTCGCGATGCTGACCAGCCAGCCGCCACTGACCGGGATCTGGGTCAGCGCAGTGCGGCGGTAAAAGGCCGCGCGTGTCCATTGCAGCAGCCCGGCGATCACCAGACAGACGATCGCTTCCTCGTAATCGAAGCCCTTCGCCAGCGAAAACACGGCACCCGCGACCAGCAATATCCGCGCCGCCAGATTGGCGCCGTCGAGGCGCCGATACAGCCCCGGCGCGAGCAGCAGCAGCAACGTGCCGACCACGCTGGCGGCGAGATGGCTCGCCTCGATGAACGGTAGCGGCAGGACGTGCGCCAGATCGCGGAGGCGGCCGTGCTCGGCCGGCAACGCGCCCGACAGCAGCAGCAGCGCCCCGCCCCCGAACGCCGCAGCGGCCAGCATGGTCGGCGCGACGCTTTCGACCGCCGCCTCGATCCCCGTCAGAAATCGGGCCGCATGACGCTGGCGCCGCCCCTCGTGAAGGGCGAGCAGCAGGATGCCGAGCACCAGCGGCGCGAGATAATAGACGACGCGGTAGACGACGAGCGCGGCGAGCAGCACCGCCTTGTCCCCCGGCAGCACCGCGACGACCACCGCCTCGAACACACCGATCCCCCCGGGGACGTGCGTGACGACCGATGCGACGATCCCCAGCGCATAGGCGAGCACGAACGCCGGCAGCAGCGCGGGCGCGGCCGAGGGCATCAGGACGAACAGCGCGGCGCTGGCGCAGGACAGGTCGGCGGCGGCGATCGCCAGTTGCGCCAGGAACTGCCGCGGTCCGGGCAACGGGATGGTCATGCCCAGCAGGCGGATCGGCTTGCGGTGGATGAGGGTCGCGACGAAGGCCGCGGCGATCGCGACGACGATGACGACGCCCAGCGCGTGAGTCATGCCTTCGCCAAGCGCGAGCCCCGGCACGACCAAGGCGCCTTCGTGCGTGGCGAGCGCGACGCCGGTCACCGCGAATACGCCGATCCAAAAGGTCGCGCCCGCCAGCCCAACGATCCGCGCGACGTCCGGACCGTCCAGCCCGGCGGCGGTATAGACGCGGTAGCGCGCCGACCCGCCGGTCAGCAACGCAAGGCCCAGATTGTGGCTGAGCGTATAGCTGGTGAACGATGCGGTCGCCGCCGTCCGCCACGGCAGCGGCCGGCCGATGATGGTGAGCGCGATCACGTCGTAGAAGGTCAACGCGAGATAGCTGAGTGCGGTGAAACCGACCGCGAGCGCGATCCGCTCCGGCGGCAGTGCGGCGACGGCGGCCTTCACATCCGCCAGCCGCACCTCATGCGTCAGCCGGTCGAGCGCGGCGAGCGCGACCGCGAGCAGCAGTACCGCGACGCCGCCCAGGATCCACCCGCGGTATCGCTCCGCGATCCGGCGCAGGCTGGCGATCCGCCCCTGCCAGCGCTCAGCCACGGGGCACCGCCGCGATCCGCGTCCACGTCTGCGACTGCAGACCAGCCCGCCCAGGATACAACCGCGCACGCGCAGCGACACCGGCGTCACCTGGTCGATGATCGAGGCGAAGCTGTGGTGCATGTCGGGAACAAACACCGTGCCCTCCCAGCGGCCGGTGCCATCGGGGCGATAGTCCTGCATCAGCGTGGTGCCGACCAGGTTGGTCACGCCCGCCTCGCGCGCGTCGCTTTCCGCCTCTCCATTCGCCCAGACGATCCGGCCGCACAATCTGTCGCCGCAAGCCGCGGTCTCCACCGCGACGCTGTGATGCGGGTTCAACCACAGGCCGTCTGGCGACGGCGCCGCCGCGGCTCCGGCGGCGGCCGGCGTGGCGATGGCGAGCGCGATGATGCCGACGAGCTTGCGCATCGGAGAATCCTTTCGTGAGTGGTCCGACACAAGGCCGTCTCGCGGCGGGTCGCGTCGATCAGAGATGATGGTGCGGGCGGTCATGCGTCCGGCCCGCCGAGCGCGCGAAGCAGCGTGGCGGTGACCAGCGCCGAATCCTCGTGCAGGAAATGCCCGCCGGGCAGCGCGACCGACGTCACGTTGCGCTGGTGCCATTCCGGGCACAGGCTGCCTGTCTCGCTTTCGCCATGCAGGCACAGCACGTTCGGCCCCGTCAATTGCTGCGCATAGGGCAGCGCGGGGCCATCGTGGGTGATGTCGAACGCGCCGCCCGGGGTCGCGCGGAACAACATGCTGTCGCTCGGCACGATCAATTCGACGATCGCGACGTTACGCTTCAGCGCCGGCGGCAGCGCGGCGGCACCGGCCAGCACGATGTTCGCGCCGAACGACTGGCCGATCAGCATCACCCGCTTCGCCCCCGGCATCGCCTCCGCCCGCGCGACCGCATCGGCGACCAGCGTGTTCGATGCGACGACGCTGCGTCGATGTGCAAACGCCGTCAGCGAATTGACCGCGAGCACGGGGATGCCCGCGTCGGCGATATGCCCGGCGATGGTCGGCCCCATGCCGGCGTTGAATCCCATGTCGCCCGAGAAGAACACCGCGACCGTCCCGTCGCGATCGGCCCCGCGCGCCTCGACCACGGTATAGACCGGCCCGCCGAGATACCCCAGATGCCAGACATAGGCGGTCGATCCGGCGATCACGGCGACGATGACCGCGACCAGCACCGACAGGACGCGCCCGCGCCTCATCGCTCCATCCAATAGGTCAGCACGAAACACGACACCGTCAGCAGCAGCATCGCGGCGATGAACGCCGCGTCGGCGAGGCGTTCGAGCCAGTGCAGCCGCGTCTGCGACTGGACGCGCAGCGCGAAATAGGCGGACAGGCTGGCGGCCAGGAACAGCAGCGCGTCGAACGACAGCAGATCGTCGGCGATCGTGCCGATCCGCTGGCGGCGTACGAGGACCTGGATGATGCCGATGGCGGTCATGCAGGCACCGACCAGCCCCGCCGACACCGGGCAAATCATGGCACAGGTCCGCTCGTCCAGCATAACGCTGCGGCGAGGGCTGCGGTGGTGGTGCTGGCGCATCATGGCCGTCTGGCTAACGCCGCGCGTCCTTCGCGGGGCTGGCCGAAACATGACCGATCGGTAATACCTCCGCCCGGCATCGACGTGGGTAAGGCGGCTGCATGAAGATTCTGGTGATCGAGGACGACGCATCGACTGCGGCGTTCGTGCGCAAGGGATTGGAAGAGGCCGGTTATACGGTCGACCACGCGCCGAACGGCCGTGACGGCCTGTTCCTCGCGACCGACGGCAGCTACGACTGTATCGTGCTCGACCGCATGCTGCCGGGGATCGACGGCATGGGCGTGCTCGCCGGGCTGCGTGGGGCCGGCATCGCGACGCCGGTCATCGTGCTGTCCGCGCTGGGCGCGCCGGAGGATCGCGTCGCCGGCCTGACGAAGGGCGCTGACGATTATCTGACCAAACCCTTCACCTTCGCCGAACTGGAAGCGCGGATCGGTCTGCTGATCCGTCGCGGCGGCGCGTCGGGCACGGCGCCGACGACGACGCTGGGTTATGGCGATCTGGAAATGGATCTGCTCGGACGCCGGGTGAGGCGCGCCGGCCAGGCGATCGACCTGCAACCGCGCGAGTTCCGCCTGCTCGAATTCCTGCTGCGTCATGCCGATCAGGTGGTGACCCGCACGATGCTGCTCGAAGGCGTGTGGGACTATCACTTCGACCCCGGCACCAACGTCATCGACGTCCATGTCAGCCGGCTGCGGCGCAAGATCGACGACCCCTTCGACACCGCCCTGCTCCAGACGGTGCGCGGCGTCGGCTATCGGCTGGGGACGGAGGGGTGAAACGCGGCAGCGCCACCGTCCAGCTGGCCCTGCTCGTCTTCGCCTGCCAGATCGTCGCCGCAGCGGTGCTGCTCGGCGGCATCGGCGGCTACATCCGCTGGCAGTCGGCGATCGACGTCCGCACCCGATCGGAGGAACTGCGCGAGGATCTGCTGGCGGTCTACGGCCGTGACGGCGCGGCGGCGCTGGCGCGTGTCGTCTCCACAAGATCGCACCGGCACGCCGGCGGGGCGGTGGTCCTGCTGACCGACCGCGCCTATCGCCCGGTCGCCGGCAACCTCGCGGCCTGGCCCGACGGGTTGGGAAGCGGCCCGGGCCTGGCCGACCGGACGCTTACGCGCATCGGCGATACCGCCCCCGAGCCGATGCGCCTGCGCGCGACCCGCCTGCCCGACGGCACGCACCTGCTGACCGGCATGATCTTGCGCGGCGAACAGCGCGCGATCGCGGTGGTGGAGGAAGCCAGCCTTGCCGCCCTGGCGCTCGCCATCCTGCTGGCCGCAGCGGCCGCCTGGGCGTCGGCCCGGATGTTCGCCGCGCGGCTGGCCGAACCGGTCGCGGCGCTGGAGGCGGCCCGCTACGGCGACCTGTCGCGCCGTGTCGCCGATACGGCCGGCGGCGACTCCTTCGCCGCCCTCGCCCGCGTCGTCAACGCGACCTTGGAACGGTTGCAGGCCTTGGTCGGCGACCTGACCTTCGCGACCGATGCGATGGCGCACGACCTGAAATCCCCGCTCACCCGACTGTCCGCCGCCCTCGACCGGGCAGCACTTGCCCACGACACCGACGCGATGGCGCAGGGCATCGCCCGCGCGCAGGACGAAGCGACGCGCATCCTGGCCATCGTCACCACCGCGCTCAGCATCCGCCGCGCCGAAAGCGGCGTCGGTCGCGACGCCTTCACCCCCGTCGACGTCGCCGCGATGCTGGAGGACTTGGCCGAAATCTACGGCCCCGTCGCCGAGGACGCCGGTCGCGAGATCGTGGCCGACGCACCCGGCCCCCTGATCCTCACCGCGCATCGCGAACTACTCGGCCAGGCGATCGGCAATCTGATCGACAACGCACTGAAATACGGCGAAGGCCGCATCACCCTGTCGGCCCGCCGCGACGCGATCGGCGTCACGCTGACCGTCCGCGACGAAGGCCCCGGAATCCGCCCCGAAGACCGCGCCGCCGCGCTCCAACGCTTCGGCCGCCTGGACACCGCCCGCACCCGCGAAGGCGCCGGCCTCGGCTTCTCCCTGATCGCCGCGGTCGCCTCGCTGCACGAGGGCGAGCTCGACCTTCAGGACGCCGCGCCGGGTCTAGCGGCCAGCCTGATCCTTCCAATCTGATCTGCAGGAGGGGACCGCCGTTTCCGACGATATTCCAAAGTCTACAATAACTTGAGGAGTCGTGCATTACGCACGACAGCTGTCCGCCGCGCCATCGCCATCCGCCACCTCGTCGGCGACCTCGCCTGCCGGAAAGGCTGCTCGAGGCGATCTTCGACCCTATCTTCGGGCCAAGGCGGCACGGAGTTACCCCCATACCGCCTCTCCCGGCGTCAATGTCGTGCCACTCCTTTGGGCTATGCAGAACTCGCATCGCCCCGTGTACACGTCACCGCTTCTTCGCGCTGAGATCCAGATCGTAATAGTGCTTCAGGTACTCCCCTAAAGTCAGCGCAAGCACGTCACCGAACCGGCGGCGGCTCTCGGCGATATCGCGCAACCCCTTCCAGTGGGTTTCGAATTGCAAGCCGCAGATCTTGCCGTCCGCGATGCTGCCTGCCGCCGCTGCACCCGTGGAGCAGGTGTGCCGCAACGTGTTGTAGCCTGCCGAGAAATACTTCTCGTCGCCCGGCCTCGGATCGGCGTCGCTGGGAACCGCCGGAATGCCTTCCCGCTCGAACAACGACCCCAGAGCCTTCGGCCCGCGGAGCATCTCGGAAAGCGGGATCTTATCCGAAAGCAGATTGCGCACCGACACGCGGTCGCGCAGTTTGGGATCGGCATCGAGCTTGGCGTCCGAGTAATTGATCTCTGAGGTCTTCAGCAGATAGCCGATTTCAACCCGCTGGTTCGGGTGCCCGTGGCCATGGATGTCCATGTACCAGCCCTTGCCGAAATCCCGGATGACAGTGCGTTCAGCCTGTTCGATGAAGTTGTGCCAGTCCTTGAAAGCCTGCGCCGCCTCCGCAGAGCCACACGCAGCCTCCTCCAGCGAACGGTTCGCGTCCATTTTCTTGCGGGAAAGATAGGCAAGGACGACATGGGGATAGAAGCCATAACGGCGATAGAACGCCGCGCGGATGGCTCGGGTCAGTTCGGTCGTATTGGTATCCCGAACCGTGATCGCGCTGCCGCCGCAGGCCTCCGGCGTGCGATCCGGGATCGATTCCGGCATCAGTTGGCCGCCGTGCGGGGCGGTAATGATGACCGGGCCGGTGCCCGGCAGATACTCGATATATTTATTCTGTCCCCAGATCGATCGCGGTGCCGGCGCGTCGTCCTGGACAGCATTGGGTTTGGCGAAGGTTGGCGTACTGCCTGTCGCAGCCAAAGGCAGCAGCGACAGCGTCAGGGCGAACGACTTCAGCATGATACATCTCCCATCGTGAGTGATTACAAGCGCCAACCGAAGGTGGCGCGGACGCCGTGATCCTGCGCGTTGCGCGCGAATTCGCCGACATACCGGACCGAAAGCGTGCCCCCGCCCGCATTCAGCGAAAGACCGAGATCGGTCGTCGCACTGAGGTTCGACGGATGGTTGCCGGTGATCGAGAAGCCCTGCCCGGTCGCCAGGAATCGAGCGCTCCGCGTCGCGACCGCGTCGAAATTCTGGCTCTGCACCGCGATCGAACCGGTAAGACGGAACATGCTGCCGACGAGGACGGGCGGCCGTCCATCGAAGCGCACGCCTGCCTTGCCGCCCCATACCCCGGTATCGACCCGGCCGAGGTCGAGCGCGGCAGCGCCCCCGGTTTCGGTGATGGGGTCGGATACCAGCCGACCGACATCGAGGCCGACAAAGGGTTCGATCTTCCAGCGGCGCATCGAGAAAGTGTGAGCCAGCTCGCCATAGGACTGGAACATGCTGGTCGTTCCGCGTCCGGCCAGCGTATCGCCATAGTCGCCGATCACCACCGATCGATCGACCTTGGCCGTGCTGCTCTCGAAATTGGCGCCGAACCTTATGCTCAGCGCGTCGACGCGGTACCCGCCATAGACGCCGACGGTCGTGGCGCTGGTCGTCGCGCGGCTGACCAGGACGCGTGAATCGAGATCGTTGGCGCCGTAGCCGGCCAGCAGCCCGAGCCGCACGTCGCCGACCGGGACGTCGATGCCGCCGCGCACGCCGATGGCCCGACGATCGAGCGCGGCTGTGCCGCTGCCCTCGATCTCCATGTCGCTCGAATTATACTGCATCCACGCGCCGCGCCGGACCGGTTCGGCGAGGCGATCGAACGCGGCATCGCGGCCAAGGCGGGCGTGGTGCAGCGCCAGTGCCGGCAACGCCGCGTAGAGCTCGCCCGACAGCTGGGTAAAGCCCTGCCGCGCACCTGCGGTATCCTGACCCAGGATCTGATCCAGCACGATGCCCGACTGCCCGGCCTGCACGGCGGCGGCCACGGCCTTCTGATTCGGCGTCTTGGCCGTCCGTTCGAAGGAGATGTCGGTGCGGCGCAGGAGAAGGTTCACCGACGAATCGGTGTAGACCAAGGTCGGCGCCAGGAACGCCAGGTCGCTGGTCACGTCGGCGAACTTGCCGGTGATCGAACCGGACGCGGCCACGATCTGATAGGTCGTCTGTGCCTTGTAGCCCGCTCCGAGCGGCATGACACGCACGCTGCCGCCTTCGATCAGGACATTGCCGCCGACGACGACCTTGTCGCTGCCCGCCGTTGCGGAGGTTTCGACTTCGTAGAGCGAACCGGCGCGGAACACGATGTTGCCGGTGGTCGTGATCGTGCCGATCGAATTGCCAGGTGCGATCCGGCCCGCCACGTCGAGGCTGCCGAAGCTGCCGTTGCCGCCCAGGCGACCACCGCTGCCGATAATCGTCGTGGCGTTGGCCAGGCTGCCGTTGATCACCAACTGCCCGCCGTCGATGCGACTGAAGCCCGAATAGCTGTTCGCGCCGGTCAGCGTCAGCGTTCCCGAGCCGGTCTTCACCAGATTGCCGGTGCCGCTGATGACGCCGTCATAGCTGGTGCTGGCATTGTTCCCGCCAACGGTCAGCGTCGCGCTGCCCAGCGTCACCGTGCCCGTCCCGCTGAGCCCGGCGATCGTCTGGTCAAAGTTCGCCAGATCGAACTGGCCCGCGCCCATGATCACCGCACTACGCGCGATCACGTTCGTCGCGCCGGCCCGGAGGACGCCTCCGCTGATCGTCGTCGCGCCGGTGTAGGTATTGGCCCCGGAGAAAGTGAGCGTGCCGGTACCCGCCTTCTCGACACCGCCGCTGCCGCTGATCACGCCGGCCCAGGTCTCGGTCGCGGAGCCCGCGATCGTCAGCGTGGAGCGGTCGAGCAGCACCTTGGCCCCCGAGACACCGCGCAGCCCTTCGAGCGTCCGGCTGCCGGACGTCAGGTCGAGCACACCGGTCGACCCGGAAACATTGACGCGTCCGACAATGCTGCTGCCCGACGCGAGCGCCAGCGTCCCGCTCGAGATGGTCGTGCCGCCGGTGTAGCTGTTGGCACCGGTCAGGGTCAGGGTGCCGGTACCGGTCTTCGTCAGCGCGCCGGTCCCCGAGATGCTGCCCGAATAGCTGCTGCTGCCATTGCCGCTGCCGACGGTCAGCGTATTGCTACCGAGCGCGACATTGCCCGCACCGCTCAGCGCGCCGATCGTCTTGGCGGTGGTGATCGACAGCGTACCCGCCGACGCGATCTCGACCGCGCCGGACGTGGGAATCGCGTTGCTCGACGCCAGCACGAGCGTGCCCCCGTCGATGCGCGTGCCACCGCTATGGGTGTTGGCGCCGGACAGGGTCAGCGTGCCTGAGCCGGCCTTCACCAGCTTGCCCGCACCCGAGATGACGCCGTCGAAGCTGCCATCGGCGCCGGCCTCCGCGACGGTCAGGACGCCACCCGTGCCGAGCGTCACCGCACCGGTGCCGGCGAGGCGGCTGACCGACAGCGCGGCGCCGTTCAGGTCGAGGGTGGCGCCGGACGCGACCGTCACCGCCCCCGTGCCGAGTCCGGTCGCGCCATCGAGACGCAGCGTGCCGGCCGTAACGCGCGTGCCGCCGCCGTGACTCTGGCTGCCGCTGATCGAGAAGACGCCGCTGCCGACCTTCTCCAGCGCCCCCGTCCCCGAGAAGGTACCGCCGAACGCGCCCGCCGCATTGTTCGCACCGACCGACAGGGTGCCGGTCAACTGCACGCTACCGGTGCCGGACAGCGTCGCCAGCGTGTTATCGGCCGCGACATCCAGCGTCGCGCCGCTTTCCAGCGCCACGCCCGAACTGGACGCGATCGCATTGGTCGAAGCGAGACGCAGCGTCCCGCCGCTGACGGTCGTCGCACCGGAATAGCCATTCTGCCCGCCCAGGATCAGCGTGCCGCTGTCCAGCTTGGTCAGGCCGCCCGATCCGCCGATCGCGGCGTCGATGCGCGCGGTCACGCCGGCGTCGACACGGATATTGCCCTCGGCCGTCACGGAGGTCAGCGCGCCCGTGCCCGGGGCGATCACATAACCATTGGTCGTGAACTGCATGCCGGTGAACGACAGGTTCGCATCCGTCGTCACGGTGCCGCCCGTTCCCTGGAAGATCGCCATCCGGGCGCCCCAGCGGTTGTTCTGCGTGCCGTCGGAATTGGTCCAGTTATAGGTCTGGTTCGTCCAGCTGCCGTTGCCGCCGGCGATGGTGCCGTCCCCGCCCGTCCCCGCGCCATCCCAGAACTGGATTTCGGGCAATGCCCCCGACACGACGAGGTTGACCTGATTTGCCACATTGGTCTGCAGATCGAGCTGCGCGCTCGACACCCCATTCGGCAGCGTGCCGAATGTGATGCCCGTGTTGGTCAGCGCGCCGCCATAGTCGATCAGCCGGTACACACCGGCACCGAACTGGCCGATGTCGGTGATGTTGAGGGCACCGGCAAGCGTGACGTCGCCGGTGACGACCAGACGATCGCTGGCCGACACATTGCCCGGGGCGCCCAGATCATAGTTCAGGTTTGACCCGCTGTTGAGCACGAGGCTGCCGAGCGTCAACACGCCGGCCGACCCCGCCGTACCGACCGCCAGCGTGCCGCCGCTCGCGACGGTCACGGCGCCGGCGACCGTGCCGGTACCGCCCAGCGTCGCGCCGCTCGCGACCGTCGCTTCGCCGGCGACACTGCCGTTGACCAGCACGGTGCCCGCGGTCACCGCCGTCCTGCCCGTGTAGCTGTTGGCGCCGCCGAGGGTGAGGCTGCCGGATCCGCTCTTGGTGATGCCGCCGGTACCGCTGGCGACGCCCGAGAATTCGACCGTCCGGCTGGTGCTGACCGTCAGCGTATTCCCCCCCAGCGCGATCGCGCCGCTGCCGGTCAGGCCGGCGATGGTCTTGTTGACGCCGATTTGCAGCGTTCCCGCCGCATCGATCTGGACCGCACCGCCGTTCGCCAGCGAATTGGCCGCGGCGATCGACAGGGTGCCGTTCGAGATCGTCGTGCCGCCGCTGAAGCTGTTCGCGCCGCTGAGCGTCAGCGTACCCGTGCCCGTCTTGATCAGCGCGCCGCGCGTGCCGGTGATCGACCCGGTGAAGCTGCTGTCGCCGCTGCCGCCGGTGGTCAGCGACCCGTCGGTGCCGATCAGGAGCGTGCCCGCGCCGGACAGCTGACCGATCTGCGTCGGCACGCCGGCCAGGTCCAGCGTGGTGCCCGCGTCGATCGAAATGGCCCCCGAACCGATCGCACCGCCGGCCGCCAGACGGATAGTACCGCCGGTCAGGCTGGTACCGCCGCCGAAGCTGTTGTCGCCGCTCAGCAGCAGCGTACCGGTGCCCGTCTTGACGATACCGCCGGTGCCGGTCAGCCGACCTGCGAAGCTGCTGTCGGCATCGCCCGCGCCGATCGTCAGCGTAGCGCCGAGCTCGACCAGACCGTCGCCAGCCAGCGTCGGCACGCTCTGATCCAACGCGATTTCGACCACGCCGGCGGACGCCACGGTGAAGTTGCCTGGCAGAGCGCCGGCTCCTGCAAAGCGCAGCCGCCCGCCGTTCACCACGGTGCCGCCGGTATAGCTGTTGGCGCCGGTCAGCGTCAGCACGCCGCTGTCCAGCTTGGCGAGGCCGCCGGTGCCACTGATGCCGGTCGAAATCGTCGCCGAGATGTTCGGGTCGACGCGGATCGAGGTGACCGCCTCGATCGCTTCGAGTGAACCGGTGCCGCTGGCGATCTCATAGCCGTCGACCATGAACTGCATGCCGCCGAAGCGGATCGAATCGTCGATCGTGACCCTGCCGCCGGTCGTGCCGAACACGGCGAACTGCTCACCCCATGCGTCGTTGCGGACGCCGTCGCTGCGCGCCCAGGAATCGAGCGCCCGGACCCAACTGCCCGCACCGCCGCTGATCACCGCGTCGCCCGAACTGCCCGACCCGTCCCAGAACTGGACCGCGGGCACCAGCGTGCTGCTGTTGCCGTAGACGAGGTTGACCTGCTGCCCCATCGAGGTCTGGACCGAGACGAGGTTGAGGTCGGTGCCCGCCGGCATCGAGCCGATGAGCAGGCCGTTGTCAGTCAGCGCCCCGGTGTAGTCGATCAGGCGATAGACGCCCATGCCGAAGCCGCCGACGTTGTTCACGTTCAGCGTGCCGTCCAGCGTCAGGTCGCCGGTCACGATGACGCGATCGCTCTGAGCCGCATTGGCGACGCCGGGTGCGCCCAGGTCGAAGGCCAGCGTGGTGTCGGCGTTCAGCACGAGCGAACCGGTACGCAATGTGCCGGCAGTTCCCGCCGTGCCGGGTGCGATACCGGTGTTCGCGGCCATCGTCACGGCTCCGGCTATGGTGCCGCCACCGCTCAGCACGCCGGTGTTCATCGCGACTCCGCCGGCCAGCGCGCCGGTTACGGTCAGGCTACCACCGTCGACCGTCGTCGTGCCGAGGAAGCTGTTGGTCCCGCTCAGCGTCAGCAGGCCGCTTCCGGTCTTGACGAGGTTGCCGGTGCCGGAGATTTCACCCGACAGCGTCGCATCGGCATTGTCCGCGCCGAAGGTCAGCGTCGCATTCGCCGTGCCGAGTTGGACGGCGCCGGCGCCGGTGACGCCCCGCGCGGTCTGGCTGAACCCGTTGAGGTTCAGCGTGCCGTTCGCCCCGATAGTGATCGCCGACGCGGAGGAGAAGGCGTTGTCGGCGCTGGCCCGCAACGCGCCGCCCGTGATCATCGTCGCACCGCTATAGCTGTTGGCGTTCGCCAGCGAATAGGTGCCGCTGACGATCTCCAGCGTGCCGCTGCCGCTGATCGTCTGCGCCGCGACCTGGGTGTAGCTATCGCTGCGGTTGAAGAACAGCGACCCGTTGTTCACGATCGCGCCATTGACGCTGCCCAGCGTGCCGCCGTTGCCGAGGCGAAGCGTCGCACCGTTCGCGATCGTCGCGCCGGCCGTGGCCACGTTGAGCGTGCCGGGTGCCGTCCAGTCGCCGCCGTTGACCTGCAGTTCCTCGAAGTTCGAGATGGCCGGCAGCACGGCGGTACCGCTGCCGAACAGCTTCAGCGTGTCATAGCCGTTCGTGCTCGCGACACCGCCGCTGACCTCGCCGACGACGGTCGCGCCCGTCTCGATCGAAATCGTGTTCATGCCGCCGTAGAAATCGATCGCCCCGCTCCCACCGCTGGTGGTGCTGCCCGCGTACAGCGTGATGTTCCGGACATGCGCGGTCGAGGACTGGCCGGAAATGCCGTAGTCCGTACCGCTGATCGTCCCGTAGTTGTTGAGCGTCAGGGCGCTTACATACATGCCGTCGCTGTCGGGCGAGCCGTCAGCCTTCAGCTTTCCTGCGCCGGTAACGCTCCCGCCCGCGAGCACATTGACCACGTTGGTGCCGGAGGACAACATGTAGATGCCGGTCGCCACGCCGCTCAGACTCGCGCCGCCCTCGACGGTGATGGTATTGTTGCCACTGGCCACGTAAATGCCGTTGCTGCCGCCCTGCGTCGTGCTTCCGCTGCCCAGGGTGATTGTGCGCGAAAGGGTCGAGATGGAGCTGCTCGAGTTGATCGCCGTGCCCGCCGCGACGATCTGCCCCCTCTGCTCGATCGTACCGTTCCCGAACGTCATACCGTTCGCCCCGGCGTTAATGACGCCCGTGTTCGTCAACAGCAGATTGGCATTGGGCACATAGAAGAGATCGATGCCGTCGCCGATCAGCGACCTCATCGTGCCGGCATTGTTGACCGTGATCGTGGTGCCATTTTCCGCGACGTTGTTTTCGAGATTGTAGATTCGAAGAACGTCTTGAGCCGAACGGATCTCCGCGCCGGCGTTATTGTTGAGCGTCAGGGAGCGCGAGGTGTAATTTCCGGTCGTATCGATCGCCCGCGCACCGGAAGTTGTCGTGGTTGCAGTGGCAAGGATCGTACCATTGTTGGTGATCACCGGACCTGCACTCGTCGGTGCGCTGTTGTAGGATATCCACCGCGATGTCCCGGTGAAGGTCACCGTGACGCCGGGTGACACCGTCACTGTCGCCTCGCCACCGACGCTGGTGGAACTGCTGGGCGAGGTGTTCGCGCTCACGACGGTCTGCGCCTGCGCAAGCGAGGGTATCGCCCCTGCCGTGAACACGGTCGCGAGCAGGATCGGCCGCAGGCTGCGGCGACGCATCGGCGAGGACGTTTTGGTGACGGCTGGCATGTAGTTCCCCCTTGAAACGAAATATGTCGATGGCGCCGGCAGGATGTCGGCGATCCTCCGGTGCGAGATCGGGTCAGGCTTGGCGTCGGCGTTCCCGGCTCGTTTCCGCGTCGATCGCGGCGGTTGCGGGCAATGCCCGGCGCGACGTGACGAGGCCGCGCCCGCCGTTCGCATGGCGATCGCTCCAATGCCCGCGCCCCCTGCGCAGGGTTCTGTCGCCGATCGTCGGCGACGTGCGGATCGCCGATTTACGAAGGTCGTGCGTCATCGCGGTGTGCGCCCGAAACGGCTTGCGAATGAAGCGACTGCGATACCCGTCTGTCGCGAAGGTCGAACCGGTCATACCCGAGCACCGCACTTCAAGCAGCGCGGCCTGCAGCGGATCGGGCCGTGGGCAGGGTCAGACCAGATGCCCAGCGCGTCCCCTGTTGCGCATGCACGGGTCTTGCCCATGCGATATCCTGCGCCTGCGCCTGTCCGGTAGCGAATGAGAATAGGAAAGTGCTGCACAACACAGCGCGTCGCAGCCTGACCCGAATGATCATAGATAAGTCCACCCCCTTGCGATCGCACTATTCCCCCCGAAAAACCCGGTTTAGGTAAAGTGCGGCCGTGGGGCGATGATCGATCCGAAAGAGCCCGACGCAAACCCAAGATTTTTTTTGGGCCACTTAACTCAGAGTTATACCTGTCGACCTTTTTTACACGATCGCCAATACGGTTAACTTCTCACCAATCTATGACTGGACTTGTTGCTCTACCAATGCCTTGCGAAACTTATCTATGAACTTCTTGGCCATGGACGACGGCGGCTTGTCCTCCAGAAACACGCATTGGACGGCAAACTCCAGCTTCGGGTCGATCGCCCGGACGACCATCCCGTCGCCGGCACAGGCTCGAGCGGTGAACTCGTCGATGATGGTGATTCCCTGCGCGTAACGCGCGATCGCCGCGGCGATGTAGAAGGTCTGGGCGGACACCACTTCGCGGATCGCCAGGTTCTGGCGGTTGATTTCCGCCGCCAGCAGGTCACCCACCGGGCCGGTGATACCGAGCCCGATCAGATCTTCCGATTCCAGCAGCTTCAGCGCGACCGGATCGGGAAAATGCGCAAATCGCTGTTCGTGCAGCAGCAGCATCGGCCGCCCCTTCGCAAGGGTCACATGCTGCATGCGAGGATGCGGCGGCGGGTCATAGGCGAAGACGATGTCGCACTCGCGCTCGTACAAGGCCTTGAAGACGTCGGCGTGATGCACGGTCTGCACGTCGAACGTGACGTCGGGATATTTCTGGCGAAAGCGCGACACGGCGAGCGGCGCCACGGCGAGCCCCAGCGACGGCACCACGGCGACCCTAAGATGCCCACCGCCGCCCGCGCCCTTGATGTTGCGGATCGCTTGGCGGAGCGACGACACGCGGTTGTAGACGTCGCTCACCTCGCGCGCGAGGGCATGGCCTTCTTCGGTCGGGATCAGCCTGCCGCGCACGAGATGGAACAGGCGGAAGCCGAGCTGATCCTGCGTGTGATGCAGCACCTTGCTGACCGCAGGCTGCGACACGTTCAGCGCCCGCGCCGCCGCACTGATCGACCCGTTGACATAGACGGCATGAAAGACCTCGATCTGCCTCAGTCGCATGCGCACCTTTCCTGGGAAGGTCCGTCCCGGCCCGATGCGCTGTTCTACGCAACAGACCGGGCCGATTGCCCCCGACAATCAGTCCGGCCTTTCAGACAGCCCCTCCCGAGAATACGCAGGCTGATGTCGGTCGACGAAGTCTGCTTGATCGACTCAAAAGCTACCTCGCGCACCCAACTGTCAAGACGCAGTGAAACATCAGCCGTGATCGCATTTGCTGTTGTTGTTGGGAAAGATCGGCCACGTTCGGGCAAACATTCCGACAAAATTTCAAAGGCGCCGAATCTTTCCCGTTTTATTATCCAACATATACGCTCGACTTTTCAGAAGTTTCGAATCGAGCAACGGCTGCGTGTGATGCGGTAGCCGCTGTCCAGCCGTCACGAACATCGCCCTCCACCATCACGCGTGATAAGGGTTTTTGAAATCAGGTGCTCGGGAAGGGGTTTGGTCCTTTCAGGGACCAAACGCCGGTATTTCTCGTCGCGTATCATGCCCACTGTTCAACGCTGACAGCGGCGTCAGACCACTCCTCTTCCGCGACCGCCTCGATCTCACGGGAAATACCGCGGGTCAGCGCCGAGGGAACGGCGACCTGGAAGCCACGCTTGATCAGCCCCTCGACCGCCCAGCGAACGCAATAGTCCGCCGCAACGCCGACGACGGTCACCTCCTCGACACCGCGGCGTCGCAGTCCGGCGAAGAACGACTCGCGCTCGCACACAGTACCGCCGATCCGCTGAACGGACAGTCCTGGCTCGGCCCACATGTCGAACACGCCCTTCTCCAGCGCATAGACGGGGATCGCCGGATCGACAGCGTCGGGACCGACCACCAACTCCCATCCGGCAGACCCCTTCACGCAATGCGGCGGAAATTGCCGAGCCTCTTCCGAGTCCGCATAGATTGCCGGCACATGCGTATCGAAGGTGAATAGCACCCCTTCGACCTCTTCATGCCGCAGTCCGCCCAGCCAGGCCTGCATCGGCGCAACGATCGCCTCGGCCCCCGCGACCGGCAGCGCGCCATCGGCCGCTACAAAATCCCGCTGCATATCCACCACGATGACAAAGCGTCGCATCTTTAGTCTCCTCGGCATTTGACATATACGCGAATCGCACATAAGTAAAGTGCAGAACGAACATAAGGCAGCAGCCATGGACGAAGCCGCATTTCTCGAGAGCTACGACGCCGACGCGTTCGATCGGCTGTCGGTCACGGTCGACCTGATCCTGATGAGCGTCATCGACGGCGCACCGGCGGTTCTCCTCACGCGGCGCAGTCAGCATCCCTTCGAGGGCGCCTGGGCATTGCCGGGCGGATTCGTCGGAATGGGCGAGAGTCTGGACGAGGCGGCGCACCGCGTGTTGGTCGAGAAAGCCGGCATGGCCGATGCCTATGTCGAACAGCTCTACACGTTCGGCGCGATCGATCGCGATCCGCGCACCCGGATCATCAGCGTCGCCTATTTCGCCCTGCTGCCAGCCGATCGCTTCGCCGCTGCGTTGAAGGCGATGCCGGACCTGGCGCTCGCCGAGATTGCGGTGCCATGGAAAGGCGAGACCGGCGGGCCGGTCGAAGTGCGGATCGACGATAGCGATCCGCTCGACCTCGCCTTCGACCATGGCGACATCGTCAGCCTCGCGATGCGCCGGTTACGCGGCAAGCTCGATTACTCGACCGTCGCCTTTGCCCTGTTGCCCGAACGCTTCACGCTGCGCGCGCTGCAGGACGTCTATGAAGCGATCCTCGACACCAAGCTCAACAAGTCGGCATTCCGCCGCCGCATGATCGATCGCAGCTGGCTGGAGGCGACCGGCGAACGTGAGACCGGCGCGTCGTTCCGTCCGGCCGAGCTCTACCGGTATCTTGCACCCCAGGGAGACAAATGATGGCGCATGTCCGCAATTTCGGTTTCGCGGCGCAATTGCGTGCCGATGCCAGCAATCACGTCATCCGCTATCGCAAGGGTCGTGTGCGCCAGAGCGGGCGCGGGCTGGTATTCTGGTTCCGGCCGGAGACCGCGAGCATCGCCGAACTGCCGATGGACGACCGCGAGATGGCGATCTTCGTCAAGGGCCGCAGCCAGGATTTCCAGAGCGTGGCGGTGCAGGGCACGCTGACCTGGCGCGTTGCCGATCCCGAACTGCTCGCCGCGCGCGTCGACTTCACCATCGGGCTGTCCACCGGCGTCTGGACCGCCGAGCCGATCCAGCGGATCGAGACGCGACTGGCCGGCCTGGTCAACCAGGCGGCTCTGCAATATCTGGCGCAGGCGCCGGTGCGCGGGCTGCTCGATGCCGGGCCAGATCCGCTGCGGGGCGCCTTGCAGGCGGCGTTGGCGCACGATCCGGCGCTGGCAGAGATCGGCATCGAGGTGGTCGCGATCCGGCTGACCAACCTCGCCCCCAGCAGCGAACTCGAGCGCGCGCTGCAGACCCCGACGTTCGAAGCGCTCCAGCAAAAGGCCGACGAAGCGACCTTCGAGCGCCGTGCGCTGGCGGTCGAAAAGGAGCGTGCGATCGCCGAGAACGAACTGGCCAACAAGACCGAGCTCGCCCGTCGTGAGAAGCTGCTGATCGCCGAGGAGGCGGGGAATGCCCGCACCCGCGCGGCCGGCGTAGCCGAGGCGCAGCAGGTCGAGGCTGCGGCAGAGGCCGAGCGCATCCGCACCGTCGAGAGCGCGAAGGCGGAGGCCGAGCAGGCCCACATCGCCATTTACCGCGACCTGCCGCCCGCTGTCCTGCTCGGCCTCGCCGCGCGCGATCTGGCGGGTAAACTCGACACGATCGAGCATCTCAACGTCACGCCCGACCTGTTGGCGAGCCTGGTCGGCGAGTTCCGCCGCGCGGCACCGGCGCTGCCGGCCCGCTAACATGGCGACCAATACCCCCCGGGCAGTCTTCGTCACCCGCGAGAGCGATTACGAACTGCTGCTCGCGCGCCATGCCACGCGCGAGCAGGCCCGCTTCTTCCTTGAGACGCGCGGGCAGCGCATCGCGTTGCTTGAAGACCGTCATCGCCAGTTGCACGATACGCTCAGGCAAGCACGGCTGGCCGTGCCCGGCGACTGGCGGCAGGCGCAGGTACACCGGCCCGATCTCGACCGCTTCCTGTTCGGGCCGGAGGATGTGGTGGTGCCGGTCGGGCAGGACGGGCTGGTCGCCAATGTCGCCAAATATCTGACCGGCCAGCCAGTGCTGGGGGTCAACCCGTCGCCTGACCTCTATGACGGCGTGTTGGTACGGCTGGCGTTGCGGCAGCTGCCCGAACTGCTTCGCGCCAGCGTCGCCGGCCGCGCGCCGGCCGAGCACCGGACGATGGTCGAGGCCAGCCTCGATACCGGCGAACGCCTGCTCGCGCTCAACGAAGTGTTCGTCGGCCATCGCAGTCACCAGTCGGCACGCTATACCATCGCTGCCGGCGATGCCCGTGAAGACCACAGCTCCAGCGGCCTGATCGTCGCATCAGGCACCGGCGCGACCGGCTGGGCGCGCTCGATCATGGAAGCGACCGGGACGCATCTGCCGCTCGGCCTCGACGAGCGCGCGGTCGCCTATTTCGTTCGCGAACCCTTCCCCAGCATCGCGACCCGCACTGCGCTGCGCGCCGGCAAGCTGGCCGGCGCGCCGCTCACCGTTACCTCGCGCATGAACGACGGCGGCGTAATCTTCGCCGACGGCATGGAGCAGGACTTTCTGGCGTTCGACTGGGGACGCCGCGTATCTGTGGCGCCCGCCGCCAATGCCCTTCACCTCGTCAATGGTTGAGGATCATCATGCCCGTTACCGACATCGCCACGCGCACCTACGACCATAACTGGCGGCTGGACCCCATCGTGCGCAGCCTGCTCGACACCGATTTCTACAAGCTGTTGATGCTGCAGATGATCCGCCACCTGCATTCTGACGTGCAGGCGACCTTCTCGCTGATCAATCGCTCCAAGTCGGTGCGGTTGGCGGACGTGATCGACGAAGCCGAACTGCGTGCCCAGCTGGACCATGCCCGCACCCTGCGCTTTTCGAAGAAGGAACTGATCTGGCTCGCTGGCAACAGCTTCTACGGCAAGCAGCGCATGTTCGCGCCGGATTTCATCGCGTGGCTCGCTGACTTCCAGCTGCCCGATTACGAGCTTCGCGCCGTGGACGGCCAGTTCGAGCTGCATTTCGATGGCCCGTGGACCCATACGACGATGTGGGAGATCCCGGCACTGACGATCGTCAACGAGCTGCGCTCGCGCGCGGCGTTGCGGGGCAAGGGACGGTTCGAACTCGATGTGCTCTACGCCCGCGCCAAGGCCAGATTGTGGGAAAAGGTCGAACGGCTCCAAGACCTCCCGGACCTCGTCATCTCAGACTTCGGCACGCGGCGACGGCACGGGTTCCTTTGGCAGCGCTGGTGCGTCGAGGCGTTGAAGGAGGGACTGGGCAGCCGCTTTATCGGTACTTCGAACGTCCTGCTGGCGATGGACAACGACCTGGAAGCGATCGGCACCAACGCCCATGAACTGCCGATGGTCACCGCCGCGCTGGCCAAGGACGATGCCGGCGTCGCGGCGGCGCCCTACACGGTGCTGGACGAATGGCGCGCGCATTATGACGGCAACCTGCTGATCGCGCTGCCCGACGCGTTCGGCACCACGGCCTTCCTGCGCGCCGCGCCCGACTGGCTGGCCGACTGGACCGGCTTCCGCCCCGATTCGATGCCACCGATCGAGGGCGGCGAACAAATCATCGCCTGGTGGCAGGCGCATGGACGCGATCCGCGCGAGAAACTGCTGATCTTCTCCGATGGCATGGACATCGACAGCATCGAGACGACCTACCACCATTTCCACGGTCGGGTGCGGACGAGCTTTGGCTGGGGCACCAATCTCACCAACGATTTCCGCGGCTGCGATCCGGCCGGCGGGCATGGGCTAGAGCCGATATCCCTGGTCGCCAAGGTCACGAGCGCGAACGGCCGCCCGGCGGTGAAGCTGTCCGACAATCCCTCCAAGGCGACCGGCCACCCCGACGAGATCGCCCGCTACCTGCGCATCTTCGGATCCACCGGCCGCGATCCAAAGCCGGTTCGCGTTTGAATGTGAAACGCGCCTGCCAACTTTTCAGTGGCCAGCTTTTAGCCAGGCAGCGATCGGCCGGAAGCTTTCGCAAGCCGACGTCGAAGCGGCGATCGCCGATCGTCGCGCAAATGTCCCGAATTAGCGCAAACCTGTCGCGGCGAACCGCCGACAGGAAAATGGTGCCCAGAAGAGGACTCGAACCTCCACGCCCTTGCGAGCGCCAGCACCTGAAGCTGGTGCGTCTACCAATTCCGCCATCTGGGCACGGGGTAGGCCGGCGCCTCTAGGGGAGGGATCGTGGGGCTGTCAACACCCGTTTTACGGTTGGGCGGGTTGCGGCGGGCTTGTGTGCGCGGCATGGGGGCGGAAACGGGATTTGCGCGAAGGGTTATCGGGCATGAAGGACAAGTTGGTCGTACTGTTCGGCGGCGGCGGGTTCGTCGGGCGCTATGTTGCGCAGGCTTTGCTCGCGGCCGGCGCCCGCGTCCGCGTGGCGCAGCGGGAGCCGAAGCAGGCGTTTTTCCTCAAGCCGCTCGGCGAGCTCGGGCAGACGCAGTTTGTCGCGGCTGACGTGCGCAAGCCCGAATCGGTCGCCCGCGCCATCGCCGGGGTCGATGCGGTGGTGAACCTGGTCGGCGCCTTCGCCGACATGACTGCGCTGCATGTGACCGGCTCGGAGACGATCGCGCAGGCCGCGCATGACGCGGGGGTCGGCGCGCTCGTCCATGTCTCGGCAGTCGGTGCGGATCCCGAATCGGCGTCCGAATATGGCCGGAGCAAGGGCGAAGGCGAAGCGGCGGTTCGTGCGGCCTTCCCCTCGGCGACGATCCTGCGCCCCTCCCTCGTCTTCGGGCGCGAAGATGAATTTACCAACCGGTTCGGCGCGATGATCGCGCGGATGCCGGTGGTCCCCATGCTGCGGGGCGCGACGAAGTTCCAGCCGGTGTTCGTCAAGGACGTCGCGCGCGTGGTCGTCGCAGCGCTGGCCGACCCCAAGGCGTTTGCGGGCCGGACGCTGGAGCTCGGCGGACCCGACGTGCTGACGATGCGGCAGATCCACGAGTTCCTGGCGGGCGCCGTCCTGCGCCATCCGCCGATGCCCGACCTGCCCGACGCGGTCGGCGCGGGCCTCGCCACCTTCGGCTTCCTGCCGGGCGCGCCGCTGACCCGCGACCAGTGGATCATGCTCCAGCGCGACAATGTCGTGGCAGGGGAGAATGGTCTGGCTGCAGCCGGCGTTACGCCGACGCCGATGGCAGCGGTCGCGCCGGAATGGCTCGTGCGCTATCGCCGCCAGGGCCGCTTCGCCAAACGCGTCACGGCCTGAACGTCATGGACATCGTCACCGCGATCATCCTCGGGATCGTCGAGGGGGTCACCGAATTCCTGCCCGTGTCGTCGACCGGCCATCTGATCCTAGCGACCGAACTGCTCGGGTTCCGCGCGGAGGACTGGGCGATATTCAACATCGCGATCCAGCCCGGTGCGATTCTGGCGATCGTCGCGCTGTACTGGCGGACCTTCCTGGCGGTGGCGAAAGGGCTGCTCAGCTGGGAGGCGAATTCGGTCGCCTTCGTGCGTAACCTACTGCTCGCCTTCTTTCCGGCGGTGATCCTCGGCCTGGCGTTCGGAGATCAGATCGACGCGCTGCTGGAGAATGCCGTCGTCGTCGCCTGGGCCTTGATCGCCGGCGGCATCGCCATCCTGATCGTCGAGCGGCTGGCCAAGACCGACAATGTGCTGGGTATCTCGGGCGTTTCGATCGGCCAGTCGATCAAGATCGGCCTGGTCCAGTGCATCGCGATGATTCCCGGCGTCAGCCGCTCGGGCGCGACGATCATGGGCGCGATGTCGTTCGGCATCGACCGCCGGACGGCGGCCGATTTCAGCTTCTTTCTCGCGCTCCCGACGCTGTCCGGCGCGACCGTTCTCCAGCTCTACAAGCATCGCGACATGGTGACGGCGGGCGATCTGGAATTGATCGCGATCGGGGCGTTGGTGTCATTCGTCGTCGCGCTGATCGTCGTGAAGGCATTCATGGCTGTCGTCACGCGTTACGGTTTCGGCCCGTTCGCCTGGTATCGGATCGTCGCCGGATCGGCAGCTCTGGTCTGGCTCAAAACCCGTTAGGTCCGGATTAAGACTAATTTCACGCAATATTATTGCGCTGCAACGAAACGTTCGAAAAAACGCAGAAAAGATAGGTCAACGAACTTGACCTTACGTCACGATATTGCGTGACAGGTCTATTTGCTGATCATAGCCGAATGCTCGAAAGGATCGAGCATGGCTACCGAGCAGCTGCTAAAATTCGTCGACCGCGAGCAGGCCTATCCGGCAAAGCGCGACGCGGGCGACCGCGCGGCGGATTTTCGTGAGATCGCCGAACGCTATAATCCGCCCGCAGCCGAGGATCAGGCCGGGCGGTGCTCGCAGTGCGGCGTGCCCTATTGCTCGGTCCACTGCCCGCTGCACAACCACATCCCCGACTGGCTGCGGCTGACGGCGGAGGGGCGGCTGCGCGAGGCTTATGAGCTGTCGAACAGCACCTCGACCATGCCCGAGATCTGCGGCCGCATCTGCCCGCAGGACCGGCTGTGCGAAGGCAATTGCGTCATCGAATTCTCGGGCCACGGTGCGGTGACGATCGGGTCGGTCGAGAAATTCATTACCGACACCGCCTGGGAAGAAGGCTGGGTCGAGCCATTGGTCCCTGGCCCTGCCCGCGGCCAGTCGGTCGGCGTGATCGGCGCCGGACCCGCTGGCCTAAGTGCCGCCGAATATCTGCGCGGCTTCGGTTATGAGGTCCATGTCTACGATCGCCACGACCGCGCGGGCGGGCTGCTGACCTACGGCATCCCCGGCTTCAAGCTGGAGAAGAACGTCGTCATGCGCCGCGTCGACCGGCTGAAGGCGGGCGGCATCATGTTCCATGAGGGTTTTTCGGTTGGAGAGCATGCGACGCTCGACGAACTTCGGGCGAAGCATGATGCGCTCCTGATCGCGACCGGCGTATACAAGCCGCGCGCGATCAGGGCGCCCGGCGTCGGCGCGACCGGCGTGGTCGAGGCGCTGGAGTATCTGACGGCATCCAACCGCAAGGGCTTCGGCGACGCGGTACCGGCGTTCGACGACGGATCGCTGGATGCCAAGGGCAAGCATGTCGTCGTGATCGGCGGCGGCGACACCGCGATGGACTGCGTCCGCACCGCCGTCCGCCAGGGCGCGGCCAGCGTGAAGTGTCTCTACCGCCGCGACCGCGCCAATATGCCGGGGTCACAGCGCGAAACGAAGAATGCCGAGGAGGAAGGCGTCGAATTCGTCTGGCTCTCCGCCCCCGAGGCGTTCGAGGGCGGCGATGTGGTGACCGGCGTGAAGGCCAGTGCGATGCGGCTCGGTGCGCCGGACGCCAGCGGTCGCCGCGCCCCCGAAGTCGATCCGGAAGGCGGCTTCTCGGTCAAGGCCGACCTGGTCATCAAGGCGCTGGGCTTCGATGCCGAGGACCTGCCGACCCTGTTCGGTGCGGGCGAGCTGGGCGTCACCCGCTGGGGCACGCTGCGCGTCGATGCCAAGTCGATGATGACCAGCCTGGACGGCGTCTTCGCCGCCGGCGACATCGTCCGCGGCGCCTCGCTGGTAGTCTGGGCGATCCGCGATGGCCGCGACGTCAGCGAGCGGATGCATGGGTATTTGAAGGCCAAGGCGCGGACCGCGCAGGCTTCGGCGCAGAAGGTGGCGGCATGAGCGCGCTGCTTGCCCTACTGCTCGTGCAGGCGGCGCCGGTTGCCACGGCGCCGGCTCCCGGCGTTCAGACCGCTACAGTCGATCCGGCGCGCAAGGCCGCAGCCGAGAAGGCAGTCCTCGCACTCGTGCCGCCGGGGACGTACATGCGGATGATGCGGGACCAGTTCCCGAAGATGATGGACGCGATCATGGCGCGCACCATGGGTATGACCGCCAAGGATTTGGGCGCGCCCGAGGAGAACACGGGCGGAAAGACGCTGCGTGAGATGGCCGCCGCAGAGGATCCGCATTTTGAAGAGCGGATGCGCATCATGACGACGGTCATGTCGGAGGACATGGGCAAGATCTTCGAGAGCATCGAACCGGAGATGCGCGCCGGTCTGTCCCGCGCCTTCGCCCGTCGCTTCACGCTCGATCAACTGAACGACATCAACGCCTTTTTTGCGACGCCGTCGGGCAAGGTGTTTGCCGCCGACTATCTCGCCACCTTCATGGACCCCGAAGTCATGGAGGAGATGATGGGCGCAATGCCGAAGATGATGCAGGCGATGCCCGCGATGATGGCACGCGTCGAAAAAGCCACCGCCCACCTGCCCCCGCCGCCCAAGAAGGGCGGCACCACGACGACCACCGGGAAGGCCAAGTGATGACCACCCTCGACACCGAACGCACCCGCCTTGCCGCCGAAGGCATGTACCGTCCCGAATTCGAGGGCGACGCCTGCGGCGTGGGCATGGTCGCGGCGACCGATGGACTGCCGTCGCGCCGCGTCGTGCAGGCGGCGATCGATGCGCTGAAGGCGGTGTGGCACCGCGGCGCGGTCGATGCCGATGGCAAGACCGGCGACGGCGCGGGCATCCATGTCGACCTGCCCGCGAAGTTCTTCGACGATTGCGTCGTCGCCTCCGGCCACCGCGTGATGCCGAACCGGCTGGCGGTCGGCATGATGTTCCTGCCGCGCACCGACCTGTCGGCGCAGGAGGCCTGCCGCACGATCGTCGAATCGGAGATCATCGACGCCGGCTGGACCATCTACGGCTGGCGCCAGGTGCCGGTCGACGTAACCGTGATCGGCCAGAAGGCGCAGGCGACGCGGCCCGAGATCGAGCAGATCATGATCGCCGGCCCCCTGCCCGACGACGCCTCGGCCGCGGAGTTCGAGAAGGAACTCTACCTGGTCCGTCGCCGGATCGAGAAGCGGGTGATCGCGGCACAGATCCAGGGCTTCTACGCCTGTTCGCTGTCGTGCCGCTCGATCGTGTACAAGGGCCTGTTCCTGGCCGAGAGCCTGTCGGTCTTCTACCCCGACCTGACCGACGACCGGTTCGAGAGCCGCGTCGCGATCTTCCACCAGCGCTATTCAACCAACACCTTCCCGCAATGGTGGCTGGCGCAGCCGTTCCGCTGCCTGGCGCATAACGGCGAGATCAACACGATCCGCGGCAACAAGAACTGGATGCTCAGCCACGAGATCAAGATGGCGAGCATCGCGTTCGGCGAACGCAGCGAAGACATCAAGCCGGTGATCCCGGCCGGCGCGTCCGACACCGCCGCACTCGATGCCGTGTTCGAAGCGATCTGTCGCTCGGGACGCGATGCGCCGACCGCCAAGCTGATGCTGGTGCCAGAGGCTTGGTCGAGCGACATGCCCAAGCCGCATCTGGAGATGTACAAGTATCTCGCCAGCGTCATGGAGCCGTGGGACGGCCCTGCGGCACTGGCGATGACCGACGGCCGCTGGGCGGTCGCGGGCATGGACCGCAACGCGCTGCGCCCGCTCCGCTACACGCTGACCGGCGACGGGCTGCTGATCGTCGGTTCGGAAACCGGCATGGTCGTCGTCCCCGAAACCACCGTCATCGAGAAGGGGCGCCTGGGCCCCGGCCAGATGATCGCGGTCGATCTGGAGGAAGGTCGCGTGCTCCACGACCGCGCGGTCAAGGACCGGATCGCGGGCGAGGCGGACTATGCCGCGATGATCGGCGAATTCGTCGGCATCGACGACCTGCCGCAGGCCGAAGCGTCGCTCCCGACCTGGGACCGCGCCGAGCTTTCGCGCCGCCAGGTCGCCGCCGGCCAGACGCTGGAGGACATGGAGCTGATCCTGTCACCGATGGTCGAGGGCGGCAAGGAAGCGATTGGGTCGATGGGCGACGACACGCCGCTCGCCGTCATTTCCGACAAGCCGCGCCTCATCAGCCAGTTCTTCCGCCAGAATTTCTCGCAGGTCACCAACCCGCCGATCGATTCGCTGCGCGAACGCCATGTCATGTCGCTCAAGACGCGGTTCGGCAATCTGGCGAACATCCTCGCCCAGTCCGCGGCGCCGTCGAAGGTGCTGGTGCTCGAATCGCCGGTGCTGACCAACAGCGACTGGGACCGGCTGAAGGCGCATTTCGGGATGAGCGCGGCCGATATCGACTGCACCTTCCCCGCCGGCAGCGGCCCGGAAGGGCTGCGGGCGGCCATCGCCGACATCCGCGCTCAGGCCGAGCAGGCGGTGCGCCAGGGCAAGTCGGAGCTGTTCCTGACCGACGAGGCGATCGGTCCCGACCGGATGGCGATCGCGGGCGTGCTGGCGGCCGCGGCCGTCCACACCCACCTCGTCCGCCGGGGCCTGCGCAGCTATGCGTCGATCAACGTGCGGTCGTCGGAATGTCTCGATACGCACTACTACGCCGTGCTGATCGGTGTCGGTGCGACGACGGTGAACGCCTATCTGGCCGAAGCCTCGATCCGGGACCGCCACGCCCGCGGGCTGTTCGGCGACCTAGGACTGGCAGACTGCCTGAAGCGCCATCGCACCGCGGTCGACGAAGGGCTGCTGAAGATCATGTCGAAGATGGGGATCGCGGTGATCTCCAGCTATCGCGGCGGCTATAATTTCGAGGCGGTGGGCCTCAGCCGCGCGCTGGTCAACGACCTGTTCCCCGGCATGCCCGCCAAGATTTCGGGCGAAGGCTATGCGTCGCTCTACCTCAACGCGACGCTGCGCCACGACGCGGCGTATGACAGCGCGGTCGCGACGCTGCCGATCGGCGGTTTCTATCGCCAGCGCCACGGTGGGGAGACCCACGCCTTCTCCGCGCAGCTGATGCACACGCTGCAGACCGCGGTCGGCACCGACAGCTATTCGACCTACCTCGCCTTCTCGCGCGGGGTCCGCGACCTGCCGCCGGTGTACCTGCGCGACCTGCTGGAATTCAATTTTCCCAAGGACGGCGTGCCGATCGATTCGGTCGAGGCCATCACCGAAATCCGCAAGCGGTTCGTGACGCCGGGCATGTCGCTGGGCGCGCTGTCGCCCGAAGCGCACGAGACGCTGGCGATCGCGATGAACCGCATCGGCGCGCGCGCCGTGTCGGGCGAAGGCGGCGAAGCGAAGGAACGCTACACGCCCTACGAAAACGGCGACAACGCCAATTCGGGCGTGAAGCAGATCGCGTCGGGCCGCTTCGGCGTGACTGCGGAATATCTCAACGCCTGCGACGAGATCGAGATCAAGGTCGCGCAGGGCGCCAAGCCCGGCGAAGGCGGGCAGCTGCCCGGCTTCAAGGTGACCGAACTGATCGCCAAGCTGCGGCACGCGACGCCGGGCGTCGGCCTCATCTCGCCGCCGCCGCATCACGACATCTATTCGATCGAAGACTTGGCGCAGCTGATCTACGACCTGAAGCAGATCAACCCGCGCGCTCGCGTCTGCGTGAAACTGGTCAGCTCGGCCGGCATCGGCACCGTCGCGGCGGGCGTGGCGAAGGCGCATGCTGACGTCATCCTGGTCGCCGGCCACAACGGCGGCACCGGCGCGTCGCCGCAGACAAGCATCAAATATGCCGGCACGCCGTGGGAAATGGGGCTGAGCGAGGTCAACCAGACGCTGACGCTCAATGCTTTGCGCGGTCGCATCAAGCTGCGCACCGATGGCGGATTGAAGACCGGGCGCGACATCGTCATCGCCGCGATCCTGGGCGCCGAGGAATTCGGCATCGGCACGCTCAGCCTCGTCGCAATGGGCTGTATCATGGTGCGCCAGTGCCATTCGAACACCTGTCCGGTCGGCGTCTGCGTGCAGGACGAGAAGCTGCGCCAGAAGTTCACCGGCACGCCCGAAAAGGTCATCAACCTGATGACCTTCATCGCCGAGGAGGTTCGCGAGATCCTCGCGCGGCTGGGCGTGACGAGCCTCGACGAGGTGATCGGGCGCACCGAACTGCTCCGCCAGGTCAGCCGCGGGGCCGAGCATCTCGACGACCTCGACCTCAACCCGATCCTCGCCAAGGTCGACGCGACCGATGCCGAGCGCCGCTATTCGCTCGACACCTGGCGCAACGCGGTGCCCGACAGCCTGGATGCGCAGATCATCAAGGATGCGGCTGCCGTGTTCAGCCGGCGCGAGAAGATGCAGCTGACCTACAGCGTGCGGAACACCCACCGCGCGGTCGGCACCAGCCTGTCGGGTGCGGTCACGCGGGCGTTCGGCATGTCGACGCTCGACGACGGCCACGTCACCGTCCGCCTCCGCGGGTCGGCCGGCCAGTCGCTCGGCGCGTTCCTGTGCAAGGGCGTGACGCTGGAAGTGTTCGGCGACGCGAACGACTATGTCGGCAAGGGGCTGTCGGGGGGCATCATCGCGGTGCGCCCGATGGTCAGCAGCCCGCTCGCGTCAAACGAGAACACGATCATCGGCAACACCGTCCTCTACGGCGCGACGTCGGGCAAGCTGTTCGCCGCAGGCCAGGCGGGCGAGCGTTTCGCTGTGCGCAACTCGGGCGCAGAAGTCGTCGTCGAGGGCTGCGGTGCCAATGGCTGCGAATATATGACCGGCGGCACCGCGGTGATCCTGGGCAGCGTCGGCGCGAACTTCGGCGCGGGCATGACCGGGGGCATGGCGTTCGTCTACGATCCGGACGGGTCGTTCGAGCGCCGCGTGAACCCGGAGACGCTGACCTGGTGCCGCCTGTCGTCGGGTCATTGGGAAGCGGTGCTGCGCGCGCTGGTGGCTCGTCATGTCCAGGCCACCGACAGCAAGTTCGCCGCGAGCCTGCTCGAGGACTGGGACCGTATCCGGGGGTCGTTCTGGCAGGTCTGTCCCAAGGAAATGGTCAGCCGGCTCGACCATCCGCTGGATGATTCGGAGGCTGCACTGGAGGCGGCCGAATGATCTCTCAACTCCGTTCGTGCTGAGCTTGTCGAAGCACTGTCTTTCTTTCCGCCGACTGGTCTGTCGCACGAAGAAAGGACAACCCTTCGACAAGCTCAGGGTGAACGGCAGTGCGTGGTTGAAGCTCGTTCAGCCAAGGCTAAGCCTTTGTGCTATAAGGCGTCCCGTTCCTGTTTCGACTCGGGAGAGTATCATGCGTCTGTTCACCCCCGCCGCCCTGGCCCTGTGTGTCGTCGCCGCGCCTGCCGCCGCCCAGTCCCGCGCCGAGGTCGATGCCGCGCGTCGGCTGAACGATCCGGTGGTGCAGGAGGGTATCGCCGGCGCAGTCAGCGCGCTGGCCGGTATCGTGCTCGACACGCGCGTCGGGCCGCTGGCGCGCTACACCGATCCGCGTGACGGCATCCGCCCGAACGACACGCTGCGCGATGTCGAGCGCCGCCGCGATCCGCATTTCGAGGCGCGCCTGCACGACGACGCCCGCCGCGCTGTCGCCGGGGCCGGCATGGTCGCGGGCGATGCGCTCGCCATGTCGGGCGAACTTGCTCGCACGGCCAGCCGTCTGCAGGCCGCGATCGCGCCGCTGTCCGGCCTGCTCGCCAGCGCTGCGTCCGATTACGACGACGATTATTGATACGCCCGCTGGACGGGTTCGCCGTCCGCGGTAGATAGGGCTGCATGTGGCAGCTCTATCAATTCCCGCTGTGCCCCTTTTCGCGCAAGGTCCGGCTGCTGCTGGCCGAAAAGGGGGTCGGCTATGAACCGGTGCGCGAATCGCCGTGGGCGCGGCGGGACGAATTCCTCGACATGAACCCGGCCGGGCAGACCCCGGTGATGATCGACACGGAGCGGGCCGGCGCCCCGCTGATCGATTCGATGGCGATCTGCGAATATTTCGAGGAAACCGTCGACAAGGCGGCGATGATCAACGGCACCGCCGCCAACCGTGCGGAGATCCGCCGGCTGGTCGCGTGGTTCGACACGCAATTCTATCGCGACATCACCGCGCCCCTGCTGAACGAGCGCATGTTGAAGCGCGTCGTCCATCGCAGCGCGCCAGACGCATCGCTGCTGCGCGAGGCGATGCGCGCGGCGGTCGGGCATCTCGATTACATCGATTATCTGCTCGATCACCGCACATGGCTGGCCGGGGCGACGATGAGCCTGGCCGATCTCGCGGCAGCAGCGCAGATCTCGGTCGCCGACTATCTGGGCGGCATCGACTGGAAGAGCCACGAACAGGCCAAGCGATGGTACGTCGGCATGAAGAGCCGCCCGAGCTTCCGCCCGCTGCTGGCCGAGCGGATGGAGATCGTCAGCCCGCCGGCCGATTACGAGAAGCTGGACCTGTAACCACCCGTGCGCGTTGTCGCGCCATGCTCGAACATATTCCCCATTGGCTCGGCCATGCCCTGAAGGGTTTGCGCGCGGGCACTGACAAGCTGGCGATCGTGCAGGACGGCCTGGGCAGTTTCGCGGCGATCGACCTGCGCTCACCTGCCTTCGCCGATGGCGGGCGCCTGCCGGAGCGGTTTACTGCGGACGGCGACGGGGTCTCCCCGCCGCTGTTCTGGACCGGCATCCCGGCAGAGGCGACGCATCTGGCGCTGCTGGTCGAGGATGCCGACGCCCCTACCCCCTCCCCGCTGGTCCATGCGATCGTCTGGGGCCTGCCGGCCGGGGACGGACAATTGGCCGAGGGTGCGATCGTCGCGGATGGCGACGGCGGCGCGCAGGGCGATGTCGGGCGGAACTCCTATCTGAGCGAAGGCTGGCTGCCGCCCGACCCGCCGACCGGGCATGGCGAACACCGCTACGCGTTCCAGCTGTTCGCGCTTGCCGGGACGGACGATCCTGGGGCGACGCCCAGCCGGAGCGATATCGTCGATGCGATGCGCGGGCGGGTGCTGGCGGCAGGGTTGTTGACCGGCATCTATTCGCGTGGCGAGCCGGCGGACGTCGGGCCGGTCGGAGCCGCGGTGCCGGTCTGACCGAACTGTACGTCCAGAAGGTCCGTTCGCCCTGAGCGAAGTCGAAGGGCAGCTCTCCCGCGAGCATCGGACTTGCCGCATGACGCCCTTCGACTTCGCTCAGGGCGAACGGGATATGAGAAACGGAGCGGGGTCGGGACCGCTTTAGACCCGCCGCGTCAGCGCCTTCTTCAGCCGATCGTGTGCCGACTTCTTGATCTGGCAGACCCGCGCTGCGCCGACGTCCAGCACCATGCCGATTTCGTCGAGGTTCAATTCCTCGACGTAATAGAGCTGGATCACCAGCTGCTCGCGCTCCGGCAGGGACGCGATCGCTTCGATCAGGGTGTCGCGTTGATCGCTGTCGGCCAGCAGGTCGAACGGCGATGGCTCGTCCGACACGAACCATGGTCCCTCATCGGCATGGACATCGTCGACATTCTCAAACCGCACCGGCTCGGCGGTCGCATAATCGGTTCGCAATTTATCCACCGTCACGCCCAGCTTTTCCGCGACCGCGGCATCGGCGGGCCGCCGACCGTCGGGGCCGGTCAGCGCGGCGACCGTTTCGTGATAGAGCTTGCGACGCTTCATCGCCCCGCGGGTCAGCGTGGCCTGTCGGCGCAGTTCGTCGATCATCGACCCGCGGACGCGCGTGTTGAGATATTGCTCGAACGTCACCTGCCCGCGATCCTCGAACGTCGCGACCGCCTCGACCAGCGCGATCAGGCCGATCTGGACCAGATCCTCGACCTCGACTGCAGAGGACATGCTGCCGTGGACATGCCAGGCGATCCGGCGGACCTTGGGCATGTGCTGGCGCACCATCGCGTTCATGTCCGGGCCAGGCACGGGGCGCGGGCCATAGATCAGCGGGGCGGCCGCGGCGGGCGCGATGCGGCTCATGAAGCTCATGCCGCCAGCGCCTGCTGACCGCCGCCGATCGCACCCTGTGTATCGGGCGCGCCGATCACGGCGACGACTTCGACCGACTTGTCCTCTGGTACTTCGAAGAAGCTCATGACGGGAGTATCCGGCAAAATGGTTTTCACCAGCTTACGCATCGCGATGCGAATCGCGGGCTGGACGACGAGCGCGAAGGGCTTGGCCTCCGCAATCAGCGGTTGGGCGGCCTGCTGCAACGCATCGGCGATGCGTCGGCCGAGGTCGGGTTCGATCGCGTGGCGGCGCGCGGGGTCGGAACGGATCGCCTGCCCCAGCAGTGCTTCCAGATGTCCCTCCAGCGTCATGACCCGCAGCGGCTCGCGCACGGTGCACAGCTTCTGGATGATCAGCGCGCCGAGGTCGGGGCGGATCAGCTCGACCAGTTCCTCCGCATCCGCCGACTTGGTGGCGGCGTTGGCGAGCGCGGCGGCGATGCGGCGGAATTCCTTCAGCGGCACCCCTTCGGCCAGCAGCGCGCGCAGCACCTGGGTCAGCGTCGTGAGCGGCAGCGGGTTCGGCGACAGTGCTGCGACCAGGCCGGGCGCGCGTTCCTTCAGTCCGTCGAGCAGCGACTGGACCTCGTCCGGGCCAAGCAGGTCGCAGGCATGGGTCAGCAATTGCTGGTTAAGGTGCGTCGCCACCACCGTTCCGGCATCGACGACGAGATAGCCCGCGCCGGTTGCCGCATCGGAGTCGGAAGACGCGATCCACACCGCATCGAGCCCGAAGGTCGGGTCCTTGGCCGGCTTGCCGCGCAGGCCGCCGACCGCCTGGCCGGTGTCGAGCGCCAGCATCTCGTCGGGCGACACCTGATCCTCGCCGACGATGACGCCGCCGATGATGATACGATAGGTGTACGGCGCCAGATTGATGTCGTCGCGCACGCGCACCTGCGGCACGACGAAGCCCAGATCCTTCGACAGCTGGCGACGCACGCCGGTGATGCGGCCCATCAGCGGACTGCCCTTGCGCTCGTCGACCAGCGGCACCAGCCCATAGCCGATGTCGAGCATGACATGGCAGGTATCGGTCACTTCGTCCCAGCCGATCTTGGACAGGTCCTGCGGCTCGGCGGCGGCCGGCGCTTCGGTGACGACCGGGCGCTGCGATGCCTGCTTCAGACGCCACGCGGCATAGCCGGCAGCGGCTGCGATCGGCAGGATCAGGAAATGCGGCATGCCGGGGACCAGGCCGAGCACGCCGAGAGCGGCGGCGACCGGGGTCCAGGTGCGGTGGCTGGCGAACTGGCCGCCGATCTGGCCGGCCAAGTCCTGGCTGGAAGTGACGCGGGTGACGATCGCAGCGGCGGCGATCGACAGCATCAGGCCCGGCAGCTGCGCGACGAGCGCGTCGCCGATCGCGAGCACGATATAGGTCTGCGCGGCTTCCTTGACGCCTAGCCCATGGCTGACCGTGCCGAGGATCAGGCCGCCGATGATGTTGATCGCGAGGATCAGCAGCCCGGCGACCGCGTCGCCCTTCACGAACTTCGACGAACCGTCCATCGAGCCGTAGAAATCGGCTTCGGTCGACACTTCGACGCGGCGCGCGCGGGCCTCGTCCGGGGTGATCAGGCCGGCGTTCAGGTCGGCGTCGATCGCCATCTGCTTGCCCGGCAAGGCGTCGAGGGTGAAGCGCGCCGACACTTCGGACACGCGGCCCGCACCCTTGGTCACCACGATCATGTTGATGATGACGAGGATGCTGAACACGAACAGGCCGACGACATAATCGCCGCCGATCAGGAAGGTGCCGAACGCCTCGATGACGTGGCCGGCCGCCGCCTCGCCCTCATGCCCCTTGCCCAGCACGACGCGCGTGGAAGCGACGTTCAGCGCGAGGCGGAACAGGGTGGCGAAGAGGAGTACGGTCGGGAAGGCGGAGAAATCGAGCGGCTTCTGCGCGTTCAGCGCGACCATGAGCACGGCCAGGCTGATGACGATGTTCATGATGAAGAACACGTCGAGCATGAAGGCCGGGATCGGCACGACCATCAGCACGACCAGCAGCAGCATCGCCGCCGGCAGCGCCGCGCCCTTCAGTCCGGGCAAAGCCTTCGCAAGAGCAGGCGACGCCATCAGACGTTACCTCCCAGCTGGGCAAGCATCATATAGGCCAGCCGCGCATTGTCGGGGTTGGGACGGAGCAGCGTCGCGGCGGCATCGGCAGCGCCGGTCGCCCGACCCGAGGCGCCGAAGCGTTCGAGCGTCGAGGCGAGCCAGGCGCGGTCGCCGCCCTGCGCTTCGTTGCCCAGCACGACTTCCATGTCGGGATCGAGCTTCACCGCGTTCATCGCCGCGCTGGCGAGGCCGGTCGCGCCCGATGCGGCCGCACCCTTGTCGAGCTTGGCAGCGAAGCGCTCGTAGACTTCACCCAGCGACCGGGCGCTGCCATCGGCGGCGTAGAACACGCCGCGATTGGCACGGGCAGCGGCGGGAAACAGGGCGGCGGCGCTGCGGTCGGCATTGCCGGCCATTGCGGTGAGGAACTTCTTGGCGCCCCCCAGTCCCAGGAAATGCGCCATGTACAGGTCGGTGCCGGTGACGTCACGGTCGAGCGAGGCGGCCAGCTTGTCCTTGTTGTCGGCGGCATGTTCGGCCGCCATCAGCGACGATGCGGTGGGATCGTTGCGCAGCGACAGGATCTGGCGGCGGACGCCGGGATCGCTGACGGTGTATTTGCCCGACGCGGTGCGGGTGATGCTGTCGGCGGCCCAGCCCATGCCATGTTCGGCACCGTGGTTCTTGACCACGCCCAGCCAGCTTTGTTCGATGAACTGATAGAGACCGGTCGCCGACGACGTGCCGGCGCGTGCCGACGCGTTCATGCCGCTTTCGACCTGCGCCTGGCCCAGCAGATAGTTGAAATCGACGCCCGTCCGCGTCGAAGCGAGCTGGATGGCGTTCTGAACGCCCGTGGCCCGTCCGGCGGCGACCCTTGTCAGGTTCGGAATGGTCATACGGAAATCTTGCCTGAAACCCCTGTTGCGGATGTTTCAGCAAGAGCCGTGCCAAATAGGGAAAATATCCTCCCCGGTACGGGGAGGGGGACCGCGTCGCGCAGCGGCGTGGTGGAGGGGGCGGGGCGCGGAGGGTGTCGCTCGTGGAGAGCCCCCTCCACCATGATGCGCATGCCCCCCTCCCCGCGAGCGGGGAGGAATAAAGGGTTATGCGTAGGCGGCAGCCCCGCTCCGGCGGTAGGCCGGGGTCGGCGAACCGGCAAGAAGCTGCAGGCGACGGCGGACGTTTGCCGCCATCAGGTTGACGTAGATGCGGCAGGTTTCATTCAGCCGGTGCGCCTCGCGCGCCAGTTCGTCGATCTCGGCGGTGCGCGGTTCGTGGTCGTGCGCGGCGACCGTCTCGATGCAGCGCAGCTTGCGCGTCGTTGCGGCTTCCAGCCCGGCGATATCGCTGGTCTTCAACGCATCGATCTCGCCATGCAGCGCCTCGATCATCTCGATCAGCGCCTCACGACGGCTCATTGGGGTTCCATTCGAGCTTGAGCGCGAGCAGACGGTCGGCGATCGTCGCGGGCAGCAGCGGGAACTTGCCGTCTTCGATGGCCTGCTTGATCTTGGTCACGCGCTCGACATCGACCGGCGCCTGGGCCGCAGCGGGCTGCGACAGGGCCTGCAATGTCGAGGGCGCGCGGGTCGCCGCCGCCGTCACCGTCGGCTGCGTCGCCTGTACCGCAGGTGCCGGTGCGACAGGCGCAAGTCGGCGATCGATGCTCGCCGTCCCTATGGTACCGATCGGATCCACCATGGCTTCCGTCCTTGAGATGCTTCGTCACACGGTAGAACGACTTATGCCACGGGACCTTTAGAAGATTTTTCAAAGAATGAAGGTGTACGGCGGGTTCACCACTCAGTTGGGCAGAGTTGCGCGACCGGCGGACAGCGCCACCGCCTGGATCGGCGGCTTGGCGGGATCGATCTTGACCAGCAATCGCCCGCCGGCCGGCGCATCGCCCATCGCGGTGCCGTCGCGGGTGATCGAGAAACCGGCGCCGCCCGCCTCGACGGTGATCGGGTCGCCGCGCTTGATGACGGGCTCGGGCTTGGCGACCGGCGCGACCGCGGCGGCGGTAACGGCGGCGACCTGCGGTCGGGCGGCCTGCGGCGGCAGCTTGATCGGCACATAGATGCGCCAGCGCGGCGCGTCACAGGTGACGACGACCGCGTCCTGATAGCTGCCGCGCCAGTCGAGTTGCGGCAGCGGACAGGCGGCGAGTTTCAGCCGGGCGTCGACCGGGGTGCG
The DNA here is from genome assembly GCF_042681125.1 of Sphingomonas floccifaciens. Taxonomy (NCBI): domain Bacteria; kingdom Pseudomonadati; phylum Pseudomonadota; class Alphaproteobacteria; order Sphingomonadales; family Sphingomonadaceae; genus Sphingomonas; species Sphingomonas floccifaciens. Next base: position 150,811 of record NZ_JBHUFC010000001.1, on the reverse strand, counting down.
CGCGCCCCCCTCCTCCCCCACCTTATGCCCGGTGAAGGCGACGACCGCGATATCGATCGCACTGGTATCCTGGAACTTGATCGCCTGGGCCGCCGCCGGCAGCGGCGCGGCGAGGATGGCGAGCGATAGGATGGTACGGATCATCGGGTTTCCCCATCATAGGATATGGTGAGTTGCACGGCGCGGCCGGCACCGGGTCGGGTATCGATCGCGATGCGCCCCGCCGGCACGTCGGCGGCGATCGCCGCGGCGACGGCGCGAGCGCGGTCGACGGCCAGGATCGCGCCGGATTGGGTACGCGGATCGACGTCGCCAGGTGTCCCATCGGTGCCGCCGGTCACGCGCACCGTCGTACGGGGATCGGTCGTCACCGCGCGCACCCATGCGGCGATATCGTGCGGCGGCAGCACGGCAGAGCCGGGCGCGAAGCCCTGAACGACATTCGCCTCCAGCGCGATCGGCACGTCGGTGGCCAGACCGAAGCCTTCGCGCATCGACTGCGACAGCGCGCGCGCATCGACGTTCGGATTGACCTGCAGGAACACGAAGAAGCCGACGAGCAGCATCATCACGTCGGCCAGCGTCACCAGCCAGATCGAGCGGCGCGGCTCGTCGTCGAGGATGTGGTCGATCGTCATGCCGCCGCCACCGTGGTCGCGGCGGCTCGCGGCGCCTCCCGCGTCGCCAGGCGCGCGAGCGGCTCGACCAGCCGACCCCGCTCCACGCATTCCGCCCGCGCCAGGCGCTTGAGACGCGCGGCGACGGGCAGGCAGACGAGGTTGCCGATCAACGCACCATAAAGTGTCGCCAGCACCGCGATCGCCATCGCGCTGCCGATCGCCGACGGGTCGGTCATGCTGGTGAAAAGCCGGACGAGGCCGATCAGCGTACCCACCATGCCCATCGCCGGCGCGAATTCGGCGGCGGCCGCCCACATCTCGGCAGCGGCGCGCTGCCGTTCGAACCGGGCGATGCGCAGTTCGTCGACCAGCGTCCGGACGATATCGCCGTCCGCCCCATCGACGATCCGCGCCATCGCCGCGGCGACGTCCGGGTCGGCGATGACCGAGCGGTCGAGTTGCATGACGCCGTGGCGCGACGTGATCCGGCTGAGCGCCTCTACCTGCATGACGAGGCTGCCGGCGCCGAACGGCGTCCGCCCGACGACCTTCAGCGCGACGACCCCGCGTACGAGGTCGCGCGCGGGCGTGCGCAGGATGGTGGCGACGACCGTCCCCCCGCCGACGATGGCGATGGCGACGGGATCGAGGAAGGGCGCAAGGGTGGACGCAAATGTCATCGCGCGAAGCTTTGCAAAGGGCGTGCCGAATTGCCGGCGTCACGCGCAATCGACGATTGCCCTCGTACCGGCCGAGGAAGGCGCCCTCGCTGGCCGGACAGGAACCGCATCCCCCGGCAACCCTTCGCCGCCGGCGGCAAGCCCTTGCCGCTTCCGCCTGCCGCCACCGGCAATCGCGATCAAATCCGGCATTTGGCACGGCCGTTGCAAAGAGACCGCCGACATCAATGCGGGAACTGACCATCATGGCGGAGAACGATCTTTTCGGGGTGCACGGGACGGCGCTGGCGGTGCGATCGCAGCGCATGGCGCTGCTCGCGTCGAACATCGCGAACGCATCGACACCGGGATATAAGGCGAAGGACATCGATTTCGGCGCCGCGCTGAAATCGGCCGAGACCGGTTCCTCGATCGACCGCGGCATCGTCGCGAACACCAAGTACCGGCTGCCGACCCAGATGAGCATGGACGGAAACACCGTCGAGCTTGCGACCGAACAGACCGCCTTCGCCGAAAACGCCGTCGCCTATCAGACGACGCTGTCGTTCCTGAATGGTCGCATCGGCACCATCACCCGCGCGCTGAAGGGGGAGTGAGCTAGATGGCTGACAATCCCATGAACATCTTCCAGGTCGCCGGTCGCGCGATGTCCGCACAGCTGGTGCGGATGAACACGACGGCGTCGAACCTGGCGAACGCCGGCGGCGTCGCGACGACTCCGCAGGCGGCGTATCGCTCGCTGAAGCCCGTGTTCCGCACCCAGTTCGACCAGGCGTCGCAGATGGCGACCGTCAACGTCGAGAAGGTCGTGACCGCCGGCGAGGAGCCGACCAAGCGCTACGATCCGGGCAATCCGCTGGCCGACAAGGACGGCAACGTCTTCGAGAACGCCGTCGATGAGACGCGCGAGTTGGTCGACATGCTCGAGAGCGCGCGCAGTTACCAGAACAACGTCGAGGTCATGCAGACCGCCAAGACGCTGATCATCGACACCCTCAAGCTGGGACGCTGATAGATGGCTACCACCCCCTCCTCCTTCGATACGGCGATGAAGAACGCCGGCATCGCGCGCAATGCGTCGGCCACCGCCGCCGGCACCGCGGCCAAGCAGCCGAGCAAGTCGCTCAGCGAAATGGGCCCGGGCGACTTCATCGCGCTGTTGACCGCGCAGATGAAGAACCAGGACCCGTTCGAGCCGGTCGACAATTCGCAGATGGTCGCCCAGATGGCGCAATTCTCGTCGCTCGCCGGGATCAGCGAGATGGGCACAACGCTGAAGTCGATCTCGACCAAGCTGTCGGGCGGCGCATCCGATGCCGCGGCCTATGTCGGCAAGACGGTGCTGACCGAGGGCAAGACCGCCTATCCGCGGTCGGGCGGCGGCTTCGCCGGCGCAATCGAGCTCGACGATGCGGTGAGCTCGCTCAAGCTGACCATCAAGGATGCGTCCGGCACCACGGTACGCACGATCGACCTGCCCGCACAGGCCGCCGGCACCGCCTCCTATGACTGGGACGGCAAGGCCGAGGACGGCACGGACGTCACCGGCGGCCCCTTCACCGTCACCGCGGCGGCCGCCAACAACGGCAGCGCGGTCACCGCGCGCACGCTCGTCTGGGCGCCGGTCACATCGGTTTCGATGCCGCAGGGCTCGGACCCCGTCCTCGACATCGCCGGCGTCGGCAAGGTCAAGACGACCGCCGTCCGCGCCATCGCCTGAACATCTAGAACGACTTCACCAGGAGCAGATCCATGACCTTCTACACCTCGCTTTCGGGTCTCCAGGCCTCGCAAACCGAAATGGCGACGATCTCGCACAACCTCGCCAACGTCTCGACCAACGGCTTCAAGAAGAGCCGCGTCGAGTTCGCCGACGTGATGGCGTCGAACGTGTCGATCTCGCCGACGCAGATGATCGGCTCGGGTACCGTCGTGAAGGCGGTGCGCCAGCAGTTCAGCCAGGGCGGCTCGCAGCAGTCGACCAACTCGCTCGACATGCTGATCTCGGGCGAAGGTTTCTTCGCGGTCAAGCCGGACCTCAACTCGGCCAAGGTCGCCTTCACGCGCAACGGCGCCTTCTTCGTCGACAATGATCGCTATGTCACCGACGCGAACGGCGGCAAGCTGCAGGTCTATCCGGTCGACGGTTCGGGCACGGTCGTCGCGACGGGCCTGGATTCGGTCGTGTCGCTTCGCCTGCCCGCGACCAGCGGCACGCCGTCCGCGACGACTAAGACCGAATTGTCGGTGAACCTGTCGGCGAACGCGTCGATCCCGAAGGACAGCCAGATCTTCAACAATGGCGGTCCGGCGTACAAGTTCGACCGCTTCAATCCCGCGACCTACAACAACTCGTCGCAGACGACGATCTTCGACGCGCTCGGCAACGCGCAGACGATGACCAATTACTACGTCCGCGATACCGCCTCGACCGGCGCAGGCACGACCAGCACCTGGAAGGTTTATACCTTCGTCGGCAGCGACCAGCTGTCGTCGGGCGGCGTCAAGGGTCCGATGACGATGACCTTCGACGACAAGGGCAAGCTGACCGGCGTCGCCAACGCCAACGGCGGAACCGGCACCCCGGCGACCAAGGTCACGTTCGACGGCTTCACGCCGGCCAGCGCGACGACGTCGCAGACCGTATCGCTCGATTTCGGCTCGCTCACCACGCAGCTCAGCTCGCCGTTCGTCAAGAACAGCGAGACGCAGGACGGCCGCGCGATCGGCCAGATCGAGAGCGTCACGATCAGTGAATATGGCGTCGTCAGCGCCAGCTTTTCGAACGGCGACACCCAGGCACTGGGCAAGGTCGCGCTCGCCAACTTCTCGAACCCGTCGGGCCTGCGCCAGCTGGGCAAGAGCTATTGGTCGGCGACCGGCGTGTCGGGCGAGGCGAAGCTGGGCGAGGCGGGCGGCAACGGCTTCGGCAACCTGAGCACCGGCGCCATCGAACGCTCGAACGTCGACATCACCGAGGAACTGGTCGGCCTGATCGCCGCCCAGCGCAACTTCCAGGCGAATGCGAAGAGCCTCGAGACGTCGAGCCAGATCTCGCAGACCATCTTCAACATCCGCAGCTGATCGTAACGGCTGACTAGGGGACACGCGCGATGGACCGGATGGTCTACACCGCCCTCAGCGGGCTCAAGGGGCAGATGTCTGCCCAGGCGTCGATCGCGAACAATATCGCGAACGCGTCGACCACCGGCTTTCGCGCCGACCGCACCGCCTTTCAGCAACTTATGCTGAAGGGCGGCGCGGGCCTCGAGTCGCGCCAGCCGATGTCGGAGGAAGTGCTCGACGCGGATCGCCGCGCCGGCACCATCCAAGCGACCGGCCGCAAGCTCGACATCGCCATCCCCGGCGCGTCCTGGATGGCGGTGCAGTCGCCCGACGGGACCGAGGCCTATACCCGCCGCGGCGACCTGCAGATCACCGAAAGTGGCGTGCTTCAAACCGGCGATGGCTTCCCGGTCATGGGATCGGGCGGGCCGATCACCGTCCCCCCGGCGCAGGACGTGATGATCGGCGAGGACGGGACGATCTCGATCCTGCCGATAGGCGCCGCCCCCGGCACCCCCCCGCAGGAGGTCGACCGCATCCGCTTCGGCAATCCGCAGGGGACGCAGACCGCCAAGGGGCTCGACAACCTGCTGCGCGTGAAGGGCGGCGGCGTGCTGCCCGACGATCTCGACGCGAAGGTCCAGATCGGTGCGCTCGAAGGGTCGAACGTCAACCTGACCCAGTCGCTGGTCGACATGATCGAGAACCAGCGCAGCTACGAAGTGCAGGCCAGCGTGCTGAAGGAAGCCAAGTCGATGGACGAAGCCTCGTCCTCGCTGATGCGCCTGCCAAGCTAATTTCGAAGGACTGACACCATGGGTTCATCCGCTCTCCACATCGCCCGCACCGGCATCGACGCGCAGGATACGCGCATGCGGGTGATTTCGAACAACCTGGCCAACGTCAACACGACCGGCTTCAAGAAGGACCGCGCCGCGTTCGAGACGCTGGCGTATCAGGTCGTCACCGCGCCGGGTGCCGCCAGCACGCAAGAGACGAAATACGCGACCGGCCTGAACCTCGGCACCGGTGTGCGCGTGCAGGGCACGTCGCGCATCACGACGCAGGGTTCGCTCCAGACGACGGGCAACAGCCTCGACCTCGCGCTCGACGGCGACGGCCTGTTCCAGGTCCAGATGCCGGGCGGCCAGCTCGGCTATACCCGCGCGGGCAACTTCAACCGCTCGGCGGAAGGGCTGCTGGTCACGTCGGAGGGCTATCAGGTGATGCCCGGCATCACCATCCCCGAAGGCACCACGTCGATCTCGATCGGCGAGGACGGCACCGTATCGGCAACCGTCCCCGGTCAGACCGAAGCCACGCAGGTCGGGCAGATCCAGGTCGCCAGCTTCGCCAACCCGGCGGGCCTCACCTCGATCGGCAGCAATTACCTGATCGAGACGGGCGCCAGCGGCGCGGTCAACCTGGGCATCGCCGGGCAGGACGGCCGCGGCAAGATCCGCCAGGGCATGCTGGAGGGCTCGAACGTCAACGTCGTCGAGGAGCTGGTCGACATGATCGAGACCCAGCGCGCGTACGAGGTCAATTCCAAGATGATCTCCGCGACCGACGAAATGCTCAAATACGTCAACCAGAACATCTAATCGGCGACGACATCATGCGCACCCTCTCCGCCCCCCTCGTCCTCGGCATCGTTGCCACGATCGTCGCGACACCGGCCGATGCCGGGCTGTTCGGCAAGAAGAAGCCGGTCGTTCCGCCGGCCGAATATCGCACCACCTATGCCGCACCGGTCGCCCCACCGCCGCCGGCCAATGGCGCGATCTTCCAGGTCTCGGCCAGCTATGGCGGCCTGTACGAAGGCGCGCGTGCGCGTGCCGTCGGCGACCCGCTGACGATCGTGCTGACCGAGCGCACCCAGGCGTCGAAGTCGGCCGGCAGCAAGCTCGACTCGGGTGGCGGCTTCGGCCTGACCCCGCCGACGACGGGCCCGCTGGCGGCGATCAAGCCGACCGACGTCACCATCAGCGGCAAGCGCAACTTCGGCGGAACCGGCACCGCCGACCAGTCGAACACGCTGTCGGGCGAAATCAGCGTGACGGTCGCCGAAGTGCTGCCCAACGGCACGATGATCGTACAGGGGCAGAAGACGCTGACGCTCAACCGCGGCGACGAATTCGTCCAGATCCGCGGGCTGGTGCGGCCCGCCGACATCGACGCGAACAACCGCGTGCTGTCGACCCGCGTCGCCGATGCGAAGATCGCCTACACCGGCCGCGGCGACGTGCAGCGCGCCAGCCGCCAGGGCTGGCTCAACCGTTTCTTCCAGACCATCAGCCCGTTCTGAGGATCGCTTCCATGCTTCGTTTCCTCCTCGCCGCGCTGTTCGGTATCCTGATCGCCGGCCCGGCCAACGCCGACCGCATCAAGGATCTGGGCGCCTTCCAGGGTATCCGTACCAACCAGCTGACCGGCTATGGCGTCGTCGTCGGCCTGCCGGGCACGGGCGACGACAATCTGGAATATACCGTCCAGTCGATGAAGGGCGTCGCCTCGCGCTTCGGCCTGCAACTGCCGCCGGGCGCCAATCCGGGTCTCAAGAACTCGGCGGTCGTCATGATCACCGCTGAATTGCCCGCCTTCGCCAAGCCCGGCCAGAAGCTGGACATCACCGTGTCGGCACTGGGCAAGGCCAAGAGCTTGCGCGGCGGTACGCTGATCCTGTCGCCGATGTACGGTGCGGACGGCGCGATCTATGCGATGGCGCAGGGCAACCTGGCGGTCGGCGGCCTGGGCGCGGACGGCGCCGACGGGTCGAAGGTCGTGGTCAACGTTCCCTCCTCCGGCCGCATCCCCGAAGGGGCAACCGTCGAGCGCGCGGTCGACACCGGCTTCGCCAGCACCCCTGCCCTCACCTTCAACCTGGCGCGCGCCGACTTCACCACCGCGCAGAATGTCGCGAGCGCGATCAACGCCCGCTACGGCGCCGGCATCGCGCGCGCGGTCGACGGCGTGTCGATCAGCGTCACCGCCCCGCCCGGTTCCGACGTGCGCGCGCAGTTGATGAGCGGGATCGAGAACCTCGACGTCACCTCGGCCGAGGCCCCCGCGAAAGTAATTGTAAATGCCCGCACCGGTACGGTCGTTATCAATAGTGCCGTCCGGGTGAGTCCCGCCGCGGTAACACATGGTAAACTAACTGTTCGTATCGAGGAAAACCAGCGCGTGAGCCAGCCGGCGCCCTTCTCGAAGGGCGAAACCGCCCTGGAGCAGAAGAGCGCTGTGCAAGTGGAGGAAGAGAAGCGTCCGATGTTCCTGTTCCAGCCCGGACCCAAGCTGGCCGATGTGGTCAATGCGGTGAACGCCATCGGTGCGTCGCCGGCCGACCTGGTCGCCATCCTTGAGGCGCTGAAGCAGGCCGGCGCGCTGAAGGCGGAACTGATCGTCCTGTGACGGGCATTCCCGCCTCGACCACCCCCGACATCACGGGCGTCACCGGCACCGCGGGCGGGCTGTCGAACGACACGTCGCGCCTGAAGAGCAAGGAAAATCTTGCCGAGGCGGGGACGAAGTTCGAGGCGATCTTCACCGGCATGATGCTGAAGTCGATGCGGTCGGCGAAGCTCGCCGACGGCCTGTTCGACAACAAGGCGGGTGAGCAGTTCCGCGACATGTTCGACGGCAAGGTCGCCGAGAGCATGGCGCAGCATGCGCCGCTCGGCATTGGTCGCGCGATGACCGAATTCCTGCAGAAGACCAAGCCGGTCGGTGACGAAGGGACGACGCCATGAGCGACCTGATGAGCATCGGCACGTCCGGCGTCCGTGCCTATCAGACCGCGCTCGCCACCACGTCGGAGAATATCGCGAACGCCGCGACGCCGGGCTATTCGCGCCGCAGCGTCCAGCTGACCGAAGTCGCCAAGGCCGGTGTCGCCGGACTGGGGCAGAACGCCGTCCTCTACGGCTTCGGCGCGCGCGTCGCCGGTGTCTCGCGCGCCAGCGACGAATTCCGCGCCTCCGAAGCGCGATCGAGCGGGTCCGACGTCGCGCGGACCGAGGCCGGCGTCGCCTGGATCGACCGGATCGAAGGCGCGCTCAGCGGCAACCAGCTGACCGATCGCCTCAACACCTTCTTCGCGACCGCCAAGACCGTCGCCGCCGATCCCGCTGCAACCGCCCCGCGCACGGTGATGCTGGAGGATGCGCGCTCGCTCGCCGCCGGTTTCGCCAGCACCGGGCGCGCGCTGACCGCCGCCGCCGACGAACTGGACGGCAAGGGCAAGGACATCGCGGCGCAGCTGACCGAACTCAGCCGCGGCATCGCACGAATCAACCAGGGGCTGACCCGCGCCGCCGACGGCTCCGCCGCCCAGGCCCAGCTGCTCGATGAACGCGACCGCACGCTCGAATCGATGAGCGCGCTGGTCGACGTGAACGTCAAGCTCGACGAAGCCGGTCGCGCGACCGTGCGGGCGGGCGGGGCGAACGGACCGATCATCGCCGACGTCGAGAACGGGTCGCTCATTTCCTTTGCATCGAACACTTCGGGGACCGTCGTCGTCAGCGTCAGCCGCGGCGGATCGATGGACACCATCAGCCCCAACGGCGGTGCGCTGGCCGGACTGTCGGACGGCGCGCTGCGAATCGCCGGTGCGCGCGAGGACCTCGACAAGATCGCCAAGAGCTTCGTCAAGGAGATGAATGACTGGCAGGCGGGCGGCAAGACGCTGGCCGGAACGCCAGGTACGGCGATGTTCGAGGTCGCCACCGGCGCGCCCGCGACCGAAATCTCGGTCAAGCTTACCGATCCGTCCGGCATCGCGGCCGCCTATGGCGCGTCCGAGGGTCCGCGCGGCAACGGCAACATGACACGCCTGACCGCACTGCGCGTGTCGGCGGGGTGGGAAAATGATTTCGACGACATGACGACGTCGAACGCCGCCCTGCTCGTGACGCGCAAGACCGTCGCGACGGCACAGGGAGCGATCCACAGCACGGCACTCGCCGCACGCGACGGCGTCGTCGGCGTGGATCTGGACGAAGAGGCCGTGAACCTCATCCGCTTTCAACAGGCCTATCAGGCGTCGAGCCGCGTGATCCAGGTCGCGCGCGACATCCTGCAGACCATCATCGACATCCGCTGAGGCCCAGCCCTATGTCCGTCACCCGCGTCGCCACGTCCCTGCAATTCGATCGCCTCCGCGACCGGATGGGCACGCTCAGTGCCAAGGCCGACCTGCTCAACACGCAGCTGTCGACGACGAAGCGTATCCAGACGCCGTCCGACGACGCATCGGGATATCGCGCGCTGACCGCCTTGAAGCGCGCTGGCGCGGACTCGAATGCCGAACTTGGCAACATCGACCTCGCGACCTCGCTGCTCGATGCATCGTCGACCGCGCTCGGCACGATCGAGGCGCAGCTGACGCGCGTCCGTGAAATCTCCGTCAGCGCCGGCAGCGCGACGCTCAGCGCTGATCAGAAGAAGGCGCTCGCCGCCGAGCTCGACGTCATCCTGGACGATCTGCTGCGCGTCGCCAACACGACCGATTCGCGCGGTAGCCCCCTGTTCGGCGGCGACAGCACCGCGACGCCTTACACCGTCACGCCGGCCGGCGCGAAGCCCGCCAACGGGACCGTGGTCTTCAACGGCGGCGGCGAAGCGGGGGAAATCCCCATCGGCGACGGTCGCACCATCGCCGCGACGACCAGCGGCGAGAAGGTCTTCGGCGGGCTGACCAAGAAGGACGGCACGACCAGCGACATGTTCGCGATCGTGAAGGCGCTGTCGGACAATCTGAAGGCGAATACCAGCGTGGGCGACGCCAGCGTCGACGTGCAGACCGCGCTCAGTTCGGTCACCAACGCACGCACGTCGATCGGCGCTCGCGGCGCGCGGCTGGAGCTGGAGCAGACGCGGCTCGAGGACCTGGGGCTGACGCGCGAAGCGGCACGCTCCGCGATCGAGGATACCGACGTCACCGCGACCATCACCGAATTGCAGAAGACGATGACGGTGCTTCAGGCGACGCAGGCGAGTTTCAGCAAGCTCACGTCGCTCAACCTGTTCGACTATCTGCGCTGATCCGCCGTATTTTCTTGTCCATGGTCGCCACGGCCTGCGGGGTTAACCAAATCCCCATTTCCCGCTGGCAGACAGGATCGAATGAACGACCTGCCTCGCCTGAATAGGGCGGCGGCAAGATGGGGGTTATCCTAGACCATGTTTCCTGCGATCGGCCTCGTCGTCCTGCTCGGGATGGTGTTCGGCGGCTTCGTCATCACCGGCGGTGCCCTCGGCCCGGTGCTGGAGGCGATCCCGCACGAGATGCTCATCATCGGCGGCGCCGCGATGGGCGCGTTGATCATCGGCAATTCGGGCAAGGAATTGAAGGCGATCGGCGGCGGCATGGCCAAGGTCTTTAAGGGTCCGAAGTACAAGAAGCAGGACTATCTCGACACCATCTTCCTCGTCAGCAAGCTGATGAAGATGCTGCGCGTCGACGGTCCGATCGCGCTCGAGCCGCATGTTGAGGACCCCAAGTCCTCCAGCGTTTTCGCCGAATATCCCCGCCTGCTGGCCGACCACACATTGGTCAACCTGATCGCCGACACGCTGCGCCTGGTCGTCGTCTCGTCAGGCACGCTCGACGTGCATGCGGTAGAGGAGGTGATGGATAACGCGATCAAGACCCACCACCATGAGGTGCAGGGCCCGCAGGGCACGCTGACGTCGCTCGGCGACGCGCTCCCCGCGCTGGGCATCGTCGCGGCAGTGCTCGGCGTCGTGAAGACGATGGGTTCGATCGACAAGCCGCCGTCGATCCTCGGTGGTATGATCGGTTCGGCGCTGGTCGGCACCTTCCTCGGCGTGTTGCTCGCCTATGGGATCGTCGCTCCGCTCGCCAACCGCTTGCAGCAGGTGATCGACGCCGATTCGGCGATCTATCACGTCGTGAAGCAGATCATCATCGCCTCGCTCCACGGCCACCCGCAGCCTCTGGTCATCGAAGCCGCCCGCTCGGGCATCGCGCATCACAACCAGCCCGGCTTCGGCGAAGTCTTCGACGGCCTGCGCGGGAGATAAACGGTGGCCGCCGCTCGCGCTCCTCACGGCAACAACCAGCCGCCCAAGATCGTCATCGTCAAGAAGATCATCGCCGACGGACACGGCGGTCATCATGGCGGCGCGTGGAAGGTCGCCTATGCCGACTTCGTGACGGCGATGATGGCGTTCTTCCTCCTGCTGTGGATTCTCGGCGCGACGACAGAGAAACAGCGCAAGTCGATCGCCGATTATTTCACGCCGACGATGGTCGACCTGAAGGACAATTCGGCCGGGTCGAACGGCCTGTTCGGCGGATCGTCGATCACCGACAAGGACAATTACCCGCACAAGGCGCAACAGACCGGCACGCGCGCGCTGACGATCCCGGCCGGCGCGAGCGGCGGGAACAAGGAAGGGTCGGGCGACAAGGGTTCGCTGCGCAATACGGCCGCCGCAAGCGAGGACAAGGCGAACTTCGCCAAGTTGCGCGCCCGTGTCGAGGCACAGATCCGCGCAGATTCCAAGCTCGCCAGGCTTGGCAAGCACGTCCGCTTCATCATGACGCGCGACGGCATGCGGATCGACCTGATCGACGACGCCGACTATTCGATGTTCGCGCTCGGCACGACCGCGCTGGTGCCCGAGGCATCGACCCTGGTCGGACTGGTCGCCGACGCGATCAAGGGCACGGCCAATCCGATCATGATCCGCGGCCATACCGACAGCCTGGCCTTCGGCGATCCGCGATCGATGAACAACTGGACGCTGTCGTCAGGCCGCGCCGAAGCCACCCGCCGCCGCCTCGCCATGGGTGGCGTCCCCGAGGCGCGCTTCTACCGCATCGAAGGCGTCGCCGACCGCGAGCCGATGATCGAGAAGAACCCGTCCGACCCCCGCAACCGCCGCGTCGCGATCACCCTGCTCTATCGCACGAGTTCGTTCGGGAAGTAGGTAACGCCCCACTCCTCCCCGTTCGTGCCGAGCCTGTCGAAGCGCTACCCTTTCTTCCGGGCCGCCGGCCCGCCGCCCGAAGAAAGGCCCTTCGACAAGCTCAGGACGAACGGGGGTGAGATTATCGCCGCAGCAGGAACGTCACCCGCGCCGCCGCGATCGGCTGGGCGCGGTCGTCCTGCCAGGCGATCGCATCCAGATTGGCGACCCGCGACCCCAGCCGGCGGACGATACCGGCGGCATAGGTCGGCTTCTCGCGCCCGCCACGCATATAATCGACGGTCAGCGTCACCGGCTTCGCCACCGCCGCCGAGTCGCCCAGCGCGTCGCGCAGGCGCAGGATCGCCGCCATCTCCAGCAGCCCGCCGATCGCGCCGCCGTGCAGGAAGCCCGGTCGCCCGCTGACCCTGCCGGCGTAGGGCATCATCAGCCGCCGCGTGCCGTCGTCGTCGGCCTCGACCGCCATGCCCAGCAGTTCGGCATAGGGTGGCAGCGTCATGCGCCGACTCCCGCCGTCATCCGCGTCACCATGAACGTGCCGGCGACATGCGCCAGCGGGTCGTCGGGATCGCCGTCATGCGCGCTGCCCCGGACGAAGGCGACGCTTTTGGTCAGCCGATAGCATTCGCCGCGCCCGATGACCGTCCGGCCCGGCGTCGCCGCCCGCAGATAATCGATCCTGAGATCGAGCGTCGCATGCGGCAGGAACCCGCCGCGCTTCAGCCATACCGCCGAACTTGTCGCCTGATCGAGCAATGTCACGATCGGCCCGGACGCGATGACGCCCGATGCCGGATCGCCGACCAGATGCTCGCCATAGGGTAGCGCAAGCTCGGTCCAGTCGGTGCCGTGCGCATGATAGACGATCCCCAGCGTCGATCCATGATGTTCCCAGGTGAAGCGTTCGAAGAAACGCGATGGATCGAACGGGATCGGCTGCATGGCATCGGCCGTATCGCGGCTATCGACCGTTTACAAATCCTCGCCGCATCGTAGCTTGGGGTCATGACCGAGCCTGCCCGCGTGACCATCGCCATCGACGCCGGCATCGCCGACGTCCGCCTGAACCGCCCGGCCAAGATGAACGCGCTCGACCCGGCGATGTTTGCCGGCCTGATCGACGCGATCGACCGCATCGGCGCGGACCGGAGCGTCCGGGCGGTCGTGCTGTCGAGCGAAGGCGCGACCTTCTGCGCCGGGCTGGACATGGCGAGCATGGCGTCGGCCGGCGACGGCGTCGACCTGACCGCGCGAACCCACGGTCTGGCCAATGATTTCCAGCAGGTCGCCTGGGGCTGGCGGACGCTGGCCGTGCCGGTGATCGCGGCCGTGCACGGCATCGCGTTCGGCGGCGGGCTGCAGGTTGCCAGTGGCGCGGACATGATGCTGGTCCATCCCGACGCCCGGCTGTCGGTCATGGAGGTCAAATGGGGCATCGTTCCCGACATGGCCGGCTTCGCGCTGTGGCGCGGCCGCGTGCGCGACGATGCCTTGCGCGAACTTGCCTACACTGCGCGCGAGTTTTCGGGCGCGGAAGCCGTAGCGCTGGGCTTTGCGCTGCGCACCGCGGACGATCCGCATGCCGAGGCGACGGCCCTCGCCCGATCCATCGCCGGCCGTAACCCGCACGCGATCCGCGCGATCAAGCGGCTGGCGAACGACGCGGTCGAGGCCGACGCCGCCGACATCTTGATGGAGGAGAGCGTCGAACAGGCTGCCCTGCTCCGCTCGCCCAACCAGATGGAAGCGGTGATGGCAAACATGCAGAAGCGCGCGGCGCGGTTCGTGGACTGATCACCCCCCACGACCGTAATCCCCGCGAAGGCGGGGATAAATTCTGACTGATCTATTGGGAAAGAGGCGCCCACTCTCCATCAATTTATCCCCGCCTTCGCGGGGATGACGGCGGGTGAGCGCGTGCCTGAGCCGCCTCAATCCACCAGATCGTCGATCTGCCCCGCCAGCTCGATATCCCGCGTCGACAGCCCGCCCGCGTCATGGGTGGTCAGCACGATGTCGACCCGGTTGTAGACATTCGACCATTCGGGATGATGATCGGCCTTTTCGGCCAGCAGCGCGACCTGGGTCATGAAGGCAAAGGCCTCCGAAAAGCTGTTGAACGAGAAGCTGCGGCCGATCGCATCGCGGCCCTCATCATAATCCCATTCGGGCAGACCATCGAGCGCGTCCGCGCGTTCGGCTTCGCTCAACTGCTCGATCATCCCGTCCCTCGTTCTTGCCCTCGGCTTGCCGTCATGCCTATGTCGGAGCCCATGAACGGGCAAGAGCGGATCGCGCCGGGGGCGGATGAACTGGAAGTGATGGCGCGTGCGAGCCTGGCGCGCATCCCCGCGCCGTTCGCCGGGCATTTGGCCGACGTCGTCCTGCTGGTCGAGGAATGGGCCGACGACGAGACGCTGGACGCGCTAGGGATCGAGGATCCGTACGACCTGACCGGCCTGTACCACGGCCGGCCGGTGGGCGAGAAATCGGCGTTCGACGGCATTGCCCTGCCCGACCGAATCCACCTCTATCGCCGGGCGATCCTGGACGAGTGGGTCGCGACCGGCGTCGACCTGGGCGTGCTGATCCATCATATCGTCGTGCACGAGGTCGGCCATCATTTCGGTCTGAGCGACGAGGACATGCACGCACTCGAAGCCGCGGCGTGAACCGGCTGGCGCTCGACCGCATCGCCTGTATGCGCGGCGGACGGATATTGTTCGAGGGATTGTCGCTGGACCTGAACGAGGGGGCTGGGGCACTGGTCACCGGCCCCAACGGCACCGGCAAGTCGAGCCTGCTGCGGATCGCCGCCGGCTTGCTGACGCCCGCTGCCGGCAGCGTCGTCCGCGATGGCGACGCCGCGCTGATGGCGGAAGCCGCAGGACTCGATCCGGAGCGTCCACTGCGCGAGGCGCTCGGCTGGTGGGCACGGATCGACGGACGGCGCGATGCCATCGAAGCGGCGATGGCCGATGTCGGCATCGCCGACCTTGCCGACATACCGGTACGCTTGCTGTCGACCGGCCAACGCCGCCGCGCCCAGATCGCCCGCACGATCGCCGGCGGTGCACCCATCTGGCTGCTCGACGAGCCCGCCAACGGGCTGGACGCAGCTTCGGTCGGCCTGCTCGAACAGCTGATCGCGCGGCACCGCGCCGGTGGCGGCATCGTAATTGTCGCGACGCATCAGCCGCTCGGGCTGGACGGCGCTGTCGAGGTGACGCTGTGATCGTCGCCGCGATCGCCTGGCGGGAAGTGCGCCGCGCGTGGAGTTCGGGCGGGCTGTGGCTGCCGGTCGGCTTCTTCCTGCTCGTCGCGATCCTGTTCCCCTTCGCGATCGGCCCCGACACGGCCCTGCTCGCGCGGGTCGGTGGAGGCGTGGTGTGGAGCGCGGCGCTGCTTGCCGCGCTGCTGCCGGTCGAGCGACTGGTCGCGCCCGATCTGGACAGCGGGACGCTGGATCAACTCGCGGTTCGCGGCGTGCCGATGCCGTTGGTCGCCGCGGGCAAGCTTGCCGGGCATTGGCTGGGCTTTGCGCCACCGCTGATGCTCGCCAGCGTCGCCGCCGCCGGCCTGCTCGGAATTTCGGGCGAGACGCTGCTGCGGATCGAACTGGGTCTGTTGATCGGCACGCCGGGCCTCGCCGCACTGGCGGTCGCAACCGGCGCGCTGGTCGCGGGCCTGCGCGGCGGCGGCGCGATCGCGGGGCTGGTCATGCTGCCGCTCGCGATTCCTGTCGTCATCTTCGGCGCAGGCGACCTGACCGACGGCGCAGGCAGCGCGCTGAAGCTGCTCGGGGCGGTCAGTCTGCTACTGGTCGCCGGCGCGCCGTTCGTGGCGGGCGCGGCGATCCGGATCGCGCAGGACTGAGACCGGTCAATCGGCTGCGCCGAGATACAGCAGCAACAGCGTGAACAGCGTCGTCACGATCGTCACGAAGAACAACAGCCACGCCAGGCGCCACAGCGCACCGAGGCGACCGAGGCCGTAGGCGCCCTTCAACTGGCGATACATATGGAACGGCGGAATCCCGATCGCAGCGAGCACGATCAGCCACGACGGCACGCCGACCGCGCCCAATACCGCCAGCACGATGACCAGCAGCGACATGAAGGTCAGCGAATAGGTCGCAAAGATCGCGTGATCGTACAGGCCGACATCGCGGCGGAAAGGAAACAACAGCCACAGGAAGGGCAGAGAAAGCGGGATCAGCGCCCAGCTGAACTTATAGGCCGACGTCTTGATCTTGTAGAGCGTCAGCTTCGGATTTTCCTTCACATGCTGCCACTTCTGCTCAACCCAGCTGCCGCCGGGCGATCCGGGCGCCGCCTTGACCGTCGGCAGACCGTCGTCCCCGGGCGTAGCTGCCGGCAGGATCGCTTCGGCCTGCTTCAGGCCGGCGCGGCTATCGATCGTCTCGGCCAGCCGCTTCTGCAGCTTCGCGATCTTGGCCGCATCGGGCTCGGCATCGGCGCGTTCGGCCTTGATCTCGTTCGACAAAGTGACGACCGCCTTGTCGGCCGCGCGACGCTGTTCGACCAGCTTCTCGCGCGCCTGCGCCATGCCGCCGGTCAGCCCCGGCTTCAGCCATTCGTCGCCGCCGAAATGCCAGCCCGGCAAGTTGGCGACGATCGCGAACATCAGGAAGACGGAGAACAGGAACAGCGCGATCGGCGAGACGAATTTCGCGCGCTCGCCGGCGATGTAGCGCCGGGTCAGCTCGCCCGGCTTCGTCGCCAGCATCGGCAGCGTGTGCCAGATCTTGCCTTCGAAATGGAATACGCCGTGCAGCAGGTCGTGGCCGATCGCGCCCAGCGTGCGATGGACATGCGCGGCCTGGCCACAGGCGTGACAGTGCGACCCGATCAGCGCCGTGCCGCAATTGGCGCACGCGCCATGCCCCACCCCATGATGTTCGCCGGCGGTCGGCTCGACCGCGCGGCTCATCAGGCCACCGGTCACGACGTCTGCGGCTGCGTCGAATTCCCCCATGAGCCCAGGTGCTACCAGCTTGCGGCGCGCCATGCTACCGCCCGCCGCCATGATTGACGCCGACCTGCCGCCCGAAGCCCTGATCGCCCGGATGGGCACGCGCGCGCGCGCGGCCGCCACGACGCTGGCCGCGATGCCGGCAGCGGCGAAATCGGCAGCGCTGCGCGAGGCGGCCGACGCGATCCGCGACGCGAGCGCGACGATCGTCGCTGCGAATGCGGAGGATATGGCTTCGGGCCTCGCACGCGGGCTGAGCGGCGCGATGCTCGATCGGTTGCGCCTCGATGCCGACCGCGTTGCGGCCATTGCGGACGGCGTTGCGGCGGTCGCAGGCCTCGCCGACCCGGTCGGGACGATCATATCCGAGGACGTCCGGCCCAACGGCCTGGCCCTGTCACGGGTGCGCGTGCCGATCGGCATCATCGGCATCATCTACGAAAGCCGGCCCAACGTCACCGCCGATGCCGGCGCGCTGGCGGCGATGGCGGGCAATGCGGCGATCCTGCGCGGCGGGTCGGAGGCGGCCAGGAGCAACGCCGCGATCCACAGCGCGCTTGTCGCCGGGCTGACCGCCGGCGGCATGCCCGAGGATGCGGTCCAGCTGGTTCCGACCACCGACCGTGCCGCGGTCGGCGCGATGCTGCGGGCCGAAGGGCTGATCGACCTGGTCATCCCGCGCGGCGGCAAGGGGCTGGTCGCCCGCGTGCAGGCGGAGGCGAGGGTGCCGGTGCTCGCGCATCTCGACGGGATCAATCACGTCTATGTCGACGTCGCCGCCGATTACGACATGGCCCGCCGCATCGTCATCGACGCCAAGCTGCGCCGGACCGGCGTGTGCGGTGCGATGGAGACGCTGCTGATCCACCGCGGCTGGCCGCACCGCGACGCGCTGATCGCGGCGCTCGATGCCGCCGGGTGCGAGGTGCGCGGCGATGCCGATGTCGCGACGCTCGGCTATGCCGCCGCCAGCGCCGACGATTGGGATACCGAATATCTCGATGCCATCGCCTCGGTCGCGCTGGTCGACGGAGTGGACGACGCCGCCGCGTTCATCGCCGCCCACGGGTCGCATCACACCGATGCTATCGTCACCGACGATGTGGCGACCGCGGAAGACTTCCTCGCCCGCGTCGATTCGGCGATCGTGCTGTGGAACGCCTCGACGCAATTCGCCGATGGTGGCGAGTTCGGCCTGGGCGCGGAGATCGGCATCGCGACCGGCCGTCTCCATGCGCGCGGTCCCGTCGCGCTGGAGGGGCTGACGACCTATAAATGGGTCGGCCGTGGGACGGGGCAGATCCGCGGGACGGTCGCCTGAACCGTCCGCAGCGACCGATCAATCCCCGCGGTCGCCCTGGTTATGCGGCTTCTTGGTCTTCGCATGCTGCCGCGCGTCCTGGCTGAGCGACTTATGCTGGTCGTCGCTCTTGCCGAAGGTGCCGTCGTCGTTGCGGCGCTGATAGCGTTTCTCATGCGGCTGGATGAGTTCGCGTTCGGCCATCACTGATCTCCATCAACACACTGATTCGAATAACGAATCTGGTGCGCAGCCGTTCCTGTGCGGATCGGTCGTAACCTGTTGATCTGACGCAACGGGACCGTTAGCCTCCCACGTGATCGTGCATTTGGGGGATTGCACCATGCGTCGCATGTCTTTGTTCGTCCTGGCCATCGCGGCCGGTAGCCTGACCGTCGGCTCGACCGCCCAGACGCCGCCCGCAAAACCCACCGGCCCCCGCCCGATCGAGCATTTCGCCGAGCTGCCCGCGCTTGTCGGCCCCAAGCTCTCACCGGACGGCAAGCGCATCGCCGCGCAGGTCGCGATCAAGGGGAAGCAGTATTTCGCGATCTTGTCAGTCGAGGGCCAGACGCCGCCGCGGCTGATCGGCACGGGCAAGGGCGACCTGAACTGGTGGCGCTGGGTCAACGACGATTGGCTGGTGGTCGGAATCGGCGACAAGGTGCCGGTCGCCAACGTGGGCGAATGGTATATCCGCCGCGCGGTCGGTGTTGGCGCGAGCGACGGCAAGATCGTGCCGCTGGTCGCGCGCAACGCGGCACAGACGGCCGACGACGTCATCTGGACCGCCCGCGACGGCACGCCACGCGCGCTGATCGCCTATCAGACGTCAATCTACAGCAACGATCCGAATTTTTGGCCGCAGGTCGACGAAGTCGATGTATCGACCGGCAAGACGAAGCGTGTGGTCGGCCCGCGCGAAGGGGTGATGACCTGGGTGGCCGATGGTCGGGGCGTCGTTCGCATGGGCATCGGCAGTTCGCTCGACGGCCGCCAGCGTCGCGTGCTGTACCGCCACGACGCGGGGCAGGATTTCACGACCATCGTCAAGGCGCGCACGCACAAGGACAATTATGTCGTGCCCGCCAGCTTCCTCGCCGATCCGACCAAGGCGCTGGCAATGGCCGACGATGCCGACGGTTTCGGCGGACTGTACGAATATGACCTGACCAAGCTGGAACTCGGCAAGCGGCTCTACGGCAGCAAGGGCTTCGATCTCGGCGGCTATGTGCTGAACGATGCGCGCGACGGGCTGACCGGCATCACCTACGACGACGACACATCGCGCACCGAATGGATCGACCCCGACATGGTCGCGCTCCAGGCGGAGGTGCAGGGCTTCGTCAAGAACGGCCGGGTCGCGATCCTGAACTACAGTCGCGACCATTCTCGCGCGATCGTGGACGTCGGCGCGACCAACTCGCCTGGCGCCTTCTATCTCTACGACCGGCCGACCAAGGACATGCGCCTGCTCGCTTATGGCAACGCCGCGATCCGCAGCGCGCGCCTGAACCCCATTCGCACCATCCGTTACAAGGCGCGCGACGGGCTGGAAATCGCCGCCATCCTGACGCTGCCCAAGGGCAAGTCGAACAATCTGCCATTGATCGTCCTGCCCCACGGCGGTCCGTTCGCCCGCGACGCCGAGGAATGGGACTGGTGGACGCAATTTCTGGCCGAGCGCGGCTATGCCGTCGTCCAGCCCAATTATCGCGGATCGTCCGGATACGGCACGCAATTCACGGTGAAGGGCCAGGGCCAGTGGGGCCTGGCTATGCAGGACGACCTGAACGACGCGGTCGCGCAGCTGGCGAAGGACGGCATCGCGGATCCCAAGCGCGTCTGCATCGTCGGCGCATCCTATGGTGGCTATGCGGCGATGCGCGCGGCGCAGCGCGATCCGGGCGTCTATCGCTGTGCGGTATCCTATGCTGGCGTGTCCGACCTGCCGCGCCTTCGCCGCTATGATTCGCAGTTCCTGAATTCGGGCGCGCGCAGCGACTGGCTGAAGCTGCAGGCCGCCGATTTCAAGGCGGTGTCGCCGATCTTCAGCCCGGAGAAGACCGCGATCCCGCTGCTGCTGGTGCACGGCAAGGCCGACACCGTCGTCCCCATCGCCCAGTCGCGTGAAATGGCCGAGCGGCTGCGCGAGGCGGGCAAGGACGTGACCTATATTGAACAGCCACTGGGCGATCACCATTTTACCCGTGGCGAGGACCGGCTGGAATTCCTGCGGGCGCTTCAGGCCTTCCTCGACAAGCACAATCCAGCGTAAATCGCCGCACCCTTCCCTTTTCGCCGTCCGCGGAGTAAGGGCGCGGCCTGCTTTTACTCACAGAATTCACAAGAGGTTGCCGTTTGGCCAAGGAAGAACTGCTCGAAATGCGCGGCCAGGTGGTCGAGCTCCTCCCGAACGCGATGTTCCGCGTGCGGCTGGAGAATGATCACGAGATCCTGGGCCACACCGCAGGCAAGATGCGCAAGAACCGCATCCGCGTCCTCGTCGGCGACGAGGTGCTGGTCGAGCTGACTCCGTACGACCTGACCAAGGGCCGCATCACCTATCGCTTCATGCCGGGCCGCGGCGGTCCCGGACCGCAGTAAGTCGCCCGTTCGTGAGCGCACCCGCGCTCGTCCTGGCGTCGACCTCGCCGCGCCGGCTCGAACTGCTCGCGCGGATCGGGGTCGTGCCGGCGCGCGTCGCAGCGCCCGATATCGATGAAACCCCGCTGACGGGCGAGAGCCCCGCCGCCTATGTCGCGCGTCTGGCCGAGGGCAAGGCACGCGCGGTGGAGCGTGGCGCCGACGAGATCGTGCTGGCCGGCGACACCACCGTCGCGGTCGGGACACGCATCCTCGAAAAGCCGGTCGACGAGGCCGACCTGCGCCGAATGCTCGGCCTGTTGTCGGGCCGCCGGCATCGCTGCGTCTCCGGCGTCTGCGCAATCGACCGCTCCGGCCGCGCGCGCGTGCGCAGCGTCACCAGCGTCGTCGCCTTCAAGCGGCTGAGCGCCGCGGAAGTCGACTGGTACGTCGCGAGCGGCGAAGGCATGGGCAAGGCCGGCGGCTATGCCATCCAGGGCCGGGCGGAGGCGTTCGTGCGCTTCCTGTCGGGGTCGCATTCCGCGGTCGTCGGCCTGCCGCTGTTCGAAACTCGCGCGCTGCTCGAGGCGTCGGGATATGCCTTTGCATGATCCCTTCCGGTGCTCTCGCGCAGGCGGGAGCCTAGGGCCACAGGTCGTACGATCTCGGAATCCCGTTCGCGCCTGCGTGAAAGCACGGGATGGTTCGGGCCTATCCCATGCCTGAATGGCTGATCGAACACGGCATCGGCGAAACCCGCGCCGCCTTGATCGACGGCGATACCATCCTTGAGGCGCGCATCCTCCCGGACGGCGAATTGATCGCCGGCACCGTGCTGCGCGCCCGTCTGGTTGCCCGCATGCCCGAACGCGGCCAGGGGATCGTCGCCTGGGCCGGCGGTGAGGCGCTGATCGCCCCGCTTCCCGCCGGCGTCACCCAGGGTGCGGAAACGTTGGTCGAGATCACCCGCCCCGCCATTTCCGAACCGGGCAAGCCCAAGCGCGCCCGCGTCCGCCCGGCCCGCCCCGACGCGCACGAAGGTGCCGGCGACGCCGACCTGCCCGACGCGACGATCCTGCGCCATACCGACGCCGACCGGCTGGAGGCTGCCGGCTGGTCCGAACTGCTTGAGGAGGCGGCGACCGGCCAGATCGCCTTCCCCGGCGGTGCCCTGGATATCGCGCTGACGCCGGCGATGACGCTGATCGACATCGACGGCACGCTGGCGCCGTCCACCCTCTCGATCGCAGGGGCCAAGGCGGCGGCGCGTGCGATTCGACGGCTCGACATCACCGGCTCGATCGGCATCGACCTGCCCGGCACCGACAAGGCTGCGCGCACCGCGGCGGCAGACGCGATCGACGCGCTCCTGCCCCAACCGTTCGAGCGCACCGCAGTCAACGGCTTCGGTTTCGTCCAGATCGTCCGACCCAGACGCCGCCGCTCTATCCCCGAGATCGTCGCGATGGATGGCGCGCTTTCGCACGCTCGCGCGCTGCTGCGACGGGCGGAGCGCAGCCCCGGCATCGGCGAACGCGTGCTAACGGCGCATCCGGCCGTCATCGCAGCGATCGAGGGGCATCCCGCCTGGACCGCCGCGCTTCAACAGCGAATCGGCGCGTCCATCGCCTTGCGGCCCGACCCGGCGCTCGCCATATCCGCCGGCCATGTCCAAGCCCGCCACGCGTAACCTCTGCCCCGTCTGCTCGGCGCCGACCGCCGCCGCTCACGCACCATTCTGCTCGCAGGGGTGCCGCGACCGCGATCTGTTGCAGTGGCTGGGCGAGGGCTATCGCATTCCCGGCCCGGCCATCGATCCCTTGAGCGATCCAGGGCTAGACAGGGACGATTCGCCCGCCTAAAGGCAGCGCTCTTTCGCGGCCATCAGCGCTCGTGAATGCCTAGGTAGCTCAGTTGGTAGAGCATGCGACTGAAAATCGCAGTGTCGGCGGTTCGATCCCGTCCCTAGGCACCACTTCCCACATGATGTTGTGATCGGTCGGCCGGTCGGGCGCTTAGAACGCCGCCGCAAGCCATGTCCTGGCCCTGGATCGTTCGCCGGTCGTCGATTGAGCGAAACCCGCTAAGTCGTTAGGGACGGCCGCGTGACCGCCGCTCTGCCCTATCATGTTCTCGCGCTCTATCGCTTCGCGCCCTTCGCCGATCCCGCCGCGCTGAAACCGCCGCTGTTGGCGGTGTGTGCGGCGAACGATGTGTTTGGCACGCTGCTGCTCGCGACCGAAGGGCTGAACGGCACGATCGCCGGCAGCGACAAGGGAATCGCTGCGGTTCTGGCTTACCTCCGCACCTTGCCCGGCTGTGCGGACCTGACCGGCCGGGAATCGCGTGCCGCGACCGCGCCGTTCCACCGCATGAAGGTGCGCATCAAGCGCGAGATCGTGACGATGGGCGTGGCCGGCGTCGATGCGTCCGACGCCGGGACGTACGTCGCGCCCGAGGACTGGAACGCGCTGATCGCCGATCCCGACACGGTCGTCGTCGACACCCGCAACGCCTATGAGGTGCGCATCGGCACGTTCGCCCGTGCCGTCGATCCCGCAACCGACAGCTTCCGCGACTTTCCGGCGTGGGTGCGCGAGAACCGCGCGGCGCTGGAGGGCAAGCGGATCGCGATGTTCTGCACCGGCGGTATCCGCTGCGAAAAGGCGACCGCGCTGGTGAAGGCGGAAGGGTTAGACGACGTCTACCACCTCCGGGGCGGCATCCTGAACTATCTGGAGCATGTCCCCCCGGCGGAGAGCCTGTGGCGCGGCGAATGCTTCGTGTTCGACGAACGCGTGGCCGTGGGTCACGGGCTGGCGCTCGGCACCCACGGCCTGTGCCGTGCCTGCCGCATGCCGGTCAGCGCGCAAGACCGCGCGTCACCGCTATACGAAGAGGGCGTGGCGTGTCCGGCATGCCATGACCAGCGGGACGAGACGCAGCGCGCAGGCTATGCCGAGCGGGCAAAACAGGCGGCGCTGGCGGAGGCACGGGGCGAGCGGCATGTGGGGCAGCGCGCAAAGGGCTGACCACCCGTCATCCCCGCGAAAGCGGGGATCCAGGGTTACTCTTCCCCGCGGTTCGCAAAACAAACCTGGATCCTGACTTTCGTCAGGATGACGGCTTTGATCAGACCGTAAAGCTCTCGCCGCACCCGCAGGCGCCCTTCGCGTTCGGGTTGTTGAACACGAAGCCCGCGGCGAAGTCGTCCTCGACCCAGTCCATCGTCGATCCAACGAGGTACAGCACCGACGCGCCATCGACGTAGAGCGTGCCGCCCGGCGTCACGATCGCCTCGTCGAACGGCTTGGCCTCGGTCACGTAATCGACCGAATAGGCCAGGCCCGAACAGCCCCGCCGCGGGGTCGACAGCTTCACGCCGATCGCATCCGCAGGCGCGCGCGACATCAGGTCGGCGACGCGCGCTTCGGCGCCGGGGGTCAAGTTGAGCACCGCAGGCCGCGGGCGGGCCGTCGTCGCCATCACAGCATCCCCAGTTCGAGTTTGGCCTCGTCGCTCATCTTCGACGGATCCCATGGCGGGTCCCAGACGAGGTTGACGTCGACCGTCCCCACGCCGGGCACTGCACCCACGCGCAGCTCGACCTCGGCGGGCATCGATTCGGCGACCGGGCAATGCGGCGTCGTCAGCGTCATCGTGACGACCGCATGGCCGTCGTCGGTGACCTCGACATTGTAGATCAGCCCCAGTTCGTAGATGTTCACCGGGATTTCGGGATCGTAGATCTCCTTCAGCGCGGTGATGATCCCGTCATAGGTCTCGCCCCCGGGCTCGCCGGCGCTCAGCCCCTTGGGCTTTTCCGCCAGGAAGCCGGAGAGATAGTCGCGCTTGCGCTCGCCTGTCTCCTCCACCGCGTCCTCGACCCGCGCGCGCGGCGGCGGGGTCACGGCATCCACTTCCTCGACGCCAAACGACGTGCTCATCCGAAAATCCTCGTTACTCGCTCGATGCCCTTCACCAACGCATCCACGTCGGCAGGGGAATTGTAGACGCCGAAACTCGCCCGTGCGGTCGCCGGCACGCCCAGCAGGTCCATCAGCGGCTGCGCACAGTGATGCCCCGCGCGGATCGCCACCCGGCTCTCGTCCAAGATGGTGCCGATGTCGTGCGGATGCACCCCATGAATCGCAAAACTGACGATCCCGGCCGAATCCTCCGGCCCGAACAGCGTGACCGAATTGAGCCCGGCCAGCGCCTCTCGCGTGGTCCGCACCAGCGCAGTTTCATGCGCATGGATACGATCCAGCCCGATCGCGCTGACATAATCGATCGCAGCGTGAAGCCCGAGCACGCCGACAATATGCGGCGTCCCCGCCTCGAACCGGGTCGGCGCAGGCGCGTAGGTTGTGCGCTCGAAGCTCACCCGGTCGATCATCGACCCGCCGCCCTGGTACGGCGGCATCGCGTCGAGCAATTCCGCACGGCCCCACAGCACGCCGATGCCGGTCGGACCGTAGAGCTTGTGTCCGGAGAAGACGTAGAAGTCGCAATCGAGCGCGCGCACGTCGACGCCCAGCCGCGCGACCGCCTGGCAGCCATCGACCAACAGCTTCGCGCCGACGCCGTGCGCCAAATCCGCGGCGCGACGGACGTCGAGGACCGAACCGAGCACGTTCGACACATGCGCCAGCGCGACCAGCTTGTGCGCGGGCGTCAGCATGGCCGCCATCGCGTCGAGATCGATGCGGTGATCGGCGGTCAGCGGCACGACGTCGATCGCGAGGCCCTTGGCCTCCGCCATCATCTGCCACGGCACGATGTTCGAATGATGCTCCAGCGCGGAGAGCAGGATGCGGTCGCCGGCCTTCAGCTGCGTGCCTGCCCAGCATTGCGCTACGAGGTTGATCCCCTCGGTCGCGCCGCGGACGAAGACGACTTCGTTTTCCTGTGCGCCGATGAAGCCGGCGACACGACGGCGCGCAGCCTCATAGGCGAGCGTCATATCGGCCGATCGCTGGTACACGCCGCGGTGGACGGTGGCATAGTCCTGCGCATAGCCGCGAGTGATCGCGTCGATGACTGGGCGGGGTTTTTGCGCGGTGGCGGCGGTGTCGAGGTAGGCCCAGCCTTCCGGGATGGCGGGGAAGTCGCATACGGTATCAAGCTCCTCCCCGGCACGGGGAGGGGGACCGCGACGCGCAGCGTCGGGGTGGAGGGGGCTCTCCGCGAGGGCTGCACCTTGAGGCGCCCCCCCTCCACCGGCTTCGCCGGTCCCCCTCCCCGTGCCGGGGAGGATTTGCGTGGCGTCACTCACAACGCCGCCTCCAGCCACCGATCCGCATCGGCCACGAACGCCGCCCGCACCGTCTCATCCCCGATCCGGTCCAGCGCATCGGCCACGAACGCCCGCGTCAGCAGCGCCTTCGCCCGCGCCGGCGTGATGCCGCGACTTTCGAGGTAGAACAGCGCCCGCCGGTCCAGCTCGCCCACCGTCGCGCCGTGCGCGCACTTCACGTCGTCGGCGAAGATTTCCAGCTCGGGCTTCAGATTGACCGTCGCCGTCCGCTGGAGCAGCAGTCCGCGCAGGGACTGCTCGCCATCGGTCTTCTGCGCATCGCGCGCGACTTCGACCGCGGCGGCGAGGCTGGCGGTGGAGGTGTCCGCTGCGACCGCGCGCCACGTCTGGTGGCTGCTGCCGTGCGGCTTGGCGTGGCGCACACGCACCGCGCACTCCTGTCGCTGGCTCCCATGCGTCAGCAGCGCGCCGCCCATTTCGGCATAGCCCTCGTCCCCGTCGAGTGCGATCGCCGCGTCGAACCGCGTGCCCATGCCGCCGGCGCCCAGATAGGTCGCCACATAGCTCGCGCCCTGGCCGATCGACACTTCGTCGCGGGTCGAGACGAAGCCGCCGTCGGCGATTACGCGCACCGCACGTTGCAGCCGTGCCGAGCGGGCCAGTTCGACCTGCACCAGCCGGTTCGCCCAGCCGGTGCCGACATAGGTTTCGATGATGCTAGCGACCGCATCTTCTCCGAGGCGAATACGTGCGGGCAGGTGATTTTCGGCACCAGTCGAGATGTGGACGATCTCGACCGCCGTCTCCGCCTGCGCCGCGTCGAGCGTCAGCGACCAACCGATCCCGCTCGCCTGCGCGCCCAAGGCATGCGCCGTCGTCAGGTCCAGCGCCTCGACGACCAGCCGGCCGGGGTTGCTCTGCGCAGCATCGAACACGCCATCGACGAACACCAGCCGTGCGCCATCGAGCCCGAGCGAGGCCGACGCCGGCACCGCCGACCGCTCGCTCGCCGCTGCGGCACGCAGCGTCTCAAGATCGGCCCAGCGCCACGCTTCCTCGCGCGGATTGGGTAGGGCAAGCGTCGCCATCAGTACGCCCTCTTGGCGCCTTTGCGCCTTTGCGTGAGAAGAAGAGTTGGTTCACGCAAAGGCGCAAAGGCGCGAAGATCCATTGTGCGTGCCGCGGGGATGTCGTGCATCATCATCACGCCCCCCGTTTCGCGACCAGCGCGGCGATGCCCGCTTTGCGCTCGCTGTCGACGCACTTGGTCAGTTCGCCGTTCAGCGCGGCGATCATGACCTTCTTCACCTCGGGCCGGATCGCGCGGTCCTGCGCGCCGGCGTAGCGCGATTCGAACTGCGGCGTGCACCGCTCCATCGCAGAACAACCGATGCGATCGACCTCCGCATCGCCGGTGGTCTTGCGGGTCTTGCACACACCGTCCTTCAGCGTGCCGCGCCATGTCGACAAGCGCTGGCCGATCGCCGCCGCATCGTCGATCGCCGGCGCCGCCGCCTGGAGCATCAGGAGAGCCGCGAGGATCACGCCGCGACCGCTCCATAGCCTTCGCGCTCCAGCTCCAGCGCCAGTTCCGGCCCGCCCGAGCGCGTGATGCGACCGTCGGCCAGCACGTGGACGCGATCGGGTTGCACGTAATCGAGCAGGCGCTGATAATGAGTGATCAGCAGCACCGCCTTGTCGGGCTTGCGCATGATCCGGTTGATGCCGTCGCCGACGATGCGCAGCGCGTCGATGTCGAGGCCGCTGTCGGTCTCGTCGAGGATCGCGAACTTTGGCGCGATGATCCCCATCTGCACCATCTCGTTGCGCTTCTTCTCGCCGCCCGAAAAGCCGACGTTGACCGGACGCTTCAGCATGTCCTGCGGAAGGCCAAGGTCGTCCGCCTGGGCGCGCGCGAGCTTCAGGAATTCGCCGCCCGACAGCGGCTTCTCGTCGCGTGTCGCGCGCTGAGCGTTCAGGCTCTCGCGCAGGAACTGGACGTTCGACACGCCGGGAATTTCGACGGGATATTGGAAGCCCAGGAACACGCCGGCGGCGGCGCGCTCATGCGGTTCGAGCTCGAGCAAGTCCTGCCCGTCGAAGGTCACCGACCCCGAGGTCACCTCATAGCCCGGCCG
Source organism: Sphingomonas floccifaciens (assembly GCF_042681125.1). Taxonomy (NCBI): domain Bacteria; kingdom Pseudomonadati; phylum Pseudomonadota; class Alphaproteobacteria; order Sphingomonadales; family Sphingomonadaceae; genus Sphingomonas; species Sphingomonas floccifaciens. The sequence goes on along the minus strand of NZ_JBHUFC010000001.1, from coordinate 122,204 downwards.
TCCACCCAGCACATAGCCGAGCGTCGACTTACCCGCGCCGTTCGGCCCCATGATCGCGTGGATTTCGCCCGCGCTCACGTCGAGGCTAAGGCCCTTGAGGATCGGCTTGCCGTCGATTTCGGCGTGGAGGTTTTCGATTTTAAGCACTGAAAGACTTTCGCTATCTTTATTGAGCCGACGGCGCACGCCGGATGGTGCCGGATAGATTTCCGCTCATTGCCGCTACGGCGTCGCCTTCGAGGATGATGTCGCCACGCATATTGCCGCTCATCTCGAAACGGCATCCTGGCCGAACGATCGCATCGCCGTCGAGATTTCCACTCAACATGATGTCCGTATCCACGACCAAAGGCCCGATGTGATTGCCACTCATCGCGATCATGCTCACCCCACGCTCCCCTCAAGCGAAATGCCCAGCAGCTTTTGCGCCTCGACCGCAAACTCCATCGGCAGCTGCTGCAGCACTTCGCGCGCGAAGCCGTTGACGATCAGCGCGACCGCGGCTTCCTGATCGAGCCCGCGCGACATGGCGTAGAACAACTGGTCCTCGCTGATCTTCGACGTCGTCGCCTCATGCTCAATCTGCGCCGACGGGTTCCGCACCTCGATATACGGCACGGTATGCGCGCCGCACTGGTCGCCGAGCAGCAGCGAATCGCACTGGGTGAAGTTGCGCACGCCCTCCGCATTCGGCGCGACGCGCACCAGCCCGCGATAGGTGTTGTCGCTGCGGCCGGCCGAAATCCCCTTCGACACGATCGTCGAGCGCGATCCCTTGCCGTTGTGGATCATCTTCGTGCCGGTGTCGGCCTGCTGGCGGTTGTTCGTCACCGCGACCGAGTAGAATTCGCCGACCGAATCCTCGCCGTTCAGCACGCACGACGGGTATTTCCACGTCACCGCACTGCCGGTTTCGACCTGGGTCCAGCTGACCTTGCTGCGCTTGCCCTGGCACAGCGCGCGCTTGGTCACGAAATTATAGATGCCGCCCTTGCCGTTCTCGTCGCCCGGATACCAGTTCTGGACGGTCGAATACTTGATCTCGGCATCGTCGAGCGCGACCAGTTCGACGACCGCGGCGTGGAGCTGGTTCTCGTCGCGCATCGGGGCAGTGCAGCCCTCCAAATACGAGACATAGGCGCCCTTGTCGGCGACGATCAGCGTGCGTTCGAACTGGCCGGTGTTCTCGGCATTGACCCGGAAATAGGTGCTCAATTCCATCGGGCAGCGCACGCCCTCCGGAATGTAGACGAACGTCCCGTCGCTGAAGACCGCGCAGTTGAGCGTCGCGAAGTAATTGTCGTGCATCGGCACGACCTTCCCCAGCCACTTCTTCACCAGATCGGGATATTCGCGGATCGCTTCGCTGATCGAACGGAAGATGACGCCGGCCGCTTCCAGTTCGGCGCGGAACGTCGTCGCCACCGAGACGCTGTCGAACACCGCATCGACCGCGACCTTGCGCGCGCCTTCGACCCCGGCGAGCACCTTCTGCTCCTCGATCGGAATGCCGAGCTTTTCGTAGACACGCTTGATCTCGGGATCGAGCTCGTCGAGCGACGCGATCGTCGCCTTCGCCTTGGGTTCCGCGTAATAGTACGCGTCCTGATAATCGATCGGGTCGATGTTCAGCTTCGCCCAGTTCGGCGCTTCCATTGTCTGCCACAGGCGAAACGCCTTCAGCCGCCAGTCGAGCATCCATTCGGGCTCATTCTTCTTGGCGCTGATGTAGCGGACGGTGTCTTCGGACAGGCCCTTGGGCGCGAATTCCTGCTCGATGTCCGAGCTGAAGCCCCATTCGTACTTCTTGTTCGCGGCCTCGTAAGCCTCGGCGTTGCGGGTGGCCATTATGCGGGGACTCCAGCGGACAGGGTGGCGAGCGTGACGCCCGCAAGTGCGCCGCGGACGGCGCCGTTGACGTGGGACATATGCGGGCGGACGTGACAGCTGCCACCGACCGCACAGTCATGGGCATTCGGGTCGACGCAGGTGGTGAGCCCGATCGGCCCCTCGATCGCCTCGACGATATCGGCGAGCGTGATCGTCGCCGGCGGCCGCGCGAGGCGGAAGCCCCCGCCGGTGCCGCGCGCGCTGTCGATCAGCCCGGCGGCGCTAAGGCGGCTGACCAGCTTCTGCACGGTGGGCAGCGGCAGGCCGGTTTCCTCGGCGATCACCGTCGCGTTCAGCCGGCCGGAGACGCCACAATGCCGCGCGGCGGCTGCGAGCAGCACCACGGCATAATCGGCTTGGGCGGTCAGGCGCATTGTTGCGAGCGGCTCTCAAATCGGAGGGAATTATTCCGATTGGGCAGATAGGTGGTTGGGCGGTGATTCACAACCCATGTGGCGCGGGGTGCGAACCATACCCACCCCGTTCGTGCTGAGCTTGTCGAAGCATCGTACTTTGAGCCGCGAGCGATGAACGCGCGTATCGGAGAACGGCCCTTCGACAAGCTCAGGGCGAACGGGTGGGGTGATGGACCCGCGCGCCTTCCCCCACACCGTCATGCCGGACTTGATCCGGCATCCAGAGTCGCGGGCGACGCGGTTCGTGGCTCTGGATGCCGGATCAAGTCCGGCATGACGGTGACGGAAAAAAGCCCGCCCGGTCGCGAAGACCGGACGGGCAGGCACCCTCTCCAGGAAGTCTCAGATCACCCCAGCCGGCCCAGCCGGTGGTACAAATTGCTGAACTTGGCCGACCTTGGTTCATCGGCGATCTTGCGGACATAATCGGCGACGGCTTCCTTCATCAGCCCGAAGTCCTCGGTCGAGAAGACGGCGCGGCTGCGTTGCGGTTCACGGGTCATCATCGGTCGTCTCCTTATGCGGCTTGCTTGGTGAACTGATCGGCCTCGGTGCTTTCCGAATAGGCGGTGGTCGAGCTACTGCCCCCGGCGAGCGTCGTGGCGACCAGATCGAAATATCCGGTGCCCACCTCGCGCTGGTGCTTGGTCGCGGTGTAGCCGTTGGCTTCCGCGGCGAACTCCGCCTGTTGAAGCTCGGAATAGGCCGCCATACCCCGGTCCTTGTACCCGCGCGCCAGTTCGAACATGCCGTAGTTGAGCTGGTGGAAGCCGGCGAGTGTCACGAACTGGAACTTGTATCCCATCGCCCCGATCTCGCGCTGGAAGCGGGCGATGTCGTCGCGGTCGAGGTTCTTTTCCCAGTTGAAGCTGGGCGAGCAATTGTACGCCAGCATCTTGTTCGGGAACTCGCGCTTGATCGCTTCGGCGAAGCGGCGCGCGTCGTCCATGTTGGGCTTCGACGTTTCCCACCACAGCAGGTCGGCGTGCTCGGCGAAGGCCAGGCCGCGCTTGATGCAATGGTCGACGCCGGTGCCGTCCTTCAGACGATAGAAGCCTTCGGGCGTGCGCTCGCCGGTCAGGAATTCGCGGTCCCGCTCGTCGATATCGCTGGTGATCAGTCGTGCGCTTTCCGCATCCGTCCGCGCGCAGATGATCGTCGGCACGCCGCTGACGTCCGCCGCCAGACGCGCGGCATCGAGGTTCCGGATATGCGCCTGGGTTGGGATCAGCACCTTGCCACCCAGATGGCCGCACTTCTTCTCTGCGGCCAGTTGGTCCTCGTAATGCACGCCCGCGGCGCCTGCGGCGATATACGCCTTCATGATCTCGAAGCAGTTGAGCGGCCCGCCGAAGCCGGCCTCGGCGTCGGCAACGATCGGCGCCAGCCAGTCGCGGGTCGCCCCGCCCTCGCTATGTTCGATCTGGTCGGCGCGCAGCAGCGCGTTGTTGATCCGCCGCGCCAGTTCCGGCCCGGCGTTGGCCGGGTAGAGCGACTGGTCGGTATACATGGCGCCCGCGGTGTTGGCGTCGGCCGCGACCTGCCAGCCCGACAGGTAGATCGCCTGCAGCCCGGCGCGGACCTGCTGCATCGCCTGGTTGCCGCTCATCGCGCCCAGCGAATTGATGTAGGGTTCGGTCTGCAACAGCTCCCAGAGCTTGAGCGCACCGCGGCGGGCGAGGCTGTGCTCGATCGGGACCGACCCGCGCAGCCGCTCGACGTCGGCTGGCGGATAGGGGCGCACGATGCCGTCGAAGCGGCCCTTCGGCGCGGGAACCAGGTCTTCGAACGTCGTCGTCATTGTGTCGTCCCTTCGTCGTGTTCGGTGATGACACAGGAATAACGACGATCGAAGTGACCGGACAGGCGGAAATTGACAGCCACGAGGTCTTACAGTCGCTGATCAAGCACAGACTTGCTGTCGCGTTGTAAAGTCTTCACAACGTTGGGATGGCTGATCGCAAGCTCTTCGCCGGACACGCCGTCCGCCGCCTCCGCCGCGCAGGCGCCCTGACGCAGGCGGCAATGGCGGAGATGCTGGGGATTTCACCCAGCTACCTCAATCTCGTCGAACGCAACCAGCGCCCCGTCTCGGCCACCCTGCTGCTCGCGCTCGCCGAACGCTTCGATTTCGACCCGCGCACCCTGTCCGCAGGCGAGCCCGGCGGCGGCGCGGAAGCGATCCGCCGGCGCCTGTCCGACCCGATCTTCGCCGATCTGGAAATCGACCGCGCCGAGCTGGAGGAATGGCTGGTCGGCGCGCCCGGCGGCGCGGAGGCTTTCGCCCGCGCCTATGACCGCGGGGGCGGCAGCGCGACGGCGGCCGAGCCTGCCGACAGCGGCACCGCGGTCCGCCGCGAGATCGAGCGGTGGCGCAACCATTTCGCCGATCTCGACACCGCGGCCGAAACGCTTGCCGACGAGCTTCGCCAGGGCGCCGGCGACCTGTTCGGCAGCCTGGCCGACCGGCTGCGGGTCAAGCACCACCTCTCGATCCGCATCCTGCCGCTGGAAGTGCTGACCGACGTCCGCGTGCGCATCGACCTCCACGCGCGGCAGATCCAGCTGTCCGAAACGCTCGACCCGCCGAGCCGCGTCTTCGCGCTCGCCCGCCATCTCGGCCAGATCGAGGCGCGCGCGGAGATCGACGCGCTGGTCCGCGGCGCCGGCTTCACCGAACGCACGTCGGACAGGCTCTATCGCCGCCACCTGACCGGCTATTTCGCCGCGGCGGTGATGATGCCCTATGCCCGCTTCCTGCGCGCGTGTGAGGCGACCGGCTACGACCTCGACCTGATCCGCCGCCGCTTCGGGGCCTCGCCCGAACAGGTCGCGCACCGGCTGACCACGCTCAGCCGCGTCGGTGCGCGGGGCCTGCCCTTCTTCATGCTGCGCACCGATCGCGCCGGGCAGGTGTCGAAGCGCTTCGCCGGCGCCAGCAACGCGCCGATCGTCGAGGGGCCGGGGCTGTGCCCGCTGCTCGACACCTTCACCGTCTTCCAGCGGCCCGACGAACGCATCGTGCAATTGGTCGCGCTGGAGGACGGCAGCCGCTGGTTCACCTCCTCGCGCTGCGTCGGGCCGCCCGGCGGCTGGCAGGGAGCGGTCCGCGCGCGGTTCGCGGTGACGCTCGGGCTGGCGGCGGACTCGGCCGGGACGCTTGCCGCCGCGCGCGGGCTGGATCTCGCCGGCGAAGCCACGCCGATCGGTCTGGGCTGCCGCGCCTGCACACGCCCCGATTGCCCGCAACGCTCCGCCGCTCCGGCCGGTCGGGCCTTGATCGTCAACGATCGCGAGGCTGGTGTCTCGCCGTTCGGCTTTGCCACCGACTGAGCATTACGGGAAAGGCCATGCGGCGGGACACATAGCCGCGCTATCCTTACGCCTATGCTCCCGCTCCTCCTTCTGTTCGCGGTGACACAGGCCGCAGCCTCCGCCCCGCCCCGAATCGCGCTCGACGGGCGGGAAACCGAACCAAGCGCCGTCGTCGCCGCGACACGGCTGCACCAGCGCATGGACGCCAACCACGACGGATATGTCACCCCCCAGGAAATGGCGACGTTCGTCACGCATGCGATGAACGGGCTGCCGATCCCCGGCACCGACGCCGCCCATCCCCTGCCGCCCGTGCCCGGCCGCGTGTTCGCTGCCGCCAATTCTGACCATGACGGACGCATCTCGCTGGCCGAAACCATCGCCGAGGCGCCGCGGACATTCGCGCTGGAAGACGTGAATCACGACGGCACGGTGACGCCGGACGAACGGATGGCATTTCTGAAGCGCGTCATCGACGATGGCGGCAACCCGCCCGGCCTTGCGCACGCCCCATCACCAAAACCACCCGCCGCGCGGCGCTGAGGCGGATTGTGATCAGCGCCGCATCGCTACGGCTCCGGCCTGCGCCGCGGCCAAGCCGATTCAGTCGGCGGGAGCGCGCTGCAAGAACGGCCCCGCGATCTCCGGCGTGATCCGCAGCAGCCGCCCGCTCGCCCGGTCAAGCAAAGCCCAAGTCGTTCGCGCCTCGACCTTTACCTTGCCGTCGTCGCCGGTGAAGCGGACGTGGCGGTCGAAGCGGGCGCCCTTGGGCGCGTCGCCGACCCAGGTCTCGCCGGTCACGCTCTCGCCCGCGACGACGTTGCCGCGGTAGTCGATCTCGTGCCGGGTCACGACCCAGACATAGGCGTCCCGGTGCGCCTCGGGCGCGACGGCCGCCCAATGGGCGACGGCGATATCCTGGATCCAGCGCACCCAGACGGCATTGTTGACATGCCCCAGTTCGTCGATGTGTTCCGGCAGGGCGGTGAAGCGGTGGCTGAACGGCGTCATCGCCTGTCCTTAGAGCAGTTTCCGACCGATCTGTAACATCGTGATTGCGTCAGGAAGGTTGCTGGCGAGGAGCGGCGTGAAGCAGGGGCTGGTCTGCCCCTGCAAGCGTCGCGACGACGTCCAGCGGCCTTCCTGACGCAACCCCTTCGGGGCGGGCCGATTTTGCCCCGTGGCGGCGTCCCTCGTCAGTCACGGGGGCAAAGCCCGTTCCTTCCTCGCTCCTATCCACGAACCAAAATCGGCTCCGTCACGATGGTGCAGATCGGTCGGAAACTGCTCTAGCTCCGCACCGCCGCAACGCGAAGTGCGACGCCCCGAAAATGCGAAGCGCCCCGACATCGCTGTCGGGGCGCAACTGCTCGAAAGGGAAGTCCCGGGATCAGCGCGAAGCGACTTCCATCGGCTGGGTGCGGACGGCGACGGCGACATCCTGCGTATCGATCATCACACCGCGGCGGCGCCATTCGCGCTCGTCGTGGCAGTCGCCCGAGCGGATCAGGCGATTGGCATAGTTGGTCGCCAGACCCCAGCCCGTGCGGATGCAATAGTCGCCGCTCGCCGGGCGGTGGGCGAGGGTGATCGGGTCGAACGAGCCGCGGCCCTGGGCAGCGGCGGGGACGGCCGTGGCGATCAGGCTGGCGGCGGTGGCGGCGATCAGGGCGATGGTCTTGGTCATGATGTGTCTCCGTCTGAGTGGCTCTGCGCTGTGTCGCGCTGCTCGACGGAAGCTTTGCACTAGGCGTGCCAAGTACGTAGCGCGTTGAATTTCAGTGATTTCCTTCTCACCGCGCAAAATCATCTTAGGAGATTGGCGAAAAGCGCCACCATTTTTTGGCACTTCTTGCCATCCCGCCTTAACAAAGCAAAACGCCCCGGCATCGCTGCCGGGGCGTCTCGCAATTTGGCCCGAAGGGACGCGCCTTACGGTCAGTCGACCTTCGGCAGCGTCTCGAACTGGTGGTACGGCGGCGGCGAGCTGAGCGTCCACTCGAGCGTCGTCGCCCCCTCGCCCCACGGATTGCCCTCGGCCTTGCGACCGGCGAGCAGCGACCAGATCACGTTGACGAAGAAGATCGCCATGCCCGCGGCCATGATCATGTAGCCATAGGTCGCGATCTGGTTGAAGTGCGCGTAGGCGTCCGGATAATCCGGATAGCGGCGCGGCATGCCCTGCAGACCAAGGAAGTGCATCGGAAAGAACAGGATGTTCACGCCGATGAAGAACACCCAGAAGTGCAGCTGGCCGAGCAGCTCGCTGTACATCTTCCCCGACATCTTCGGGAACCAGTAATAGAAGCCGGCGAACAGCGAGAACACCGCGCCGAGCGACAGCACATAGTGGAAGTGCGCGACGACGTAATAGGTGTCCTGCATATAGTCGTCGACGCCACCGTTGGCGAGCACGACGCCGGTCACGCCGCCGACGGTGAACATGAAGATGAAGCCGATCGCCCAGACCATCGGGGTCGGGAAGCGCATCGAACCGCCCCACATCGTCGCGATCCACGAAAAGATCTTGATACCGGTCGGGACCGCGATGACCATCGTCGCCGCGGTGAAGTACATCTTGGTATTCACGCTGAGGCCGGTCGTGAACATGTGGTGCGCCCACACGACGAAGCCGACCACGCCGATCGCGACCATCGCATAGGCCATGCCGAGGTAGCCGAAGACCGGCTTGCGGCTGAAGGTCGCGACGATGTGGCTGATGATGCCGAAGCCCGGCAGGATCATGATGTACACCTCGGGATGGCCGAAGAACCAGAACAGATGCTGGTACAGCACCGGGTTCCCGCCGCCGGCCGGATCGAAGAAGGTCGTGCCGAAGTTACGGTCGGTCAGCAGCATCGTGATCGCCGCGGCCAGCACCGGAAGAGCGAGCAGCAGCAGGAAGGCGGTGACCAGGATCGACCAGGCGAACAGCGGCATCTTGTGCAGCGTCATGCCCGGTGCACGCATGTTGAAGATGGTGGTGATGAAGTTGATCGCACCCAGGATCGACGATGCGCCGGCCAGGTGGAGCGACAGGATCGCCATGTCGGTCGACGGACCCGGCTCACCATAGGTCGACAGCGGCGCATAGAGCGTCCAGCCGTTACCCGCACCGCCGAAGAACGGCGAGGCCAGCAGCAGCAGGAACGACGGCACCAGCAGCCAGAACGAGATGTTGTTCATGCGCGGAAACGCCATGTCCGGCGCACCGATCATGATCGGCACGAACCAGTTGCCGAACCCGCCGACCATCGCCGGCATGACCATGAAGAACACCATGATCAGGCCGTGCGCGGTGATGAGCACGTTCCAGAAGTGCAGCGCCTCGTCGAAGGTCGCGGTGCCGCCGTGCAGCATGCCCGCCCATTGCGGCAGATACTGGATGCCCGGGTGCATCAGCTCGGCGCGCATCAGCCCCGAGATGCCGCCGCCGATGATCCCCGCGACGATCGCGAAGATCAGGTACAGCGTGCCGATGTCCTTGTGGTTCGTCGACAGGAACCAGCGGGCGAAGAAGCCCGGCTTGTGGTCGGCATCGTGATGATGGGCGTCATGCCCGTGGCCGTGCGCGTCGAACGCGGACGGGGTTAGCGCGGTATCGGTCATGGCTTAGTTTCCACGGGCGCCGAACGCCGCCTTGGTGGCGGGTGCGGCCTGGTTCGAAGTAGCGGGAGTCTCGGTGACGTTGACGAGCGCGTCGGAGCCGTTGGCCGGCACGGTCGGCCCCTCCGCCGCCGGAGCGGTGCCGCCCGGAACGGCTGGAGCGGTCGCCGCGGCAGCGCCGGTGTTGGCGGTCGCAGCCGTCGTCGTCGGAGCCGCAGCGCCGGGCATCTTGCCGCCCTTGGCCGCGATCCATGCCGCAAACTGCTCCTTCGACACCGCCTCGACCGCGATCGGCATATAGGCGTGACGCGCGCCGCACAGTTCGGAGCACTGGCCGAAGTAGAGGCCCGGCTTCTCGATGGTGAAGCTGGTTTCGTTGATGCGGCCCGGAATCGCATCGAGCTTGATCCAGAAGGCAGGCACCGCCCAGCTATGGATCACGTCGGCCGCGGTCGTCAGCAGGCGGATCGGCACGCCGACCGGCAGGACGATACGGTTGTCGACCGCCAGCAGGCGCGGGCCGTCGGCGTCGGTGCGGAAGCGGGTGCCGGCCGGAACCTCACCCTTTTCCTTCAGCATGTTCGCCGTGACGGCCACGCCGCCATGGTCGGGATATTCATAGGTCCAGTACCACTGGTTGCCGGTCGCCTTCAGCGTGACGGCACCGGCCGGCGCCGGCTTGAACTGCGCGGCGAGCAGGCGGATCGACGGGACCGCGATCGCCACCAGGATCAGCACCGGAACCAGCGTCCAGATCACCTCGATCGCGGTGTTGTGGCTGGTCTTCGACGGCGTCGGGTTCCGCGCGGCGCGGAAGCGGATCATCGCGTAGATCAGCAGGCCGAGGACCAACAGCGAGATGACGGTGATCAGCGGCACCAGCCACACGTCGTGGAAGTGGCGCGCGGTCTCGCCGTTCTTCGTAACCTGGGTCTGGATGCCCATCCAGCCGTCGGTCGGCTGGCCGACATGCTGCACCGGCTTGATCAGCGGGGTGCCGTCGGCGGCGAGCAGCGGGTCGGCCGGGGTAGCCGCCGCCGGAGCCGGAGCCGTAGCGGCCGTCGCCGGCGTCGCCGCAGCGGGTGCAGCCGTGGTCGCCGGAGCGGCGATGGCTCCTGTACCGGCGAGCGCAAGCCCGGCGGCGGCGATGATCGTCTTCAGACCAGTCATGCGCATCTGTGTTTAGCCCAAGTCCCTGTTCGTGTGCGGCAGACGTGCACGCGCCGCCTAAGGGCCTTAAGGAAAAGACCCAATCCCGACGGCCTATACGCGGGGGATGCCAATGCCTCAAGCGCCCAGCGTCACGCTTTTTGCGTCGAGCGACCTTGGCGCCGTTGCGAGGCGCGCTCCTGCTCCCTATGCGAGCGCCATGACCGAAGATCAGGTGCTCGACGAATTCCGTGCAGCCGAAGCGTTGCTGGAGGGCCATTTCATCCTGTCGTCGGGGCTGCGCTCGCCGCGCTACCTCCAGTGTGCGCGCGTACTGATGGACCCCAGGCGCGCTGCGCGGCTGACCGACGCGCTCGCCGCGACGCTGCCGGCGGAGTTGAAGATCGACGCGGTCGTATCCCCCGCGATGGGCGGCGTGATCGCGGGGCACGAGATGGGCCGGTCGCTGGGCGTGCCGGCGATGTTCCTTGAGCGGCCGACCGGCACCTTCGAGCTGCGCCGCGGCTTCCGGCTGGAGCCCGGCACCCGCGTGCTGATGATGGAGGACGTCGTCACCACCGGTCTGTCGAGCCGCGAGGCGATGAAGGCCATCGCCGCGGCCGGCGGCACCGTCGTCGCCGCCGCCGCGTTGGTCGACCGTTCGAACGGCAAGGCCGAATTCGACGTACCCTTCTATCCGCTGATCCGCCTCGACGTGCCGAGCTACGCCGCCGACGCCCTGCCCCCCGAACTGGCGGCGATTCCAGCCGTGAAGCCGGGGAGCCGGGCGATAGCATGAGCGCTCCCAACCTCCGGCTCGGGGTCAACATCGACCATGTCGCGACCGTCCGCAACGCGCGCGGCAGCGGTTATCCAGACCCGGTCCGCGCGGCGTTCCTCGCGGCCGAGGCGGGGGCGGACGGCATCACGGCGCATTTGCGCGAAGATCGCCGGCACATCACCGACGACGATATCGCGCGGCTGTCGGATGAGTTGCCGGTTCCGCTGAACCTGGAGATGGCGGCGACCGAGGAGATGCTGGCGATTGCGCTGCGCCACCAGCCGCACGCCGCCTGCATCGTCCCCGAACGTCGCGAGGAACGGACGACCGAGGGCGGTCTCGACGCCGCCGGCCAGCACAATCATCTGGCACCGATGGTCGCGGCGCTGATCGATGCGCGGGTGCGCGTCTCGCTGTTCATCGAACCCGATCCGCGCCAGATCGAGGCGGCGATCCGGCTGAAGGCGCCGGTGGTCGAACTGCACACCGGCCGCTACGCCGAACTGTCCGGTGACGCACAGACGGCAGAGCTCCGCCGCCTGGCCGATGCCGCCGCGCTGGCGGCGAAGAACGGGATCGAGGTCCATGCCGGACACGGCCTAACCTTCGACAATGTCGTGCCCATCGCGGCCATTCCGCAGGTGCGTGAACTGAACATCGGGCATTTTCTGATCGGGGAGGCGATCTTCGACGGGCTGGGTCCGGTCGTGCGGCGCATGCGCGATCTGATGGACGCGGCGCGGTGACTGCTTTCTTCATTCCTCCCCGAGCTTGTCTCGGGGAGGGGGACCGCCGCGAAGCGGTGGTGGAGGGGCTGGCGGCGTCCGGCGCGTGCCGCGCCGCCCCTCCACCACGCCCTTCGGGCGCGGTCCCCCTCCCCCAGCAAGCTGGGGGAGGAATTTTCGCATGATCATCGGCCTCGGCTCCGACCTCTGCAATATCGAGCGCATCCAATCCTCGCTCGACCGCTTCGGCGCGCGGTTCGAGGCGCGGTGCTTTACCGATGTCGAGCGCGCCAAGGCCGACCGCCGCCCCTTCACTCGCGCAGGCACGCTCGCGAAGCGCTTCGCCGCCAAGGAAGCCTTTTCCAAGGCGGTGGGGACCGGATTCGCGCATGGAGTGTTCATGCGGGACATCGGCGTGGTGAACGGACCCGGCGGCGCGCCGACGCTGGCGCTGACGGGCGGTGCGAAGGCGAGGCTTGACGCCATGATTCCGCAGGGCCACGTCGCTCGGGTACATCTGACGCTGACCGACGACCACCCTTGGGCGCAGGCGTTCGTCATCATCGAGGCGATCAAGGAAGACTGATGGCGGAGGATCTGGCCCTGGCTCCGGGCGACACCAATGCGACGCCGCCGGCTGCCGGGGACAGCGCGCCACGCCGGACCGACTGGTGGGCCGAGCTGAAGGGCCTGCTGTGGCTGGTCATCGCGGTGCTCGGCTTCCACAGCCTGATCGCCAAACCCTTCTATATCCCGTCCGAATCGATGATGCCGGGCCTGCTGGTCGGCGACCGGCTGGTCGTCACCAAATTCCCCTATGGCTACAGCTTCGTCACGCCGACCTTTCACCTGATGCCCTTCGTCCGCGGACGGCTGCTGGGCTCGCTGCCGGAACGCGGCGACGTGGTGATCGTGACGCCGCCGGGGACCAAGACCGACTATATCAAGCGCGTCATCGGCCTGCCGGGCGACCGGCTGGAGGTGCGCGGCGGCATCGTCTATCTGAACGGTCGCGCGGTCCCGCGCCGTGCGATGGGCGACCGCTTGCTGCCGGTCGATCCGAACAACCAGTGCCAGAGCTATGGCCCCGACGCGATCGTCCGCGGCGCCGATGGTCGCCAGATGTGCCGCCTGCCGATCTATCGCGAGACGTTGCCCAACGGCCGGTCCTATGACACGATCGACAGCGGCTATTCGTTCGGCGACAACTACGGTCCGATCGTCGTCCAGCCGAACCACGTCTTTCTGATGGGCGACAACCGCGACAATTCGGCCGACAGCCGCTTCCCGGTCGAACCCGATAAGGGCCTGGGCGGCGCGGTGCCGTGGGAGAATATCGGCGGGCGCGCCGAATTCATCACCTTCTCGCTCGACGGCACGGCGACGCTCAATCCGCTGACCTGGCCGGGTTCGTTCCGGTCGGGCCGCGCGGGGCTGTCGCTCCATCCGCAAAAGGGTCAATGATGAGCGATTCGTTCGACGGCGATATGGTCATCCGCGACGGCCGCCGCCGCGTCCCCGTGGTCGAGGGCGCCAGCCCCAGCGAGGTGCAGGACCCGGCGATCCGCGAGGAAGTGAAGCGCGCCGCGGTCTGGATCGGCATGATCTCTGCGGTCGCGCTGATCGTGCTGCTCGCCCAGCCTCTGCTCATCATCCTCGCCGGCCTCGTCTTCGCCTCGCTGCTCGACGGGGGCGTGCGGCTGCTCGGCCGCGTCCTGCCGATCGGACGGCCGTGGCGGCTGCTGATCGTCTGCCTGCTGACGGTCGCCTTCCTGCTCGGCACCTTCTACCTGACCGGTGTGCAGGTGACCGAACAGGTGACCCAGCTGCGCACCACGCTGGAGGGTCAGGCGGCGCGCTTCAGCAAGTTCCTCAGCAGCCAGGGCCTGATGCCCGGCGCCTCCGACATCAACGGCATGGCCCGCCAGGCGCTCAGTTCGGTCGGCCGGCTGACGTCGTGGGTCGGCACGGCGATCGGCGCGCTGACGACGATGTTCATGATCATGATCATCGGGCTGTTCGTGGCGATGGACCCGCGCACCTACGAACGCGGCGTGCAGTGGATGGTCCCGGTCGCGCACCGCGAGGAATTCGCGCTGACCGTGCGCCGGATGAGCTACACGCTCCGCCGCCTGCTGGCGGGCCGCATCCTGGGCATGGTGGCGGAGGGCGTGCTGACCTGGGCGGCGCTGATGCTGGGCGGCGTGCCGATGGCGATGATCCTTGGCGTCCTGACCGGCCTGCTCGCCTTCATCCCGAACATCGGCGCGTTCATCTCCGGCGCGTTGATGATCGCGGTCGGTTTCTCCGCCGGCACCGACACCGGCATGTGGGCAATCGCGACCTATGTCGTCGTCCAGACCTTCGACGGCTATGTGCTGCTGCCGCTGGTGGCCAAGAAGACCGTCGACATGCCGCCGGCGCTGACGCTGGGGACGCAGATCCTGGCGAGCGCGCTGCTCGGCATCCTCGGCCTCGCGCTCGCCGATCCGATCACTGCGATGACCAAGGCCGCACTGGAACGCCGCAGCGAGCGTGCGGGCGAGGACGCCGACGATCAGACCGACGACGACACGAGCGAATCGAACAAGGCCAGATAGTCGCCCGCCGGATCGCCGGTCGCCGCGACCGGCGCGGGTCGCGGCGCGCCCGGCGCCAGCCTGGCCTCGACCGCCGCGACCAGCGCCGCCTCATCGTCCCGCGCCACGATACTGCCCTGCGCATCGTCGACCAGGAGTTCGCCCAGCGCCGGTGTCGAATCGGTCGCCACCACCGGAGCACCGACCGCTAGCGCCTCGCGCACGACGCCGGGCACGCCCTCGTAATCCGATGTCAGCACGACGGCCGTCGCATCGGCCATCGCCGGCAATGGATCGGTGACGTGGCCCGGCATCAGCAGCCGGTCCCCGACGCCCAGCGCCTCGGCCTGCGCGACGAGCGCGGCACGCTCCTCCCCCTCGCCCAGGATCACGAGCGGGATCGTCGGATCGTCGATCCGCGCCAGCATGTCGACCGCGCGGTCCCACCGCTTTTGCGGCGCGAGTCGGCCGACGCCGAGCAGATAGCGATCGGGCAGATCCGGGCCAGTCGCCCCTGCCCCTTGCGACTCCGGTTCCGGCGCCGGGTTGGGGATCACGCGGACACGCGCGTCCGGCAATCGCATCCTCAGCGCCGCCTCGCGGGCCATCGCCGGGCTCATCGCGACTAGAGTATCGACGAACCGCGCGTGGCAGCCCAGCCACAGCGCGTACGCCGCCCGCACGGGCGCACGCAGGTCGGTCCGGTCGAGCGCGTTGGACAGCTTCGCGATCGTCGGCGGACAGGCTCGGCCGAGACGCAGCCGCGTCCAGGCGGCGACCGCGGTATAATGATTGCCCGGACAGAAGATGACATCGGGTCGCGTGTCCCGCACGATTGCAGGCATGGCTGTCGCGAGCGCCAGATACTCCCGCGACTTCAGCCGGATAACCTCCACGTCACGCCCGATTTCCGCTGCGAGCGGCCCGGCATCGCACCCGACGACCAGAGTCACCCGCCGCCCGCGCGCGATCCATGTCGCGATCAGGCGCAACAGCACCCGCTCCACCCCGCCGCCATCGAGATTGTGGGCATAGGTCAGGATATGCCGGGCGGTGGGTGACAACGTCATCGCGCGTCCCCTATCGCGCGAACGACGTCGTGGAAATGGCTGCATGGCTACGCAAAGCGGGAGACGACGTGCAATCGAAGGCGGCCGTCGCCACGAAAACGCCGTTTATTGCGGCCATGCAATCGCGCGGCATCGATTTGGCGACGACGCCGTCTGTCGCTATGGAAGGCATCGGCGTCCTAAGTGTCAGAATTTTCAGGTCGCAGGCGTTCGTCGAGTAACAAGTCTTGAATTCACCCGATCTGCCGCACCTGTCCGCGACCGTCCCCGACCTGCCGAACGGCGATGCCGATTCGCCGCGTGCCCACGCCGACGAAGTCGGTGCGCTGGAACCGATCGAGCGGATTCGGCGGCGCTGGCCGGTCGTTATCGCTGCCGTTCTGACGATCCTGATGGTCGCGGGGCTCGGGCGCGAGCTGCTCGATCACGGGCTGGCTGGCCTCTGGAGTCATGTGCCGGCGAGCCCGCTGTTCTACATCGCCTTCGCGTTGCTCTACATGTCGGCGCCGACCTTCGACTGGCTCATCTTCCGCAAGCTGTGGGGCCTGCCCGCCGCGGGGCTGGTCGCGCTCGTCAAGAAGCGGATCGCGAACGAAGTGGTGTTCGGCTATTCCGGCGACGCCTATTTCTATGTCTGGGCGCGCGCGCGGATGAAGATGGTCGCCGCCCCGTTCGGCGCGGTGAAGGATGTGACCATCCTGTCGGCGATCGCAGGCAACCTGATCACGCTGGCGATGGTGCTCGTCTCATTGCCGATCGCGCGCGGGCTGATGACGCCCGACCAGTTCAAGATGGTCGCCGGGTCGGCGGCGATCACGCTCGCCATCTCGCTGCCCTTCCTCATCTTTTCCCGCCGGGTCTTCTCGCTGCCGAAGCGGACCCTGTGGTGGATCTTCAACATGCACTGCGCGCGGCTCGCCTTCGGGTCGCTGATGATCGCGCTCGCATGGGCGCTGGCGATGCCCGAGGTGCCGCTGGGCATGTGGTTGTTCCTGTCGGCCGCGCGCCTGCTCGTCTCGCGTCTGCCGCTCGTGCCGAACAAGGACCTTCTTTTCGCCAATTTCGCGATCCTATTGATCGGGCAAGGCGAGGCGTTGTCGGACCTGATGGCCTTCACCGCGGCGCTGACGCTGGCCATCCACGTCGCCCTGATCGGCGTGTTCGGCCTTCACACCCTTATCGTCCGGAACCGTGCATGATCCGCTCCATCGGCCTGATCGCCGCCCTCATTCTCGCCACCCCGGCCGCCGCGCAGCAGGTCGTCGAGGAATCCGCCAGCTGTGCGGGCGTCCGCGGACCGGCGCTGCAGGTCACCGTCACCGGCCTGAAGGACCGCACCGGCCGCCTGACGCTGGAGCTGTTCCCGCCTAATGCCGACGATTTCCTGAAGGACGACATCGATCTAGTGAAGCAGGGCAAGGTCTTTCGCCGCGCCTGGGGCCAGCCGCCGGCCAGCGGCCCCGTCGTGTTGTGCATCCGCGCACCCGTGCCGGGCCGCTATGCGTTGCTCTTCACGCATGATCGCGACGGCAAGAACAAGTTCAACTTCTGGCGCGACGGCGCGGGCTTCGTCGGCTCGGCGAAGCTCGGCCGCAATCGCCCGAAAGTCGACCAGGCGATCGTCACTGTCGGCGCAGGCGTTACCCAGGTGACGATCCGCGCCCAATATCTGCGCGGCCTGTCCGGCTTCGCGCCCTACGAGGGTTGAGGCGGATGCGCATCGTCGACGTCAACGAATTCTATTCGCCGACCGGCGGCGGCGTTCGCACCTATCTCGACCGCAAGATGGGCATTCTGGCCGACATGGGCCATGAACTGATCGTCATCGCACCGGGATATGAGGACCGGGTCGAGGATCGTCCCGGCGGCGGGCGGATCATCTGGGTGAAGGCGCCGCGCCTGCCCTTCGACCGCAGCTACGGCATGTTCTGGGATGCCGAACCGATCACGCGGCTGCTCGACGAGCTCGATCCCGACGTGGTCGAGGTGTCGTCGCCGTGGCGTCCGGCCTGGATCGTCGCCGAATGGCAGGGCCGCGCGCTCAAGGTCTTCTTCGCGCACAACGACAATATGGGCGCCTATGCGGTGCGCTGGCTGGAGGGCGTCGCGCAGACCGAGACGGTCGAGCGCTGGTGCGCCTGGTATACGCGTTACATGGACCGGTTCCTGGCCAAGTTCGACCTGTTCGTAACCAATGGCGGCGAGCTTGCCCGCCGGCACGAACGCCGCGGCCTGACGGTCGATGCCGCGATGCCGCTCGGGATCGACCGCGGCTATTTCTCGCCGGACCTGCGCGACGAACGGCTACGCACCGCGCTGCTCGCCCAATGCAGCCTGCCGCCGGAGGCGAAGCTGCTGCTCGGCGTCGGGCGGCATCACCCGGAGAAGCGCTGGCCGACCGTCATCGACGCGGTCGAGCGCGCGGGCGAGCGGATGCCGGTCGGGCTGATCCTGCTCGGTCAGGGCGTCGATCACCAGAAGCTCGCCCGGCGCGCGGCGGGCAGCCCGCACATCCGCCTGTTCAGGCCCGTCTACGACCGGCTGCGCTTCGCCCGGATCATGGCAAGTGCCGACGCGCTGATCCACGGTTCCGACGCCGAACCGTTCGGGCTGGTCGCGCTGGAGGCGGTGGCGAGCGGCCTGCCGCTGATCGTGCCCGACGTGGGCGGCGCATTCGACATCGCCGAGCCGCCATTCGCCGAAACCTACCGCGCGCGCGACGCTCGCAGCGGTGCCGGCGCCATCGCGCGGCTGTTTCGCCGCGACCCGACGATCCTGCGCGCCGCCTGCGTTCACGCCGCCAGCAAGGTGCGCACCGACCGCGACCATGCCGCGATCCTGGTCGACTATTACCGCGCCAGGATCGACGGCGGGACCACCGACAGGCGACTGCGCGCATAGAGCCGGAACCGCGTACCGATCCGCTGTTCCAGCCGGTAGCCGTTGGTGATCGCCCAGCGTTCCAGCACGCCATCGAGCGCATCCTCCCCGCTGCTCCAGCGCCCCTCGCCGCCGACGAGGATGAAGCGCGGCGGATTGGCGGCCAGCCCATCGAGCCGAGCCTGCGAAATCAGGCGTAAAGCGCGCTCTTGCGAAGCGTCGAGCAGGTGGCTGCTGCGAAAGTAGAAGGGGCCGGTCGCAAAGCGCGCATCCGGCGCACGGCCGAGCAACTGCGGCGACAGGGTCGCGACGCCCTCGCGAGGCCCGATCGCGCGGGCGACGGCGAGGCCTTCGCCGAGATTGCCGCCCTTCGCCAGCGCCTCGACGCTCGGAGCGAGCCCGGCGCAGGCAAAGACGACCGCGGCAATCCGCCAGTTTCGGGACGGCGGACGCGCCTGCCATGCGATCCCCAGGCGGACGAACAGCGGCACGAGCATCGGCAACAGATACTGCCGCCACACCGGCGACGGCAGCACCGCCGCGACAAGGCCGGCGAGGATAAGCAGGTCGAGCAAGCGACGCTCCCCTCCCTGGATAGGGAGGGGCTGGGGGTGGGTAGGCTTCAACAGGCGATCCGCCCCGCGGAGCGCAACCCACCCCCTCCCCTTCAGCAAAGGGAGCAGCAGGATCGCCATCGCCAGAAGCCCCGGCCCCAAAGCCAGGAACTTCACCAGATCCACCACGCGCGCGCCGAGCGTGAGCTTCCACCCCCGCCCCGCCGCTTCATAATATTCGGCCGGCGCCGCGGCGGGAAACGTCAGCACGCCGAACACGAACCCTACCGGCGAGGTCGCCGCCAGCCAGCCGACCAGCATTATCGCCGGCAGAGCGCCAAGCGCGACCCACCCCGGCCGATGCCGCCGCACGACCAGCGCATAGACGCCGTACACCGCCGCCGGCAGCGCATAGGACAGCTTCGCCGCCGCCGCCGCGCCGAGCAGCACCCCGGCCAGCACCGCCCCGCCGCGCGATCCCTCACCCCGCTCCGCTCGCAGCATCGGCACCAGCGCCATCGCCAGCAACGCGGCCGGCAGCGCATCGTTGCGCGCGGTGCCGGCCGAGAACAGCAGGATGTCGCTCGCCGCGAACAGCGCCGCACCCGCCGTCGCGACGCGCGGATCGACGCCCGCCACCCGCATCGCCCGCCACGCCGCCGCGACCGTCAGCGCGCCGAGCAGGGCGTTGATGATCCGTAGCGCCGGCCACACCAGCCAGCCGCTTACCCAGGCGATCGGCGCAAAGGCGAAGGGCTGGAGCGGGGTCTGGAGATACGCATAGTCACGATACGGCAACCACTCGCCGGCCGTCAGCAGCGTTGCGGCGACATATTGGCTCTCGTCATGGTCGACCGGCCGCAGCAGCGCGAGTGTGACAAGGGTCGCAATGAGCGCGGCGAGCAGGGGAAGCGGGCGGGCGAGACGGAACACGTTAGCCGGGTAGCGGTGTGGGGAGCGGGTGTCACCGTCGCCGCACAGGCGGGATCTCTGCGAACGCCCTTTCGGTGCTCCCGCGCAGGCGGGAGCCTAGGGCCACGAGCGCGGCAAGCCGTTGTATTGTTTGGCTCTGGGCTCCCGCCTGCGCGGGAGCACCGACGGAACTGACGCCGCGGTGTCGCTTTCACCGAGATGCCGACGGTGGGATGAGCCCCTCAGTCCAAGCTCTTCGACGCCTGT
Organism: Sphingomonas floccifaciens; assembly: GCF_042681125.1. NCBI lineage: Bacteria > Pseudomonadati > Pseudomonadota > Alphaproteobacteria > Sphingomonadales > Sphingomonadaceae > Sphingomonas > Sphingomonas floccifaciens. The sequence goes on along the minus strand of NZ_JBHUFC010000001.1, from coordinate 102,060 downwards.
TCGAACATGTCCTTCGACAACCCCGGCGTGGCCAATATCCGCTCCAGTTCGCCGCGCATCAGCGCCGCGCGGCCTGCGTCGAAGCGTTTCCATCGACCGAGCGGCGGCAGCAGCTTGGCGGCGGTCTGCGGGTTGAGCTTGTCGAGCGCGATCAGCTGGTCGGCGAGGAAGCGATAGCCGCGCCCGGACACGTCATGGAACGCGCGCTGGTTAACGCCGAACGCACCGACCAGTGCCCGTGCGCGGTTGGGGTTGGCCAGCGAGAAGTCGCGGTGCAGCGCCAGTTCCTCTACCGCGGCGGCGGCATCGTCGCGCGACGACAGCGCCTGAACCTGGAACCATTTGTCGAGCACCAGCGGATTGTCGGCGTAGCGGTTGTAGAAGATGTCGAGTGCGGCCTCCCGCTCCGGCGACGTGCCGCCGACCAAAGTCACCAACGCGCCCTGGCGGTCGGTCATATTGTCCGCCGCGTCGAACTGCGCGAACGCCAGCGCAGCCGCATCGCTCGCACCGGCTGCGGTGATGTAGCCCAGCGCGACGGACCGCAGCCGGCGACGCCCCTTGGCCGCAGGAGAATATTCGAACCGCTCGGCATGGCTTGCCGCATAGGCCGCGCGCCACTCCTCCTCGAGAGTGCGGCCGAGCTCGCTGCGCAGCGCCTCGCGCGCGTGATAGATGGCGTCGGGATCGACCACCGCCATCTGGTCGCCCATGAAGCTTTCGGACGGCAGCAGCACAGCCTCCGCGATGAAGGCGGGGTCGAGCGCGGGGTCGGTCAGCGTGTTGCGGACGGCGTCGACCACCGCCCGGTGATCGCCGCGCCCCGTCGCGACCGCGCCGACCAGCGTGTCGAGCATCAGCTGCTGCATCGCCTCGTACCGCGCGAACGGATCGTCGTCGTGCGCGCTCAGGAAGGCGAGGTCTTCCGCCGTGCGGTCGGTCTCGACGATGACGGGCGCCGAAAAGCCGCGGTTGATCGACAGCACCGGACGCTCGGGCACCGTTTCGAACGCGATTTCCGCCTCGGCGCTGTCGAGCAGGAACAGTTGCTCCTCGGTCAGCGCCGCGCCCGTCTCACCGCCGAACAGCTTGATCCTGAGCGGCAGGACCATCGGTTGCTTGTCGGGCTGCCCCGGCGTCGGCGGCACGCGCTGCGACAGGTGCAGCGTCGCGCGCCCCCCGCTATGTGCCAGTCGCGCGGTCACCCGCGGTGTTCCGGCTTGCGAATACCACAGGCGGAACTGGGCGAGGTCGGCCCCGCCGCCCTCCTCCATGCACGCCACGAAATCCTCGCAGGTCGCCGCCTGCCCGTCGAAGCGATCGAAATACAGGTCGGTGGCGGTGCGGAACCGCTCCGGCCCGAGGATCGTCGCCATCATGCGGATCAGCTCGGCGCCCTTGTTGTAGATGGTCGCGGTGTAGAAGTTCGAAATCTCGATATATTCGTCCGGGCGCACCGGATGCGCGAGCGGCCCCGCATCCTCCGGGAACTGCGCGGCGCGAAGCCCCCGCACGTCCTCGATCCGCTTGACCGCGGCCGACCCCTGATCCGCTGAGAAGCCCTGATCGCGGTAGACGGTGAAGCCTTCCTTCAACGACAGCTGGAACCAGTCGCGGCAGGTGATGCGGTTGCCCGACCAGTTGTGGAAATATTCGTGCGCGACGACCGCGGCGATGCCGTCATAGTCGTAATCGGTTGCGGTATCCGGGTCGGCGAGGATGTAGCGGCTGTTGAAGATGTTCAGCCCCTTGTTCTCCATCGCGCCGAAGTTGAAATCGTCGACCGCGACGATGTTGAACACGTCGAGATCATATTCGCGACCATAGACGCGCTCGTCCCAGCGCATCGACGTCTCCAGCGCCTGGAGCGCGTGGTCGGTCTTGGCGAGGTCGGCCTCCCGGACCCAGATGCCCAGTTGCACCTCGCGGCCCGACCGCGTGACGAAGGTCGAGCGATTGGCGACCAGATCGCCTGCAACCAGCGCGAACAGATAGCTCGGCTTGGGGAACGGGTCGTGCCATTCCGCCCAGTGGCGCCCGCCCTCCAGATCGCCCTGGCCGACCGGATCGCCGTTCGCCAGCAGCACCGGAAAGCGCACCTTGTCCGCGATCAGCCGCACGCGATAGGTCGCCAGCACGTCGGGCCGATCGGGGAAGAAGGTGATGCGGCGAAACCCCTCCGCCTCGCACTGGGTGCAGAGCAGGCCGCCGCTGGCATAGAGGCCCATCAGCTGCGTGTTCGTCTCCGGCGCGATGTCGACGACGGTCTCGACCGTGTGCGCAGCCCCCGACAACGGCACGACCAGCGCGCCGTCGTCCAGCACCCAATCGTTGACCGCCACTCCGTCGACCGCAACCGACAGCGGGCGCAGGCCGTCGCCATCGAGTCGCAGCGGCCGGTCGTGATCGCCGCTGCGCACCACCCGCATCACCGCGGTCACATGCGTCTGCGCAGGGTCGAGGTCGAAGGTCAGGTCGATCGTCTCGACCTGCCAGTCCGGCGCGCGATAGTCGCTGCGGCGGATGATGCGGGGGGCGGCGGCGGCGGTGCTCTGGACGTCCATGATGCGGTTCATATGCCCCTTATGCGCATTTGACAGCCTGCGAATTGCACATGCCGTCACAGCGTTGCTACGCATCAGTCATCCGAATTCTCCGTAAGGGACTCCAAGACCTTGGCCAAACTCCGTTTCGCGACCTCCGCGGCGCTGTCGCTCGTGCTCGCCATCCCCGCCGTCGCCCAGACCGCCTCGACGCCAGCAGCCGCGCCTGCGTCTCCCGCCGCCGCCCCCGCCGCGGACCCGGCGCAGCGCAACGCGATCACCAACGCTGCGCTGCCGGCGGCCGAAGCGGCGATGAAGGCGCACGTCATGTTCCTGGCGTCGGACGCGATGAAGGGCCGCGATGCGGGCAGCCCGGAATATGACATCGCCGCGCAATATGTCGCATCGCAGTTCTACGCGGCCGGCCTGCGCCCGATGGGCGACGACGGCAGCTACCTGCAGAAGGTGCCGCTGATCACCGTCAAGGCGAAGGATCAGGGCAGCTTCGCCTATCAGCCGCCGAAGGGCGCCCCGGTGCCGATGGCGTTCGGCAAGGACTATGTCCCCGGCACCAACCCGTCGAAGCCGGTGACCAGCGTCGACGCGTCGCTCGCCTTCGTCGGCTTCGGCATCGTCGAGCCCGGCAGCAAGCGCGACGACTATGCCGGCGTCGATGTGAAGGGAAAGATCGTGCTGATGTTCGGCGGCGCGCCCGAAAGCCTGCACCCGGAACTGCGTGCCCACTTCGGCAGCACCGCGACCAAGCGCGCGATCGCGATGGCCAAGGGCGCTGTCGGCGTGCTGACGATCGAACCGACCGCCGGCATGATCACCATGGCCGCTGCCGGCTACCAGCGGTCGCGCGTGACGTGGGAAAAGGGCGGCGTCGGCTTCGACCCCGCACCCCGCGCGCCCGGTCTGGGCATGATCAGCCAGGCCTTCGCGCAGACGCTGTTCGCCGGCTCCAGGCTGAAATGGACGGACGTCGTGAAGGGCGCTGGCTCCGCCGAAACGCGCTTCAAGGCGACCGTCCTGCCGGGCAGGATCGCCGCAGCCATCAACACCGAATGGACGCCGCTTCCGAGCTCCAACGTCGTCGGCCTGCTGCCGGGCGGCGATCCGAAATTGAAGGGCGAATATGTCGTCCTCAGCGCCCATCTCGACCACGTCGGCGTCGGCCGCGCGGTCAACGGCGACACCATCTACAACGGCGCCGAGGACAATGCGGTCGGCATCGCCTCGCTGATCGAGGAAGCCAAGAAGTTCAAGGCGAGCGGCACCCCGCCCAAGCGCTCGATCCTGTTCCTGGCCGTCACGGCGGAGGAAAAGGGCCTGGTCGGCGCGGAATATTTCGCCAACAACCCGACCGTGCCAAAGGGGGCGATGGTTGCCGACGTCAACCTCGACATGCCGATCATCACCTACAAGTTCGAGGATGTGATCGCCTTCGGTGCCGACCGCTCGACGCTCGGCCCGATCGTGCGCAAGGCGGCCGCCTCGATCGGCGTGGGCTTCTCGCCGGATCCGATGCCGGAACAGGGCCTGTTCACCCGCAGCGACCATTATCGCTTCGTCCAGCAGGGAATCCCAAGCGTCTTCCTATGGCCGGGCCAGGCGGGTCCGGGCAAGGCCGCGGTCGATGACTTCTTCAAGAACCATTATCACAAGCCCAGCGACGAGGTCTGGCAGATGCCGGCACTCGACTGGAGCCAGGGCGTCCGCTTCGTCGACGTGAACTACGCCATCGCGCGCGAGATCGCCGATGGCGCGGAGCGGCCGCGGTGGAACAAAGGCGATTTCTTCGGCCTGCTCTATGGCGGGTTCGGGGCGAAGTAACTTCACCGACGAACGATCGTCACCCCCGCGCAAGCGGGGGTCAATTCTGGCTGGCGCTTCGGCTCCATGCGCACCGTCAGCCAGAATTTATCCCCGCCTCCGCGGGGATGACGCCTACAGAGGGCGGAATCACCCCAAGAAAGATCCGCATGACCGCCATCATCGCCAACGGCATCACGCTCGAATATGAGGACGCCGGCGACCCCGCCGCCCAGCCGATCCTCCTCATCATGGGTCTCGGCGCGCAGCTAACCTTATGGCCGGACGAGCTGATCGACGCGCTGGTCGCCCGCGGCTTTCGCGTCATCCGGTTCGACAACCGTGACGTCGGCCTGTCGACGAAGTTCGATCGCGCCGGTCTGCCCGACCTCGCGCAGCTGATGATGGCGATGATGAGCGGACGGGGGTTCGCGCCGCCCTATACCCTGAGCGATATGGCCGCCGACGCGGTCGGGCTGCTCGATGCGCTCGGCGTCCCCAGCGCGCATATCGTCGGCGCGTCGATGGGCGGCATGATCGCCCAGCTGGTCGCCGCCGATCATCCGACGCGCGTCCGGTCGCTGACCTCGATCATGTCGACCAGCGGCAACCCCTCGCTACCCCCCGCCCGGCCCGAGGCGATGGCGGTGCTGACCGGGCGCCCGATGTCCGCCGATCGCGAGACGATCGTCGCCCATGGGATGCGGACAGCGCAGGTCATCGGCAGCCCGGCCTATCCCTACGATCTCGACCGATTGCGCACCCGCGTGGAGCGCGACATCGACCGCAGCTTCGCGCCCGCCGGCGCCATGCGCCAGATGTCGGCGATCCTGGCCGACGGCGACCGCCGCGAGCGGCTGCGCCGTATCACCGCGCCGACGACCATCATCCACGGCGACGCCGATCCTCTGGTCCCCGTCGAAGGCGGTCGCGATACGGCGGCGGCGATTCCGGGTGCGGAACTCGTCATCCTGCCGGGCATGGGCCACGACCTGCCCCTGCCGCTGATCGACGACATCGCGGACGCCATCGCGGCGACGGCGGCGCGGGGTCGGTAGAAGAAGAAAGAAGATTGGTTCGGGTGCCCCTGCGGGGCACAAGGCGCGAAGGGGGCTGGACTCTTGGCTGCGAAGCAGCCCTTCATTGAGCGCTGTTGGTGTCTTCCGATCGACAACCGCGGGCGAGACACCTTAGCGCCTTTGCGCCTTGTGCCCGCAGGGCACACCAAAATCCCTTCTTCTTCTCGCCTTCTGCCCTAAATAGACGCGAACTACCGACACAGGGATATCGATGGCCGATCCTTACCAGACCCTGGGCGTCGCCCGCGGCGCCAGCGAAGACGAGATCAAGAAGGCGTATCGCAAGCTCGCCAAGGAGCTGCATCCCGACCGCAACAAGGACAATCCGAAGGCGTCGGAGCGGTTCAGCCAAGTGACGCAGGCCTATGACCTGCTGACCGACAAGGACAAGCGCGCCCGCTTCGACCGTGGCGAGATCGACGGCGACGGTAACCCGACCGCGCCCTTCGGCTACGGCCCGCGCCCGGGTGCCGGCGCGCGACCGGGCGGCGGCGGGTTCTCGGCCGATTTCGGCGGCGGCGACTCGGGCGATTTCTCCGACATCTTCGAAAGCATCTTCAGCGGCGCGCGTGGCGGCGGTGGCGGCTTTCAGGGCGGCTTCGGCCGGCGCCCGCAGCCCAAGGGCGCCAACGTGCCCTATCGCCTGGTCGTCAGCTTCGAGGACGCAGCATCGCTCGCAACCCAGCGGATTACCCTGCGCGACGGCAAGACGATCGACCTGAAGCTGCCCGCCGGTGTCGAGACGGGCACGCAGATGCGCCTGTCGGGCAAGGGCGATCCCGGCCCCGGCGGCAATGGCGATGCGATCGTCTCGATCGAGGTCGGCCAGCACCGTTTCTTCACCCGCGACGGCGACGATGTGCGGCTCGACTTGCCGGTCAGCCTCGCCGAAGCGGTGCTGGGCGCCAAGGTGCCGGTGCCGACCGTCGAGGGCAATGTCATGCTGACCGTCCCCAAGGGCGCGTCGTCGGGCAAGACGCTGCGTCTCAAAGGCCGCGGGTTCCACAAGAAGGGCGGCGAGCGCGGCGATCAGCTGGTCACGCTGATGATCGAGCTACCCGCCGACGACGCCGAACTGACCGCCTTCGTCGAGAGCTGGTCGGGCAGGAACAGCGGGAACCCGAGGGCGCGCCTGGGCGTCTGAGCCCTTACGTGACCGACGTCATCGCCCCCCAGACGCCCGAGGCGCGCGCGCACCACAGCCACCGCGCCCGCGCGCGCATGCAGGCCGAATGGAAGAAGCTCGGCCCCGGAAGCCGTGCATGGGAGGTGCTGAAACGCGTCCTGATCGGCGTCTACAACGACGGCTTCATCCACGCCGGCAACCTCGCCTATCTCTCGCTGATGACGGTGTTCCCGTTCTTCATCGTGACCGCCGCCATCGCCTCGATCTTCGGACAGAGCGAGGAGGCGCGGCAGACGGTCGTCTCCTTCCTCAACGTCCTGCCGCCCGACGTCGCCGACCTGCTCCGCAAGCCCATCTCCGACGTGCTGACGGCGCGCACCGGCAATCTGCTGCTGCTGGGCGGACTCATCGGCCTGTGGACCGTCGGCAGCTTCATCGAGACGATCCGCGACATCTTCCGCCGCGCCTATGGCACCGTCTTCGCCAACCCCTTCTGGAAATACCGGCTGGGGTCGGTCGCGGTGATCGTCGGCTCGGTCGTGCTCGCGCTCGTCAGCTTCCTCGTGCAGGGCCTGCTGACCGCGGCGGAGCAGTTCATCTATCAGCTGCTGCCCTTTGCCGAAGGTGTCGCCGGCTGGATCGGGATCAGCCGCGCAATCCCCGGCGTCGTCATGTTCGGCGCGCTCTACATGCTGTTCTACTCCGTCACGCCGTCGAAATACCGCTATTCCAACTGCCCGAAATGGCCAGGCGCCTTGTTCACCGCGGTGTGGTGGGTGTCGATGACGGCGCTCCTGCCCAAGATTCTGTCGCTGCTTGGCGGCTACGACCTGACCTATGGCAGTCTTGCCGGGGTCGTGGTCATGCTGCTCTTCTTCTTCCTGATCGGCCTGGGCATCGTCTTCGGCGCGCATCTGAACGCGGCACTGGCGGAACCGCCCGTACCTGCGGTAGACGCCCCCGAAACAAGGACGGAAGTGGAAGGGTCGGCGGCGTGACGGGATTGATGCAGGGGAAGCGCGGGCTGATCATGGGCCTGGCCAATGACAAGTCGCTGGCCTGGGGGATCGCCAAGCAGTTGAGCGACGCGGGCGCGGAGCTCGCCTTCAGCTATCAGGGCGCGGCGATGGAAAAGCGCGTACGACCGCTCGCCGAACAACTGGGCGTGGCGCGCCTGTTCGACTGCGACGTCAGCGACATGGACGCGCTCGACGCGACCTTCGACGCGCTGAAGGCGGAATGGCCGACGATCGACTTCGTCGTCCACGCGATCGGTTTCTCCGACAAGTCGCAGCTTCGTGGGCGCTATTACGACACGACGCTCGACAACTTCCTGATGACCATGAACATCTCCGCCTATTCGCTGGTCGCGGTGGCCAAGCGCGCACGCGAGATGATGCCGAACGGCGGGTCGATCCTGACGCTGACCTATTACGGCGCGGAAAAGGTCATCCCCCACTACAACGTCATGGGCGTCGCCAAGGCCGCGCTGGAGACGAGCGTGAAGTATCTCGCGGTCGACCTGGGCCGCGACAACATCCGCGTGAACGCGATCTCGGCAGGCCCGATCCAGACGCTGGCGGCGCGCGGGATCGGTGATTTCAACTATATTCTCAAATGGAACGAACTGAACGCGCCGATGCGCCGGACGGTGACCATCGAGGATGTCGGCGGCGCCGGCCTTTACATGCTCAGCGACCTGTCGTCGGGCGTGACCGGCGAGATCCACCACGTCGATGCCGGCTACAACGTCATCGGCATGAAGGCGGAGGACGCCCCGGACATCGCGCTGGCGTGAGCTACACGATCCGCGCCGCGACCGGTGGGGACGTCGCGGCGATCGAGGCGCTACTCGCCGCCGCTTTTCCCGAACCGGCCGAGGCGATGCTGGTCCGCCGGCTGTGCATCGACGGCGACATGGTGCTGACACTCGTCGCGGATGACGAGGAGACGGGTGCGCTGGCCGGCATGATCGCTTTCAGCCGGATGGCGGTGGAGGTCGACGGAAAGCCCGTCCCCGCCGTCGCGCTGGCGCCGATCGCGACGGCCGCAGCACACCGCCGGCGCGGCATCGCCGACCTGTTGATCCGCACGGGCCTGCGGGATCTGGCGGCGGCGGGCGTCGTGCTGTGTTTCGTACTGGGCGAGCCCGACTTCTACGGCCGCCACGGTTTTTCGGTCGATTGGGCGAAGGGTTTCGACAGCCCCTATGCCGGCGATTATCTGATGGCGCTGCCGTTGCAGGACGGGAAGATGCCGTGCGGCGTGCGCGGCGTCGCGGTGCATGCAAAGGCGTTTGCAAGCCTGGGGGAAGAGGCGTGAGCTACAACACATTCGGCCGCGTGTTTCGCTTCACGACATGGGGCGAGAGCCACGGCCCGGCGCTGGGCGTCGTGATCGACGGCTGCCCGCCGGGCATCACGCTGTCGGAAGGCGACATCCAGCCGTGGCTCGACAAACGCCGGCCGGGCACGAGCCGCTTCACGACGCAGCGCCGCGAACCCGACGCGGTCCGCATCCTGTCGGGCGTGTTCGAGGGGCGGACCACCGGCACGCCGATCAGCCTGATGATCGACAATGTCGACCAGCGATCGAAGGACTATTCGAACGTCGCGCTCGCCTATCGGCCCGGCCATGCCGACTATGCCTATGACGCGAAATACGGCTTCCGCGACCATCGCGGCGGTGGACGGTCGTCGGCGCGCGAGACGGCGGCGCGGGTCGCGGCGGGCGCGGTCGCGCGGCTGGTGATCCCCGAAGTGACGATCACCGGCTGGGTCGAGGCGATCGGCGGCGATGTCGCGACCGGCTTCGATGCCGGCCAGATCGATCAGAACCCGTTCTTCGCCGCCGATGCGAACGCCGCCGCGCGCTGGGAAACGCTGGTCGACGGCGCGCGCAAGTCTGGCTCGTCGCTGGGTGCGGTCGTCGCGTGCGAGGCTACAGGCGTGCCGGCAGGCTGGGGCGCACCGCTCTATGCCAAGCTCGATTCTGAACTCGCCGCCGCCGCCATGTCGATCAATGCGGTGAAGGGCGTGGAGATCGGCGACGGGTTCGCCGCCGCCGCTTTGTCGGGGGAGGCGAATGCCGATCCGATGCGCCCCGGCGCCGCGGGGCCGGAATTCCTCGCCAACCACGCGGGCGGCATCGCGGGCGGCATCTCAACCGGCCAGCCGGTGCGGTTGCGCGTCGCGTTCAAGCCGACCAGCTCGATCCTGACCCCGGTCGAAACGATCACGCGCGAGGGCGATGCGACCGAAATCGCGACGAAAGGCCGCCACGACCCTTGCGTCGGCATTCGTGGCGTGCCGGTGGTCGAGGCGATGATGGCGCTGGTTTTGGCCGACCAGAAGCTGCTCCACCGCGCACAATGCGGGTAGGGCGTGGCTGAACAGGGGTAGGCGGACTCTCCTTTTCCCATCCCGCGCGTTGGTAGGTCACGGAATTCGAGGAGAGAATGCCATGACCAAGATGCTCATTGCCGGCGTGATTGCCGCCGGCCTGTCCACCGCTGCCGTCGCTCAGACGACGACGCCGCAGACCACGCCGATGCCGGGCACGACACAGACGATGCCGGCCAATCCGGCGACGCCCGCTACCCCGGCGACGCCAGCCGATCCCATGATGTCGCCGGCGGTTCCGGCCGATCCGGCAATACCCGCGACGCCTGCCGATCCGATGACGACGACGGCACCAACGGATTCGACCACCAACAGCACGCCGACGACCACCGACGATCCGGCGATGACGCCGACTGACGGCGAGAAGCCGAAGAAGGACAAGAAGCGTCCGCGCTAAGCGCTGAGGCGTGAAAACAGGACCGCCGCGTCGATCGGGTGATCGGCGCGGCGGTTTTGTTTCGGCGTGAAAGGCGATCGGCTTTAACAACCCGTTCGTGCTGAGCGCAGTCGAAGCACCTTGTGGAGGGCCGCCCTTCGACTTCGCTCAGGGCGAACGAGGGTGAACAAAACTAGTCGCATTGCACTCTGAATCCGTGATTCCGGCGCGGGCGGGAATGACGATCGATAGGTCCGCGGCTCAATCCGCGAACGGATCGCGCACCAGGATCGTGTCGTCGCGTTCCGGGCTGGTCGACACCAGCGCCACCGGGCATTGGATCAGTTCCTCGACGCGGCGGATGTACTTGATCGCCTGCGCCGGCAGCTCGGCCCAACTGCGCGCGCCGGCCGTCGTTTCCGCCCAGCCGGGCATGGTTTCCCACACCGGCTCCACCTGCGCCTGATCGGCGGCATGTGCGGGGAAATGGTCGAGCATCTGGTCGCCCAGCTTGTAGCCGGTGCAGATCCGCACTTCCTCGAACCCGTCGAGCACGTCGAGCTTGGTCAGCGCAATGCCGGTCACGCCCGACACCGCCACCGACTGGCGCACCAGCACCGCGTCGAACCAGCCACAACGGCGCTTGCGGCCCGTGACCGTGCCGAATTCATGGCCGCGCACGCCCAGCCGCTCGCCGGTTTCGTCCTCCAGCTCGGTCGGGAACGGGCCGGATCCGACGCGGGTGGTATAGGCCTTGGCGATGCCCAGCACGAAGCCGACCGCGCTCGGCCCCAGGCCGGAACCAGCGGCGGCCGTTCCGGCGACGGTGTTGGACGAAGTGACGAACGGGTAGGTGCCGTGATCGATGTCGAGCAGCACGCCCTGCGCGCCTTCGAACAGCATCCGCCGCCCCTTGGCCTTGGCCTCCGCCAACAGCTTCCACGCGGGCTTGGCATAGGGCAGCACGAAGTCGGCGATCTCGCGCAATTCGTTCAGCAATCGCTCGCGGTCGATCGGCGGCTGACCGAAACCGGCCCGCAGCGCATCATGATGCGCGGTCAGGCGGTCAAGCTGAGGTCCAAGTGCGTCGAGGTGTGCCAGGTCGCAGACGCGGATCGCGCGACGCCCGACCTTGTCCTCATAGGCCGGGCCGATGCCGCGCCGAGTCGTGCCGATCTTGCCCGCGCCGCTGGCATCCTCGCGCAGCGCGTCGAGATCGCGGTGGAACGGCAGGATCAGCGGGCAGGTGTCGGCGATGATCAGCGTGTCGGGCGAGATCGCGACACCCTGCCCCGTCAGTTTGGCGATCTCGTCGCGCAGATGCCAGGGGTCGAGCACGACACCGTTGCCGATGACGCTGGGCGTACCGCGGACGATGCCTGAGGGGAGCAGCGACAGCTTGTAGACTTTCTCGCCGACGACCAATGTGTGGCCGGCGTTATGACCGCCCTGGAACCGCACGACCATGTCGGCGCGCTCCGCCAGCCAGTCGACGATCTTGCCCTTGCCCTCGTCACCCCATTGGGCGCCGATCACCGCGACGTTGGCCAAATCCCGTATCCCCGATCTTGGAAAACCGGCGTGCCCCTAGCTTACGGGGGCGCCTGCGTCGAGCGTTTGGCGCACGCGCATCGCCAATGTCGTCACGTCGAACGGCTTGCGCAGCACTTGCGGACCGACCGCCTCGGCCGCCTCGCCCTCTTCGCGCGTGTATCCGCTGGTGAACAGCACGCACAAATCCGCGCGGCGATCGAGCGCCGCGGCGGCGAGCTCGCGGCCGGTCATCTCCGGCATCACCATGTCGGTGAAGAGCAGGTCGGGCGCCAGTCCCTGATCGATCAGCCGCAAGGCGCTTGGCCCGTCCGGCGCCGAGGCGACCCGGTAGCCGAGTTCCTCCAGCGCCTCTATCGAGAAGTTGCGGACGCGGTCCTCGTCCTCGACGACCAGCACCGATTCGCCCGGCCGTGCGCGTGGCGCGTCGGCGGTGGCCGGCACGGTCACGGCCGGCGCCACACCGCTCGCATCGCGCGGCAGCAGGATGGTGATGCGGGTCCCCTCGCCAAGCGCGGTATCGAGCGTGACGTGCCCGCCCGATTGCCGGACGAAGCCGAAGACCTGACTGAGGCCCAGGCCGGTGCCCTTGCCGACGGACTTGGTGGTGAAGAACGGGTCGAAGGCGCGCGCCGCCGTGGCTTCGTCCATGCCGACGCCGGTATCCGACACCGCGATCATGACATAGTCGCCAGCCGTGGTGCCGGCCGCCGCAGCCAATGTCGCATCGATCGTGCGATTCGCGGTTTCGATCGTAACCCGACCGCCGCGCGGCATCGCATCGCGCGCGTTGACCGCCAGGTTGACCAGCGCATTTTCCAGCTGTCCGCGGTCGGTGCGCGCGAACCAGGCGTCGCTCGCCAGCCGCGTCTCGACCTGGATGCCCTCGCCCAGCGTCCGGTCGAGCAGCTCGGTCATCCCATCGACCAGCTGATTGAGGTCGGTGGGCGCGGGGTCGATCGTGGTCTGGCGCGAGAAGCTGAGCAACCGCTGGGTCAGCGCCGCCGCCCGCGTCGCGCCATCGCGCGCCGCCTCGACATAGCGGCCGACATCCGACCGGCCCTGCGCGACGCGGCGCTCCAGCAGATCGAGCGCGCCGATCACGACCGCCAGCATATTGTTGAAATCATGCGCGATGCCGCCGGTCAGCTGGCCGACCGCCTCCATCTTCTGCGCCTGTCGCAGCTGCGCTTCGGCCGCCATCAACTGCTCGGTCCGTTCGGCCACCGCCTTTTCCAGATCGATGCGCGACCGCGCCAGCACGTCGCGCGCCTCGACGATCTCCTGGATGTCGGTGCAGGTGCCGAACCAGCGCGTGATCCGCCCGTTCGCATCGCGCACCGGCAACGCGCTGCCCAGCACCCAGCGATAGACCCCCGACCGGTGCCGCAGCCGATATTCGATGCGGTACGGGTCGCCTGTCTGCAGGCTGTAGTTCCACTGTTCCCACGCCCGCGGCTGATCCTCTTCGTGGAAGATGCCCGCCCAGCCCTCGCCATCGGTCGATCCGTGGGGCACGCCGGTAAAATCGTACCAGCGCTCGTTGAAATAATCGTGGAATCCGTCGGCGCGGGTCGACCAGATCATCTGGTCGATCGAATTGGCGATGGCGCGGAACTTCGCTTCGCTTTCGGCAAGTGCCGTGACCGCCTGCGCACGATCAACCGCGTCCCAGGCGGCCTCCGCAACCGCCTCGATCAGCGAAATCTCGTCCGCGCTCCATTGCCGCGGACGGTCCTGGTTGACGTAGAAGACCGCGACCCAGCGGCCGTACCGCAGCAACGGCACGCCGACCCCGGCACCCGCGCCGTGCTGAGTCGGGCCATCGGAATGAAGCTGGCGTTCCTCGCGCTCATAGTCGTTGACGATCCGCGTCTCGCCACCGCGGTAGTTCGCAAGGACACGCGCCCCCAGCCGATCGAGCGGCAGATCGCCGGTCAGCGGCGACAGGGCATCGCTGGTCCAGCTGCTCTCGAACCGCAACATGCCGCCGTCGATCCGTGCGAAGCCGACGCGATCCGCTCCCATGCGTCGGCCCAGCGCCGCAGACGCGATCCGCATGATGTCCTCCGGCAGCCCAAGCCGGCGCATCTGGTCGTTCAGGCGATAGAGGAAATCCTGCGCTTCGGTCGCCGCTCGCAATTCGCGGGCAGCATTGCGCGCCGCCTCTTCGGCGGTCCGGCGCGTCGTGATGTCGAAGCTGACGCCCGGAAAGCGGACCGCCCGGCCCTCCGCATCAAACTGTGCCCGCCCCTGCGCCACCACCCAGCGGGGGGCGGCGCCGGTGCGGACCAGGCGATATTCCTCGATGAACGGTGCGCCGGTCTTCAGCGTCGCGTCGATCGCCGCCTGTACGCGCGGGAGATCCTCCGGGTGGATGCCGGCAAAAAAGCGATCGATCTCGCCCCCCGCCTTCGCCACTGCCGGATCGACCCCGTACAACCGGGCGAAGCGTTCATCGGCGGTCACGCGATTGGTCGTGACGTCCCAGTCCCAGGTGCCGATGCTGAGCGACGAGCTGAGCGCCAGCTGCAACCGTTCCTCGCTCTTGCGCAGCGCCTCCTCTGCACGGGCGCGATCGGTGACGTCGTTGGCCTGGACGAAGATGTCGGTGACCTGCCCGTCGACGTTGCGGATCGGCTGATAGACGAAATCGAGCAGCCGCACCTCGCCCAGTCCGCCGCCGGCGGCGAAGATCGGCACGGGCGCCGACTCCGCGCGATAGGGCTGTCCGGTGCGCCACACCTCGCGCAGCAACTCGTCGAAGCCGGTTTCGCCGACCTCGGGCAAAGCCTCGACCAGCGGCTTGCCGATGATGTCGCGGTGCCCGACCAAGGCGCTATAGGCTTCGTTCGCGAAGTCGAAGGTGAAGTCAGGCCCGTGGAGCAGCGCGACCGCGCTCGGCCCCTGTTGGAACAGCTCGCGCAGCCGGCCCAGTTCGCGCTTCGTCTCGCGCTCGGCCAGGACCAGCCGCGTCGTCTCATTGCCCTGGTTGAAGACGCCGACGATCTCGCCATGCTCGTCGCGGATCGGCGACAGCGTGTAATTGAACCACGTCTGCACGGGCACGCCGTCGCGCAGGAAGGTCAGCGGCTGATCGAAATTCGAGATGCTTTCGCCGGTCGCGTAGACCGATGCGAATTCCGGCCCGACCACATCCCAGATGTCGTGCCACACCTCGGCCGCCGGCTCGCCGAGGCAACCGGGATGCCGCTCGGCCGGGATGACCGACCAGGCGTCATTGTAGAGCAGCCGCATCTCCGGCCCCCAATAGACGCAGGTCGGATGGTTCGACGACAAACAGACGCCCAGTACCGAGCGCAACGTCGGCGGCCAGTCGACGAGGTCACCCAGCGGAGTCTGCGACCAGTCACGGTCACGAATCCGCTGTCCCATTTCCCCGCCATGATCGAGAAAGCGCAGCCCCATGCGATCGGCTGGTCGGTCAGTCGTGTGCATCTGTCAACATGGTCATCGACACCGGCCGTTGCGGAAGGCATGAAACGCGCAAAGCTGGGAGACGATGCATGAAAGTTGCGAGCCTGAAGCACGGACGTGACGGCCGACTGGTGGTGGTGTCGAACGATCTCGCGTGGTGCGCGGATGCGACGCATATCGCCCCGACGCTGCAAGCCGCGCTGGACGACTGGGACCGGGTGTTGCCCGACCTGCGCAATCTCCAGACCGATCTCGACCACGAAGTCATCCCGCGCATCCGCTTCCACGAGCACGACGCTGCCGCCCCCCTGCCCCGCGCTTATCAATGGGCGGACGGATCGGCCTATGTGAACCATGTCGCGCTGGTTCGGCAGGCGCGCTCGGCGGAGATGCCCGAAAGCTTCTGGCACGACCCGCTGATGTATCAGGGCGGGTCCGACGGATTCCTGGGGCCGCGCGATGGGATCCCGCTGGCCGACGAGGCGTGGGGCTGCGATCTGGAGGCGGAAGTGGTCGTCGTGACCGGCGACGTGCCGCAGGGCGCCAGCCGGGAACAGGCGTTGGATGCGATCCTGCTGGTTGGGCTGACCAACGACGTCAGTCTGCGGAACCTGATCCCCGGCGAGCTGGCCAAGGGCTTCGGCTTCTTCCAGTCCAAACCGGCAAGCGCCTTTTCCCCGGTCTTCGTGACCCCCGACGCGCTGGGCGATTGGTGGCGCGACGGCAAGCTCCATCGCAAGCTGATGGTTGACCTGAACGGCCAGCCATTCGGCCGCGCCGAGGCAGGCGAGGACATGACCTTCGACTTCGGCACGCTGATCGCGCATGCGGCCAGGACGCGCAAACTGGGCGCGGGGACGATCATCGGTTCGGGCACCGTCAGCAACCGCGACGCGGACGGCGGTCCCGGCAAGCCGATCGCGGACGGCGGGGTCGGCTATTCCTGCCTGGCTGAGGTACGCACGGTGGAGACGATCTTGCGCGGAAAGGCGGAGACGCCGTTTCTGAAGAAGGGCGACACGGTTCGAATCTGGGCGGAGGATGACAAGCATCATCCGATCTTCGGGGTGATCGAACAGACGGTCGAATGACTTGGCGTGCTCCCGCGCAGGCGGGAGCCCAGAGTCGCAAACGAGCCGGCCCGCGGCCCTGGGCTCCCGCCTACGCGGGAGCGCCGGCTGTCAACGACAGGCCCTGAAACCCATCGCGCCGCGGTCAGCCTGGTCGAGATGGAAGTGGTCCCGGTGCGCCGCATTATAGTCCGGCGACAGCGTGGTCGCGAACAGCTGGCAGGCACCGTCGCGCACCTCGCGCAGGAACGCCGCCTTTTGGGCGCCCTTCGCGCCCGATCCGTCCCAGTCGCGCACCACGCTGATCCGCGTCCCGTCCGCCAGCACGAAGCCGGCAATATCGATCGCATCCGCCGTCGCGTGCTGGCTGAAGTCGCCCGCGCTGCGCCCGTACATCCGGCGACAGTTATAGCTGCCGAAATGCTCGATCGTCCGCACCGGCGACCCGAAATGCTTCTCTGCCGCGGGCTGGACGACGTTCCATTCCAGCATCGCCATCGCCGCCGCGACCGGGCACGCCATGCCGAGCCCCGCCGGCGCATAGCGCAACGCCGCCGCCCCGCCGGTCGGCCGCACGCCATCGGCATAGCCGCACGCGGACTCCGCCGGTCGCAGCGGTTCGAGCGCAGTATAGCGCACCCCCGCCCTGTCGAGGAGCGCGCGGCACTCGGGGAAATCATCGCCCAGCGCGGCCAGCTTGCGCCCGGTGAACATTCCCGGCTTTTCGGCGAGGTCGAGGGGCGTCCACGGCAGGTCCTGCGGCCGCGATTTCACCACGGCGTAGATGCCGAACACCACGGCCAGCGCGACCGCCGCGACCGTCATCGCGATCAGGAACTGGCGCACACCCTTCACGCGCGGCGCACCGTGTCGGCAGGCTCGGCGGTGACGGGGTAGCCCAGGTCTGCGGGAATGCAGAGGTGCCGCACGCCGTCGCGATCCTCGAACCACGGCGTGATCGGGCGGATGACGTGGGCGCGGGCATCGGCGGCGGCGGCGGCAAAATCGGCGAACAGCGCCAGCCGTTCGAGGTTGCGGCGCGTGGGGAAGATGATCGTCGCTCGCCCCGCATCGGCCTCGGCCAGCATGTCGGCGGCCGTGGTCCAGACGAGGCGACTGTTCTCGGTGGCGTCGACCGATGGCTCTGGCGCATCGTCCGGCAGTCGCGCGAGATAGAAATGCGTATCGAAGATACGGTGCCGCATGCCGAGCGGCAGCCAGCGCGAGAAGGGCAACAGCGCATGCGGGTCGAAGGTCGCGCCGACCGCGTCGAGCGCCGCGCCCATCGTGGCACCGCCGTGCAGCAGCGTCCGCAACCGCGCGATCGTGTCCGAGTCGCCCGGCATTACGCCCGGCGCGACACCCGCCTCTTCGATCGATTCGCGGGCTGCCGCGATCCGGCCCACACCCTCTTCGTCATCCAGCCCCAGCGCCACCGCCAAGGCGTGATCGCCGGGGTCGACCCGACCGCCGGGAAACACCATCGCCCCTCCGGCAAAGACCATCGCCGCCGATCGTTCGACCATCAACATTTCCGGCGGCGCGCCGGCGCGGTCGCGGAAGATCACGACCGTCGCGGCGGGAATCGGGGTCGGGTCGGTCAAGCAAACTCCGTTCGTTTCGAGTAGCGATCGAGCCTGTCGAGAGCGCGTATCGAGAAATGCGTCTCGATACGCCATCTCGACAAGCTCGATGCCTACTCGACACGAACGGTTGAAACGGGATTCAGCGCCGCAAGCGTACGATGGCGGCGTCAGGCGCGGACAGGAAGCGCGAGCGATCTTCCTTCGCGAAGGGCTTGGGCCCGCCGATGGGATCGCCCATAGCCCCGGCCCGCAGGTCGGCCATGATCGCCCGCGTCGCGACCGCCGTACCGATCGAACTCGCGGTGAACGGCTTGCCGTTCGGGGCCAACACGGTCGCACCGGCCTTGATGCAGCGGTCGGCCAGCAGGATGTCGGCGGTGACGACGATCGCCCGACCGTCGCTGTTGTCCGCGATCCAGTCGTCGGCGGCGTCGAACCCGTCCGACACGGTCACCTGCTTGACCAGCGGATGGTCGGGGACGCGCATCCGGCTGTTGCTGACGATCGCGACGGGAACGTCGGTGCGCCAGGCGACGCGGTAGATTTCTTCCTTCACCGGGCAGGCATCGGCGTCGACGAGGATACGGAGCATGGCGGGGGCGATAGGGGATTTGGACGGGCCGTCAAAGATGCAACGCTCCATATTCCGTTCGTGCTGAGCTTGTCGAAGCACCGTTCTTCGTGCCGCAAAGTCAGTGCTCGCGGCTCAAAGAACGGTGCTTCGACAAGCTCAGCACGAACGGGGAGAATACGTTCCTTAGTTCAGTCCTCAGCCCCGCCGCGGGCCGCGCGGCCCGGCTGGCTTCGCGCGATAGGGTGCGCCGCCGCCGGGACGCTGCTGCGGGCGGTTCGGGCCGCCGCGCTGGCGAGCGCTGCCGCCGCCCTGGGGAGGCGGGCCGTCGCCGGGGATGATGGTGACTTCGTCCTCGCCCGCACTGCGCTTCACCGCGTCGTAGAAACGGTCGGCGATGCTGCGGGGAATCTGGAAGCTCGTTTCCATCTGGCCGATGCGGATCGCGCCGACCTCCGCCTTGGTCACATGACCGCGGCGGCAGATCAGCGGCAGGATCCAGCGCGCATCGGCGTTCTGGCGACGGCCGATGTCCATGCGGAACCACACCGTGTCGTCAAAGCCGGCGCGGTGACCCTTCTGCTCCAGCGGCGACAGCGCGGTGCGATCGACCAGTTCCTCGGGCGCCGGCAGTGCGGCGCGGTGCGCGCGGACCAGCGCGGCGGCGATTTCCGCCGGGGTCTTTTCCGCCATCAGGCGCTCGGCCAGCGCCGTATCCTCTTCGTCCACCTCGACCGGCGCGAGCAGGTCGGCGAGCAGCCGTTCGCGGTCCTGCGCGCGAATGTCCTCGACGGTCGGCGGGTCGCGCCACTCGGCGTTGATCCGCGCGCCCTTCAGCATCATGTCGACGCGGCGGCGGCGCGGATAGGGCACGATCAGGACCGCCGTCCCCTTCTTGCCGGCGCGACCGGTGCGGCCGGAGCGGTGCTGCAACGTCTCGGCATCGCGGGGCATTTCGACATGGACGACGAGGCTGAGCGTCGGCAGGTCGATGCCGCGCGCGGCGACGTCGGTCGCGACGCAGACGCGGGCACGACGATCGCGCAGGGCTTGCAGCGCGGAATTGCGCTCGTTCTGGCTATGCTCGCCCGACAGCGCGACGGCGGCAAAGCCACGCTCGACCAGGCTGGCGTGCAGGTGCCGGACATTGTCGCGCGTGGCGCAGAACAGCATCGCCGTTTCCGCTTCGTAGAAGCGCAGCAGATTGATGACGGCGTGTTCGATATCCGACGGCGCGACCGGCACCGCGACATAGGCGATGTCGCCGTGCCCGCGGTTCTCCCCCACCGTCGAGATGCGCAGCGCGTCGCGCTGGTAACGCTTGGCGAGCGCGACGATCGGCTTAGGCATCGTCGCCGAGAACAGGAGCGTCCGACGCCCCTCCGGCGTCGTATCAAGGATGCCCTCCAGATCGTCGCGGAAGCCCATGTCGAGCATCTCGTCCGCTTCGTCGAGCACCGCGACGCGCAAGGAACCGAGGTCCAGCGCCCCACGCTCCAGGTGATCGCGCAGACGCCCCGGCGTGCCGACGACGATATGCGCGCCGCCGTTCAGCGCACGCCGCTCGCGGCTGGCGTCCATGCCGCCGACGCAGGTCGCGATGCGTGCGTTCGCGCCGGCGTAGAGCCAGCCGAGTTCGCGGCTGACCTGCAACGCCAGTTCGCGCGTCGGCGCGATGACGAGCGCGAGGGGCGCACCGGCGAGCGGCAGCTTGCCGTCGACCAGCAGGTCGGGCGCGGCGGCGAGGCCGAAGGCGACGGTCTTGCCCGATCCGGTCTGGGCGGAGACGATCAGGTCGCGACCGACCGCTTCATCGGCGGTGGCTTCGGCCTGGACAGGGGTGAGCGCTTCATAGCCACGCGCGGTCAGCGCGTCGGCGAGGACGGTAGGCAGATTTTCGAACGGCATTTGGGCAACCTAATTTGGAACAAGGATCAAAAGCGCGTGCGAGGCGCCAGGGAACCCGTTTCCAAATGGGCTTGCAGCGTCAGGCAGGGCGAGTGCGTCTGTGTCGAGAGCGGGTGGTGGAGCTGAGGGGAATCGAACCCCTGACCTCTGCAGTGCGATTGCAGCGCTCTCCCATCTGAGCTACAGCCCCGCACTCTCGAAGCCGGCCGCACCTGTTAGCGCCGCCGGGCTCGCCCCCTTAGCCACATGCTGGTCGCGATGCAACGCCTGCGCGTGTGTTTTCGTACGCGGGCGATGGGCGCAGCTACGCCTCGCCTCGTCGGTTCGGATTGCCTTGCATCAGGAACAAATCCGCCTCGTCGACCCTTTTGACGATAGCAGGCGCCGGAGAGGGTAAGATGCTCATCCGTGCGTCCCGTATGCTTGTGCAGGAGGCTTGTCAGATGGCGAACGACCGCAACTATGATTCCCCGAACAATTACGATCGCGATCCGCAGGATTACGGCCGCGATTACGGATCGGGCCGCGACTATACCTATTCCAGCGCACGTGATTATCGTGCCGCAGGCGATATGACTGGGCGCGAGGACCGCAACTTCCGCGGCGGCGGCACCGGCTATGGCAGCCGCGACGACCGCTCGAACAGTTCGGGCGGACGTGAAAGCTATGGTTCGCAGAACCGCGACTATTACGGCGGCAATCGCGATATGAACCAGGGCCGCGACTATAACCGCGGCAGCTATGGCCAGCAGCGCTTCGGCGGCGGCAGCACCGGCAATAGCGGCAGCAGCAGTGATTGGCATGGCTCGTACGGCCATGACGGTCACCGTTTCACCGAGACCGGCGACTATGGCCGCGACAGCTACGGTCGTGACCGCGACTGGGGTCGCCAGCACAACGACCGCGGCAACAGCTGGACCGGTCAGCAGAGCCAGGGCAACCAGAACCGCGGCCAGCGCGACTATGGTCGGGCGCCGCAGGGCTACGACTATCAGGACCGCGGCTTCATGGCGCGCGCCGGCGACGAAGTCCGCTCGTGGTTCGGTGACGAGGACGCCGAGCGTCGCCGCGAATATGACCAGCGCTATGACGAGCGCATGGGCAACACGACCGCTTATGGTCGCGACGACGATTACCACAACTGGCGCCGTGGCCAGATCGACGCGCTCGACCGCGACTACAGCGAATATCGCCGCGAGAACGGCAAGAAGTTCGAGAACGAATTCAGCAGCTGGCGCTCCAACCGCCAGACCCAGCGCGATTCGCTCTCGAAGGTGACCGAGCATATGGAAGTCGTCGGTTCGGACGGCACGCATGTCGGCACCGTCGACAAGGTCCGCGGCGACCGCATCATCCTGACGAAGACCGACGTCGACGCGGGCGGCCGCCACCACTCGATCCCATCGAGCTGGATCTCGTCAGTCGACGACAAGGTGAAGATCTCCAAGTCGTCGGACGAGGCCAAGAAGCAGTGGCGCGACGAGGAAGAGTCGGGCGCGATGTTCGGGGATACCAATACGGCCAGCAACCGTACCGGCAGCGGTGACACCGACGACAGCGGCAAGACGAACCTGAACAAGAGCTTCTCCGGCACCTATTGAGGCCGGACGATCGGGTTGGTCCGTCCGTCCCAAGCCGGACGGGTCACGCAGGCGGCCCGGGCAGCGATGCCCGGGCCGTTTTGTTTGCTGGGATCCTCCCCTGCAAGGGGAAGAAGGGTCAGACTCCCACCACCCAGCCCAGGACACCCGCCACCGCCAGCACGACGGGCGTCACCCACGCCCCCTTCACCCGCCACACAACAGCCAGCGCCGCGCCGAACAGCGCAATCGCGACCGGCACCTGACTGACCCGGGCTACCGTCGCCCCGCCGATCTGCACCCAGGTCGCTGCGATGATCCCGACCACCGCCGCCGCGACGCCCGCCAGCAGCCGGTGAAGTGCCGGCCGCTCGACGATCGCCTCCAGTCGTTCGAAGAAGATCAGCGAAAAGGCGAAGGCGGGCAGGAACATCCCGAGCGTGATCGCCACCGCGCCGCCGAGGCCCCCGGCGACATAGCCGACGAAGGTCGCGAAGATCACCAGCGGCGCCGGCAATACTCCGGCCAGCGCGATGCCGTCGAGGAAGGTCGCATCGCTCAGCCACCCGCGCCCGACGGTATCGGCGCGAACATAGGGTATCGCGGTGTACGCGCCGCCAAAGGTCAACAGCCCGCCCTTCAGCCCCGCGACGAACAGCATCGCTGTGGTGACTGCCCCCGCCGGTCCAGCCGCCGCAACGGACTGCGCAGGCATCGACGCGAGCAGGACCACCGCCAGCACCGCCGCCGCGACGACGCCCGCCACCCACAGCGGCCGCTCGGCCAGCGCATAGGTCGCCCCGCCCGCCGCCAGCAGGATCGCGAACGGCACGCCCGCCAGCGTCGCGGCGAGGCACGCCCCGGCGATGCCCCACAGCCAGCGATCCTCCAAAATATGCCCGCCGATCCGCACCACCGCTCGCGCGATGATCGCCAATACCGCGATCTGCACGCCGAGCAGCGCACTGCCCAGCGCGACATGCCCGGCGACGAACGCGGTATAGGCCCAGCCGGCCAGCAGCATCAGGACAAAGCCCGGCAGCATGAACCCCAGCCCCGCGAGCAACCCGCCCATCCGCCCGCGTGCGACCATGCCCAGATGGACGCACAACTCATGCGCCTCCGGCCCCGGCAACACCTGAAGTACCGCCAGCAACCGGTTGAACCGCGCCCGATCGATCCACCCTTCCCGCTCGACCAGCGCTTCCCACACCATCGCGATCTGCGCGACCGGTCCACCGAAAGCGAGGGCACCGAAGCGCAGGAATTTCAGGAAAAGCGCCGTCAGGCCGATGGCGGGGGGACGGGCGGGGCTAGTCTCAGTCATCATACACGCTCCCAAGGTCGCAGGCGCGACCGGTGGAGCGGAACTTGGACGGTCGCCGTCTGAACGGGCGTCCGCGGATAAGGCCCGTACAGCAATCTTTTCCTAAGCAGGCGAGCGGGTCAAGAGCTTTACTGAGTCGCCAGCAGTGCGACTCCGCCGACAACCAGCGCACAACCGATCAGCCGCCCGGTCCCGACCCGCTCCTTCAACACCAGCATCGCCAGCAGAGCGCCGACCATCATCGACATCTCTCGCATCGGGGCCACCAGGCTGAGCGGCGCGCCGTCCTTCAATGCGACAAGAACGAGGATGTAGGAAAGCGGCGACAGCACCCCCACACCGATCGCGGTTCCCCAATGCCCCCGCATCGCTGCGACCGCACGCCCGGGGTTCCGCGCGGCAACCGGCGCCAGCAGGGTAAAGCGCATCAGATTACCGAGCCAGTCTAGCACCACCGGCGCGATACCGATCGCCTTCACCGCATAAGCATCGACGACGGTGTAGGATGCGATCAACCCGCCGGTCGCGGCTCCCCAGCGCACACCCGCCTGCCCGCCCGGCCGCCGAAACGCGCGCCAGTCGCCGCCGGTCGCGATCATCAATATGCCGACTACGACCAGCCCCAACCCGGATAATCCGAGCAGACTCGGGACTTCGCTCAGGATCAGGAAGGCACCGATAGTTGACAGCAAAGGCCCGGTACCCCGTGCGACCGGATAGACGATCGACAGGTCCGCAACATGATAGCCCCGCTGCAGGCATAGGCTGTAGGCGAGGTGCAATATCCCGCTTAGTGCGACCAGCGCTAAACCCGCCCCGCTCCAATGGCTGCTGTCATGGGCGAGGCGATAGATCGCCCACGGACCGTACACTGCGCAGGCGACGAAATTATAGGCGAAGACGAACACCGGTCCGACCGACGCGGCCCGCTTGGCAAGCAGGTTCCATCCGGCGTGGACGAAGGCGGCGAGGACGACGAGCGTAAACGAGACTAGCGACATGAAGACCCCCCTTTGGCGCGCGGACGCACCGGTTGATCTCGACGTCTCCGCCCCTGGGCTTTTATCCCTTGGGTGCAGCCGGGGAACACCCGCGGTCTCTGCATCGCTCGGTCCAGCGGCTCTCGCCCGGAACCCTAGATGCCACTCGGTCGATAGCCGCTTCTAAACCCGACCGCCGGGCCGCGACAAGCCCGGCGATCCGCCCTCACACCGCCCCCGAAAACGTATCGCACTGCGCCGGGTCGCCGGAGTCGAGCCCGCGCTTCAGCCAGCGGACGCGTTCGGCGGACGATCCGTGCGTGAAGCTGTCGGGCACGACTGCACCGCCGCTCTGCTTTTGCAGCGTGTCGTCGCCGATCGCGTTGGCGGCGGTCAGGCCTTCTTCGATGTCGCCCGGCTCCAGCCGGCCGCTCTGCTTGGCCCAGACGCCGGCATAGCAGTCGGCCTGAAGTTCGAGGCGCACCGAGGCCGCATTGCCTGCCCGCTGGTCGCCGCTGCGCTGGATCTGCGACACCTGCTGTGCGGCGCCGGTCAGGTTCTGGATATGGTGGCCGACCTCATGCGCGATGACATAGGCCTGCGCGGCATCGCCCTTCGCGCCGAAGCGGTTGGACAATTCGTCGAAGAAGGTCGTGTCGAGGTACAGGTTGTTGTCCGCCGGGCAATAGAATGGCCCCGCCGTTGCGGACGCGGCACCGCAGCCCGACTGGACGCCGCCCTGGTAGAAGCTGAGCGTCGGTGCCTGATAGCGCTGGCCGTTCGCGGCGAAGACCTTTTCCCAGACCTGTTCGGTCGATTCGAGCACGCGGCACGACAGCAGGCGATCGGCGGTATTGCAGACCTGCGCGCCTGCCTTTCCGGCGGTTTCGGACCCGCCGGTGCGCTGACCACCGCCACCGCCGCCGGTCAGCGAGCCCAGCCCGCCGGAAAACAGCAGAAACGCGCCGACGATGGCGACGAGGACAAGCGACCCACAGCCCAGCTTGCCGCGGAACAGGAAGGGCAGGAGCATCCCCAGGATCGGAATGCCGCCGCCACCGCCGCCGCCCGACCCGAGATCGCGGACGTTATCGCTGGGATCGAGATCGTCGAGACGCATAACGCCTGCCCCCTTCATTCATTACTTTTGCGTCACGTAAATGCGTAAAGGTCCCGGGAGGTTGCAACCAACTGCCAGCGGAGCCATTGAGGGCGCCGATGGCTGATGCCGATCCCCGCCGCCCCTTGCGACAGCGCGACGCCGCGCTGCCGTTGCCGGAGTGCGTCGCACTGGTCCTGCAAGGGGGCGGTGCGCTCGGCAGTTATCAGGCCGGCGTGATCGAAGCGCTCGCGGACACCGGCATCGAGATCGACTGGGTCGCAGGCATCTCGATCGGGGCGGTCAATGCCGCGATCGTCGCCGGCAATCCGCCCGAGCGGCGCGTGGAACGGCTGAAGGCGTTCTGGGACACCGCGACTTCGGCGCTGCCCAGCTTCCCGATCTTCCCGCAGGATCAGGTCCGCGAATTCGTCCATGAATGGTCGGCGATGTCGGTGATGATGACCGGCGTGCCCGGTTTCTTCACGCCCCGAGGCATGCCGCCCGCGCTCGCCGCGCCGGGATCGCCAGCCGCGCTCAGCTTCTACGATTCTGCGCCGCTGGCGAAGACGCTCGACTTGCTCGTCGACTGGGACCTGCTCAACACGGGTCCGGTGCGACTGTCGGTCGGCGCGGTCGATGTCGAGAGCGGCAATTTCCGCTATTTCGATACGACGACCGACCGGATCGACGCGCGCCACATCATGGCGTCGGGGGCACTCCCGCCGGGCCTCCCCCCGGTTGAGATCGACGGGCGCTGGTATTGGGACGGCGGGATCGTGTCGAACACCCCGCTGACGCATGTGCTCGATCACCAGAGCGCGGAAATGCTGGTTTTTCAGGTCGATCTATTCTCCGCCAGCGCCGACCGGCCGAAGACGATCATGGACGTGATGGCGCGCGAAAAGGAAATCCGCTTCTCCAGCCGGACGCGTCAGGTGTCGGCCGAACGGCTGCGCCTGCGCCAGGAACGCGAGGCGATCCGCAAGCTGATCGCGAAGCTGCCGCCCGACCTGCGCGACGATCCCGATGTCGCGGCGCTGGCGAGCGCGGCGGACGAGATGCCGGTCAGCCTGGTCCACCTGATCTACCGCGCCAACGCTTGGGAAGGCGGCGCGCGCGACTTCGAATTCTCCGCCCGCACGATGCGCGAACACTGGACCGCCGGCCGTGCCGCGGTGGCCGAAACGATGGCCAAGTCGCGGTTGGTGGCGAGCAACATCCTCGACGGGCGGACGGCAGCGTTCGATTTGACGCGGGGGTGAGGTGAAATGTGCCCCCTCCCCCGTTCGTGCTGAGCTTGTCGAAGCACTGCCCTTCTTTCGTGCCCCATCCCAAGCGGCACAAAGAAAAGGACAGCCCTTCGACAAGCTTAGGGCGAACGGGGAGCGGCTATTCCTGCAATCTCGTATAACTGGAGTCACTCGATGTTCTTGAAAGGCAAGACCGCCCTCATCACCGGCTCCACCTCGGGCATCGGCCTGGCCTACGCCAAGGCGCTGGCGGGCGAAGGCGCGAATATCGTCATCAACGGTTTCGGCGATGCGGACGCGGTCGAGAAGGAGCGCGCCGCGCTGGAGGCGACCAGCGGTGGCAAGGCGCTCTATTCCGGCCATGACCTCACCAAGGTCGACCAGATCGAGGCGATGATGCGGGAGGCCGCCGACGCGTTCGGCGGCGTCGACATCCTGATCAACAACGCCGGCATGCAGCATGTCGCGCCGGTCGAGGAGTTCCCGCTCGACAAATGGGATCTCATCATCGCGCTGAACCTCAACGCGGCCTTCCACACGACCCGCCTCGCGGTGCCGTACATGAAGGAAAAGAAATGGGGGCGGATCGTCCAGACCGCCTCGGCGCACAGCCTCGTCGCCTCGCCGTTCAAGTCGGCCTATGTCACCGCCAAACATGGCCTGGCCGGCTTCACCAAGACGGTCGCGCTCGAACTGGCGACGTTCGGCGTCACCGCCAACTGCATCTCGCCCGGCTATGTCTGGACGCCTTTGGTCGAGAACCAGATTCCCGACACGATGAAGGCGCGTGGGCTGACGCGCGATCAGGTCATCAACGACGTGCTGCTGGCGGGCCAGCCGACCAAGCAGTTCGTGACCCCCGAACAGGTCGCCGCCACCGCGCTGTTCCTGTGCAGCGATGCCGCGGCGCAGATCACGGGTGCGAACTTGTCGGTCGACGGCGGCTGGACCGCGGCATGACGATCGCGGTTCTGCTCGCCGGCCTGGCGCTGTGCGCGGCGCAGGACAGCGCTGCGAGCGATGCCGCGGAATGCCGCACGCCGGCGGCGGTCAACTGGCGCGAGGCGGCGACGGCCGACGACCGCACCCGCATCCGCACCGGCCGCGACAGCTGGACCGCCGCGCTCGATACCGTCCGCGCGCGGGGCGGGTCGGCGGCGGTCGCGAGCGAAGGCGCCCTGCTCGAACCCGATCGTGCGCTCGGCAGCGATCCGGTGCCGCCGGCGGGCGACTATCGTTGCCGCACGATCAAGCTCGGCATTCGTGACGACAGCCGCGCGCCGGTCGCTGTACAACCCGCGCTCCCCTGTCGGATTGCCGCCGACGGCGGACTGCTGCGCCTGACGCAGGCGGAGGGCGCGCAGCGCGTGAACGGGCTGCTCTATCCCGACACAACATCGCGCGGCGTCTTCCTCGGCACGCTGGCGCTGACCGACGAACCGACGCCGCTGCGCTATGGCCAGGATCGGATGCGCGACATGGCCGGCACGGTCGAGCGTGTCGCCGCCCGCCGCTGGCGCATCGTCCTGCCGCAACCGGCGTTCGAATCGACGCTGGACGTGATCGAGGTGACACCGGCGGGGTGAAGCCAGACCTCCCCTGCAAGGGGAGGTGGCGCGCGTCAGCGCGACGGAGGGGTGTCGCGCTATCGATGGCTGAAGACCCCTCCGTCAGGCCTGCGGCCTGCCACCTCCCCTAGAAGGGGAGGATTACTTGTACTTAATGCCCGATGCTGGTCCCCAGCGACGCGTGCACCAGCCCGCCGTCCACCGCGATCGTCTCGCCGATGACATAGTCCCCCGCCCGGCTGGCGAGGTAGATCGCGACACCCGCCATGTCCTCCGCCTCGCCGATGCGTCCCGCCGGGATGCCCTTGGCGACATGCTCGCCATGGTCGCGCGCGGCCTTGTTCATGTCGCTGGCGAAGGCGCCGGGCGCGATCGAGGTGACGTTGATCCCGTCCTGCACCAGCCGCGCGGCCATGCGCTTGGTCAGTTGGATCAGCGCCGCTTTCGACGCCTGATAGCTGTACGTCTCCCAAGCATTCAGTCGCATGCCGTCGATCGAGGTGATGTTGATAACCTTCGCTGGCCGCGACCGCGCCGCTCCGGCCTTCAGGGCGCCGTGCAGCGCCTGGGTCAGGAAGAAGGGCGACTTGACGTTCAGGTCCATGACCTTGTCCCAGCCGCTTTCGGGAAACTCCTCGAACGGCACGCCCCACGCGGCGCCGGCGTTGTTGACCAGAATGTCGAGCGCGCTTTCATGCTCGGCCAGTTGCTCGGCCAGCGCCTTGCACCCCTCGACCGTCGACACGTCCTGCGGCAGCGCGATGCAGTTCGGCCCGAGTTCCTCCGCGGTCGCGAAACAGGCGTCGGCCTTGCGCGCGGAGATATAGACCTTCGCGCCCGACTCGATGAAGCCGCGCGCGATCATCTTGCCGATCCCGCGGCTGCCCCCGGTCACAAGCGCGACGCGACCGTCGAGGCGAAAGAGGCTGGTGGTGTCCATTGATTTCTCCATGAAAAGCCCTCTCCCCTCAGGGGAGAGGGTTGGGAGAGGGGCTGTGTCTCAGGCGTTGGCCCACTGCCCCTCTCCCGACTTCGCTCCGCTCGTCTGCCCTCTCCCCGAGGGGAGAGGGCCAAATCTCTACCCGCCCCGCTTCATCGTCTCTCTCGCGATGATCAGCTGCTGGATCTGGCTCGTGCCCTCGTAGATGCGGAACAATCGCACGTCGCGGTAGAGCCGTTCGATGCCGTGGTCGGCGACATAGCCCGCCCCGCCGTAGATCTGCACCGCGCGGTCCGCGACGCGGCCGACCATCTCGCTCGCGAAATACTTCGCCGCGGCGCTTTCGAGCACGACGTCCTCGCCACGGTCCTTCCGGTCCGCCGCGTCGAGCACCAATGCGCGCGCTGCCAGCGCTTCGGTCTTCGAATCCGCGATCATCGCCTGAATCAGCTGATGCTCGCCGATCGGCTTGCCGAACTGCTTGCGCTCGAGCGCATAGGCGACGCTGTCGGCGATCAGCCGCTCCGCGACACCCACGCACACCGCGGCGATATGCAGCCGCCCGCGATCGAGCACGCGCATCGCGATCTTGAAGCCTGCGCCCTCCGCGCCCAGCCGATTGGCGACCGGCACCGCCACGTCGTCGAAATGAACGTCGGCGACCTTCGCGCCCTTCTGGCCCATCTTCTTCTCGGGCTCGCCGACCGACACGCCGGGCAGGTTGCGCGGAACGAGGAAGGCGGACACGCCGCGCGCACCGGGATCGTCACCGGTCCGCGCCATCACCGTGAACAGGTCGGCGCGGTCGGCATTGGTGATGTAGCGCTTCGTCCCCGACAGGCGGTACACGTCGCCGTCCCTGACGGCCCGCGCCCTGACCGCCCCCGAATCGGACCCGACGTCGGGTTCGGTCAGCGCAAAGCTCGTCACCACCTCCCCGCTCGCGATCCGTGGCAGCCATGCGGCCTTCTGCTCGGGCGTGCCGGCCATCACCAGCCCCTGGCTGCCGATGCCGACATTGGTCCCGAAGGCCGAGCGGAACGCCGGCGTCGTCCGCCCCAGCTCGATCGCGACGCGGACTTCCTCCTCCATCGTCAGGCCGAGTCCGCCATAGTCTTCAGCGATCGACAGGCCGAACAGACCCATGCCCTTCATCGCATCGACGATGTCGGCGGGAATCGCGTCGTCCGCCTCGACCTGCGCCTCCAGCGGGCGCAGCCGTTCGGCGACGAACCGGCGGACGGTATCAATCAGCGCGTCGAACGTCTCCGCGTCGAGGGCCATGACTGCATCCGCTCCTTTCGATTTTGTCGAGGACTATCGCGTCGAACGCCGGGTTGCAACCATACCCGAAATTCGATCTCGCGTCAGAGTCGCCCAACCAACACTTGGGGGTGACGTGCGCGGTCGCTTCCCGCTAGATTTGCGCCATGCGCTGGTACCACCCCTTCCTCTTCGCCCTCGACGCCGAACAGGCGCACCGCCTGACCATCCGCGCGCTGGCGGCGGCGGGATCGCGAACCGGGCGGGTGGAAACGAGCCCGCGGCTCGCCAATATCGTCGCGGGCGTCCACTTCCCCAATCCGGTCGGACTGGCCGCCGGCGTCGACAAGGATGGCGAGGCGGTCCATGGCTTCCACGGCCTTGGGTTCGGCAGCGTCGAGGTCGGCACGCTGACCCCCTTGCCCCAGAGCGGCAACCCCAAGCCGCGCCTGTTTCGCCTGGTCGACGACCGGGGGGTCATCAATCGGATGGGCTTCAACAACGGCGGGCTTACCGCCGCGCTCGACCGCCTGCCGCGCGATCGCAAGGGCGTGCTGGGCATCAACGTCGGCGCGAACAAGGACGCCACCGACCGCACCGCCGACTATGTGACGGGCGTCACGCGGGCGAGCCGCTGCGCCGATTACGTCACGATCAACATATCGTCGCCCAATACGCCGGGCTTGCGCGACCTTCAGCACGGCGCGGCGCTCGCCGAATTGTTGACGGCGACGCGCGAGGCGGCGGCACTGACTCCGCTCTTCCTGAAGGTCGCGCCCGATCTGGAGCAGCCACAGATCGACGAGATCGCGCGCGCCGCGATCGACCACCGCATCGACGCCCTCATCGTCAGCAACACCACCATTTCCCGCCCGCCGCTCAAGTCCGGCAATGCGGTGGAGACCGGCGGCCTGTCCGGCGCCCCGCTCGCCCCGCTCGCGGCGCAGCGCCTTGCCGATTTCCGCGCCGCGACCGGCGGACGCCTGCCGCTCATCTCCGCCGGCGGCATCGGCAGCGCGGACGAAGCATATGCCCGCATCCGCGCCGGGGCGAGCCTGATCCAGCTCTATTCGGCCCTGGTCTACGAAGGACCGGGGCTGGCGCGCGCGATCGCCAAGGGGCTGGACCGGCTGCTGGCGCGCGACGGGTTCGCGAATGTGTCGGAGGCGGTAGGCGCCTGATCCGATTCCCTCCGGCGAAGGAAGGAAATCGGATACGAACTTTATGTCGCGAGAGGCCACATTTGTGTCGCAGCCGAGGTCAGTTTCAGGCCACCAGTGACCTCGTCGGACGAGACGACCCTCCGAAAACTTGCACTTCTACAGGTTGCCAGGGGCGTCCCGGCCATCTGCGATAGCCCTGCCTCCCGGGGAAGAATCTATTCCCCACCTAATCAAACAGCCCGTCCTGCGACCCCGTCGGCGGCTCAAGCCCAAGGTGCTTCCACCCCAGTCCGTTCAGGCACCGCCCCCGTGCCGTCCGGGCGATCAGGCCGAGCTGAATCAGGTAAGGCTCGATCACTTCCTCGATCGTATCGCGCGGCTCGCTGAGCCCCGCCGCCAGCGTTTCCACGCCAACCGGCCCGCCGCGATAGATGTCGGCGATCATCGTCAGATAGCGCCGGTCCATCGCATCGAGTCCGAGGTTGTCGACCTCCAGCCGGGTCAGCGCGCTGTCGGCCGCCCGGGCGTCCACCGTTTCGACGCCCGCGACATTGGCGAAGTCGCGCACGCGGCGCAGCAGCCGCCCCGCAATGCGCGGCGTGCCCCGGCTCCGCCTGGCGATCTCACGCGCACCGTCGTCGGCAACGTGCAGGTCGAGGAGCCCGGCCGCACGCGTCACCACCCGCAGCAATTCGTCGACCGTATAGAATTGCAGCCGCACCGGGATGCCGAAGCGGTCCCGCAACGGCGTGGTCAGCAGTCCCTGCCGCGTCGTCGCACCGACCAGCGTAAAGCGCGGCAGGTCGATCCGCACCGATCGTGCAGACGGCCCCTCCCCGATCATCAGGTCGAGCGCGCGGTCCTCCATCGCCGGGTACAGCACTTCCTCGACGGCGGGGTTCAGGCGGTGGATCTCGTCGATGAACAGGACGTCGCCATCCTCAAGGTTCGTCAGCAACGCGGCGAGGTCGCCCGACTTGGCGATGACCGGGCCGGAGGTCGCGCGGAATCCCACCCCCATCTCACGCGCGACGATCTGCGCCAGCGTCGTCTTGCCGAGCCCCGGCGGGCCGAAGAACAGCACATGGTCCAGCGCATCGCCACGCGACTTGGCGGCGTCGATGAACACCCGCAGATTCTCGCGCGCGGCCTTCTGCCCGACGAATTCGTCGAGGCTCTTCGGGCGCAGCGCAGCATCGACGTCTTCGGGCCGGCGGCTGGCGGTCAGGATACGGTCGTCGGTCATTGATCCATCGGCAAGATATGCCGCACGTCGCGTGCGTGATGAATGATGCGATCGATCACGACGGTATCACCGGCAAAATGATAGAGAATTCGATACGGGCGATGCGAAAGACTTCGGATCGGCTGTCGGAATTCCGGACGCTCCTGTCCCGCCAATGGCTGATCCTGCAAAAGGGTGAACAGGCGTTCAAAACCGGCCATATATCGATCCGAAGCCGCTACACCGTGCTCGCGAACCCCCGCTTCCCGAATATCGCGAAAATCACGCGACGCCGCCCGGCTCAGGCGAACGTCAGCCATGCCGTCCGGGAATTTCGTCCATAATCTGGCGCAGGATGTTTTCGGGCTCGTCGTCGATGATACCGGACGCAATACCCTCATCGATCAGACGCTGTACGCGCGCCACATCCCGGGTATATTCATCCTGATCACGCTGGACGAGCGCGCGAACGAAGGCGGCGGGATCGGCGAACCCCTCCGCGGCGACTCGCGCATCGACATAGCTTTGCAGATCGGTCGACAGGGGGACGCTGAGATCGGCCATGTTCCCGATATAGTCCTCTCGCGCGGCGACGTCCAGCGACGCCAACGTCACTTCGCCGCCTTCCGGAGCGCCAGCCGGACCAGCGCGTCGAGTGTTGCCCCCGGCCCCAACTCCTCCTCCGCCGCCGCGACCGCCGCGCTGGCCTCCGCCGGCTTGAAGCCGAGGTTGCCGAGCGCGGACATCGCGTCGCCTGCGGCACTCCCCGCCGGGGTCGCGCTGGTGCCCGTCATCGGCCCGAGCGCGACCGTGCCGACCTTGTCCTTCAGTTCACGCACGATGCGTTCGGCGAGCTTCGGGCCGACGCCATTGGCGCGCGCGACCATGGCCTTGTCCTGTGCCGCCACCGCGCGGGACAGGTCGTCGGGCGGTAGTGCCGACAGGATCGCTAGTGCCACGCGC
Organism: Sphingomonas floccifaciens; assembly: GCF_042681125.1. NCBI lineage: Bacteria > Pseudomonadati > Pseudomonadota > Alphaproteobacteria > Sphingomonadales > Sphingomonadaceae > Sphingomonas > Sphingomonas floccifaciens. The sequence goes on along the minus strand of NZ_JBHUFC010000001.1, from coordinate 68,235 downwards.
GCACCGACGCCCTGGACGCCGGTCAGCAGGCGAAACCAGTCGCGTTCGGATGCGGTGGCGAAACCGACGAGGCGCAGGAAATCCTCACCGACCAGCAATTCGGTGTGAAGCGTCACCCCCTCGCCCACCGGACCGAGCGTGTCGAGCGTGCGCGCGGACGCACCGACGAGATAGCCGACGCCCGCGACGTCGATGACGGCGTGGTCCGACGCGGTCGACGTCAGTATGCCTTTGAGATGAGCGATCATGAAGCGGGCGCCCGCCGATTTGCGAAAGCAAATCGCGGAGACGCCACGTCGGGCAGCGGGGTCGCAAAGCGATCCCGTCTGACGGCGTGGCAGAAGGAAAGGACAGTCATCCGCCGGAACCTAACCGGAACAGAGCCGCTCCACCAGTCCCCTAGACGACCGACGTCGACAGCCCGCACGAATGAGAAAGCCGCGCCCTCTCAAGCGTCGCGGTTGAACACCAGCCCGCTGCCCGCCGTCGACCCGGCGCCATAGATATCCGCCGGCGTCAGGCTGCGGCGCATGCGGTCGAGCATCGCCTCGAACGATGCGATCTGTTCGCGCGCGGTTTTTACGCCCGGGGGCGCCTTGTCCTCGCTCGCGACCGGCGGCAGCGCGGCCTGGCTCGGCGAGATTTCCGGCGTGGTTTCGCCACCGAAGAAGGATTCCAGCGCGACGCCCTGATCGGTGGTCAACGTGCCGTTGTTGACCTGCGCGGAGATCAGTGCGTCGATCCGCGCCTTCATCGACCCGCCCGCGCCGGCACCATCGCGCGACAAGCCGTGGTCGACCGTATCCAGCGCGACCGCGACCGCCGCCCGATCCTGCGGCGTCAGGACGCCTGCCGACACGGCGGTGTCGATGCGGCGGTCCATCATCGCGCGCGGCGATCCGGCGGACAGGGCGGTGAAGTCGTTCGACATAAGCAGCCGCCAGCTTGTCGCGGCCAAGCCTTACCAAAAGGTTTCAGTCGCGGCGCAGATTAAGCCCCAACGACCGGGCGCTCGCGACGTGATGCGCGTGGGTGATCGCCACCGCCAGCGCATCGGCCGCGTCGGGTCCTGCCAGCTTCACGCCGGGCAGCAGGACGCCGACCATCGCTTGGATCTGCCGCTTCTCCGCCCCGCCGGTGCCGACCACGGCCTTCTTGACCGTGCTGGGGTGATATTCGCCGATGACCAGCCCGGCCGATGCCGCCGCCAGCAGCACGACGCCCCGCGCCTGACCCAGCTTCAGCGTCGACTGCGCGTTACTGTTGCCCAGCACTTCCTCCGCCGCCGCGCTATCGGGACGTTCGGCCCGAATGACATCGCCCAGCGCTTCGTAGAGGTTCGACAGGCGCCGCGGCAGCGGCATCGCCGGCTCGGTCCTGATCTGGCCATTGGCGATGTGACGCAGGCGATTGCCCTCCGCCAGGATAACGCCCCAGCCGGTGGTGCCGAGGCCGGGGTCGAGGCCGAGGATGATCATCGTTCGACCTTTGCTGCGCAAAAGGAAGAAGAGAAGGGTTGTTCACGCAAAGGCGCAAAGGCGCGAAGATGCTGCGCCAAGTGGCTCATCCGCTGCGCAAGCGGCAGCCGATCGAGGAAAGCGCCAAACTCTCGCTGGCGCGACACAGGTGCCGGCCAGCACTCTTCGCGCCTTCGTGCCTTTGCGTGAATCAAATCTCTTCTACGAAACTCAGCCCAGCTTCTCCATCACCGCATCGGAGACTTCGTAATTCCCCCATACGGTCTGGACGTCGTCGTCGTCGTCCAGCGCGTCGATCAGTTTGAACAACGTCGCCGCATCGCCCTCGCCGACCTCGACCATCGTCTGCGGGCGCCAGGCGAGCTTCGCACCTTCGGCTTCGCCCAGAACCGACTCCAGCGCCTTTACGACTTCATGGAGCGAGCCCTGTTCGGTCCAGATCTCGTGGCCGTCCTCGCTCGACGTCACGTCCTCGGCGCCGGCTTCTAGGGCCGCCTCGAACACCTTTTCGGCATCGCCTGCGGTCGCCGGATAGGTGATCAGCCCGACGCGGTCGAAGCCGTGGCTGACCGAACCGGCCGTGCCCAGGTTGCCGCCGTTCTTCGACACCGCGGTGCGGACATTGGTCGCGGTGCGGTTGCGGTTGTCGGTCAGCGCCTCGATGATCAGGCTGACGCCGCCTGGGCCGAAGCCCTCGTAGCGGATTTCCTCGTAATTCTCGGTATCGCCCTTCGACGCCTTTTCGATCGCGCGCTGGATATTGTCCTTCGGCATCGACTGCGCCTTGGCGGCGTTGATCGCGGCGCGCAGCCGCGGGTTCATGTCGGGATCGGGCAGGCCCATCTTCGCCGCGACGGTGATTTCGCGGCTGAGCTTCGAAAACATGCCCGAGCGCTTCTTATCCTGCGCGCCCTTGCGGTGCATGATGTTCTTGAATTTTGAATGGCCTGCCATGACTCTCTTCCGTTCGGGCCCAGCGTATCGAAGCCCTGCCCTTCTTGTGCGAATGGCCGATAGTAGAAAGTGCAGCGCTTCGACAAGCTCAGCGCGAACGGGGTGAACTTATCCCGCCATCGCCGAGCGCATCGATCTTCGCCTCCAGCGCCTGCAACCGCTCGACCACCGCGACGTCCAGCTTGTGGTGCAGCCGCAGGATTTCGATTTCCGCCCTCAGGTTGGTTTCGAAGTCCAGACTGGCAGCCAGCCGGTCCTTCGATGCCTGGCGGTTCTGACTCATCATGATGACGGGCGCCTGGATCGCGGCGACCGTCGACAGCATCAGGTTGAGGAAGATGTAGGGGTAGGGATCGAATGCCATCCCGAAGTGCGACAACACGTCAGAATTGAGCAGCATCCAGCCGACCAGCACCAGCGAAAAGCCGATGATGAAGCCCCAGCTGCCGCCGATCGCCGCGACCCGGTCCGACAGCCGGTCGCCGAAACTCTCGCGTTCGTCGGCAACGTCGCCGGCATCGCGGCTGACCAGCGTGCCTGCCTCGATCGTTTCGAGGACGCGTCGCTCCTCGGGATCGAGCTGGGCTGCGGGCTTGCCGAGCAGTTGCTGGGCGAGCTCGTTGAGCGGGGGCTTGGACATGGGCTGAAAACTCGCGCCGGAAAAACCGGACGCGCCTTAGCTTACGTCCGGCCGCCACCAAATCCCTCGTCCCCGCGCAGGCGGGGACCCATCTCCCGGATCGGCCGCGTGCTATGCGCGGAAGATGAAGTCCCGCGCTCGCGGAAACGCCGACGTCGCTTAGACGAGACCCAGCGCGTTGCGGTATGTTTCCAGCAACGCATCCGCCTCGTCGCGGTGGTGCTTTTCCATCTTCCGCAGAGACACGATCTTGCGCATCGTCTTCGCGTCGAAGCCGGTCGACTTCGCTTCGCCGTAGACGTCCTTGATATCGTCGGCGATTCCGCGCTTTTCTTCTTCCAGCCGTTCGATGCGCTCGATGAACAGGCGCAGCTGCTCGGCCGACACGTTATCGGTCATTGCTCGCTCCAAATGAGACGCCGGCGCCGCCCCCCGGGGCGCGTACCAGCTGAGGGAAGCGGCGTTTACCCTATCGGGTCACGAGCGCAAGGGGTGGTGGTGCGGCAGGCGGACCGGCCGAACTATCCGTACATTCACTCCGCCGGAAACAGCGCCACCTTCCCCGCCATCTTCCGCACCGCGCCGCGCTGCATGACGAAGTCCACCGCGTTCAGCCGGGCCACGTCCGCCATCGGATCGCCTGCAACCGCGATGATATCCGCGTCCATCCCCGGCGCGATGCGGCCGATGCGGTTTTCGCGGCCGAGCAGCGCCGCTGCGTCCACGGTTGCGGTGCGGATCGCTTGTGCGGCCGGCATGCCGACGGCGGTCATGTAACCGAATTCCAGCGCATTGGTCGCGTGGGGGCCGACGCCGGAGTCGGTGCCGAAGGCGACCTTCACCCCCTGTGCAAAGGCGCGGCGGTGGCTGTCCTTGACGACCTTGGCCACCTCCTCGGCCTTGGCGGCAGAGGCAGCGGGGCGCTCGCCGGCGCGGCTCTGGCGGATGACGCTTTCGAAGGCGTGCATCGTCGGGACCAGATAGGCGCCCTTTTCCTTGAACAGGCGGATCGTCTCGTCGTCGATGTAGCTGCCGTGCTCGATCGAATCGACGCCGGCCCGGAGCGCCATGTCGATGCCCGACTTGCCATGGGCGTGCGCCGTCGCCTTGCGGCCGAAGCTGTGGGCGGTGTCGACGATCGCCTTCATTTCCTCCGGCGTCATCTGCGCTTCGAGACCACCGGCGATGTTCGAGCCGACGCCGCCCGACGCGGCGAACTTGATCACGTCCGCGCCGGTGAAGATCTGCTCGCGGGTCGCGCGGCGGCAGTCGTCGGCGCCGTTGCACAGATGCGTCGCCTCCATCCGCTCGGCGTGGGCGTAATCCTCCTTCAGGCCGTTGGCGTCGCCATGGCCCGCGGTGACCGAGATCATGCGGCCGGCATTGACGATCGTCGGCCCCTCCAGATCGCCGCGGGCGATCGCGTCGCGCAGTGCGCGGATGCCGCGCGGCTCGGGAGCGCCGAGGTCGCGGACGGTGGTGAAGCCGGTCAGCAGCGTCGCTTTCGCACGGCCCGCCGCCGCAACGAAGGCGTCCTCCTTGTCCACGCCCGACGCCTCCAGCCGCGATTTCAACGGATAGCCCGACGAATAGAAATGGACGTGCATGTCGATCAGGCCCGGCAGGACATAGCGGTCCTTCAGATCGACCAGTGCCGCGCCGCCTTCGGGCGTAACGAAGCCGTCGCGGACTTCCGCGACCTTACCACCGCGCACGACGATCGTGGAATTTCCCCGCGGAGCCTTGGTCGGATCGGCGAGCAGCCGGCCGGCGTGGATGTAGGTCACCTTCTCCGCCGTGGCCTGTGCCGGTGCCGGTGCAGGCGCCGCTGTCTGCGCCGCCGCGGGCATCGCCACCGTCAGCACCACGCCCAGAATCGTCCCCGTCTTCATCGCCGCTCCCCCAATTTCCGCCCTGCCTCTCGACGGACAGGTGAGGCGGCCTGTGCAGACCGCCGCTTCGTCCCGCCATGTTGCGCGCGGCGGGCCTGTCCGGTCAACGTCGGTTATGCAGTGAACGGCGTCGTTTACGGCGCGTTTCTGGCGACACTCTCCGCCATGCGGGCGAGCTGCTCGGGCGTCGCCTCACCCTGATACTGCGCCTTCCACTCGGCGTATGGCATGCCGTAGATCGCCTGGCGCGCGGTGTCCTTGTCGAGGCCACCCGCCTCGCCCACCCAGTCGCTCAGGCAATTGCGGCAGAAACCCGACAGTCCCATCAGGTCGACGTTCTGCGCATCGGCGCGATGGCGCAGGTGGCGGACCAGCCGGCGGAAGGCTTCGGCCGCGGTCCGGTCGTCGAGATTGTCCAATTCGTCCATTCCACGCATTCCTATTCATTGAACGCCGAGTCGTTTCCACGCTAGGGCGGGCCGACTGCCCGTGCGAAGGATAATCATGACCGCCATGTTCCCGCCCCGCAACCGCAAGGTCCGTGTGCTCGCGACGCTGGGGCCTGCCTCCAGCACGCCCGAAATGATCGAAAAGCTGTTCGCCGCCGGCGCCGACGCGTTCCGCGTGAACATGAGCCACGGCGACCAGGAATCGAAGCGCCCCGTGATCGCCGCGATCCGTGGCCTCGAAAAGAAGCTGGGCCGCCCGACGACGATCCTCGCCGACCTTCAGGGGCCGAAGCTGCGCGTCGGACAGTTCGCGGAGGGACGCGTGCTTCTGGAAACCGGCCAGCGCTTCGTGCTCGACCAGGATCCGACGCCGGGCGATGCGACCCGCGTCCGCCTGCCACACAAGGAAATCTTCGCCGCGGCCGAGGACGGCGCCCGCCTGCTGCTCGACGACGGCAAGATGGTGCTGCGCGTGGTCGAGCATGACGCCGACCGCATCGTCACCGAAGTCGTCGTCGGCGGCACGCTGAGCAACAACAAGGGCCTGAACGTCCCCGACATGGTCCTGCCGCTCGCCGCGCTGACCGAGAAGGATCGCAGCGACATGGCGTTCGCGCTCGATTGCGGCGTCGACTGGATCGCAATGAGCTTCGTCCAGCGGCCGGAGGATCTGGCCGAGGGACGCAAGCTGATCGGCGGCCGCGCCGCGCTGCTCGCCAAGATCGAGAAGCCATCGGCGGTGCAGCGGCTGGAGGAGATCGTCGAGGGCTGCGACGGCGTGATGGTCGCTCGCGGCGACCTGGGCGTCGAACTGCCGCCCGAATCGGTGCCGCCCCTGCAGAAGCGCATCGTCGAGACCGCGCGCCGACAGGGCAAGCCCGTCGTCGTCGCGACGCAGATGCTCGAATCGATGATCACGTCGCCCTCACCGACCCGCGCGGAGGTGTCGGACGTCGCGACTGCGGTCTATGACGGCGCCGACGCGATCATGCTGTCGGCCGAGAGCGCGGCGGGCGCCTGGCCGGTCGAATCGGTGACGATGATGGATTCGATCGCGACCTCGGTCGAACTCGATCCCGGCCATGGCGACCGCGTCCACTTCACCGTGACGAAGCCCGACCCCACCACCGCCGACGCACTGGCGGAGGCGGCGAAGGGGATCGCCGTCACTGTATCGGCCAAGGCGATGGTGTGCTTCACCTCCTCCGGCTCGACCGCCCGCCGCCTGGCGCGCGAGCGGCCGTCGGTGCCGATCCTGGTCCTGACACCGGAGATCGACACGGCGCGCAAACTCGGCCTGCTGTGGGGCGTCCACGCCGTCCACACCCGCGACGTCGATTCGTTCGAGGAGATGGTGGGCAAGGCCAAGCGCATGGCACTGCGTCACGGCATCGCCGGAGCCGGAGACAGCATCATCGTATGCGCCGGCGTGCCGTTCAAGACGCCGGGCAGCACCAACGTCCTTCACGTCGTCCGGCTGATGGGCGACGAGCTGAAAGGCTATGCCCGCGGCGAGGCGTGAGGCGAATGTCGTAATTTACGTGGGTATCTTCGCAACTGCCGTCGATGATTTAACCTTGGTATAGGCCAAGCGCGCACTTTTCTGGGAGATCGCGATTCCCCCAGAGGAGTGCGTGGTGCCGGATTATCCGCTGAACCGGTTCAAGGACGTGTTTGCGCTGTCGCCAGAGGAGGCGCAGATGCTTCAGTCGTTGGGCGATCCTCCGGTGCGCTATCGTCGCTATACGACGATCCGGCGCGAGGGTGATCCCATTCGCGGCATCTATCTGTTGATCGAGGGATGGGCGTGCTCGTCGATCCTCCTGCCATCGGGCCTGCGTCAGATCGTCAAGCTGCATCTGCCCGGCGACATGCTCGGTACGCCGGGCATGGTGCTGGCGAAGGCGGGCGACACGCTTCTCGCGCTGACGGACGTCAGCGTCGCCTTCGTACCGATGGCGCGATTGCGGCCTGTGTTCGAAGAATCGCCCCGCCTGACCGCATTCCTGTTCGCGGCAGTGCAGATGGAACGCATCGCGTTGATGGACATCGTCGCCCTGATGGGCCGGTCGTCAGCCCGCGAGCGCTATGCGACTTTCCTGGTCAACGTCCACGACCGGCTCCTAAGCACCGGCGTCGGCGAGGCGGACCGGTTCGAACTGCCGCTGACGCAGGAACAGATCGGCGACGTGCTCGGTCTGACGATGGTTCACACCAACCGCACCGTCCGCGCGCTGGAGCGCGAGGGCCTGATCGCGCGCGAAGGGTCGACGCTGATCCTGCGGGACCCCGCCGCGATCCGCCGCCTGTCGCCGCTGCCCAAACGCGTGGCGGCGCTCGACCTGGAGTGGGCTCCCAGGGCTTGATATCGATCCTCCCCCTGACAGGGGAGGACGATACGGGCGATCAGCGGGTGACGTTGTAGCGCAGCTGCTCGTCGGTCAGCTGGAAGCCGACCAGCGCCTCGAACGTCGCCTTGGCGACCGCGGTGCGGACCGCGGGATCGGCGAGCGGATCGACCGCCGCATCTTCCTGCCCGGCCTTGCGCTCACGCGTGATCTGACGGCGGACATCCTCCGGCAGGGTCGCGGCGGCGCGGGTGATATAGGCGGTGCCGGTACCGCTGGCCTGCGCGCGCGCCTGACCGGGTTCGAAGCGCAGCGTCACGCGACCGACGCGCTTGGCGACGATCACGCTGCCGCCCTGAAGCACGGTCGTGAAATAGGGCAATGTCACTTCGCGCGCTCCGTCGGTGTTGGTGCGGCGGGCGAGCACGTCGAACGTCAGCTGCGAAGTGATCGGATCGCCGCCGTCGCTGCACGTCGCGCGGACGTTGGTGATCGACGCGGTCACGTCGATCGCATCCGCCGTGCGATCGGTCGGCGAGCTGAACAGGGTGATATCGCCGGTCGCTGCCGGCACGCCGACCGACGGGCACACGGTGCGCACCGCGGTGATCCCGCCCGAGGCGTCGATTTCCCCGCGCCGCGAACAGGCGGTGGTGCCGAGAAGGGCGAGGGTCGCAAGAACGACGAGCTTACGGGACATCAACGCGGGGGAACCTTTCGTAACGCCGCGATGCGCTACCAAGCGGCTTCCGTGCGCGCAAGCACACGCATACTTCCGCCCAGGACGACATACGCGTACTTCCGCGCGCGTCGTCAATCGCGTAGGAGCTTGTCGTGTGATGACCCAAGCCACCAAGCCCGTCCTCGACCTCCTCATCGCTGCGCCGCGCGGCTTCTGCGCCGGGGTCGACCGCGCGATCCAGATCGTCGAGCTGGCGATCGAACGCTATGGCGCGCCGGTCTACGTCCGGCACGAGATCGTCCACAACAAGTTCGTCGTCGACACGCTGAAGGCGAAGGGCGCGGTGTTCGTCGAGACGCTGGACGACGTGCCGGACGGCGTGCCCGTCGTCTTTTCGGCTCACGGCGTGCCCAAGGCGGTGCCGGCCAAGGCGGAGTCGCGCGGCCTGTCCTACCTCGACGCGACCTGCCCGCTGGTCAGCAAGGTCCATCGCCAGGCCGAACGCCTGGTCGCCGCGGGCCGTCACATCCTGTTCGTCGGCCATGCCGGTCACCCCGAAGTCATCGGTACCTTCGGTCAGGTGCCCGCGGGGCACATGACGTTGATCGAAACCGAGGCGGATGCCGAAGGCTTCACGGCCATCGATCCCGACAACCTCGCCTTCCTTACCCAGACCACGCTGTCGGTCGACGACACCGCCGCGATCATGGGCATCCTCCAGCGCCGCTTCCCGACGATCGTCGCGCCCAAGGCCGACGACATCTGCTACGCGACGTCGAACCGCCAGGCCGCGGTTAAGGCGATCGCCAGCCAGTGCGACCTGATGCTGGTGATCGGCGCGCCCAATTCGTCCAATTCGCTGCGCCTGGTCGAAGTCGCCAAGCGCGAGGGTGTCTCCGCGCATCTGATCCAGCGCGCCACCGATCTCGACTGGACGTGGCTGGAGGGCGTCGGCACGCTCGGCCTGACCGCGGGCGCATCGGCCCCGGAAGTATTGATCCGGGAACTGGTCGACCTGCTCAACACCCGGTTCGAGGTGCGGGAGCGCGAGGAAGAGACGACCCGCGAGTCGATCGCCTTCAAGCTGCCGAAGGAATTGCAGGCGGCGTAGGGGACACTCCCACCGTTCGCGCTGAGCTTGTCGAAGCGCTGCATTTTCTTCTTTGCGCCCGCTGTCCAGGAAGGACAGTGCTTCGACTTCGCTCAGCACGAACGGGGGGTTTGCCGGAAATGGCCGTCTACACGCACGTCTCGGCGGAGACGCTTTCGACCTTCCTCGCCCGCTACGACGTCGGCGACCTCGTCTCGGCCAAAGGCATCGCCGAGGGCGTTGAGAACTCCAACTACCTCGTCGACACGACCCGCGACCGTTTTATCCTGACTTTGTACGAAAAACGCGTCGCGGCGGGCGACCTGCCGTATTTTATGGCTTTGCTCGACCATCTCGCGGCCAAGGGCCTGCCCGTGCCGCCGGCGATCCCCGACCGGACGGGGACCGCGATCCAACAGCTGGAGGGTCGCGCCGCCTGCCTGATCCGCTTCCTGACCGGCGTGTCCGTGTCGCATCCCACCCCCGAACAGGCGCGTGCCGCTGGTGCTGCGATGGCACAGATGCATGTCGCGCTGGAGGACTTCACCGGGGACCGGCCGAACTCGATGGGCATCGCGGAATGGCGCCCGTTACTGGACCGCTGCGGCACCAGCCTCGACACGATCCAGCCCGGCCTGTTCGCGAGGCTCGACGCGGCGCTGGCGGACGTGGAGTCGGCTTGGCCCCGCCACCTGCCGACCGGCGCGATCCACGCCGACCTGTTCCCGGACAATGTGCTGATGCTGGGCGACCGGGTTACCGGCCTGATCGACTTCTATTTCGCCGCGACCGACATCCTCGCCTACGACCTCGCCATCATGCACTCCGCCTGGGCGTTCGACGGTGCCGGCGCACCGGCCGACGCGGAGATCGGTAAGGCACTGTACGAAGGATATGAGAGCGTCCGCCCGCTGTCGACAGACGAACGCGCCGCCCTCGCCCTCCTCGCGCGCGGGGCCTGCATCCGCTTCTTGCTCAGCCGCGCCTGGGACTGGCTGAACACGCCGGCCGATGCGCTGGTGACGCGCAAGGACCCGCTCGCCTATCTCCGCCGCCTCGAATGGTACGAACAAACCGCATGACCACCGAACTGCCCTATGTCGAAATCGCCACCGACGGCGCCTGCAAGGGCAATCCCGGCCCCGGCGGCTGGGGCGCTTTGCTGCGCTTCGGCACGACGGAGAAGGAGATGTCGGGCGCGGAGAATCCGACGACCAACAACCGGATGGAGCTGATGGCGGCGATCCGCGGGCTGTCGGCGCTGAAGCAGCCGTGCCGCGTGAAGCTGTCGACCGACAGCCGCTATGTCATGGATGGCCTGACCAAGTGGGTCCACGGCTGGCGCAAGAACGGCTGGAAGACCGCCGATCGCAAGCCGGTCAAGAACGCCGAGCTGTGGCAGGCCCTGCTCGCCGCTGCCGAACCGCACCGCATCGAATGGACCTGGGTCAAGGGACATGCCGGCCACCCCGACAACGAACGCGCCGACAGGCTGGCGAGCGACGCGGCGAAGTCGGTCGCGCGGTAGAGCCTTTCGACTTTCAGCAGGCGTGGCACGGTGGCCCGAAGGGATCGTCATCCCGGACTCGATCCGGGATGACGCAGAAAGGAAGCACTGACATTGCTCGATCGGCCGAATGTCGGTCCGCGCTGGTTTCCGCTATTCGTGGATGCGCGCCAGCATCTCGATCAGCGACGCGACTTCCTTTTCGGTGAAGCGCGACTTCAGCCACGCCTCGTGCGCCGCGATCGCGACCTTGGCCTGGCCGAGCACCTCCTGCCCCGCCGGCGTCAGGTTCAGCGTCTGGCGGCGGCGATCGGTGGCGGACTGGCCGCGGACCAGCAGGCCGCGATCCTGCAAGCGGTTGACGATCGCCATCGTCGTCGCCCGGTCCATCCGCATCCGCTGCGCCAGGTCGGTCTGCGCGATATCGGGATGGTCGTCGATCAGCCACAGCGCCGACACCTGCTTCTGCGTCAGGTCGATCTGGGTGAAGCTCTCGGTGAAATGCCGGTACACCGCGCCATGCGCCAGCCGGATGTGGAAGCCGACGATATCGTTGATCGCCCCGATATCCTCGTCCCCCGGGACGTGCGGCGTGGTCGGGGCGGTGACGTCCTTCGGCTTCGACATGGGCGCCATCATAGGCGCCCGCGCGTGCGGCGGTCGATAGCTCAAGCCGCCCCGTGGCGACGGTTATAGTCGTCGATCCACTGGATCGTCTTCACCAGCCCGCCGAACGGATAGAAATGCAGCCGCACCCGCCCGTGCGCCGGGGTCAGGCCCGCCGCCAGTGCATCGACCAGCGCGTCCGGTCCGGCGCTGCCGAGCAGGTTGGTGATCGACAGCCCGTATTTGCGCATCACCGATGCCGACGCGCCGACCCCGCACCGTGCCGCGAAGGACAACAGCCGCTTGATCCCCGCCGGTCCCGGCACGCCGATCCTGACCGGCGCGTCGATCCCGCGACGGCGCAGTTCTGCCAGCCAGTCCAGCAGAGCGTCGGCATCGAAGGCGAATTGCGTCACGATCAGCGGCGCCATCCCGCGCCGCTCGATCTCCGCTGCCTTGGCTTCCAGCACCGCCCAGCATTGCTCGGTGGTCATGTGCGGATGGCCCTCGGGATGGCCGCCGATCCCGATCACCTGCACGCCCGACCGCTCGAACGCGCCCGTCGCGATCATCGCCATGCTGTCGCCATAGGGACCGACCGGCTCGGCCGGATCGCCCGCGACGACGAAGCAGCGCCGGACGCCCGCCTCCTGCACCACGCGGCGCAGATAGCCCTCGAAATCGTCCGCCGAGGTGATCCGCCGTGCCGAGAAATGTGGCATCGGCTCCATCCCCAGCCGGCGGACGGCGACCGCCGCGGCAACGCGCGCGTTGGCATCCTCGCCGGGCAGGAAGGTGACCGACACCGGCGTCTCGGGCGCGACGATCGTGGCAGCCTCGTCGAGCGCCGCCACGTCCTTCGCGGTGATCTCCAGCGAATAACCCTCGGTGATCCCGACGGGATCGCGCGCCCAATTGGGATGGATGACCGGGATCGTCATCGTCAGCGTCCCGTCCGCCACCCCTCGGCATAGGTGTCGCGCGCGACGCGGCTGTAGGGAACCGGGCTGACGATCGCCCGCACCGGCAGCTGGACATGCGGCTCGACCGTCGTCTTGCGCGTGCCGCCATTCTCCTCGCCCCAGATGACGTGGAGTTCGGTGCCGACCGGGATCTTCGGGTCGATCGTCGCCAGGCTCAGCGCCTGCTTCTCGTTGTAGGAATAGCCGGTGAACATCGAGAAGCCGACCGTGCGGCCATCGGCGTCGACCACCTTGTCGTAGTTGGACGAGGCATAATTGGCGAGCGGCACGTCGAAGAACTTATACTGTTCGCCGTCGGGGTCGAACAGCGACGCGGTGATCTTCGCCATGTCCTCGGGATGCCAAGCCAGCGTCACCTTGCGCCGCTGCGCCGCCGGGTCGAGCGCCTCCAGCGCTTCACGCCCGTGGAAGTCGTGGTCGAACTTGACGAACGGGCCATAGCCCAGCTCCCACGGATTGAGGTAATAATCCTCGATATTGTCGGACACGAACGACCCGCCAATCGACCCGGTCGCTTCATAGCTGTCGGCGCCCAGCCATTCGCGGAAGCCCTTCAGCTTTTCGCCCGTGTAGATCGCCGGCAGCGGCGACGGAATCCAGCCGCTCTCCAACGTGTTCGACGGATAGGCGCGGCTGCCGCAGGCGATCAGGCCGAATTCGGCGCCGGCTTCCAGGATGGCGGCGCGGATTTCCTCCTGCTCGTCATACGGACCCCAGATCTCCAGCCCCGGCGCACCCGACATGCCGTGGCGCAGCGTGCGGACGGTGCGGCCGGCGATGGTCATCGTGCTCATGTTGAAGAACTTCAACTGTTCGAGCGGCCCGCCGTTCAGCTTCTCGATCACCGCCCAGGCGTTCGGCCCCTGGATCTGGAAACGCCATTCCTTGCGCCGCACCGGCTTGCCCATCGGCCGCATCGGCGAACGGTCGTCGAGCTCGATCTCGACGTCATAGCCGCCGGTCGCCGCCTGATAGCGCAGCCAGTTCGCCGCCGGTGCGCGACCGACATAGGTGAAGGACTGTTCCTCCTCCCAGAAGATGATGCCGTCGCCGATGACATGGCCATAGGGCGTCGTCGGCACATATTGCTTGGCCTTGTTGACGGTCCAGCCCTTGGGGCTGTTAACCATCGTTTCGGACAACAGCTTCAGCGCGTCTCGGCCGCGGATGTAGAGGTTCACCATGTGGTGCGACTGGTCGAACAGCACCGCGCTGTGCTGCCACGCCCATTGTTCGGACCGCCAGTTCGAGAATTCGGGGGCGACGACCGGATAGACATAAGCGCCCAGTTGCGAATTGCGCAGCATCTCCACGATGTTGCCACCCGCATTCAGTCGCTCTTCGAGATTCGCCGCCATGATCCTCATCCCAATCGTTGCACTTTGTACGCAACACATACTATGGATTGTTTGCGACACAAACAAAAATGACACGGCCTTGCGCCGGAGAGGAGACGCCCGTGACCGATACCCAGATTCTCGCGCTGTCGTGCCGCGACGGCCTAGGCATCACCGCGGCGGTGACCGGGTTCCTGTCGGACCAGGGCTGCAACATCGTCGCCGCGCAGCAGTTCAACGACCGGGCGGAGGACAGCTTCTTCATGCGGGTCGAGTTCGATCCGCGCGACGCCGACCCGGACACGATCCGCACGGCGTTCGCCGGCGTCGCCGACCGCTACGGCATGACCTGGACGCTGCGGGCGCGGGCGGCGCGGCGCAAGGTGCTGCTGCTGGTCAGCAAGTTCGACCATTGCCTCGGCGACCTGCTCTATCGCCAGCGGCTTGGCGAACTGGCGATGGACGTCGTCGGCATCGTCGGCAACCATCCGCGCGATGTGCTGACCATCTCGCTGATCGGATCGACGCCCTATCACCATTTCCCGATCACCCGCGAGACCAAGGCCGAGCAGGAGGCGCGGATCAAGGCTCTGGTGGACGAAAGCGGCGCCGAACTGGTCATCCTCGCGCGCTACATGCAGATCCTGTCGGACGATCTGGCCGCGTTCCTGAGCGGGCGGTGCATCAATATCCACCACAGCTTCCTGCCGGGCTTCAAGGGCGCGAAACCCTATCACCAGGCGCATGCCCGCGGCGTGAAGATGATCGGCGCGACCGCGCATTATGTCACCGCCGACCTGGATGAGGGCCCGATCATCCATCAGGACGTGGAGGCGATCAGCCATGCCGACCAGCCCGACGATCTGGTTCGCAAGGGCCGCGACATCGAGCGCCGCGTGCTGGCGGAGGCCGTCCGCCTGCATCTGGAGGATCGCGTTCTGCTGAACGGCGCGAAGACGGTGGTCTTCCGCGACTGAGAGCGACTAGGAAGGGCGGCGGACCTTTCGGGCGATCGAGCGATTTCGACAGGGGACGCCGGGGCACACTCACGCTCCGCCTTCGGAGACGTGCCATCTTCCACCTGTTCTTCGCCCTGCCCTGCCTGTTCGTGCTGACGCGGTGGCTGTGGCCGCTCGATCTGCCGATGCTGGTGAAGCTGGCGTCCGCGGCGTTGCTGCTCGTCGCCTCGCAATATCATCTGTGGAGCCGGCTTTCGTCCGGGTCGGTGTTCGATCCCGAGATGCCGAGGGCCGTCGTCATCGCATTCAACTGGGCGTTCGGCGCGATCCTGTTGCTTGCGGTGTTCCAGTTGCTGCTCGATCTCGGCACCCTCGTCGTCGCGGCGGTGCAGCGGTCGAGGGTGAGCATCCCCGACACGGCCCGCTACGCGATCGCCGGCGTCGCGTCGGTGCTGGCAGCGATCGGCGTGTGGAACGCGCTCCGGGTGCCGCCGATCAAGGATGTCGAGATCGCCGTACCCGGGCTGCCGCGGGCATTCGATGGCTATCGCCTGATCCAGTTGACCGACCTGCACCTCAGTCGGCTCTATCCGGCATCCTGGGCCAGCGCAGTCGTCGAGCAGACCAATGCGGCGGGTGCGGACCTGATCGTCGTGACCGGCGACTTCATCGACGGGTCGGTCGCGAACCGCCGAGCGGATATCGCGCCGCTAGCCGGGTTGCGCGCGCCCGATGGCGTCTATGCCATTCCGGGCAATCACGAATATTTCTTCAGCTACGACGACTGGATGCGTCATCTGGCGTCGCTCGAGTTCCGGATGCTGCCCAATGCGCATGCGGTTCTGACCCGCGGCGACGGGCGGCTCGTACTCGCCGGCGTGACCGACCTGTCCGCACCGAGCGTCGGACGCCCCGGACCGGATGTCGCCGCCGCCTTGGCGGGCGCGCCCGCAGGCGTGCCCATCCTGCTGCTCGATCACCAGCCGAAGACGGCGCGCGGCAATGCGGCGCGCGGTGTCGCGGTCCAATTGTCCGGCCATACCCACGGCGGCATGATCCGTGGTCTCGACCGCGTGGTCGCCCGCGCCAACGACGGCTTCGTCTCGGGGATGTATCCTGTCGGCGCGATGACGCTCTACGTCAACAACGGCACCGCCTTATGGCCAGGCTTCGCCCTACGGCTGGGCGTTCCATCCGAACTGACCCGGATCACGCTTCGCACGCGATGAGCGGTCACACCGCGCGCCTCAGCGGCGCCGGCTTTTTGTGATCGGGTAGAGTTTCGGCCAGATGTTCCTTCACGGTCGCCGCGCTGAACGGCTTGCGAAGGAAGGTCGCGCGATCGGGCAGGTCGCCCATGGCCGGAACCGCGGCGCCTGAAGCGATCACGATCTCGACCTCGTCGAACCGCTCCGCGACCCAGCGCGCCAGGTAGAAACCGTCATGCCCATCACCCATGTCGACATCGCTGAACAGCAAAGCGATCGAAGGTTCGTGCTCGAGCAGCAGCGCCTGCGCCTCCGCTACCGACATCGCATCGAGACATCGAAAGCCGGCGTCCTCGAGGATATTGCAGACATCCATCACGATCAGCGGGTCGTCGTCGACCGCGAGCGCGTATGGAACCGTAGATTTCTCTGTCATCGCGCTATCCCAAGGTGTGGCGCGATGAACCGCCGCGAACACCCGTCGTTCCCCTCGAGCGTCACTTTGTAGGAATTCGTTACCGTTAGCATGTGCCTTGCACAGTATCATTCCGATACGCGTTGGGCCGAGCGGCTGCTTGGCCCATTCTCGACTCCTGCCATGATCCATGTCACGTCGCAGCCATGGTGTTCGGATGGTCCCCCGGCATCGGCGATCCTACGGCCATCGGCTGGTCCATCGTCGCGGCCTATCTCGTTACGGCGGCGCTCTGCTGGTGGGCGGGTCGCGTGTCGCTGCAATGCTCGGGCCGCAGCGGAACCTGGCCGATCCTCGCGGCAGCACTCCTCGCCCTCGGGATCAACAAGCAGCTCGATCTCCAGGCGCTGGTCGTCGTGATCGGCCGACGCGTGGCCTTTTACCAGGGTTGGTACGAGGACCGTCGCTTCGTGCAGATGGCGTTCATCACCGTCCTGTTCGTCGCAGCGATTCTGCTGTGCCGGCTGATGGCCCGGCTCGCGGCGAAAGGGCCGCCCCAGGAACGCCGGGCGTTACTCGGCATCGTCGTCCTCGCGACCTTTGTTCTGATCCGCGCGGCATCCTTCCACCATGTCGATCGCCTGCTCGGTGCCAATGCAGCGCATCTGCGCATCAATCATCTGCTCGAACTCGGCGGCATCGCCCTGATCGCCGTCCCGGCCCTGTTGACCTGCATCGAGCGCAGACCCGCCACCCTGTCCGGCTAGAGCGTGTTTAGGCTGCGTGAAGGCACCGTGATCGCCCTGTCGTGTTCTTCCGGCAAGGAGCGTGGTGCAGCAGGTAGCGGCGCTACCTGCAAGGCTCGCGACGCAGACCGGCGGGCGCGACAGGGCAACCGCCAAGGCGGCGGGCCGATTTTGCCCCAGGGCGGCGTCGCTCGTCGGTCACGATGCAATTGCATCGCTCCGCTCCTCGCTCCTTGCCCTGAACCAAAATCGGCTCCGTCACGGTGCCTTCACGCAGCCTAAACACGCTCTAGCGCCTCGTCTCGTCAGCGTCCATCGACGGCATTGAGGATGGCGCGGCCGTAGGCGGTTTTCTTGAACCGCTCGCCCGCTTCGCGGGCCTGTTCGGCGGAGATGAAGCCTTGTTCGAAGGCGATTTCCTCCAGGCAGGCGACCTGGACGCCCTGTCGGTGCTGGAGGGTGCGGACGAATTCGCTGGCCTCGAGCAGGCTGTCGTGGGTGCCGGTGTCGAGCCAGGCATAGCCGCGGCCCATCTGTTCGACGTAGAGGTCGCCGGCGTCCATGTAGAGGCGGTTGATGTCGGTGATTTCCAGTTCGCCGCGGGCCGAGGGCTTGAGGTTGCGGGCCATCTCGACGACGCGGTTGTCGTAGAAATAGAGGCCGGTGACCGCGTGATTGGACTTGGGCGCGGCGGGCTTTTCCTCGATGCTGACCGCGCGGCCGGCGTGGTCGAATTCGACGACGCCGTAGCGTTCGGGGTCGTCGACGCGGTAGCTGAAGACGGTGGCACCCGTGGGCCGCGCGACGGCGCTGGCCAGCAGGTCGGTCAGGTGGGCGCCGAAGAAGATGTTGTCGCCCAGCACGAGCGCGACATGGTCGTCGCCGATGAAGTCGGCACCGATGGTGAAGGCCTGGGCGAGGCCGTCGGGGCTCGGCTGCTCGGCATAGCGGATCGACAGGCCGAAGGCCGAACCGTCGTCGAACAACCGCTGGTAGTTGCCGAGATATTCGGGGCTGGAGATGATCAGGATGTCGCGGATCCCCGCCAGCATCAGGACGCTGAGCGGATAATAGATCATCGGCTTGTCGTAGATCGGCAGCAGCTGCTTGTTGACCGCCAGCGTCGCCGGGTGAAGCCGCGTGCCCGAGCCGCCGGCGAGGATGATGCCCTTCATGTCACTGCTCCGATAAGCTCGTCGAGGATGTCGCCGAGCGCGTCCTGCCAGGGGCGCGGGGTGATGCCATAGGCGCGCTGGATCGCATCGTGCGACAGCAGCGAATTGGCGGGTCGGCGCGCGGGAGTGGGATAGTCGGCGGTGGTGATCCCTTCGACCGCGGCGACAGGCCCGCCGCGCAAGCCCGACTGGCGGAAGATCTCGCGCGCGAAGCCGGCCCAGGTGACCGGCCCGGCGTTGCTGAAATGATAGGTTCCGGTCGGCGCGTCGGCGTCCTCGACCAGACGCACCGCGATGGTCATCAGCGCCTGCGCCAGGTCGGCGGCGCCGGTCGGGCTGCCGGTCTGATCGTCGACGACGCGCAGGGTATCGCGCTCGGCGGCGACGCGCAGCATCGTCTTGATGAAATTGCTGCCGTGCGCCGAGACGACCCAGGCCGTGCGCACGACGACCGCCCGCGCGCCCGAAGTGCGCACCGCCAGCTCACCGCCCAGTTTCGACGCGCCATAGACGCTCAGCGGCGCGACCGCGTCGTCGGGTTCCCACGCGCCCGGCTTGTCGCCGGGGAAGACATAGTCGGTCGAGACCTGGACGAGCGGGATGCCGGCCTTCGCGCACGCCTCGCCGAACGCGGCCGGGGCCAGCGCGTTGACCGCCCAGGCGGTGACGACGTCGCTCTCGGCCTTGTCGACCGCGGTATAGGCGGCACCGTTGATGACCGCAGCCCAGTCGCGAGACGCCACCACCCTGGCGATGGCGGCGGTGTCGGCCAGGTCGAGGTCGGCGACGTCGAGCGCGACGACTTCCCACCCCTCAGGCCAGGCACAGCGCTGCAACTCGGTGCCAAGCTGGCCACCGCCGCCGGTGACGAGGACCGCGTGCGTCATGCGACGCCGCGGCGCTCGGCGGCCTTGGCTGCGATCAACGGGCGCCACCAGGCCTCGTTCGCCAGATACCAGTCGACCGTTTTGCGGATGCCGGTCTCGAACGTCTCCGCCGGGGTCCAGCCCAGTTCGTCGCCGATCCGCGCGGCGTCGATGGCATAGCGCTTGTCGTGGCCGGGGCGGTCGGCGACCTGCGTCATCTGCTCGGCATAGGGACGGCCATCGGCGCGCGGCCGCAGTTCATCGAGGATCGCGCAGAGCGTGCGGACAACCTCGATGTTCTGCCGCTCGTTATGCCCGCCGACATTGTAGGTGCGGCCCGGCTGCCCACGCTCGAACACCGCTTGCAGCGCGCGGACATGGTCCTCGACATACAGCCAGTCGCGGACCTGGTCGCCCGCGCCGTAGATCGGCAGCGGCTCGCCATCGAGCGCCTTGGCGATCATCAGCGGGATGAGCTTTTCGGGGAAGTGATACGGCCCGTAGTTGTTCGAGCAGTTGGTAATGAGCACCGGCAGGCCGAAAGTATGGCCCCATGCCGACACGAGATGGTCGCTGCCCGCCTTTGACGCCGAATAGGGCGAGCGCGGATCGTAGGGCGTGTCCTCGGTGAACAGCCCGGTATCGCCGAGCGACCCATAGACCTCGTCGGTCGAGATATGATGGAAGCGGAACGCCGCCTTCGCCGCCTCGTCGAGGCCCAGCCAATAGGCGCGCGCCTCGGCGAGCATCGTATAGGTGCCGACGACATTGGTCTGGACGAATGCGCCGGGTCCGTCGATCGAGCGGTCGACATGGCTCTCGGCGGCAAGATGGGTGATGACGTCGGGCCGGAACTCGGCGATCGCGGCGCGGACGGTTTCCGCATCGCAGATGTCGCCCTGGACGAAGCGATAGCGGTTCGACTGGGCGACGCGCTCGACCGTCGACAGCGTGCCGGCGTAGGTCAGCTTGTCGAAGTTGAGCACCTCGTGGCTGGTGTTCTCGATGAGGTGCCGGACGAGCGCCGAGCCGATGAACCCGGCGCCGCCGGTGACGAAGATACGCATGGGATAGAGCCTCAAGCGAGCGGCGTCAGCGGACGGCCGTCATAGGGAAAGGGGCTGTCGAAGTCGGCGAGCGCCGGCTGCGCCGCGTCCTTCGGTGACAGTTCGGGCATGACGCCGGCGGGCAGCGGCCAGTCGATGCCGACACTGTCCCACGCGATGCCGCCATCGGCCTCGGGCGCATAGGTGTCGGAGCATTTATACGCGATCTCGCAATCGGGCTCGAGCGTCAGGAAGCCGTGCGCGAAGCCGATGGGGATGAACAGCTGGTCGCCATTCTCCGCCGACAATTCGGCCCCGACCCACTGCCCATAGGTCGGCGCCCCCCGCCGCACGTCGACCGCCACATCGAACACCCGCCCGCGAATGCACCGCACCAGCTTGTCCTGCCCCCGCGGCGGTGTCTGGAAATGGAGCCCACGCAGCGTGAACGCCGGCACCGACAGCGAATGATTGTCCTGCACGAACGTCGCATCGATACCGAGCGCGGCGAACGTCGCGCGGTTGTACGTTTCGGTAAACCACCCACGCGCATCGCCGTGGCGCTTTGGATGGATAAGGCGGACGGGCATCGACATGGCCTCGGGCGATAGGGCCTGATCGCTAATATTTCGCTGCACGAGCCCTTCCTTCGCCGACTGCATCACGCCGGGATACGCGTCTGGAGGAACCGGCGAAGATACTCCGCCCAATGCTTGCGGTCGTACCGCTCCTTCGCTTCGGCCACGAAGGATTCGGCCAGTTGGCGGTTGCGGGGGGCATCGGCGACGGATGCCGCCGCGGCAGCGGCCAGCGCGTCGGGCGCGCCGGGTTCGATCAGCGTGCTGCCGGGGATGCCGACGGTATATTCGGTCGTCGCCATCGACCGCGTCGAGACGACCGGCAGGCCGAGCAGCTGAGCCGATACGATCGTGATATGCCCGCAACAGGTCCGGTCGCTCTTCAACGGCACGATCACCGCCGCCGCCCGCGCGGCGATGCCCCAGGTCAGTTCGGGCGGGAGGTTGAAGAACACCTTCATGTTCGAGGGCGCGTCGTCGAACAGCGTGCTGGGACGCGCGACGACGATCCAGTTCGTCGACGGATCACTCCGCGCCGCCGCCAACATGCCCGCATAATCCCGTCCCTCGCCGCCGATCGCGACGACGAACCGATCGAACGGCAGGTCAAGCGTGGTGTCGGTCCGCGGCGTCTCCTGCGTCCACAGGACGCGCTCGAACCGGGCGGGATCGACGCCGAACAGCTGCGGATAGGTCGTCGCCTCGTACTCCGAATAGACGCAGAATTGGTCGACACCGCTGAACGCGCGACGCATCCGGGCCACGTCGCGGCCGGCGGGCAGGTCGGTGAAGTTGAACGAAAAGGCCAAGTGCACGCAGTCCGGCTTGCGCAGCGCGCGCATGTCCTCGACCGCCGCGGTCATACGTGGCAGGTGCGAGATGATGACGTCGGCGGATCGTGCCGCGCCGACTGCCGACCAGGCCGCGCGATATCGCGACAGGCGCGGGCGGCGCACCGCGCGCTCGATCGCATTGCGCGGCAGCCCGCTGAACCTCTGCCACGTCACGCTGCGGTCATCGACGCTGTGGACGTCGACGAACGGGTCGCCCGGCGAGATGTCCGGCACGTTCACGATCTTTACCGAACCCACCTTCACCCCCGTCACCGTGACGAATCATCGCGCCGTGTCGGCGGCTTATGGCCGGACCTGACGAATCCGCGAAGGATTTTGTCACAGGGCGGTTGCGAGCCCGCCGCGCGAGAATAGCGTGCCCTGATAGCCGAGCAGCGCGACGCGGTCGAACAGCGCGCCGCATCACGGGTGATTATGGGCATTTACGATGAAGCACCGCACCGGATCGACTGTCGCAAGCACGACCCAGCCGTGGCGGTTCAGAATTCCCGTTCGAAGCTTTCGGCCATGCGTGGCACGTTGGCGGCATGGCCGGTGATGATCTCGAACGCCGCCGCGGCCTGACGGATGACCATCCCGCTGCCGTCGAGCGTCGCGCACCCTGCCGCGCGCGCGGTCGCGAGCAGTTCGGTTTCACGGGGAAAGTACACGATGTCCGCCACCCAGAGATGCGATCGAATTTGATGTGGCGATATCGGCAGGCCGGGCTTGGTCATCATGCCCACCGGCGTCGCATTGACGATACCGTCGATCGCGCGGGTATCGTGATCACCGGCCGAACGGACCACGATGTCGGCTGCGAAGCGCGGACGAAGTCGCGCCGCCAGCGCCGCAGCCCGGTCCGCATCCACGTCGCAAATCTCCAGCCGGCGGACGCCCGCGGCCAGCAGCGCGCTTGCCACCGCCGCCCCGGCGCCGCCCGCGCCCAGTTGCAGCACCCGGTCGAGCGTCGCGTCGGGCAGGCCGGCGCGCAGGCTGTCGCCGAAGCCGATCATGTCGGTGTTGTGGCCCGTCAGGCGTCCGTCGCGGATCGCGATGGTGTTGACCGCCCCCACCGCCTGCGCGCTGTCGGCCAGCGCATCGAGGTGGGGGATCACCGCCTGCTTGAACGGATAGGTGACGTTCACGCCGGCGAAGCCCTCGGTCCGCAGGCGCGTGAGCAGGTCGGGCAACGCCGCATCGTCCCAGCCGCGATCGTCGAAGTCGAACAATGTGTAGCTGAGGTCGAAGCCCTGCGCACGCGCCTCCTGCTCGTGGAGCCAGGGCGAGCGCGAGGCCAGGATCGCGCGTCCGATAAGGCCGGATCTGATCATCTCGTTCCTCGTCGGTTCGGCGCGGCGGCGGGAGGTTGCCGCCGCGCCGAGATCGTCAGAAGCTGACACGCACGCCGGCATAGAAGGACCGACCGACCGCATCGTACAGCGCGACGTCGGTGCCGTTCTGCGAGCTGGCGACATAGGGCAGCTGCTTGTCGAACAGGTTGTTGACGCCGAAGCGCAGTTCGAAGCCCTGCGCCGCCTTCAACGTCGTGAACATATCCCATAGCGCATAGGCGGGCACGCCAACCTGCGCCGTCGCGGGCGTCAGCACCGCGCTGACGTCGCGCAGGGGGCTCTGGTAGCGCCAGCGCAGGCCCAGGCTACCGCCTTCACCGCGATAGCCGAACGAGGTCAGTGCCTTCCACTTCGGTGTCGCGCGCGGCGGAACGCTGGTCGGCCCCGCCCCGCCGTTGCTGACGCCGGTATAGTCGAGGAACGGCGAGCCCGGCAGCAGCTGCACTTCATATTTGCGGGTCCAGTCGACCCCAGCATTGACGAACACGCTGCTGCTTTCGCCCAGGAAGGGCGTCGGCACGCTCCAGTTCGCCTGGAATTCGACGCCCTCGGTACGCAGGCCGCCGATGTTCAGATACGGCGTGTTGACCGATACGATCTGCCCCGTCGCATCGCGCTGGATCGCGGTGCAGTAGGAGTTCGACGCGCTGTAGCTCGGGTTGGTGCCGTCGAGATTGAAGCACTTCGACAGCACGGTCAGGCCCGGCACGGTCGAAATGACGTTCTTCACCTTGATGTTGTAATAGTCGACCGACAGCGTCAGGTCGCCGAAGACCCCGCGGCCGGGCACGTCGAAGACGAAGCCGACGTTATAGGTGTCGGCCTTTTCCGGGGTCAGGCCCAGGTTGCCGGCGATCGTCTGACCGGTCGCGGTGGTCGGGAAGGTATAGGAGCTGACCGCAGCCGCCGGCACGCCTTGCGCGACGCACAGGGCACTGACCTGCGTGCCGTTGGCACCGGTGCGCGCGCCCGAACGGATGTCGCACGGGTCGCCGATCGAGGCGGGCGGCGTACCGATGACCAGCTGGGTGCCGGAGGCGGGCGTGAAAAGCTCGCCGATGTTGGGCGCACGCACGGCGCGCTGATAGCTGCCGCGGATCAGCAGCGGCTTGAACGGCCGCCAGCGCGCGTCAGCCTCGTAGCTGGTGACCGAACCCGTGACCGAATAGTCGGACAGACGGACCGCCGCACCGACGCCCAGTTCCTCGAAGAACGGGCGGTTCGACAGTAACGGCACGTCGACCTGCGCCGCGATTTCCTTGACGCTGATGTTGCCCGCCGCCGGGGCCGAGGCGATGATCGATTCCAGATTCTGTGCGCGCAGGTCGCTGTCGGGCACATAGTCGTAGGTGTTCTTGCGATAGCTGCCGACGACCGCGATCTGCGCCGGGCCGGCGCCGAGATCGAACAGGCGGCCGTTCAACTGCGCCTGGACCTGCGTCTGGGTCAGGTCCTCCTGCGAGAAAGCGGTCTTGGTGATATAGTCCCGGCACGCCGCCGACAGCGAGCGCGCATTGGCGTCGCCGAAGATGTTCAGGCCGCCCGCGCACACCGATGCGCCGCCGTCGCTGGCGTTGAGCAGCGTCTGCACCCGGCTCTTTACCACCGCATTGCCGATCTTCAGCTGATGCGCCGACTTGTCCCATGATGCGAACACGTCGAACGTCCAGCCGGATGCGATGTCGCCGCGCAGGCCGGCAAGATACTGCTGGATCGTGTAATGTTCGCCGAAGCTCTTGTACGGCACGCCGACATAGCGTCCGTTCCAGGTGAAGGGCGCGGTCGGATTGGGTCGCGACGCCAGGATGGTGCGCAGCGCCGCCGGAATGAAGGGATTGGTCGTCGGCACCGTCGTCAGCGCGCCGAACTGCGTCAGGCTGCCGCCGCTTTCGGTGTTCACCGTCAGATCGACGTACATGAACTGGCCATAGGCGGTCAGCGCGGGGCTCAGCTGGTAATCGCCCTTCAGAAACGCGGTCTTGCGGTCGAGTGCGTTGGCGAACTGGATCTGCTGGCCGACGGGCATGCGGACGTTGTTGCCGACGAGCAGATAGCCCTGGGTATCGCGCGCGCCCTTGTAGTTGATCGCACCGGTCTGGGTGAACAGCGTGCTGTCGTTGTTGAATCCCAGGTTCAGCAGCGGGTTGATGGTCGTCGTGTTGCCATAGCTGGCGAAGACCCCGTTCACGGTCGCGCTGCTCGGCGCGTTGGTCGCGCTGGGGACGAAGGTGCCGCTGCCGATGAAGGAGGACGGCGTCTTGTCGTTGAAGAAGGCACGCGTCGACCCGTTGATCGGATCGGCCTTGGCATAGCTGAATGCCGCCACGACATTGCCGCGATCGCCGCCGAACGAGCTGCCGAAGGCGAGCGACCCGTTGAAGCGATAGGCGTCGCCGCGCTCGGAAATGCCGTTCTGCAGGTCGATGCGGAAGCCGTCGAGCTTGCGCAGCGTCTTGAAGTTCACGACGCCCGAGATCGCGTCCGACCCATAAACCGCCGACGCGCCACCGGTGATGACGTCGACGCCGCCGATGATCGCATCGGGAATGATGTTGATATCGACGTTGCCGTTGATGTCCGACACCGGCAGGCGACGGCCGTCGAGCAGCACGAGGTTGCGATTGGAACCGAGGCCGTGAAGGTTGACGGTCGACCGGCCGCCGGTGCCCTGGCCGCCGGTGTTGCCGTTGCCCGACGTGGTGAAGCTGGGGATCTGGTTCAGCGCGTCGACCACGTTCACCGCACCGGTTTCGCGGATCGAGGCATCGCTGACCGACACGATCGGGCTGGCCGAACTGTCGTTGGCGCGACGGATCAGCGTACCGGTGACGATGACGTCGGCAGCGGCGGCATCCTCTTCGGAGGCGGTCGATGGCGCCTGCGCGGCCGGATCGGCGGCGGGTATGGTCTGCGCTGCGGCGGACGACGCGAAGGCCGCGGCCAGAGTCAGAACGGATGTGGTGAACGCAAAGCGGAACGTCGCCTGTCGCATATGATCCTCCCCAACGCCGTCGAGTGTCCCGACGGTCAATGGTCGATCATTAGTGTTACGAACTGGTTCCTGTCAACTGACGTGATATTTTGTCAGGCGCCGCGGTCCCTGCCGACCCAGGCGAGCAGAATATCCCCAACCTGGGCCGCACGTTTTTCGATCGCCCCCTCGCTGGTCATGTCGACCCCGAAATTATGCGCGAAGGTGAACTGGTTGGAGACGTTGTAGAAGGCGAGCGCGGTCATGTTCATGTGCAGGTCGATCGGATCAATGCCGGGGCGGAACGCACCCTCTGCCACGCCGCGCTCCAGGATGCGCGCGAGCAGGTCGATCACGCGACGGTTGTTGGTCGGCAGGCCGTCGATCTGACGCAGATGCTCGGCCCGGTGGATATTCTCGTTCATCACGAGTCGCACCAGCTCGGGATGCTGCGAGTGATAGCGCACGTCATGCTCGATCAGCCGGCGCAGCGCGGCGACCGCGGTGCCGCTGTCGATGTCGACCTCCGCCTCGCTCGACCGCACGCGGCGATAGGCGCGTTCCAGCACGGCGCGGTACAGCTCGTCCTTCCCGCCGAAATAATAATAGATCTTCCGCTTGGTCGCCTTACCCGCGATCTCGTCGATCCGCGCTCCAGCGAGCCCCTTCTCGACAAATTCCTCCGTCGCGACGTCCAGGATCGCATCGATCGCGGCTTCGCGCGCTTCCGCGCGGGTGCGGCGGACCTTGTTGGGGGGCACTTCAGTATCGGCGGGAGGATGATCGGATGCCATAATCGCGGTCTAGCCCCGACAGGCGAGCGTGCAACGGGATTTCGGCCTCGGTCCGATTTTGTGGTACGAACCAGTTCCTCTTTTTGCTTTGCCGATGCCGAGTGCGTTGATAGGATGGCGAAAAGGTCCGGTCGACACAGGCCGGACGATCATGTGGGAGGATCGTCGATGAACCGCACGCTGTGCGCCCTGCTGGCCCTGAGCGCCGCCACCGCAGCCCATGCTCAGGATCGGACTTTCCCGACCGCCGCCGCGCCGGTCGTCGAGGACAGGTTTCCAGTCGTCGCCGTCCCCTTCCCCGGCGGGGTGAAGGCGTATCGCGACGTCGTCTATCAGACGATCCCCGGATACCGGCCGCAGATCGTCGATATCTATGTGCCCCCGTCAAAGGGGCCGCACCCGCTGATCCTCTATATCCACGGCGGCGGCTGGGTCGGCGGCCATACGCGGCATTCGGGTGCGCTCGCCGATTTCCCGAAGGTGCTGGCGTCGCTGGCCAGCGAAGGTTTCGTCGTCGCCAGCCTGGAATACCGCCTGTCGGGCGAAGCGCGCTTCCCGGCACAGTTGCAGGATTCGAACGCCGCGCTGCGCTTCCTGCGCACCCATGCCGGTGACTATGGCATCGATCCGGCCCGCGTCGGCGTCTGGGGCGGATCGGCGGGCGGACATCTCGCGGCGCTGACCGCCGTCACCTGCCGCGATACCGGCCTCGATCCCACGGCGGCGGCCAACGGCTGCGTACAGGCTGCGGTGACGTGGTACGGCGTCTACGACTTTCGCGGCATGACCGCGACGCCCGACGGCAATGCGGCCGGAAGCAAGCTGCTGGGGTGCGACGGCCCCTGCCCGGCCGACACGATCGCCGCGGTCAGCCCGGTCACGCACATCGATGCGAAAGACCCGCCCTTCCTGCTGATCCATGGCGAGGAGGACAAGGTCGTCCCCGTCACCCAGTCGCGGCTGGGCGAGGCGGCGCTGCGCAAGGCCGGCGTGAAGGTCGAATCGATCTACATCCCCGGCGTGGACCACAGCTTCATCGGCAAGACGCCCGCGGACACCCGTGCGGCGACCTTGAAGGCGACCAATGCGACCTTCGATTTCTTCCACAAAAACCTGGGCGTGCCGCGCCGATGATGGCCCGCGCGCTGTTCGCGGCCGTCGCGCTGGCGGCATTGACCGCGCAGAGCCAGCCCGCCGCGCCGGTGCGCACGACCGACGCCGGGCGGGTCGAGGGGATAGCACTGTCGTCCGGGGTCGACGCCTTCCTGGGCGTGCCCTTCGCCGCGCCGCCCGTGCGCGATCTGCGCTGGAAGCCGCCACAACCGCGCGCACCTTGGGCGGGCGTCTATCGCGCCGACCGCTTCGCACCCGAATGCCTCCAGCCCTTACGCAGTTCGCGGCAGAATCATTATTTCGGCGAGGAGGCGACCAGCGAGGACTGCCTGTACCTCAACGTCTGGGCACCGCGGGCGGCGAAGAAGGCGCCGGTCGTCGTCTGGATCTTCGGCGGCGGCTTCACCATCGGGTCGGCAAGCATGGCGAACTACTCGGGCGAGCCGCTGGCCCGCGCCGGGGTCGTGCGCGTCAACCTCGCCTACCGCGTCGGCGCGCTCGGCTTCCTTTCCCATCCCGCGCTCAGCCGTGAACAGCAGGGCCGGTCGGGCAATTACGGGCTGATGGACCAGATCGTTGGCCTGCAATGGGTCCGGCGCAATATCGCGCGGTTCGGCGGCGATCCCGACAATGTGACGATCGTCGGCCAGTCGGCCGGGTCGATGTCGGTCGCGCTGCTCCAGATGAGCCCCGCCGCGCGCGGCTTGTTCGCGCGCGCGGTGGGTATGAGCGGCAGTCCGTTCGGCGGGATGCTGGGTCCGGCCACGCTGGCGACCGGCGAGAAGCAGGGGGTCGAGCTGGCGACCGCGCTCGGCGCGACGACGCTCGACGCCTTGCGGGCCGTGCCGGGCGACCGCATCGTCGCCGCGCAGGGCGCCCGCGTGTCGATCGTGCAGGACGGGCGCGTCGTGACCGGTCCGGCCGAAGCCGTGTTCGCCGGCCGCCGCCAGAATGACGTACCGGTGCTGATCGGCTACACCCGCGACGAGAGTTTTCGCCCGTTCGACCGCATCACCGATCGCACCGGCCTGACCGCCGCCGTGCGCGAACGCTATGGCGCACGGGCCGACGCTATCCTGAAGGCCTATGACAGCGGCGATGCGACCCGCGACGCGAGCGACATTGCCCGCGATGCCTCGGTCGGCGTGCAGATGGCGGCTTGGGCCAGCCACCAGGCGCGCTACGGCACGGCGCCCGCCTATGCCTATCTGTTCATCCGCCGCCAGCCCTATGCGCCGGGCATCACCTTCAGCGACCATGATCCGGCGACGGTCGGCGCCTATCACACCGGCGACGTGCCCTATTGGTTGCGCACCCGCGATTCGCTGAACCTGTTCCGCCGTACCCGCATCTGGGAACCGGGCGACGTCACCCTGGAACGCGAAATGTCGGACGCACTGCTGTCTTTCGCGCGTACCGGCGTACCGCGCAGCCCGACCGTCGGTCCATGGCCCGCGTTCGATGCGAGCGGCCCGCGTCTCGTCCGCCTCGCCCCGCACAGCGAGGTCGTCGACTGGCCGCATTACCGCGACATCGCGCTGTTCGACGGGGCCGCCGTGCCGCCCCGCCCGACCGGCGCGCGCCCGCGCGACTGACGGATGCTGGCGCTCGCCCTTGCCACCGCCCTGGCGGCGACGCCCGCCTGCACCGCCGACGACACGCTCGCCTATGTCTGCGGGACCGAGAAGCCCGAGGACGTCGTCGCGCTGCCGGGCACGCGCTGGCTGATCGCCAGCGGGTTCGCCCGTGGCGCGGGGCTGAAGCTGGTCGATATCGACGCCCGCCGCGCAACGCAGTGGTACACGGGCGATGCCGGGCAGCGCCGCCCCGACCCGCGCTGGATGCGCACCTGCCCCGGCCCGCTCGACGCCGCGCTGTTCAATGCCCGCGGCCTATCGCTCCGCGCGACCGGCCCCGGTCGCTGGCGGCTCTTGGTCGTCAATCACGGCGGACGGGAGTCGATCGAGATGTTCGATGTCGCCGCCACCGGCACCGCCCCACCGACGCTGACCTGGCGTGGCTGCGTCCCCATGCCCGCCGGCCAGGTCGCGAACAGCGTCGCGAGCTTCGCCGACGGCACGATCCTCGCCACTGTCCTGACGCGACCCGGCACGACGATCGGCGACTTCATGCTCGGACGCCCGACCGGCGCGGTGTGGCGGCTCGCGCCCGGCGCCGACCGCTTCGAACAGCTGCCCGGCACCGAGCTGCCCGGCAACAACGGGATCGAGACCGACCCCGACGAGCGGCACTTCTACGTCGTCGCCTTCGGCTGGCACGCGGTCGTGATGTACGACCGCGCCGACACCCGCCAGCCGGTCGATCGCTTCGTCGCGCCAGACTTCATGCCCGACAACATCCGCTGGTCGGGCGGGCGACTGCTGGTCGCAGGAATGCGCCTCGACGAGCCCGCCTGTGGGGGACTCCGCGCGGTCGTGAACGGGGTCGCAGACCCGATGCTCTGCCACCGCGGCTGGGTGGTCGGTGCGGTCGACCGAACCGCGCGCCGCATTGCGACCGTCGCCTATGGCCGCCCGCAGCCGCAGTTCAACGGCCTTTCCGCCGCGGCGTTGGTCGGCGATACCGTGTGGCTCGGGTCGTTCCAGTCCGACCGGCTCGCCAGTGTTCCGCTCCCCAAACCCGAAGGCACAGCGCCATGACCAACGCCATCGCGACCGTATCGATCAGCGGCACGCTGGAGGACAAGCTGCGCGCCGCCGCCGCTGCGGGGTTCCGCGCGGTCGAGATTTTCGACACCGATTTCATCGCCTCCGCGCTGTCGGCCGTAGAGGTGCGGGCGCTGCTCGACAGCCTCGGCCTGACCTGCGTGCTTTATCAGCCGCTGCGCGATGTGGAGGGGATGCCGGAACCGCACCGCACCCGCGCGCTTGCCCGCGCGCGCCAGAAGTTCGCAGTGATGCAGACGCTCGGCTGCGACCGGCTGCTGCTGTGTTCGAACACTTCCCCGCTCGCGTCGGGGGACCGCGATACGATCGTCGCGGACCTGCGCGCGGTGGGTGATATCGCCGCCGAATATGGCGTCACCGTCGGTTACGAAGCGCTCGCCTGGGGCCGTCACGTCGCCGACCACCGCGACGTGTGGGAGATCGTGCAAGCGGTCGATCACCCCAATATCGGCATCTTGCTCGACAGCTTCCATTCGCTCGCGAGGCGGATTCCGGTCGAATCGATCCGCGCGATCGATCCGGCAAAGCTCGTCTTCGTCCAGCTGGCCGACGCGCCGCTGCTCGACATGGACTATCTCTACTGGAGCCGCCATTTCCGCAGCCTGCCCGCGCAGGGCGGGTTCGACCTGACCGCCTATGTCGCCGAGATCCTGCGCATCGGCTACGACGGGCCGCTGAGCCTGGAGATCTTCAACGACCGCTTCCGCGGCAGCTCGGCGGAGATGGTCGCGCGCGATGGCCTGCGCGCGCTAGATGCGCTGCGCGACGCCGCTGCGCGGAAGTTGGGGTGGCCGACGACGATGCCCGCCCGCGCCAAGATCGACCGCGTCGAATTCGTCGAATTCGCCGTCGCCGAGACGGACGCGGACGAGCTCAGCGCGATGCTGCACCGTGCGGGTTTCGACCGGATCGGCCGCCACCGCAGCAAGCGCGTCGAGCTATGGCGCGCCGGCGCGGCGAATTTCGTGCTGAATTACGAAGAGGATGGTTTCGCCGCCAGCTATCGCACCGTCCACGGCACCGCGATCTGCGCGATCGGGCTGGTTGTCGCCGACGGACCGGCGGCGGTGGCAAGAGCGCGCGCGCTCGGCATTCCCGAGCACGCCAGCGACCTGCCCGCCATGCCGGCGCTGCGCGGCGTCGCGGGCAGTCTGGTCTATGTGCTAGACACCGAAGCGGCCCGGACGATCTGGGACGACGAATTCGTGATCGACGCGGCACCCGCTGAGCCACGCGTCGACATCCTGGCGATCGATCACCTCGCCGCGACCGTCCATCACGACGAATTCCTGTCGTGGCAACTCTACTGGCGCGCACTGTTCGACGTGCAGGTGCAGACACCGCAGGACGTGATCGACCCGAACGGCCTGGTCCAGAGCCAGGCGATCCAGAACCGCGAGGGCAGCTTTCGCATCACGCTCAACAGCACCGACGCGCCGGGCGCGCTGTCCGCGCGGTTCCTGTCGCAATCGTTCGGCGCAGGGTTCCAGCATATCGCGCTGCGCGTGGCCGACGTAGCCGCGACGGCGGAAGCGCTTGCCGCCCGCGGGCTTCAGCGGCTACCGATCCCGGCCAACTACCATGACGACGTCGCGGCAAAATTCGGCCTGTCCGACGACGAAACCGCGACCCTGCGTCAGTACGGCATCCTGATCGACGAAGAGGCGCCCGGCCGCCGATACCGCCAGATCTACAGCCGCGCGTTCGCCCGGACCTTCTTCTTCGAATTCGTCGATCGTGCCGATTATGATGGCTATGGCGCGCCCAACGCCCCGATCCGCCTAACGGCGCAGAACCGCTTCCGCCCTGCGCCGCCGGTGGACTGACGCCCCCACCCTTCCGTTCGTGCTTCGACACGCTCAGCACGAACGGGCATGTGTCAGTCCAGCACGATCCGCTTCACGTCGCCCAGCACGACGATATAGGCCAGCGCCCCCAGCAGCGCGACGACGCCTATGAAGGCCAGCGCGTAGAAGAAGCTGCCCGTCGCCGCGACGATGCCACCGACGACGAGCGGCGTCACGATCCCCGCCAGGTTCGCGGCCAGGTTAAAGATGCCGCCGGTCACGCCCAGCATGCCTTCGGGCGCGATGTCGGACACGAGCGTCCAGCCCAGCGCCGCCATGCCTTGCGCGAAGAAGGCGAGGCTCAGGATCGCGATGACCGCGGCGTTGCTCTCGACGAAGTTTGCCGCGATGATCGTGGAAGCGAGCAGCAGCCCGAGGATGATCGGCAGCTTGCGCGCGACATTGGGCGACTTGCCCTGCCGCAGCATCCGGTCCGACCACCAGCCGCCGAACAGCACCCCGACCGATGCCGCGATGAAGGGCGCGATCGCGAAGAAGCCGATCTTCAGCCAGTCCATATGTCGCTCGGTCGCGAGATAGGTCGGGAACCAGGTGAGGAAGAACACCAAGGTCGAATTGCCCGCGAACTGGCCGAGGCAGATTCCCCACATCTGCCGCGTCTTGAGCAGCTTGCCCGCCGCCGACCAGTCGAACCGCTGGACGGGCGGCTGATCGAGCAGCGCGCCGCCGGCGACGATCTCGTCGAGCTCCGCCTGATTGGCACGGCTTTCCTTCGGCTCGCGATAGCCGCGCCACCAGACGATGGCGAAGAGCAGGCCGATCGCGCCCGCGCCCACGAACAGCGACCGCCAACCGAAGGTCGCCAGCGCGAGGAACAACAGCGGGCTGAGGAAAGCGAGGCCGATATATTCGCCGACCGTGTAGACGCCGGTCGCGAACGCCCGCTCGTCGCGCGGGAACCAAGTGGCGACGACCCGGCTGTTCGCCGGGAAGCACGGGCTCTCCGCCACCCCGAGCGCCAGCCGCAACCCGATGAGCGCGCCGACGCCGTGGACGAACGCCTGCAGCAGCGTGAAGAACGACCAGAAGGCGACCGACAGGCAGTAGGTCAGTCGCGTCCCGAATCGATCGAGGAACGCCCCGCCCGGCACCTGCGACGCCGCATAAGACCAGCTGAAGGCGGAAAAGATGACACCCATCAGCGCGGCGTTGATCCCCAACTCCTTGGTCAGGGCGGGTGCTGCGACGCCGAGGATCGTGCGATCGAGATAATTGATGAGCGTGCCTGTCGCGATCAGCGACAGCATGACATAGCGCTGTCGCGTTGCCCCCATGAACGACGCACGCGCCTTCTCCGGCATCGCTTGCACAGCCATCGCACCTCTCCCGCTCTTTTTATTCTTATACGGACCAGTTCGTAACAAAATCAAGCGGTGGAATGTGCGGTGTGAAGGCCGTAACCGTATCTAGAGAATATAGGCCTGCTACGAAGCGGCGCCGGTATGAGCTATCCAGCAAGCTCGCGCTTCACTCCGGCGGATCGGCATTCGGCAAGAGGCGGCGAACCGTCGCCTGAATCGACCGTCACACCGACGTTCACCGCCTTGCCGGCACGCAGGGCGAGGAGCCCCGCGTCCGACGTCGGATTACCGCCCCGCGCCCGGCCCCGTGATCTTGAACTCCTTCGGCGGCGTCGCGCCCATCAGATGTTCGACGAAATAGTCCCAGCGGCGCCGCATCATGTAACCGCCCATGTCGCCAAAGCCGTGTTGGGCGCGAGGGAAGAGGATGAGGTCGAAGTCCTTGTTCGCCTTTTGCAGCGCATCGACGACCAGCAGAGTCGACGACAAGGGCACATTGTCGTCTAGAATGCCGTGCGCGAGCAGCAGCTTACCCTTCAGGTTCTTGGCGAAGTCCTGGTTGGCCTGCCCGTCGTAGTTCGTCGTCTTGCCGTCGCTCGTCAGCAGGCCGAGGTATTTCTCGTAATAATCATCCTCATAGTTCCGGTTGTCGTGATTGCCGCTCTCGGCGATCCCGACCTTGAAGAACTCGGGGTAACGGAACATCGCGGTCGCGGTCGCATTGCCGCCGCCCGAATGCCCCCAGATGCCGACGCGGTCGGTATCGATCCAGGCATAGCGCGACGCCAGATCCTGGATACCGGTGACCTGATCGGGCACGGCCTGAAGGCCCATGTCGCGGTGGTAATAGTCCTGGAAGGCCTTCGACCGGCGCGGGGTTCCCATCCCGTCGATCGCCACGACCGCGAAGCCCAGTTGCGCCAGCGCCCCAGTGTCGTTCAGCGCCGTCGAGAACTGCCGCGATGGGATCGTCCCCATGAACGGCCCCGGATAGATATAGTCGACGACCGGATATTTGCGCTGCGGATCGAGCCCCGCCGGCTTGAAGAGCAGCCCGTGGCACACGGTCTTGCCGTCGCTGCACCGGACCGCGATGCTCTCCGGCGCCTGCCACCCCGTCGCCCGCAGCCGGGTCAGGTCACCTTTCGCGAGGTTTACGACCAGCTTGCCATCGGCGCGCCGCAGCACGGCCGTCTGCGCCTCCTGCGGCGTCGAATAGATATCGACGAAATAGCGACCGTCGCTCGACGGCAGCGCGATATGGTCCTGCCGCTCGGGCGTCAGCAGCTTCGGGGCGCCGCCGTTCAAACTCACGGCGTAGATGCTGCGATAATAGGGGTCCGTCCCGGTTTCGCGACCGACCGCGGCGATCAGCATTCGGCCGCTACGCTCGTCGATATGGACGGGGTGGTCGACGTTCCATGCGCCGCGCGTCACCTGCCGCAGCAGCTTGCCGGTCTTCGCGCTGTACAGATAATAATGGCCCCAGTCGTCCCGCTGCGACCACCACAGGATCTCGCCGCGCTGCGACAGGTAGCGCCAGTTGAAGCCCTCGTCATTGTAGCCGCTGTCGAACCAGGTCGGCACGGTTTCGGTGAACACGTCCCGCACCGCGCCCGTGGTCGCATCGGCGATGCGGACCGTCTCGACCTTGTGGTCGCGCGAGGTGGAGACGAAGGCGAGCGTCCGGCCGTCCTTCGCCCACTGCATGTCCTGCGGGCCATCGCCGCAGACGACGTCGTCGCACAGCGACGACCGGTGGGGTTCCGCCGGCATCTTCAGCCGGGTCACCTGTCCGCGGTCAACGTCTACGATGACGCGCTGGATCTGGATGATCTCCTTGTCGCCGACGAAGGGATATTTCCACGTTTCGACAACCGAGTGGCCGACCTGCGTCGTCGTGGTCGAGAAGTCGGCGACGGCGCGCTGGTCCTGCTGGAAAGTCGCGACCTTCGTCGAATCCGGCGACCAGATGACGATGGCGTCGTCCGAATGCTTCCAGCCCGCATTGTCGGTCGCGTAGCCGAAGTCCTTGACGCCATCGGTCGTCAGCTGGCGCTCCGCCCCGCTGGCCACGTCGCGGACCCAGAGGTTCCAATCGCGCACGAACACCGCGCGCTTGCCGTCCGGCGACAGCACGGCCGAAGCCAGGCCGGCACGCTGCCCCGTCGGCTTGGTACAGCCATAGGGTTGCGCCAGCGCGCAGGAAAACCGCTCGCCGCGGACACGGACGACCGCGGTGCCCTGCGCGAAGTCCGGCTCGAAGCCGTCGAAGCCCAGCCTCGTCGCGTCGCGCTCCTTCAGCCCGGCCGCGTTCAGCGCACCGAGCAACGTCACCGTATCGAAGGCGGGTGCCTTGGTCCCCTTGGTCGCGTCGACCAGCATGATCGTCGGCACACCGCGATCGGTGTCGACATACCAGAAGCGCCGCGCGTCGATCCAATGCGCCGAGCGCACCGCATGATCGACCAGCGGCGCCGTCCACGGCCCCAGTTGCTTCATGGCGCGCGTGTAGTCGGCCGCAGTCACGGCCGGCCGCTCCTGCGCGGCCGCCGTGCCGGCGATCAGAGACAGCGAGAGGCAGGAGGCGAGCAGACGCATCGGGGAAGCTTTCTGGACGAGACGATCCGACGAACCGCCGAAAAGGGCCGGACGCGGGGACCATCACCCCGCCGTCCGGCCCCTTCGCGGTCCATCACGATCGGAAAGGACATGATGTGTTATGCGGGGCGGGCGTGGCCGTCGCAAGTGCAATGGGCCGGACTCGACGACGGATCGCCACTCGGCATCAGGGCGTCGAATATCTGCCATCAAGGCACCGTCATCCCGGACTTGATCCGGGATCCAGGGCCACAAGCGGCACGGCTCTTGGCTCTGGGTCCCGGATCAAGTCCGGGACGACGAAGCTAAGGGTCGGTTTCGATCAGCTTTGTTCACCCGTTCGTGCTGAGCGAAGTCGAAGCACCTTGCGCAGAACTGCCCTTCGACTTCGCTCAGGGCGAACGGGGGTGAACAAAGCTGATCGCTCCCAGCTCTAAGAACGGAAATGACGGATCGGCTGGATGACGATTCGTCTCAGCAACGCCCGCGCCCGGACAGATGGCGGAGCGCCGCGGGTGCGCTCCGCCATGTCGATCACAGGATGAGTTCGGGCGGCGTGATCGTCTTGGTGTCGAACAACACCATCGCGAAATCATAGCCGCCACCGTCGACGTTGCCGAGCAGCACCGTCACCGGCCCCTGGAACGGGCTCTTGCCGTCGATGCCGTCGAGATCCATGCCCAGCGCGTTCTCGGCGGCGTTGATGTTGCCGAAACGCTGCATTGACAGCTCGCCCGCATTCTTGCCGGCCGCGTTGCCGACGAAGGTGAAGGCCTGATCGCCTGCCACGAGGGTGTTGGCGTCGATGCCGCTCAGATCGATGCGATCGCCGGCCGCGAAGTCGAGCACGACGTCGAACGACAAAGTGCCGACCTTGCTGGCGGTCTTGGTCGCGGTGATTTCCGCCACGAAGATGTCCGCGCCGGCGCCGCCGGTCAGGTAATCGATGCCGTCGCCACCGACCAGGATGTCGTTGCCCGCGCCGCCGTCGAGGCGGTTGGACAGGGCATTGCCCTCCAGCCGATTGTCGAGCGCGTTGCCGGTGCCGGTCGTCGCAGCGCCGGTCAGCACCAGATTCTCGACATTGTCGCCCAGCACGTAATCGATCGCGCTGCGGACGGTGTCGGTGCCCTCGTTCGCCTTTTCGATCACGACGTCGCCGACCTGACCGACGAAGAAGACGTCGTTGCCGAGGCCGCCCAGCATCGTGTCGTCGCCGATTCCGCCATCGAGGATGTCGTTGCCGCCGCCACCGGCGAGCATGTCGTTACCGGCATTGCCCGTCAGAATGTTGTCGACGCTGTTGCCCAGGATCGTGTCGTTGCCCGACCCGCCGATCGCATTCTCGATCGTCGCGCCATAGGCGATGCCGACGTTGTTGGTCAGCGTGCCGACCACCGGATTGGCCTTCAGCGCGGCCATGTTGGCGTCATAGGTCGCCTGCGCGACGGGCGGCAGGCCCTGGAGCGCGCGGTTGGCGTTGACCTGCGCCAGCGACGGCGCGGTGTCGTAGGTCACGCCGCCGATGTTGCTGAGCGAGCCCGGGGCCAGGTCGATCAGCTGGTTGGTCGCATAGCCCGACGCGTCGATCGTGTCGTTCCCGCCGGCATCCCAGATCGCCATGATCGGCGCCGGCGTCTTGGTGAAGTCGTAGGAATCACGACCGGCATTGCTGTTGAAGCCGTACACGGTATCGCCGGTGCGCGTCGTCATGTCGGCGCCGTAGATCTTCTGCGCCGCGGCGATGTCGTGGATCAGCGGCACGCCGGCATAGGCGGTCGTCGACATGTGGAAGTCGAAGTGGCGCGTGCCCGAGATCGAGCTGCCCTCGAAATAGGACATGATCGTATAGGCACGCGTGTCCTGCGCATATTCCGCATTGGCGCCATAAGTGATCGAGAGGCCCGGTGCCGCATTATACGCGCCCGGATGGCTGAGGCCGATCGAGTGGCCGACCTCGTGCGTCAGCGTCTGCAGTCCGTAGCCGCCCTCGTCCAGGCGGAAGTTGCTCTGCTGGCTGGCGGAGATCCAGACGTCGCCGGCGATCTCCTTCGACTGCGCGTTGACCGCGTCGTTTGCGAAGATGCGGTCGAGCGGCAGGCGCGAATAGGCCTGGGTCGTCGGCGCGTTCGCGAGGTTGCCGAAGGTAATGTCGGCGTTGTTGACGTTGGTTTCGACGAACGACACCGCGACGATATCGTCCCACGACTGCATCGCTTCGCGCGCGGCAGACTTCTGGATATCGTTGAAGGCGGCGAAGTTGAAATATTCGGCCAGGCCGTAATATTTTCCGTCGGCCGGCGACTGATAGACATAGCCGTTGTTGGCCAGTTCCGCCTGCGTCGCGAAGAAGCCGTAGGTGATCGTCTTGATATCGCTGTCGCCCTGCTGGACCGCGTCGGTCGGTTTGCTGCCATAGGCGGCGCCGGTACGGTTGAGGTAGGCGGCGACCTGATCCGCGGTCCAGATCGGCTTGCCGTTGAGGGTGCCGCCCGCCAGCGGGTCGATCGAGGCGCCGACCGCGTCGGATGCGTCGCCCGCCGTGCCCGTGCAGGCCGGGCATCCGCAGATGGCGGCGTTCGCTTCGTGCTGGACCTGATCCTCGGCCCGGTAGATCTCGCTAATCATCTACAAACTCTCCCGTACATGTCC
The DNA here is from genome assembly GCF_042681125.1 of Sphingomonas floccifaciens. Classification (NCBI taxonomy): domain Bacteria; kingdom Pseudomonadati; phylum Pseudomonadota; class Alphaproteobacteria; order Sphingomonadales; family Sphingomonadaceae; genus Sphingomonas; species Sphingomonas floccifaciens. Next base: position 29,101 of record NZ_JBHUFC010000001.1, on the reverse strand, counting down.
TGGTGATTCCGTCACGAACCGCGCACGCGGACGGGCACCGCGCCGTATCCGACGCTTCCCCGGCCACACCCGGCGGCAGGCAACGACAGTCTGTCTTTACGAGCCCCCGCAAAGGGACTGCGCGTCCGGTCCGCAGACCGGCGCCGGTCGGCAGGACACACGCCCGCCGCATACTTCGGCAGCCCCTCCCAAGACCGCCGCACAACCGAAATCCCCAAAGCAATTCAGGATGTTGCCCCAGGTCGATGACAGGAGATATTTCACGCCGGCCGGCCTTCGTCAACGCCCGATTAATTAGGCCAGCAGCCATTGGAGCAGCGGACGGGGCTTGGCCGCGGCGATATTGCCCGATAGCTTGCGCGCATGAATTTCGATCGGAGACTGGCGTTGCCCCACCCTGCCCGGCTGATGTGTCTCGCGCTGGTCCTGCCGGTCGCCACCGGGTGCAGCGCGCCGCAGGACACGCCCACCGCTTCGAGGAGCAGCACCATTCCCGCCCCCAGCCCCACGCCGAAACCCGCGCCAAAGCCGGGCGACATACGCCCCGCACCGACCAATCCCCCGGCGGAAGTCGATCCCGCCCACCGCTATCCCGGCGACACCGCTCCGAAGTGATGTCTTGCAGCTGTGCGGCCGGGACCGTCCGCCCCGGATAGCCCTCGGCCGGCGTCATTCGCTCCTAGTCTAGCCCGGCATCGGCGGCATGGGCTCGCCGCGCGCGCAGCCTGAGCGTGGTCGCATTACGCAGGGGACGCCGGCATGATCCGCCGCCCGCGGGATGGCATCGCCCGATGATGCCGGATTCGCCGGCAGAAATTAAACTATACAATTCAAAGCAATTATCTCGGTTTTAAGGTATCGCTGTCATCAGCCTCTGCATGCAGGATGGCACGACAGCGATGGCGGAGGGACATGATCGCGCGTCGCTCCGCAGCTATCGGCGCCATTTTCTGTATCCGCTCTGCGCGATCATGGGGGCAGCGGGCGTCATCATCCTCGCCTTGCTGATCTGGCTGACGGTCAAGTCCGATGCGCAGGAGGCGAAGCGCGAAGCAGAGCTCGCCAATCTGGTGGTGACGGGCCGGCTCGACTTCATGCGGCGCAACCAGAGCGATTACGCGACCTGGGACGATTCGGTCGCCAATCTGGTGATTGCGCTCGACCCGGAATGGGCGAGCGACAACATCGGCCCCTATCTGTTTCGTACGCAGGGCTATGAACACAGTTTCGTGATCGATGGCCGCAACCGGGCGATCTACGCGAGCGATCGCCTGTCGCAGGCGCGCATCGACCCGTTCGCGATGATGGGGCCGGCGCTGACGAAAGCCGTGGCGGAACTGCGCCGAAAGCCGGTCGGCGAGGATCATCGCCGCGGCGGCCTGGTTCGCATCGGCGACCAGCTGGCCGCCTTCAGCATTGCGGCGATCGTGCCGGACCCCGGCAAGGTCAGCTTGCCCTCGGGACCGGCATCCTATCTGCTGTTCGTCGATATCCTGACGTCCGAGCAGCTTGGCGCTCTCGGCGCCGAACGGGGACTGACCGGCCTGCATTTCGACGCGAAGGCCACGTCGACCGCGTCCGCGCCCGGCATGTCCGTGCTCCGCAATCCGCACGGTCGTCCGCTCGGCCACCTTGCCTGGTCCGTGCAGCGGCCGGGAACGGCGCTGCGCACGATGTGCCTGCCGCCGCTCGCTTTGCTCCTGCTGGCGATGGCGCTGATCGGCAGTCGAATCCTGCGCCGCTGCCGCCTGGCGATCGAGCAGACCGACGCGGCGATGCGCCAGTCCGCGACCGACGCGCAGGATGCGCGACACGCACTGGCCGACCTGAAGGCCGCCAGATCCGGCGCGGCGGCAGCCGAAGCAGCCGCTCGCGAACGGCTGGAAGTGATCGTCCGCAACGTCAGGCGCGAGAACGACGAACTGAACCGGCGCCTTGCCGCGACCCGACAGGCGGCGCTGAGCGACGCGAAACAGCAGCTCGACGCGAAGCTGTCGCCGCTGCTCCGCGCCATGCAGGGCCAGGCGCAAAGTCTGGCGGGCGCGTCCGAGCATGTCCGCGACCAGGGCCGCGGGCTGGGACAACTGGTTGACGTCGCCACCCGTGCCGCGGAGGAGACCGAACGGTGCATGGGCAAGCTGACGCCAGAGGCCGCCGCCTTCGCCGACACCGGTCGCGAGATCGAGGAGGAGGCCCGCGCCGCGCTGGTCGAGGTCCAGCGCGCCAGCGACGACGGCGAACAGGTGCAGGTCAGCATCACCGCCCTGTCCGCGTCGCTGGATGAGATCGGCCGGATCGTCGGCGGCATCGACCAATTGTCCCGACAGACCAACCTGGTCGCGCTCAACGCGCGGATCGAAGCGGCGCGCGCCGGTGTCGCGGGCGAGGGCTTTGCCGTCGTCGCGAACGAGGTGAAGGCATTGGCCGATCATACCGCCGGCCTGACCCGGCTGGTGGCCGATCAGCTCGACACGCTGATGCGCCGCACCGCCGACACCTCGAACGCCGCCCGGACGGTCGCGTCCGCCCTGTCGCGGACCGAACTCGCCACCGGCGTCATCACCACGGTCGTCCAGCAGCAGGTGCAGGGCGCCTCGACCATCCGGCAGAGCATCGATGCGGTCGCCGCCGAAAGTCGCAATACCGCGGCTGCGGTGGCCGATGCACGCTCGGCGATCGCCGTCGGCCTGGACGCCGCGGATCGCATGGATGCCGTCGCCATGGACCTGGCGACGATGCTCGGCACCCTGAACGACGACATCGCCATATTTCTTCGCCAGATGGAGGCCGCATGATTCCGCTTGCCCTGGTAGCGTTCCTGCTACCGACGCCGACCGATGGCGTTCCCGTGCCCACGCCCCCTGTCCAGACCAATGGGCCGCGCCCGAACCGCGATCCCGACGCAATTCCCGACGGCAAGCGGATCACGGGCGACACGCCGGTCGTGAACATCAACCTGTCCGCCGTCAGCGACTATCGCTTCCGCGGCATCACCCAGACTGATGGTGATCCGGCGGTTCAGGGGTCGGTGGAAGCGACCGCCCCGTCCGGCATCTACGCCGGCCTCTGGGGCTCGACGATCGCGGCCTATGAAGGCGCGCATACGGAAGTGGACGTGTACGGCGGCTACCGCACCGTGCTCTCGGGATGGAGCGTCGATGTCGGCATCATCTCCTATCTGTACCCCGGCGCCGACAACGTCAGCAGCGCGGAAATCTATGGCAGCGGCGCTCACGCCGTGGGCGATGGCGAGGTGAAGCTCGGCATCAGCTACACTCCGCACCAGGCGCAGCTGGGCGACACGGACGGCCTCTACGTCTTCACCGACGTCTCGACGCCGCTGCCCCGGGTACCGGTCACCGTGCGAGCCCATCTCGGTCGCGAAGCGGGGGTCAACACCACCACGGATGCACCCAAGATCGACTGGCTGGTCGGCGCCGATTTCGCGACCGGCCCCGTGACCTTGTCCCTCGCCTGGGTCGATGCACGCTATCGCGGGCGCTTGGCGGAGGAGGACAGCAAGGGACGGCTGGTCGCCGCGCTCGCGCTCGACTTCTAGCAAGGCAAATCCGCGACCGGGCGGCGCGGACATTATTCGTCGCCCCGACGCCGCTGCCATTGCCCGGAACTCGGCCTGACCGCCAAAGCTCGGAAGACATTGCCGCGGGCGGACGATATGGGCGCGGCATGAGCCGGCTGTTGTTGTTCAACAAACCCTTCGGGGTCCTGTCGCAATTCACCGATCGCGGATCGCCGACGGTCCGGGCGACATTGTCGGACTTCATCGCGGTGCCGAGCGTCTATCCCGCCGGGCGGCTCGATCGGGACAGCGAAGGGCTGTTGCTGCTGTGCGACGACGGGCGGTTGCAGGCACGGATCGCCGACCCGCGCTTCAAGATGCCCAAGACCTATCTCGTGCAGGTCGAGGGCGATCCGCAGGAGGCGGACCTGGCCCCATTGCGTCGCGGCGTCCGGCTGAAGGATGGCATGACGCTGCCCGCCGATGTCGTCCGGATCGACCCGCCGGACCTCTGGCTGCGCGATCCGCCGATACGCCAGCGCAAGGCGATCCCCGACACCTGGCTGAGGATCACCATCCGCGAAGGCCGCAACCGGCAGGTGCGTCGCATGACGGCGGCGGTCGGGCTGCCGACGCTGCGGCTGGTCCGCTGGTCGATCGGCGACTGGTCCGTCGCGGGGATCGCGCCGGGTCGGTTCGAGGAGACCTCCAGCCCAAGCGACGGCACCTTCAGCGCATATCCGCGATGACAGGATTTGGATTGCCATGAACTATCGTCATTCCTTCCATGCCGGCAACAGCGCCGATGTCGTGAAGCACAGCCTGCTGATCGCGCTGGTCCGGGCTTTGCAGCAGAAGCCGGGCGCGCTGACGCTGATCGACGCCCATGCCGGCTGCGGGCTCTACGACCTCGGCGGCGAACAGGCGCAGCGCACCGGCGAGGCCGCGTACGGCGTGCTGCGGGCCTTTGCCGATGCGAACCCGCTGCTCGACGACTATCGCGCCGCCGTTCGCGCCGTGAATGTCGGGACGGAGCCGCACCTCTATCCCGGCTCCCCGCAGGTTATGGCGCAACTGCTGCGCCCGCAGGACGTGCTGATCCTCAACGAAAAACATCCCGAGGATGCGCACGCCCTGCGCGGCGCGATGCGCGGTACGCCGGCGGCCGTGCATGAGCGCGACGCCTATGAACTCTGGCTGGCGATGCTGCCGACCCGCACGGCGCGCGGCGTGGTGGTCGTCGATCCACCCTATGAGCAGACCGACGAGCGCGCCCGCATCACCGCCACTCTCGCCGCGGCGCACCGCAAATGGGCGCATGGCGTGACCGTCGTCTGGTATCCGCTGAAGGACCGCCTGACCCACCAGCAGTGGAAGGGCCAGTTGCGCCGGCTGGGTATCCCGAAATTCCTGAACGTCGAGCATTGGCTGTACGATGCCGACCAGCCCGGAATCTATAACGGCGCAGGCCTCTTCATCATCAATCCGCCCTATGCCTTCACCCAGGCACTGCCACCGCTGCTCGACGCCCTCCGCGCGGCACTGGCACCGGATGGGCATCGGGGCGACATCTCGGCCCGCTGGCTGGATGCGCAAAGGGCGGATTAGGGTCGAAACGTTCCCGGGCGAGGGACATTGATTTGCAAACGTGATCGGTCCGTGCGGACTCGCGAAGCTGCTGCGATCGGCACGTCGCTGATCGTTGACGTAGGCGTCGCTTCCTACGTCACCGCGACATCGGCCTGATCGCGTCGCGGTTGCGCGCGCCCGACATTTTCGCCTAAAGCCCGCGACAATCGCAAGGACCCGGTGAGACCCCGGGTGGCTATGCCGGCCGCCGATCCGCCGGACAACATCACACATGCAACCGACCCGCGCCGCCCTGCCGCGCCATGTGCCCTGATGTGGAACCCGCATGACATTCGATTTCGCTTCCTACCGCCGCCAGTGGTTTACTGACGGCACCGCCGCCCGCCGCGACGTACTCGCCGGCATCGTCGTCGCGCTTGCCCTGATCCCGGAAGCGATCGGCTTCTCAATTATCGCCGGCGTCGATCCGCGCGTGGGGCTGTACGCCTCGGTCGCGATCGCCATCACGATTTCGCTGATCGGCGGACGACTCGGCATGATCTCGGCGGCCACCGCCGCGGTCGCGGTCGTCGTCGTGCGTCGTGCGCCTGCCGGCCAACTATGCGCTGGTTTACGAACGAGCGGTCGAGCAACTCGAGCAGCACTTGCGCTCGGAAGAGGGCAATGTCGCACGCGAGGCGATCCGCGTCCTCATCGACAGGATCGTCGTTCAGCCCGGCGATGAGCGGGGCGGGAAGCGTCGCCACATTCAGCTGCACGGCGATCTGTTCGAGATGCTGACATTTGCCGAGGCTGCGGCGGTCGGTCTTTCGCCGGCGAAGCGGCGGGAGCAGAACGCACAAAAGCCCCAGTCCGGTGGGACTGGGGCTTTTAGTGTTACACCGTTGGTTGCGGGGACCCGCAACGGACTGAAGCATAAGTTTGCGACGGTGCGCGCGTGACGCGGGGCCTCGATCCCGAGACGAAGCGTATGCCATGGAGGCAACTCACGCTGCCGCTCCCGGAACTCGCCGCCGAGGATGATCTGACCCGCGCACCGGACGGCGAGCGGATCGTGACCGGGATGGCGGCCGGTCGCGAATGGTGGAGGCTCCGCGCCTTCGACGTCGCGCCATGGATCCGGCGGCTACCCTCCTGGATCAGGAGGGACAAGTACAACCGCCTCGGCTAGCTGGGTCGCCCTTGGGACGGCGTGTCCGACCTCCCGGTTGGCGAATGGCCATGGGACGGGGAGCGTGACACCAACGAGGCCGAGCCGCTGGTCGACGACATGGACGCGTGGGATGGCGCCATCTTGCCCGGACACGAGGTGGGGAAGCTCGTGGCCGAGCTGCGGCGCCTGCTGGCCGCCCTGCCCGGACTCGGCGTCGCGCCTCCCGATTGCCGCGATGTCCGCGTGACGCTCGCCGGCGAGGAAGGCGACGTGTCGGAGCCGACCCTCGGGATAAACGTCCTAGACTTCGACCTCGGGGGTATGGTCCTACCGATCGGCATCGAGGACTGGCAGCTTCGCCGAGACACCTGGACGCCGGTGGAGCGTGTGGCCGCTCTCATGGTTGACCGGCTCGTCCATGCCAGGACGCATCGCCGCAAGCTGCTGCGTCGCGATCGGAAGATGCGCGAGGGCTTCGAGCGCGATGTGGCGCGCCTCGGCGGCGGAGCCGCTCCTCTCTGGCTTCGTATGGAGCCGCTGCGGTTCGACGCGCCGCCGTCGCACCTCTTCCGTCTTCCCTACGTGGCGCTCGACATCCGGCTCGATATCCACATGTGGTGGGCGCCGTCGAGGATCGAGAGCGTCGGCTCGACGCCTCGGCTGGGCAGGATGCATGCGCAGAGCGGAACCGGACATCGCCGCAATGTCGAGCGGCTGAAGGTGATCAGAAGCACCGGCTCAGTCGGCTGGATCAGTGACGTGGCGGTGGCGCTGATCGAGCGGACCGGCCAAAACCCGGCCGAGGTCTTCCGCGAGGAGCGGCAGGCGGCGCTCCACGACGGAGACAGGGCGCACTTCGGCTGCCAAGGCCATTTCGGCGCGCTCTTCTGCCACAACGGCGTGCTGACGCCCTACTTCACTTTCGCGTGCGGCAGTTACAGCGATGGCGTTCTGACGCTTCACGGGACGTATCCGGAGGCCTTAGCGGTCGCCGTGGTAGGCAGGCCGCTCGCGCAATGCGTGGATCATCCGGCCTTTGTCGCCGCCGCCGCGGTGATCGAGCGCGCCGAGTGCAACAACCAGTGGCTTAAACTCTTTCATACCCCGAGGCTGATCACCGTCGAGGAGACGGAGCGCCGCTGGGCGCAACGATGCGCCATGAAGGCTGCAGGCGAGTGCGCACCCACTGGGGCCCGGTAGTTCACCGAAACATGATGGATGAAATCTCGACAATATAGATTATGTAAAACTGTGAGCCTGTCTTACCGTAAGAGCGGTCTCCTGACCGCAGCTAAGCTACATACTCGACGTGATTGGCTCAAGGGTCCAAGCGACACGATCAACCCGAGAACAGCGACGGGCACATTCCGCTTCGATAGCGAGATTGCGCCGTAAAGCGCTGATCGCCCCGCCGCGATTGCGCGATCACCTACGTGCGCTCCATGGATGGTAGGACGGTGTGGTACGAACCTGTCGGCGACGAGCTTGGGCTGAGGAAGCGGCGCGGCACGCGGGCCTTCGATGAGGCAAAAGGGGAGACATGACTATGATCGACCTTGACACACTGCGGCGTGAAATTCGCGCGCTCGATTATGTGCGCGGCAGCCCGTCCGAGGATACAATGTGGCGCGAGGACGATGAGGATGCTCGCGCAAATCTCGCAATCGAGGGCATGACGCTGACTCCTGAGGATGACGCGCTATTCGACCTAATGCGCGACGAACGTGTGCCCCCTGCCCTCTGTTCGCAAATTCTGCTCAGGCTGCTCGGCCATCCCGATGCCGATTCAGCTCTGGCCATCACGCCCACCGGCGCGACCAGCTGACGCCGGCACGAATCGGGCCGGTTCAGGGTGCTGATTGAGGCAATGGTCGTGATGGCGAGCGGTAACTGGTTCAAGGGAGATCTTCGGCGTCGGCCGGGTCGCCACCGACGTGCGCTTCCTGCTCACCGGCCTGATCCTGTCCGCGACATGGAAGTGCAACCGCTGCGGCGGCTCTCTCAAAAATGCTGCTGGTCTCAGCGCGCGTCGGCGATCAAAGCGGGTTGGTAAAGTTGGAGAGCTTTGGGATTTCGTCATCGGCAGAGCGGGCCGACACAACAAATTGTCTCACTATGACGATCCGGCGAGCACTCTGTCGGCGGCATGCGCCAACAGGGGCAGGAACGCGAGCAGAGCAGGCAGAGCGACAAGGATCGCAGCAGGGACGATCGTGGCGGCGGGCGTTGGTTCAATTGCCAATCGGCTTTCTGCGGGCTTCCTGCGCGGTCATTGATCCGACCGAAGAACTTGCGCGGCAATGGGCCGAGCAAGGCCCAATTCTTCCTTGAGAGTTAGCCTGTCGCGTAGAGCCCCGCCACCGTAGACAGTAACGAGCCGTCCTGTCGCGGGATTTCGGATACTGATTCTTGTCGTTGGCGGCCTCATTGAGACAGCAGCCTTCATGAACGATGGTTTGAGCCCACCAAGGTAGCAGCTTGGTGGGCTCTGGTCGTGAGCGGCTTTCGCGCATCCTCAACGATACAAAGGCGGCGCTGTTGCGCAAGACGTGAAGCCTAGTGCAGCGCCTTTGCCTGGTTTTCAAAAGCACGAACTACGTTGGCCGTCTCGGAGGTGGCGCCTCGCTGCCGATAGCGTTTTCGCGGTGCGTTCGAGCTTTTAATAACCGAAGCTGGAGATGGTCGTCGAAAGCACGAAGATCGGCAGGTCGACCCTACCGAGGGCAAGCAGCTCAGCCTGAAAATCTCCAATCTTCGTGCTTTCGACGACCATTGGTGTGCCACGTGGCACATCCGTCTTTCTAGGAGACTTGTCCAACCAGGAGGCAACCCCTATCAAATCGGGACATGCGGCATCCACTGGATTGTCCGTTTCCCGCTTAGGGAACTAGCACCGGGGCCGCCTTACAAGGCGGCCCTCGGTTTCCCTGGCCAGCCTGTTTCTTCAAATGCCGCAGAAGATGCAGTAGGATGCGAGCAACATGGCCTCCCCGCTTTTGCCTTGGGCATCAAGGGGCGGCCTTCCTGGCCCTGTTCTTGAGTTCTTGCGACCCTGGTAGCCTCTACCGCCGTAATCAGCCGATTGCCTTGAACACACCGTCAACGAGGCTACCCCGCTCAACTTTTCCGTTCAGCTTGCGGATCATCACATCGGGATTGTCGCTCTCGAGCCAATAGAGCGGCACGCTTTTCTTCACGGAAAGCCTGACGCCAGCCTTTGCCAATCGCTCTGTCACTCGGTCGAGCGCTTGGGTGCTGGCTCTTACATTGTGCTCGACCACCGCTTCGGAAGGCGCAGGCGCTCTCACCGTTACGCTGCCGGATCGCGTCTTGCTGGTCTTCACCTTCTTAGCGCCGGGCTGAATGATCGCATTGGTCATCGTCATATCCTGCCCACGCAGCTGGGTTAGATCGTCCGTTCAAACATAACGCCTGTGGCGTCTTACGGTTAGGGCCGGCTTCTGGATCGCCGACGACAGGGACGAACTGCCCGCATGGCTCTCGGTATCGGGAGCTGATCCTATCTGCTTATGTGCACTGCAGCCTCCCCGCGCCTGGATGCTAACTTTGTGGGGCCGTCGCGATACTCGATAGATCGATCGTCGGATCGATTCGCACGCCTGCTTCCTTGCGCTCGGAATAGCGGTCCACGAGCTGGGCGGCATGCGGGCGCAGCAATACCGTGAACCGCACCAGCTCCTCCATCACGTCCACGATCCGGTCATAGTAGCTCGACGGCTTCATCCGTCCGGCATCATCGAACTCGTTGAACGCCTTGGCGACGCTCGACTGGTTCGGTATCGTCACCATCCGCATCCAGCGGCCCAGCACGCGCAGCGTGTTGACGCTGTTGAACGACTGCGATCCGGCCGACACCTGCATGACCGCGAGCGTTCGCCCCTGCGTCGGGCGCATCCCGCCCATCGACAGCGGCAGATGGTCGATCTGCAACTTCATGATGCCGGTGATCTGCCCGTGACGTTCGGGGCTGCACCACACCTGACCCTCCGACCATAAAGACAGCTCACGCAGCTCGTGGACGGCCGGATGGTCATCGCCGGCATGTTGGTCGGGCAGCGGCAGAGTCGATGGATCGAAGATGCGCGTCTCGCAGCCGAAGAACCGGAGCAGGCGCGCCGCTTCCTCGACGCACAGCCGGGAGAAGGACCGTTCGCGCAGCGAACCATAGAGCAGAAGAATACGCGGTGCGGGATCGAGCGGGCCAAGCCCCAGCGCCGGCCGCTGTATGACGTAGGCAGAATCGAGCGCCGGCATGGTATCGGGATCGGCGAGCGTGCGGAGCGGCATCAGAGAGCTTTCACGAGGTAGGCGGCCGACGCGGGGCACAGCGCGGCGAACTCGCGCGATGCGGCGATGGCCGGGGGAGCCGCGCCGCGATCGGTGTCGGCATAGCCGAGCGTCCGGAAGAACGGCGCGGCCGTCGTGGTCAGAAGATGCAGGCGCTGCACCCGGAGGTGTCGGGCCTGTTGTTCGAGGGTGGCAACCAACGCCTGCCCAAGGCCATGTCCGCGGCGATCGGGGAGAACGA
>NZ_JBHUFC010000001.1:0-18223 GCF_042681125.1 Sphingomonas floccifaciens | reverse complement strand
CCATCGGCCTTGAACCGGAAGAACAGGTGGCCTGGATCGGCGAGATCGGCGTTCGGCAGGTTCGCGACATCGAGAGCCTCTGCCAGGCCGGCGAGTTCACCGGGACGGAGAGGTGTGGCAGTCAGCTTCATCAGGCCCCACGCGGCCCGAGCAGAATGACACAGGTTCCGATAAGGCAGAGCGCGGCGCCACCCACGTCCCATCGATCTGGCCTTACGCCTTCGACGCCCCATAGCCACAGCAACGAGGCACAGATGTAGATGCCGCCATAAGCGGCGAAGGCGCGACCTGCCGCATCGCTTTCCACGCGGGTCAAAAGCCATGCAAACAGGATCAGCGAGACAACGCCGGGAGCCAACCACAAGGGCGACTTCCCCATGCGTAGCCACGCCCAGAAGGCGAAGCATCCGGCAATCTCCGCGAGCGCGGCGCCGGTGTAGATCAGTGCCGTCATCCGATCGTGATCCTCAATGCCAGCGCCGCGAGCGTGACAAGCAGGACCGGCACGGTAAGCGTGACGCCCACCCGGAAGTAATAGCCCCATCCGATCCGGACGCCCTTTTGCCCGAGGACGTGGAGCCACAGCAGCGTCGCGAGCGACCCGATCGGCGTCAGCTTGGGGCCGAGATCGCAGCCGATCACGTTGGCGTAGATCATCGCTTCCTTGATCGCGCCCGTGGCGTGGGTGGCGTCGATCGACAGCGCGCCCACCAGCACGGTCGGCATGTTGTTCATCACCGACGACAGGACGGCCGCGATCACGCCCGTACTCAGCGCCGCGCCCCACACACCGCCTTGCGCCGTGCGATTGAGCAACGCCGCCAGATGGTCGGTCAGCCCGGCGTTCCGCAGGCCATAGACGACGAGGTACATGCCGAGCGAGAAGATCACGACCTGCCAGGGTGCGCCGCGCAGCACTTTGGCCGTTGGGATCACATGGCCCCTCCCCGCGATCACCAGCAGCAGGATCGCGCCGGCAGCGGCCACGGCGCTGACCGGCACGCCAAGCGGTTCGAGCAGGAAGAAGCCGGCGAGCAGCAGCGCAAGAACGATCCAGCCCGCGCGGAACGTCGCGGCATCGCGGATCGCGTCACGCGGCGCACGCAGCGCCCTCACGTCATAGTCCGCCGGTATGTCGCGCCGGAAGAATAGCAACAGCGCGCCCAGCGTGGCCGCGATCGACACGAGGTCGACCGGCACCATCACGGTCGCGTATTCGCCGAACCCGATCTTGAAGAAGTCGGCCGACACGATGTTGACGAGGTTCGAGACGACCAGCGGCAGGCTGGCGGTGTCGGCGATGAATCCCGCCGCCATGACGAACGCCAGCGTCGCCTTGTCCTTGAACCCCAGCGCGCGCAGCATGGCGATGACGATCGGCGTCAGGATCAGCGCCGCGCCGTCATTAGCGAACAGCGCGGACACCGCCGCGCCGAGCAGCACGATCAGGACGAACAGCCGGCGACCATGCCCCCTGCCCCAGCGGGCGACATGGAGCGCCGCCCATTCGAAGAACCCGGCTTCATCGAGCAGCAGGCTGATGACGATGATCGCGACGAACGCGGCCGTCGCGTTCCAGACGATGTCCCACACCACCGGGACATCGGACAGCGTGACCACGCCCGCGAGCAGCGCCACGACGGCCCCGCCCATCGCGCTCCATCCGATCCCGAGACCCCTGGGTTGCCAGATGACGAGCGCGATCGTCGCGACGAAGATCAGGACGGCAAGAAGCATCAGGCGACGCGCTGGCCCGTAGCATCGACCACCTGTTCACCGTCTTCCTTGGCGAACGCGCCGAGCTGGTCGCTTGGCAGCAGATCGAGCACGGCTTCGGACGGCCGACAGAGCTTCACGCCGAGCGGGGAGACGACCAGCGGCCGGTTGATGAGGATCGGATGCGCCATCATCGCGTCCACCAGCGCATCGTCGGTCAGCGACGTGTCGCCCAGGCCCAGCTCCGCATAGGGTGTCCCCTTCTCGCGCAGCAGCTCGCGCGGCGCCATGCCGGCGCGCTCGATCAGCTCGACCAGCAACGCGCGGGCGGGCGGGGTTTTCAGATATTCGACCACATGCGGCTCGATGCCGGCATTGCGGATCATCGCCAGCGTGTTGCGCGACGTGCCGCACTCGGGGTTGTGGTAGATGATAAGATCGACGGCCACGGGGCGTCCTTTCAGCAGCAGGGGGTAAGTTCGGCGACGAGCGGCGCGCACAGCTCCGCATTGCCGGCGCAGCAATCCTTGACGAGGAACAGCGTCAGCGCGCGCAGGCCGTCCAGATCGGCACGGTAGATGATCGAGCGGCTGTGCCGTTCGGAGCGGACCAGGCCAGCGCGCGCGAGGATGCCGAGATGCGCCGACATGGTGTTTTGCGGCACGTCGAGCTGACGCGCGATCTCCCCTGCCGCCAGGCCGCCCGGTTCGTGCCGTACCAAGAGGCGGAACGTGTCAAGGCGCGTTCCTTGTGCAAGAGCACCCAGCGCCGAGATGGCATCCTCGTTTTCCATATATCCAGCATAATGGATATGCTTGGTGTGTCCAGCCCCGTATACCCTGCCTTACCGGTCGTTGGCCGGGATGGTTGGGGCCAGGGCTTGGTTGATGCGACAAGCAGCGACCCTGTTGCGGCTACCAGGCGTCACCTCAAGGTTTGTTCGCCAGACAACGATTTCTCGGACATAAGCGGAACATGGGCTACGCTACACGCTTCAACCGCGCCATTGGCTCGTTGAGTGGGTGGAATTCACCTGCTGGAAGTCGCCTGGCCTGCTCCCAGAGGTAATCGCCGGTCAGACTGATGTGCGCCCAGCCCATCGGAGAAAGGTGCGCAAGCAGTGCCGCATCGAACGTCGTGCCGACAGCGTTGAGGTGCTGGGCGGCCCGGTCGAGATAGACCGTGTTCCAGTAGGAAATCGCCGCAATCAGCAGGTTCAGCCCAGATGCGCGAAATTCCTGATTTTCCAGCGAGCGATCGGTGAACCGACCCTGCCGGTTGGTATAGATGGCGGCGGCAAGCGTGTGCCTCGCCTCGCCTTTGTTGAGACCGGCCTGACAGGCACGTCGCAGTTCCGGTTGTTCAAGCCAATCGAGCGTGAACAAAGTGCGCTCGATACGGCCCAGTTCAGCCAATGCAAAATCCAGCCTGTTCTGGCGTTTGTAGGCGGCAAGTTTTCGCAAGATTACTGACGGCGCCACCGTGCCATCCTTGATTGAGGCGACAATCCTGACGATGTCATCCCAATCGGCCTCGATCGCTGCCGTTTTGATGGTGCGGCCCATCAGATTTTTGATGCCCTTGTATGTCGATGGCGCAGCGATCGAACCCAGCTTGCGGTCGCCAATATCGCGCAGCCGGGGCGCGAAGCGGAACCCGAGTAGGTGGCAGAGTGCGAAAACATGATCGGTGGCGCCGCCGGTATCGGTATAGTGCTCATGCAACGGAAGGTTGCCGGCGCCCAGGACAAGCCCGTCGAGCACGTAAGGCGCTTCACCTGCCGTCGCGGACATGATCCGTGATCCGAATGATGCGAAGTGATCGGAAAGGTGAGAATAGATTTTCACGCCAGGTTCGGCGCCATATTTGGCATTGACGTCCGCCGCCCCTGAACGGCTCCGCCCCGACCGGAAGAACTGGCCATCGGACGACGAACTGGTGCCAGCGCCCCAATGCCGCGCGAAGGGTAATTCGTGATGGGCTGAGATGATCATGGCCAGCGCGGCCTGATAGTTCTCGGGTGAAAGATACCAGTTGTGGGTCCATGCGAGTTGGGCATAGCTGACGCCTTCGCTGGCATTGGCCATCCGCTCCAGCCCGAGGTTGGTGCCATCAGCCAGAATTGCGGCGAGTACCGTGCTGGGGTTGTCGTGCTCCTTGCCTGAGCGCAGGTCACGGAATGCGTTCAAAAAACCAGTGCGTTCGGCGACTTCAAGCAGCAGCTCGGTGATGCGCACGCGGGGAAGCAGGGTATCGAGCTTGCGATCGAGGGCTTCAGCTTCCGGTGGGGTGACAGGCGGCATTTGCTGAAGCTTGAGCCGGTCTCGTTCGAGCGACACTCCCTCAAGCTTGTTTGTTTTCAACTGCTTGGCAAATCGGCGCAGCCGCCAGTCAAGATTTCGTGCCCGGTCAGCGAGGTAGGATGCAGCATTTGAATCGAACGGAAGCACATCCGCCACTTTGGCGGCGTCGCGCCGACCCAGCAAATAGGCATCGAAGCGCTGATAGTTGCGGGTTCCCTCGATCCATACATCACCGGCGCGCAAACGATCACGCAAGGTTGCCATGATCGCAATTTCATAACGTCGGCGGTCGATACGGCCGCTTTCGGTGATGAGACGCTTCCACTGCCGATTGGGGAATGGCAGTGGAACGCCATCGGGAAGGTCGCGCGACTTTCGTGTGTTCGCATCGCGAATGACATCGATGGCTTTGATCAGTGCCGTCCCTGTTCCAGACGCCTTGAAGGTGAAGGTGTCCAGAAATGCCGGGCTGAGACGCCGTAGCGTGGCGTAACGCTCGGTTGCCGTTACCAGTGCGTCCTCGCCGGCAAGATCAGCAAGGGCATCTACTTGGGCCTTTGCCGCAACAAGCCGGTGCCAGCCCACCGCTTCGTCAATCAATTCGAGCGGATCGCCGCCATTCTGGACAGCCTCATCAAGTGCTGTAATCGTGGCGCCAAACAGCCGCATGAGTTGCCCCACCGACTGAATACTATCTTGGTAGCGACGCTCGCGCCCACGCCGCGCGCGCGTGAACATGCCGCCGATAAGTCGGTCAAACATTTGGATCGCGGCATCGGCAAGTCTGGCCTCAAGGTCGATCACTGCGGCCGTCAACGTCGCCCGCCTGCGATTGACGCTGTAATCCGAAAGCAGGAATGCCGGTGCCACGCCGCCCTCGCGGACAAATTGGGCAAAGCGGAATTCCGGAATGGCGCCCCCAACTACCGGGTGGATACCTATGCCGCGAACATAGCGCAGGCGCTCAAGCAAGCCATTGATATTGGCCGCAGTCGGGGCTTCTTCGAAATTACGCAACCACGCCAGCGGTGTCATGCCGAAATCCGGGTTGTTGATTACGAGTTCGTCTAGCCGTGTCAGTTCAGCAGAGCTGAGGCCTTCGACGATTGCGGCTGCGGCAGCTTTGCGTGCGCGTGCCCGGCCAGCAAGACCGGCGCGTTCCAGTGTGTCGCCCGACGGAAGAATGAACCGCTCACCCTTCAGGCCAACCATGAGGGCGCGAACAATCGGTTCACCTCTGTCTGTATACTCGGCGGCTTGCGCGGCAAGATTCAGGGCAAGTGCCAGGTCGCCGCGTCGAAACGGGCGTATGCCAAGATAACGCGCCACGAGATCGGCATGATCGGTACGGGTTTGCGCGCGCTGACCATATGCAGAGAAGGAGGAAGGATCGACGAATAACTGTGCCGCGAGGTACTGAAGAATGACGTCGGGAAGCCCGATCTCGGGTTGCAGACCAAAGCCGGGATGTCGCATCAAAGCGATTTGTGCAGCCAGACCGAGGCGATTTGCTGGACCATAGCGGCGCCCAACCAATTCAACATCTTCCGCAGAAAGGGTATAATGCCCAATGATCGCGGTTTCTTGGACAGGAGGATCGAACAGGCGCCGGCGCTCGTCTCCGGTCAGAAGTCGGCGTCGTGCCATTTTGCTCTCCCGCTGAGGCGAATAACAAAATTGACACCAAAGCGGCTTGCACTGGAGGGAGGCCATTCGTTGCCGGTTGATCCCCGAGCAATCACCCGGCGCAGCAAGACAGTTTGGCGACATCCTTATCAAACGTTTGGGCCGCCAGTTTGAGGCCTTCCACAGTGGTCAGGTAAGGAAATATCGTTGCACCCAATTCCAGGGTGGTCATGCCGTGTTTGATCGCCAGCACCAGTGTCTGGATCGAATCCGCGCCTTCGGGTGCCATGATCTGGCCGCCCAGCAAACGGTCGTTCGCCTTGTCGGCAATCAGTTTGATGAGACCCCGCGTATCGCGTGCTGCCAGTGCCCTTGGCACAGCATCGAGCGGGAGCAGCGAAACCTTGATGTCCAGGCCTTGCGCCCGTGCTGTCGTTTCAGTGAGGCCGGCGCTGGCGACTTGCGGGTCGGTGAAGACGACGGATGGCATGGAGGAATTGTCGTAGCGGTATTGGTTGCCCGTCACCGCGTTGCGCGCGGCCAGTTTTGCGCCATAGGCGGCCATGTAGACGAACTGGTCCCGTCCCGTTACATCGCCCGCCGCGTAAATGCCTGGAACCGACGTTTCGAGGTGGTCATCGACGACGATTCCACCATTACGGGCAAGCACTATGCCGCGCTCCTCCAGCCCAAGCCCGTCGCTATTGGGTCGGCGTCCGGTGGCGATGAGCACCTGTTCCGCCGCGACGGTGTCACAATGCCCCTCGCAGGTCAATTCGACCCCGCTCTGTGTTTGGGCGATACGCTGATAGCCGACACCTGCGCAAACCCGCACGCCCTCGGCTTCCAAATAGTTTTTCAGCGCGGCACTCACTTCCGGGTCCATTTCGGGGAGCAGGCGGCTTCGGCAGCAGATGGTGACAGCAACGCCCAGACGCGAAAACATCTGTCCCAGTTCTACCCCGATCACCCCGCCACCGATCACCAGCAGCGATTTGGGCAAGCGATCCAGCGCCAGCGCCGATGTGCTGGTTAGGTAGGGCACGCTGTCCATCCCCGGAATCGGCGGCACGGCGGCGTGCGCACCCATCGCCAATATGACCTTGCCGACCTTCATGGGCGCATCGCCGACAATCAGCGCACCATCGGCAAAGCGTGCCTTGCCCTCGATATAGCTCACACCGTCATAGGCGGGCAGCAGATCGACATATTTTTTTTGGCGCAGCGTCGTGACAAGATCGTCCTTCGACGCCGCCAATACGGACCAGTCATCCATCTGGACAGCGCCCCCAAGGCCGGGAAAGCGCGCGGCGGCAAGCCCACCATGCACCGCTTCGGCGGCGCGGATCAGCGTCTTGGAAGGAACGCAGCCAACATTGACACAGGTGCCGCCAATCGTGCCGTGACCGACGAGCGCCACTTTCGCGCCCAGATCGGCAGCGGCGATCGCGGCGGAGAACCCGGCAGAACCCGCGCCGATGACGGCCACGTCAAATCCTTCCTGCCCGGGGCGGTTGCAACAGTCGTTCATTGCTTATCGCTTTCTTGAGGCGCTGGCGGCGCCCCGCTCAGTTTTGAATAGCGCGCGCCGGATAACCCGCGTTGGTTGATGCAGCGGCAATCGCAGCAGCATTGGTGCGGCGCGGGTCATAGGTTGCGCGCGCGGTCTTGGCTGCGAAATCGACCGTGACCGCCGTTACCCCGGCGACGCCTTCCATCGCCTTCTTCACGGTGATCGGGCAGGTGGCGCAGGTCATGTTCTCTATGGCAAAGGTGGTTTGCTTCTGAGCGGTTGCGGTAGCCGCGGGGCGATCTTGCGCCGTGCCACTAACTGCATAGGCGACCCCGCCGCCAGCCATAGCCAGCACGGCCATAGCGATACATACTGTCTTTTTCATGGGTATTTCCTTTCAATAGAACCAGGGTGCCCACCAGTCGATGGTGAGCGCCAGGATGGCGACGGCAAGGCCCAGCCACAGCACCGCCTTGGTGGTCCAAGCCGATTGTGGACGAGCGCAGTAGGAACCGTCTTCACAGGGCGGTTTCGGCTTGAAATAGACATGCCAGAAGCCGTAGCCGAGCAGCGCGAGCGTTACGCCTGCGACGTAGGGCTTGTAAGGTTCGAGCGCCGTCAGGTTGGCGATCCACGCGCCGGAAATTCCGAGCATAACCAACAGTAGCGGGACGACGCAGCAAGCCGAGGCGAGCCCCGCGCCGATCAATGCGCCCGCCGCAACCCAGTTTGCCTGCTTCGGCTCGTGGTTTTCGGTGAGGGCTGGCTGTCCCGCTTCCGGCGTTGAGACCATGGCTTGAATCCCTTGTTCCAACTGAGTGATTCGCAGTGTAGGCTCTGTAGCCACTACAGACTCAAGAGGTATTTTCATGGAGCAACAGGTCGGCATCTTGCGTGCCCAGCTTGCCCGGAAAACAGGCTGCAATCTCGAAACCATCCGCTATTACGAGAAGGTGGGATTGCTGCCGGGGCCGCCTCGCAGTTCCAACGGCTACCGCGTCTATTCGCCGGAACTGGTGCAAAGGTTGCAGTTCATCCTGCGCGCGCGCGACCTTGGCTATGCAATGGATGAGATACGGTCATTGTTGTCGCTCACCGATACCGGTGCACAAACCTGCGCGGAGGTTATGGCGAGAACCGAACTCCACCTTGAAGATGTCCGCCGCCGCATTGCAGATTTGCAGAAGATAGAGGTGACGCTGGCGACCACGTTAGCCAGATGCACTGGAGATGACGTTGCCGAATGTCCCATCCTGGAAGCACTCCAGTTTTTACCCCATCAAGGCAATTGACGCCATCTTTGAGGGATTTGATTTTGTGATGTCAGCTTGGAGTATAGCCTAACCGGACGTCAGGGCGCTACCGCGGTTTCTGTCAGATTAGGGTACTAAACGGAATTTGTTGACGAATGTCGTTGCGTATCATAGATTTCAACCTGACATTTTGATGGAGAGAGTGCGCAGTGAAGGGGCAACGGATCGGCTATGTCCGGGTCAGCACGTTCGATCAGAATGTGGATCGCCAATTGGAAGGTCAGTCGCTCGATCGGACCTTCACCGACAAGGCATCGGGCAAGGACGTCAACCGCCCCCAGCTTGAGGCTCTGCTCACTTTCGCCCGCGAAGGCGATACCGTCGTCGTCCACAGCATGGATCGGTTGGCCCGCAATCTGGATGACCTGCGCAAGCTGGTCCAGGGCCTCACCAAGCGAGGTATCCGGATCGAGTTTGAGAAGGAAAGCCTGTCCTTCTCGGGGGAGGACTCCCCGATGGCCAATCTGATGCTCTCGGTCATGGGTGCGTTTGCTGAGTTCGAGCGCGCCCTGATCCGCGAACGGCAACGCGAAGGCATTGCGATCGCTCGGCAGCGCGGCGCCTATCGGGGGCGGAAACGGTCGCTCTCGGATGAGATGATTGCCGATCTGCACCGCCGCGTTGCCGCCGGTGAACGCAAGGCGACCATCGCGCGCGACATGGGCATCAGCCGCGAAACCCTCTACCAGTACCTTCGCGCCGCTGCCTGACACCAATGTTCACATTATGTCCGAAAAATCGTTGTTCAGCGTACAAAGCTTGAGGTGACGCCCGATAGTCCCCGGCATAGGCCACGATGACATGGTTGAGCTTGCCGCATGAAGGGCAGGTCGATTGGCGTGTCTCTTCGGTATAGCTCATGAGCTTCCCCGGGGTTTGGGGTCAGCGCCCCGCTGTGCTAAATCAGCGAGCGTAGGGATTGGCGGCGTCATTACCCCTTTTGGAAGGGGGCCATGCTTCTGCCCGAAGCGCCAATCCCTACGTTCCGAACCGGCCTTGGACTGACCGGCCCCACACGCCGCTTTCGCGGCGCGCGATCCTTGAAACCTATGCCGTTTTCGTCTCAGCCTTCGCGCGTCGGCGCTTGTTCTGATCCGTCACCTTCTCGAACTCCGGCGCGATCGTCTCCAGCTTGGCGATCAGTCCGGACAGATCGTAGCCATTGCTGTCCTGGCCCTTGTGCCGCTTGAAGCGCTCGACCCGTTTGATGAAACCCTTCGTCTCCAACGCGGTCAGGTGCCGCTGAACCGTCCGTGCGTCCTTGCCCATACGGCGGGCGATCGTGTCCTTGGCAGGATGCGGATCGTGATCGGCCGACCACCAATGGCTGATGAGCTGAAGCAGCACGTTCAACTCGTCAGGCTTCAGACCCATCTTGGCCTGGCCCCACAACAGGATCGACGGGATCATGCTGTAGCCACGCGACAGGACGGCATCCGGCCACTTGTCCTTCCGCTTCTTCGGCTTCGCCACCGCCGCGATCGAAAAGACGTTCGATCCTGCCTCCTTTGTGGTATCGTCGGGTTGCTTGCTCATGATGGTGGA
Source organism: Sphingomonas floccifaciens (assembly GCF_042681125.1). Lineage (NCBI taxonomy): Bacteria > Pseudomonadati > Pseudomonadota > Alphaproteobacteria > Sphingomonadales > Sphingomonadaceae > Sphingomonas > Sphingomonas floccifaciens. Next base: position 8,207 of record NZ_JBHUFC010000001.1, on the reverse strand, counting down.
AATAGCACATTCGCGCACCATTTCCAGAGGGGGTGGGGAGACAAAAACGTCGCCCACTCGGAGACATTGTTGTCCCTAGTGAGGGAGGCACCAATGTCTCACGAAGCACAGTGAGCCCGTAAACACGATACCGTGTAATCAGGATAAGGAAGCATATAGGGCGGAGACAGATTTGCCTCCCCCAAAATTTGTCGGAGCGCGTTTGCCTCGCCCGAGCGGTCACGCGGCGACCCGCCGTCAATTTTTAATTGAATCCTCAGACCCGAACATCTAGATAGAGGACAACATGGCCGTCCCCGCTGTTGCCTATGGCATCAAGGGGCGGCCTTCTTCATATCTGGGGCGATGCTTCCGCCCTACGCCAAACCCCATCTCAGCTTCGCCGACCAGCTCGCCCTCCTTGAAGGCCGCGGTTTGGGCGTCACCGACCAAGCCAAAGCCATCCGCCATCTTGAGCGAATCGGCTACGGTCGCCTGTCGCCCTATTGGCAACCGCTGCAAGAGCGCATCCCCGATCCCGACGATGCCACGCGCACCATTCGCACCGACCAGTTTCAAGCCGGTGCCGAGTTTCGCCATGCCGTCGATCTCTATCTCTTCGACAAGCAGCTCCGCTTGCTCTTCCTCGATGCCATCGAACGGATCGAAGTCGCGCTGCGCGTCGATCTCGCCCATGCGCTCGGGAATCGTGACCTGTTCGCCCATCGATCGGTCGCCTACCTCGATCCCAATCGTGCGAACGCTAATTTTAAAGGCACGACCCGGCACCTGTGCTGGTTGGCGAAGGCGGACGATTCCGTCGACCGCTGTAAAGACGATTGGGTGTCGGAGTTCTACAATACCTACACGCCGCCAATGCCGATCTGGATGGCTGTCGAGGCATGGGATTTTGGAACGCTATCCTGGCTGCTCGAAATGGCGCATCCCAACGACCGTTTCGCCATCGCAAAACGCTATAATCTGCTCCCCGACACGCTGGTGAGCTGGATCAAGAGCCTTGCCTTCGTGCGCAACATCAGCGCGCATCATTCCCGGCTGTGGAATACCGGCATCATCAACCAGCCCCAGGTGCCCAAAGCGTTCGAGGCGCCGCGCATGGTCCATATCGGCAACGACGTCGTGCAGCGGAACCGTGTCTATGGCGCGGCGGCAGTTGCCTCCTATCTCGCCAAGCGGATCAATCCGGGCACATCGTGGAGTGGCCGGATGAAAGCACATTGGCTTTCCTTCCCCGAAATGCCATTCGCCAGCGCCGCGCAGGGCGGGTTTCTCGAAGGCTGGGATCAGGAAGCGATCTGGGCCTAATGCGCCCGGTAGCGGTCTTCAGGAGGTGTGCCACGTGGCACACCCCTCGCCGCGCGGCGCATCACCAGTATTTTGAGATCGCGCGGAACTGCTCCACCGCCGCCTTGGTCCCCTCACCTTCTTCGGCATGGACTAGGCAATGGTCGATATGATCGTTGATGAGCGCGCGCTTGGCGCTGGCGATGGCGTTTTCGACCGCTTGAAGCTGTTGCGCAATATCGACGCAGGGGCGCTCCTCTTCGATCATGCCGACGATGCTACGCAGATGACCAGCGACGCGGTTGAGCCGTTTGACGATTGCGGGGTGGCTGGTGTGAGCGTGATGGGCCATCCCCTTATTTAGTGCGCGTGAGGGGCTGCTGTCGAGTATCCCCCAGGGGGGATAGACTCGATCCCCCGGGGGGATATAGCGCGATCATGCTCAGTGTCCTCGCCAACCGCACGTATCGGCACCTTTTCCTCGCGCAGATCATCGCGCTTGTAGGAACGGGACTGGCGACGGTCGCGCTCGGCTTGCTCGCTTACGACATAGCTGGCGGCAGTGCCGGGGCGGTGCTGGGGACTGCGCTTGCGATTAAGATGGTCGCCTATATCGGCGTCGCGCCGATCGCCGGCGCGTTCGCCAATCGCGTGCCACGCCGTGCCTTGCTGGTCGGAATGGACGTGATCCGCGCCGGTGTCGCCATTTGCCTGCCGTTCGTGAACCAAGTCTGGCAGGTCTATATCTTGATCTTCGTCCTGCAATCGGCATCGGCCGCGTTCACGCCAACCTTTCAGGCTACGATCCCGGACGTCCTCCCGGAGGAACGCGACTATACCCGCGCGCTGTCCCTGTCCCGCCTCGCCTATGACATGGAGAGCCTGACGAGCCCGATCCTCGCGGCCGGTCTTTTGACGGTGATGAGCTACCACTGGCTGTTCTCGGGCACCGCGATAGGCTTTGTCGCGTCGGCGCTGCTGGTCGTATCGACCGTCCTGCCCCGACCGGCGCCGGTTGAGGCCGAGGGCGGCATCTACGACAAGACGACGCGGGGCACGCGTATATACCTCGCGACGCCTCGCCTGCGCGGATTGCTGGCGCTGACCCTCACCGCTGCCGCCGCGAGCGCAATGGTGATCGTCAACACCGTCGTTATCGTGAAAGGCATGGGCCTAAGCCAGCGCGACGTCGCGTTGACCCTCGCCGCCTTCGGGGGCGGCTCGATCACCGCTGCGCTGACCCTGCCTCGTATCCTCGATCGGATTGCGGATCGGACCGTCATGCTGGTCGCCGCCGCTATCCTGACGTTGGCGCTCGCGGCCCTCGCCGCGATCACCGCCATCATGCAGCCAGGCCCGGCCTACTGGCATGTCCTGCTCGGCGGATGGTTGGTGCTGGGCGTCGCCTATTCAGCGAGCGTCACGCCATCGGGACGGCTGCTACGTCGGTCGGCGAACGCCGATGATCGCCCCGCATTGTTCGCGGCACAATTCGCACTCAGCCACGTCTGCTGGCTGGTCTGCTATCCGCTCGTCGGCCAGCTCGGCGCTCGCGTCGGAATGGAGGCGGCGTTCGGTGCGATGGCCGTTCTTGCTGCGATCGGCACCCTCGTCGCCGTCCGTATATGGCCCGCGAACGACCCCGACGTGATCGCGCATGAACATAGCGACCTCGCCGCCGATGATCCGCATCTCGCGGTCCACAGCCACGGCGAACATCCCTATGTGATCGACCGTCGCCATCCAAAATGGCCGGGTAAGTGATTTCCTTGCCCCGTTCCCAACGTCCGCCTACGCTGCGCACGATGGCGATGCGTCGTTCCTCTTCCGCGCTGTTCGGAGCCGTGCTGGCGCTCGTCGCCATGCTCGGCCTCGTCGCGGCGTCGTCGTGGCACAGCGCGATGGTCCATGACCATGTGCCCGTGCAAGTCGCCGCCGTCGACCATGACCATGACCATGCGGCTGCGGCCGAGCATAACGATCACGCTCCCGCCAAGCAGACTGGCGGCGACAGTCCGGTGCATGTTCTCGCTCATGCCGCTGGTCATTGGGTCGCCTTCGACGGGCCGACGACTGCGAAAGTGCCGGCGATCGTCGCCGCTCGCGCGTGGTCGATCCTCACCACATCGCTGGCGAGCGGTATCGATCCTTCCAAGCTCCTGCGCCCTCCCCGCGGATGAGTCTCGCCGGCGCGTGACGCGCCGACAGACTTACCCCTGGAGGATTATGGATTATGAACGGCAGTTATCGCCGGCAGCGCGTGCTTGCGCTGGCCGGCACGCTCGCGGCGCTATGGCCCGCGGGTGCAGCGTGGTCGCAGACCGCGCCCCCTTTCGCACAGCTTCTGAACCAGACGCGCGATGTGCCCCGCGTCACGGTCTTGGAAGCCGACGTCGCCCGCGCGCGGGGCCTTGCCGAGCAAGCTCGCGCGCGGCCTAACCCGTCGATCAACGTCTATGCCGAAAATTTCGCGGGCGACCTCGATCGCAACGCGCGCAACCAGCAGCAAACGACGTTCCAGATCGATCAGCCCATCGAGCTGGGTGGCAAGCGATCAGCCCGGATCGCCGCCGGTGAAGCCGGCATCGTCGCGGCGCAGGCGCGCAATCGCGATGGTCGCCTTGTCTATGCGACCGAGCTGGCACGCGCCTATGCCGGCGCCGAGATCGCCGATCGGCGCATCGCTATTGCCGAGGACGAAGTTGAGGAGGCGACCGACGACCTGAAGGTGGCCCGCGCCTTGGTCGGCGCTGGCAAGGAAGCCCGCCTCCGGCAGGTGCAGGCTGAAACAGAACTCAACACGCTTCAGGCCGACCTCGAAAACGCGCGCGCCCTCAAGACGGCCGCGCTGGCACGCCTGTCCGCGCTGGCCGGTATTACAACCCCCTTCACCGGCCTGTCGGAATCACTCTTGGATCGGCTCGACGCCAAGCCGGCGTTCGGCCCCATCGACCCTATGCAGGCGACGATGGTGCGCGTTGCAGAAGCCGAACGGGACGCCGCAGCGCGAGCGGTGACGGTGCAACAGCGCCTCGCCATCCCCAACGTCACCGCGCAGCTCGGCGTGCGCCAGCTTCGCGTCGCGAGCGGCCCCGCCGTCGTTGCCGGCATATCCGTCCCGCTGCCCCTCTTCGATCGCAACCGGGGCAACATCTCGGCGGCACGTGCCGAACTGCAAGGTGCCGAGGCGCGTGCCGCAGCAGCCCGGCTCGAAGCCGAGGCGGGGACACGCGCTGGTCTCGCACTGGTAGAGGCAGCCGACGCTCGCGCCGCTGCCGCGCAGCGGACGTTGGCGACCGCCCAAGAGGGCTATCGCCTCGCTCGCGTGGCCTACGAGGCGGGCAAAAGCCCGCTGATCGAACTCCTTGCCGCGCGTCACAATCTCGGGGTCGCCCGTGGCGTCATCCTCGACGCCGCCGCAGCGCGCCTCGACGCTCGCGCCAATCTGGCCCGTCTGCAGGGCCTCACCATCACCGGAGAAGCGGTGCAATGACCGATAAAAATCGTCTCTACACCGGCGCCGCCATTGGCCTGGTCGCTGCCGCTGCGCTTGGGTTCGGCGCTGCGCGCCTCACCCAATCGCCCGCCCCTGCCCCTGCTCCTACGGAGGCCGCAGCGCCAGCCAAGCCGTCGAACACGGTCGCGATGACGCAGCAGGCACTTTCGGCATCGCAGATCACTGTAGCCCCGGCGGCCTCCGGCGAGCTGGACGCCGCGATCCTTGCCTCCGCTACGGTCGAGGCGACGCCCGACGCCGAGGCGGTGCTGACCGCGCGCGCACCGGGCACGGTCAGCCGTATCATGGTCCGCATCGGCGATCCCGTGCGAGCCGGCCAGACGCTCGCTCTGGTCGAGAGCCGCGATGCTTCGCAGATCGCAGCCGATCGCTCGGCCGCATCCGCGCGCGTCACCCTCGCCGCGCGTCAGCTCGAACGAGAGCGCGGTTTGCTCGCGCAGGGTGTGACACCCCGCGCCGACTATGAATCGGCACAGGCCAACCTTGCCGTCGCCCAGGCCGACGCTCGCCGGGCTAGCGCCGCCGCGGGCGCGGCTCGCGTGTCGGGCGACGGTCGATCGGTTGCGGTCGTCAGCCCCGTTTCGGGGCGCGTTACCAATGCCGGTGCCAATCTCGGCCAGTTCGTCGCGGCTGAAACCGAGCTGTTCCGCGTCGCCGATCCGAGCCGGCTTCAGATTACCGCAAGCGTCCCGCCTGCCGATGCTGGCCGTGTCCGAGAAGGCGACAGGGTAGAGCTGACCACCACAGACGGTCGCACGATAGAAGGGCGGGTGCGTTCGGCGACCGGCGTCGTCGATCCGCAATCGCGGACCGCGACGGTCGTCGTCACGCCGACCGCCGGCGGCAGCACGCTTGCCCCGGGCCAGCTTGTTCAGGCTCGCATCCTCGCCAGTGGCGGGGCCGCAAAGAGCGGCGTGATGGTGCCGCAAGACGCGGTGCAGACGCTTGGCAGCGACAGCGTGGTGTTCGTCCGCACCGGCCAGGGCTTCCGCGCGCAGCCGGTTCAGATCGGCAGCCGATCGGGCGGGATGGTGGCGATCACCGGCGGCCTTGCCGCCGGCACGCAGATCGCCACCACCAACGCTTTCCTTCTCAAGGCCGAGATCGAGAAGGAGTCGGCGGAATGATCGGCCGCATCCTCTCCCTTTCGGTCCGGATGCGATGGCTTGTCGCCTTCCTGACCCTCGTCGTCATCGGCTTCGGCCTCTGGCAGATCACCAAGCTGCCGATCGACGCCGTGCCCGACGTCACCAACCGGCAGGTCCAGATCAGCACCTTCGCGCCGACGCTGGGGCCGGTCGACATCGAGAAGCAGGTGACGTTCCCGGTGGAGACGGCGCTTGCCGGAATACCAGGGCTTGAGATGACCCGCTCCATCTCACGCAATGGCTTCAGCCAGGTGACAGCGGTCTTTACCGACCGCACCGATATTTACTTTGCGCGCCAGCAGGTGACGGAACGGCTCGCACAGTCGCGCGACAGCCTTCCCGCCAACGCGCAGCCGATCCTCGCGCCGCTCAGCACCGGGCTTGGCGAGATCTTCTTCTATTCGGTCGCCTTCCGCCATCCCGACGGCAAGGGCCTGAAGACGGTCGACGGCAAACCGGGCTGGCAGTCGGACGGCAGCTACCTCACCCCCGAGGGCGAGCGGCTGACCACCGAACTGGCGAAGGCCGCCTATCTCCGCACGGTGCAGGACTGGATCATCCGCCCGCAGATGCGGGCGGTGCGCGGCGTCGCCGGCGTCGATTCCAACGGCGGCTATGTGAAGCAATATCTGATCGAGCCGAACCTCAACGCGCTCGCCAGCTATGGATTGTCCGTCACGGAGCTGGCGGATGCGATGGAGCGGGCCAACCTCTCCGCCGGGTCGAACTATGTCCGCCGCGCTGGCGAGAGCTTCCTTGTCCGCGCCGATGCTCGTCTGAAGTCGATCGAAGACATTCAGGAAGCCGTCGTCGCGACCCGCAACGGCGTCCCCGTTCGCGTCAAGGACGTGGGCCAGGTGGTGATCGGCGGTGCGGTCCGCACCGGCTCCGGCAGTCGCATGGGATCGGAAGCGGTCATCTCGACCGTGCTGATGCTGGTAGGCGACAACAGCCGCATCGTCGCGACAGACGCCGCCGAGAAGCTGACGCAGATCAACAAGGCGCTGCCGCCCGACGTGTTCGCCGAGCCGGTCTATAACCGCTCAAAGCTCGTCAACGCGACGATCGCGACGGTGGAAAAGAACCTGACCGAAGGCGCGCTGCTCGTCATCGTCGTGCTGTTCCTGCTGCTCGGCAACATCCGCGCTGCGCTCATCACCGCCGCAGTCATCCCGATTACCATGTTGATGACGGCCGCAGGAATGAACGGGCTGGGCGTGTCGGGCAATCTGATGAGCCTCGGCGCGCTCGATTTCGGGTTGATCGTCGACGGCGCCGTCATCATCGTCGAGAACGCGCTTCGCCGCCTCGCCGAACGCCAGGAGCATGAAGGCCGGCTTCTCACCCGCGAAGAGCGGATGGAGGAAACGACGCTCGCGGCCAAGGAGATGGTGCGGCCGACCGTTTATGGTCAGCTCATCATCTTCCTCGTCTTCGTGCCGCTGCTCACCTTCCAGGGCGTTGAGGGCAAGACGTTCGCGCCGATGGCGATCACGTTGATGGTGGCGCTCGCCTCTGCTTTCGTCCTGTCGCTTACCTTCGTTCCCGCGATGATCGCGATCGTCGTCAAGGGCCGGGTCAGTGAGACGGAAGTGAAGCCGATCCGCTGGTTCAAGGAACGCTACGCCCCCGTGCTGGGCCGGGCTGTCGCCCGCCCGATGCCCTTCATCCTGGGCGGTGTCGGCGTGTTCGTCGCGGCCGTGCTGAGCTTTGGCTTCCTCGGCGAGGAGTTCATGCCGCAGCTCGACGAGAAGGACATAACCGTCACCAACTTCCGCGTGCCATCTGCGTCGATCGACCAATCGACGCAGATGCAGCTCCAGATCGAGAATGCATTGAAGACGCTGCCGGAGGTGGCGCTGGTCTTCTCCAAGAACGGTAACGCCGACCTCGGCACCGATCCGATGCCACCCAATGCGTCGGATACCTACGTCATCCCCAAGCCGGAGAACGAGTGGCCGACGGAGGTGAAAAGCAAGGAGGACATTCTTCGCCGCATCGAGGAGCGGATGAAGCCGCTGATCGGCAACCGAACAGAGATTCAGCAACCGATCCAGATGCGCTTCAACGAGCTGATCGCCGGCGTTCGCGCCGACGTCGCGATCAAACTTTACGGCGACGACCTCGACGCGATGAGCGAACAGGCGAAGCGCATCGCCGCCGTCATGCGCACGATCCCCGGCGCTGGCGACGTGAGTGCCGAACAGACGTCCGGCGCGCCGACCTTCGACGTGCAGATCGACCGTCAGGCGGCGGGC